>CAZZBM010000001.1:0-40790 GCA_964652255.1 uncultured bacterium
AGGATTCAGATGAAGATCCAAAGAGTTCTTTTCTTAGAGAATTTTTTGAGTGATCGTATCACTAGTCAATTCTCTTTGAAAAACTAAGAACTTATAAGATTTGAAGATATTACATTTTTTTACAGTGAACTACCCGCACAGCATAGTTAGTGAGTTTGGTTTCGGAGATTATAAACTCACCTAATAGTAACGGCTTACTCCGTTTTTATTTTGTGTCCGACTGCATCCCACACCTAGACAATATGTTACACCTTGCTTTAACATATTCTTTGCTGCATTTACATCTCTATTATGTACTTCACTACAAGATTCACAAGTCCATTCTCTGATGGAAATTGTTAAATCTCGTTTTATCCAACCACAACTTGAACAGGTTTTACTATTTGGAAAGAATCTATCAATTTTAACAAATTGTCTATCATTTCAGTTAACTTTATATTCAAGCACAGTGTAAAATGAGCCCATGGAAACATCACTCATTGCTTTTACAAGGCAATGATTTTTCATTATATTTTTTACAGCTAAATCCTCAATTCAAATAGTTTGGTTTTCACGTATTATTTTTGCGGAAAGTTTATGCAAGTAATCTTTTTTAATGTTTGTAATTTGTTCGTGTACTAAAGCAAGTTTTATTTTTTGTTTATTTAGTGATTCTAGGTTACAAATCTTATAAAAATAAGAAAATAAGTAAAAAATATATTTTTTATATAATCAATCTCATTGAAAAAAATTAGTTTTTTTTACTATTAAAATCTAGTGTTCTTTTATTAAAGAAGAAGCATAATAAGTAATAATAAGATCAGCGCCAGCTCTTTTCAAACAAAATAAAAGCTCTTTTAATAAATCTTTTTCTGAAGAAGCATTTTTAATCATAAGATATTCCCCTGAAGTATGATAAGCTACTATAGGCAGTAAGCTTTTTTCTTTAACTAAAGAAATTATATCTAAATACCAACTAGCTGGCTTAATAAGAAGTAAATCCGCACCTTCTTCTTCATCTAAAAGAGCTTCCTTTAAAGATTCTCTTTTTTGTGTCACATTAAGTTGATAAGTTTTTTTATCTCCTAGCAAATTAGCTTCTAAGGCTTGTCTAAATGGACCATAAAGAGAAGAGGCATATTTACAAGAATAACTCATAATTAAGCGATTAGAAAAATTTTGAAGATCTAAATCTTGTCTTATTCTTTTTACTCGTCCATCCATCATATCTGATGGACTTAAAACATCTGCTCCAGCTTCAGCAAAATGTAGACTTAATTTTGATAAATAATCTAAAGTGAGATCATTATCCACATCCTGATGAATTAAAATTCCATCGTGAGCATGATCTGTATAAGGATCTAAAGCAATATCTACCATAAGGATTAATTCAGGGAAATTTTTTTTTACGAATTGAACAGTTTGATAAAAAAAGTTTTTTTTATAGGCAAAAGCAGCATCACTTGTTCTTAAACTAGGTTCAATTTTTGGAAATAATAATATTGATTTTAATCCTTTACCTACTAATTCATTTAATTCTTTGATTAAATGATCTTGATCATAATAATAAATACCAGGCAAAGAAGGTATTTCATAAAATCCTTTTTCTATAATAAAAAAAGGAGCAATAAGATCATCTTTACTAAAAGAAACTTCTTGAACTAAATCTCTTATAAAAGAGTTCCTTCTTAATCTTCTAGGTCTTTTGAGCATATCTTAATCCTTCTAATAACATTTTTTTTTTCATGCTTTGCAAACCAAAGACCCTATTACTTGAAAGTAAGTTTTTAGGAAAAATTTCTAAAGACCAATCTAAAGACAAAAGTTGATTTGGCTCTTGAGCTGAATAAAGATAACATACAGCTTGAACTAAGCTATTCACTAAATAAGAAGAGCTATAGGCTAAATAAATAACTCGATTGTTTTTTAATTCTGCTTTTAACCAAACTTCAGATTGACAACCAATCACTAGTTGATCTTTTTCATAAGGACCTTGATAATGATAAGGACTATTTTTTCCAATAGCTAGAAGTTGATCATAAGGATCAGCTAAAAAAAAGTACTCTTTAAGAAATTCACTTTTTTCTACAAAACTTCCTTCTTTGAAGTGAAACACTGTTTTTTTTTAACAAAAAGAACCTAGGAAGAAAAGTCCTAGGAAGAGATTTTAAGCCTTAATCCTAAAATAAAGATTATGGATCTTAAGATCTTTCCTCTGAAACCTCTATCTGAAGAAGAGATCATGCAACATAACTATGATCTTATAAAACTTTGGATGGTTTCTCATGAACATCAAGTTTATGGTCCTTATCTAGAAGAAGAATTAAAATCTTTTCTTCTTTCCCTTGAACATAAAAATCATTTTTTAAATATTCAATTATGCAACTTAGAAAATGAAAAATGGCTTAAAAGAAATGAATGTTCTTTCTTAAGTAATACTCAAGCCTATCTTCTTCATCCAGAAAATTCTCAACATAGCTACTCTGATATTCTTCATCTTTTTAGAGAGAAAAAAATTTCTCTAGAGAGTCAAATTTCCTCAGATCAAGGTCAAAGCTTTAAAAGCTTAAAAGATATTCCTGAATTTATTGGTTTAGTTAAAAAAAATTTCAACCTACCAGATTTTTTAGATGGTGATGATCTCTTTTATGATAAAACCCTACAAATTAAAATCAATGAAAAAAAGCAGAAAGAAGATCCTGTTACAAAACTAGTTGCTAATATGAATCAAAGCAAGAGTCAACAAACTCAAATTATTCAAATGACTAAAGCTATTGCCAAACAAACCTCTGCTTCAGTTTATACTTTTGTTCTTCTTTTTATTGCTTCATCTGTAGCAGGTTATCAATTTTATACTTCAAAAAAACAACCAACAACTCTTGTTCGAACTATTCAATCTGTAGAAAAACCAAAAAATCTTACCCCTGAACCTGTGAGAACTCCTGCTGCAGCTCCTATTCAAAGAAGAATTCCCGTTAATGTTGATATTGATGGCATTGAGATTAAAAAAGAAGAAGTTAAACCAAATAAAAATGATAGTAAAAAAGAAGCAGAAAGAATTCTTTCTGTTATTAAAGAACTAAAGAATCTTCCTACTGAAGAAGGTGAGGAAGAGGAAAATTTAGAAGACACTCCTGAAGAAGAAAATCAAGTTGAATAATCAATTATATATTGACTATTCTTAGAGAAAAAAAAAATATCTTTTTTATTTTTCAAAATAGAAATATAACTCTCTAAAATAGATACATAGTGTTTTAATTGAAGAGCTTTCATCTTTGATATTAAATTTATTTCATTAATATGCACTAATGTTATACTCAATTGAATATTTTCTTCTATTTCTTTATTAAATTTTGTGCTTTTATTTTTATAATAAATGTAAAGATTTTCTATTTTTTTTTCATCTAAATCATCATTTTTTATACAAAAACTAATTTCTTCAATATTAGCAAGAAGATCATTTTTTAGGATTTCAATCCTCTTGTTAAAGTTTTTTTCTTCTTCTTGCTCTTTAAATTCAAATAATAGCAACTGCCCTAATAAAAAAAACATAAGGATCTCTCTTATCAAAAGAAAGAAATAAAGATCAAGTACAAAAAAAGTTCTTTTTATGCTAGAAAGGAGCTAAATGGCATTAATTATTAGTTTTGAGGGAACAGAAGGCGCTGGAAAAGGATCTTGTTTAACTGTTTTTAAATCTTATTTAGAGAAAAAAAATAAAACTGTTCATAGCTTTATTTCTCCCGGAGCAACATCTTTAGGTCTAGAAATAAGAAATCTTTTACTTCATCAATACCCAGACAAAAATTCTTTATCTGAGCTTTTTCTTTTTTTAGCTGATAGAACTGAGCTCATTGAAAAAAAAATAAAACCTTTACTTAATGAAGACTGCATTATTCTTCTTGATAGATTTCATGATTCTACTTTTGTTTACCAAGGTCTTTTGGGAGAATTTTCCACTGCCCAAATTCAAACACTACTCTCTACCTTTTCTCTATTAAATCTATGGCCACAACTGACTTTTTTTATTAAAACCTCTAGTGAAATTTTAAGAAAAAGATGCTTAGAGAAACAACTAGATTTTATGGAAAAAAAACATCAAGTAGATCAAATTCAATCTTATTATGAACAATTTAAAGAAGAAAGAATTAAAACTATTGATAATAGTTTTTCTCTAGAACATAGTTTAAAACAAATGGTTGAAATTTATGAATCTCATTACTCTTCTTAAAGAAAAAAAACTTTTCTCTTCTTATCTTCTCCATTGCTCTGAAGATTTTTTTCATCTTTTTTACAAGAACTTCATTCATCAAGTCACTAAGATCTACTCCCCAAAAGCTTACAATGAAATTCATTTCAATGATGTTGATCTTAAATTCTATTTTAAACCTCAATTTAGTCCCTATGAGTTTTTCTTCTTCAGTGAAACTCCTTCAAAAAATTTTTATGAAAAACTTCTTAAAATCCTAGAAGAACCTCCTTATCCTCTTGTCTTTTTTTTTCGTTATGAATCTCATATTCCAAAAACTATTCAATCTAGGTCTCTAAGTTTTTATTTTAAGGATCAAAATTTTAATGAAGATCTTCTTAAAAATTATCAAAAATTAGGTCAAGAACTTCAAAATAAATTTTTTTTTTATTCTGACAAATACCTCACTCTTTTAAAAACCTATCTAGAAGAAAGACCTTATCACCTTCAACACCTGAATTTACAACTAGAGCTTTTTCAACTAAAAAAAGACTATGAAGCTTGTACAAGTTCGCTTTCCGGGTCAAGGTCGTAGTGAAACCTTTCTTTTAGGTGACAGATCCTATTCTTATGGTGATAAAGTGTTGGCTCAAAGTGAACGAGGAATCACCTTAGGTTATATTAGTTCTTTTCCTTATACTGATCCTAAAATAGATTCTTCTACCTTAAAAACAATTAAAAGATTAGCTACCGTTAAAGATGAAGAAGAAGCTATCAATCTTCACCAAAAACAAAAAAAAACTCAATTTCTTTGTGAAAAAATTGCACAAGATTTAAAGTTAGATATTACCTTAACTCATGCTTTATTTACAGATTTTAATAAAAAAATTATTTTTTATTTTTTAGCTCCTCAAAAAATAGACTTTAGGGAGTTATTAAAAAAACTTGCTCAAGAACTTAAAAAAAGTATTGAACTTCGTCATATCTCTCAAAGAGATCGTTCTTCTGCTTTAGGTGGAATTGGTCCCTGTGGCTTAGAACTTTGTTGTTCCTCTTTTTTAAAAAAATATGGTCACGTCGCTATTAAAACAGTGAAAAATCAACAGCTCTCTTTAGCTGACAGTAAAGCTAATGGTGTATGTGGAGTTCTAAAATGTTGTCTCAACTATGAAAATGACTTCTATACAGAACAACATCAAAAAGCTCCTCCTTTAGGATCTCTTATTGCTACACAATCTGGCTTTAAAGGGAGAGTTGAAAAAATAAATCTTTTAGAAGGAACTTTTGAACTTCTTACTCCTCCTAATATTTTAAAAAAATGTTATTTTGAAGATTTTAAAGAAGTGATAAGTGCTGAACAAGTCAACTTTGATGGACCCGTCACAAAAGATCAAGAAGTAATTTTAGGAATGAAAAAAAATAGTTTTCCAAAAAGTATTGAAGAAGAAACTTCTATTTTTATAGAAAACTATTTTAGAGAAGAAGACTCTCCTTAAGAACAGCCTGTGGTTGTACCACAATCATCACATTTTAAACAAGAACCATTTCTTCTCATTTTATAAGCGCCACAATTATTACAAGCTTCTCCTTCATAACCTTGAATTTTTGCTTCTTGTTTCAAGAGATGTCTTTTAGTGATACTCACTTGTCCATCAGCATGAATTTTTTTTTCAATAAGAGCTAAAAGTGGAGCTTCTTTATAACTATTTTTTTCTGCTACATAATCTGGTTTTAAACTATCTTGAGGAGGAACTTGCACTAAATCAAAACGATCTAAGTACTGCCATGCTAATTCTCTAAAAATATAATCAACAATAGAAGTACTCATTTTAATATGATCATGACCTGTAACAATCCCATTAGGTTCAAATTTAGTATAAACAAAAGCATCCACAAATTCATCTAAAGGAACTCCGTACTGAAGACCTAAAGAAACAGCCATAGCAAAACAACTCATTAAGGAACGATACCCTGCACCTTCTCTATGCATATCAATAAAAACTTCACCTAAAGCTCCATCTTGATACTCTCCAGTTCTAAGATAAATTTTATGTCCACCCACATAAGCTTTTTGAGTCACACCGTAACGTCTTTGTGGAAGATGTCTTCTTTGACCTCTTGTTAAGACTTCAGCTAATTGTTCTACAGGAGCTTTGTCATAAAGATCTTCTTCTTCTGAAAATGTACTTTCTAACACTTGAGAAAGTTTTGAGCCATCTCGATAAAGAGCATTGCATTTTAACATTAATTTCCAGCTCATCTCATAAGCTTCTTGAATATCCTTTAAAGTAGCTTCTTTGACCATATTAATAGTTTTAGAAATTGACCCTGAAATATAAGGCTGAGTAGCAGCAAGCATTTTTACATGACCTTGCCATTGAATAAATCTTTTTCCGTATTTACCACATTTATTAGCACAATCAAAAACACAGTAATGTTCTACTTTTAAAAAAGGAGCACCCTCTAAGGTCATTCTTCCACAAATAAGATCAGCTGCTTCTTGAATCTCTTCAGGAGTAAAACCTAAGACTTTTAATACTGATTGATCTTGAGCAATCTTTAACCTCTTAAGACAATCTTCTCCTAAAATATAAGAAGAAAAAGCTTGATTTAAATCAAAAATATAAGGAAGTTGATTTTCAATTCTTGTAAGTTCTTCTTCTGTAAAACCTTTCTTTTTTAAAGAATCTTTATTAATAGTAAAATGATTCAACTTTAAAGTTCCAGTGGCATAGGTAGTAATGGCTTGTATTTCTGATGAGGTATAACCTAAATTTTTTAAAGCTGGAGGAACACTTTGGTTAATAATTTTAAAGTAGCCACCTGAAGCAATTTTTTTAAATTTTACGAGAGCAAAATCAGGTTCAATCCCCGTAGTATCACAATCCATAACTAAACCAATAGTACCCGTAGGAGCAATCACGGTCACTTGAGCATTTCTAAAACCATATTGAGAACCTAAATGAATAGCTTCCTTCCAAGTTTTTCTTCCAGCTTCTACTAAAGCTTGATCTTTAACTAAATGAGCTTTAAGTGGTTGAGGATTAATCGTTAACTGTTCATAATCATTTTCTACTCCCAGAGAAGCTCTTTCATGATTACGTAAAACTCTTAACATGGATTCTTTATTTTCTTGAAATCTTTTAAAAGGTCCAAGCTCTTTAGCTATTTCAGCACTTGTTTTATAAGCAACAGCCGACATTAAACTTGTTAAAGCTGCAGCAAATTGTCGTCCTTCTTCTGAATCATAGGCTAAACCTAAAACCATAAGAAGTGATCCTAAGTTAGCATAACCTAAACCTAGAGTTCTATAATTATAGGTTCCTAAAGCAATCACTTGAGAAGGAGATTGAGACATATAAACACTAATTTCTAAAACTAATGTCCATAACCTTAAAGCATGTTCATAATCTTGAAGTAAAAATTGATTCTTTTCTAAATCATAAAATTTTAATAAGTTTAAAGAAGCCAAATTACAAGCTGTATCATCTAAAAACATGTATTCAGAGCAAGGATTAGAAGCTTTTATTCTTCCATCTTGAGGACAAGTATGCCATTCATTAATAGTGTCATCAAATTGAAGACCTGGATCAGCTGATTGCCAAGCAGCTAAAGAAATCTTTCTCCAAAGATCTTTTGCTTTCACAGTTTTAATCACTTCACCAGTAACTCTTGACTTTAAATGCCAATCTTCATTTTTTTCTAAAGCTTTAAAAAAAGAATTGGGGACTCTTACTGAATTATTAGCATGCTGACCACTGACTGTTTCATAAGCTTCACCACGATAATCTAAATCAAAAACATCTAAATGAAATTCTTCTATTTCCTGTGCCATCTTCAGCACCCGGTCAATCATAGAAGTTGTCACTCCTTGCTGTCTTGCTTCTAAAATAAATTTTTTTAAATCTGGATCTTCATTTTTAACAGCATAAAAAATTTTCTTTAAATATTTTTCATTAATTAAAGAACCTGTGACTAAAGCAGCTACTTTCTCCTCTTCTCTAGCTTTCCAAGTAATAAATTCTTCCACATCAGGATGATCTAAATCTAAACAAACCATCTTTGCTGCACGCCGAGTTGTTCCTCCTGATTTAATAGCTCCAGCAGCTTTATCCCCTACTTTTAAAAAAGATAACAGTCCTGAGGAGTACCCTCCACCACTTAAAACTTCACCTTTTCCTCTTACTTGAGAAAAATTACTTCCTGTTCCAGAGCCATATTTAAATAAACGGGCTTCTTTCACCCAAAGATCCATAATCCCGCCCTCTTGAACAAGATCATCTTTAACACTTTGAATAAAACAAGCATGAGGCTGAGGTCTTTCATAGGCTGAAGTTGATTTTTGTAAATTTCCTGCATCATCAACATAATAATGACCCTGAGGCTGACCCTTGATACCATAAGCTTCAAATAAACCAGTATTTAGCCACTGAGGAGTATTGGGAGCTGCCATTTGATGTGCTAACATATAACACATCTCATCATAAAAATTTTGTGCATCTTCAGCTGAGTCAAAATAATTTCCTTTTTCTCCCCAAGTTTTCCAACAAAGAGCCATACGATGAAAAACATCTCTAGCATCATCTTCCATTCCTTTATCAAGAACACCAGCTTTACGAATATATTTTTGAGCTAGAACATCACTTGCTACTTGAGACCAGTTTTTAGGCACGGTAATATAAAGCTGTGAATGTTCTGATCCATCGAGGTTTCTTACAACGCTTTTTCTCTTTTCAAATTCTAGACCCGAATAAGGATTTTTTGTTTTCTTTGTAAAATGACGTTTAATTTTCACTTGATGTCCTCCTTCTAGTTTTACTAGAAAAACTCTTTTTTCAATTAAGGTCAACGAAGTTTTTATTTTTTTTTTTGTTTTTCTGTAAAAATAGGGATATAGAAATAGTTGATGAATTTATCTGCTCTTTGGCTTAAAAGGGATCTACGTCTGAGATATCACCCTGGCTTTTCTCTTCTTCAAGGTTCTTGTCTTATTTTTTATGTTTTAGAAGAAAAAAACGAAAGAAGAAGACAATTTATTTTAGATGGTCTTTTAGATCTTCATGAAAATCTCAAGGGTCGTTTTGCTATTCTAGAAGGATCAGCTCTTGATCTTATCCCTTTATTTTTAAAAGAGCATAAAGTAAAAACTCTTTACACGCAAAGAGAGTACGAACCTAAAAAAATTTTTATTCAAAAAAAGCTAGAAAGTATTTTAAACAAAGAAGCTATCGAAGTTAAAACTTATAAAAATCATGTTCTTTTTGAACATCAAGAAATTTTTAATAAAGAAAAAAAACCTTATCATATTTACACTTCTTACCAAAAAACTTGGTTAAAACAAGCTCAGTCTTTAAAACCTTTAACCCAACCCTATAATTTTAAGTGTTTCAATAAAGTCTTTCCTTTTCATCATGAAAAATCTTCTTTAAAAGGTGGTTTTCAAGAAGGAGAAAAAAAACTTTCAAGTTTTTTAAAAAAAATTGCTCATTATTCTGATACCAGAAATGATCTTTTTGAAGGAACTTCCTCTTTATCCCCTTATTTAAGACAAGGAATGTTAGATTTAAGTGATTTGTATTTTCAGTTAAGATCAAAACCTGAACATACACCTTGGATTCATCAATTAATTTGGAATAATTTTTTTCATAACTTATTGCAATCTTATCCAAGACTTGTTCAGGAACCTTTTAGACAAGAAATTTCTTCTATTCCTTTTGAAGAAAATGAAAAACTTTTTCAAGCTTGGAAAGAAGGTAAAACAGGTTTTCCTCTTGTTGATGCTGCCATGAAATACTTTAATAGAACTTCACTTATGCCCAATAGGCTGAGAATGTTAGTGGCTAGTGTTTTGTGTAAAATTCTTTTTCTTCCTTATCAGTGGGGGGAAGATTACTTTGCTCATCACCTTCTTGATTTTGATCTTGCCCTTAATAATGGAAATTGGCAGTGGTGCGCTTCTTCTGGAGTAGATTCTGTTCCTTATTTTAGAATTTTTAATCCTTATCTACAATCAAAAAAATTTGACCCCCAAGGACTTTTTATCACAAAAGAAATTCCTGAATTAAAAAAATACTCACCTGAAGTTCTTCATGATGAAAAACAACTTCATGATTTTTATCCTGCTAAGGTTCATTATAAAGAACAAAGAGAAAAAGTTTTGCAAGCTTATAAAAAAGCTTTTTCTACAAAATGATTCAATCTTTACATTTTTTCTTTTTTATCTCTTAATAAAAGAAGATTTATGTTACGATTATACAGAAAACAGCTTCTTGCTTTAGCAGGATTTGGACTCACTTTATTTTCTCTTGTTCATCTCTTGGGAAATTGTCTTTATCTTTTTGGAGAAGAAGCTTTTAATATCTATACTAAAAAGTTAACAGAACAATGGTTTATTCTTTTAGCTGAAATTGGTTTAGCTCTCTTCTTTATTATTCATATTTTTTTAGGTTTTTATCAATCTTATGAAGGTTACTTGCAAAAAGGATCTTCTAAAACTAAAAATTTAAAATCAACTTTTTCTTCTAGAACTATGCCCTTAAGTGGCTTTATTCTTTTTATTTTTATGATTTTTCATTTACAACATTTTCGTTTTGCTTCTATAGAAACTGTTTTCTATAATAACATTGCTCATAAAAATCTCTATCTTACTATGACTTTATTTTTTCAAAATCCAGTTCATGTTCTTCTTTATATTTTAGCTATGTTTTTTATTGGACTCCATCTTAATCACGGAGTGTTTTCTCTTACTCAAAGTTTTGGATTTTTAACTAAGAAAAGACGACCTCTTTTTCAAAAAATATCTTTAGTTTATGCTTTAATTATTAGTGTAGGTTTTTCTTTTATTGCTCTTTATAGTTATTTTAAAGGATCTTTATGATCGATAGTAAAATTCCTTCTGGTCCCTTAGAAAAAAAATGGGATAAATTTTGTCTTAATGCTTCTTTAGTTAATCCTAGTAATAGATCTAAATTTAAAATTATTGTTGTTGGCACTGGACTTGCTGGCGCAGGGGCTGCTTCTTCTCTAGCTGAACAAGGTTATCAAGTGATTAGTGTTTGCCTTCAAGATTCTCCTAGAAGAGCCCACTCTGTGGCAGCTCAAGGAGGAGTCAATGCTGCAAAAAACTATCAAAATGATGGAGATTCCATCTGGAGACTTTTTAAAGATACTATTAAAGGTGGTGATTTTAGATCCAGAGAAGCCAATGTGTATCGTTTAGCTGAGCTTTCTAATCTCATGATTGATCACTGTGTTGCCCTAGGAATTCCTTTTGCTAGAGAATATTCAGGTTATTTAGATAATCGTTCTTTTGGTGGAGCTCAACTAAGAAGAACTTTTTATGCTCGTGGACAAACTGGTCAGCAATTACTTTTAGGAGTTTATTCTAGCTTACTAAGACAAGTTCATTTAAAAAAAGTCACTCTTTATACAAGACATTCTTTACAAGATTACATCCTTGATGAAACAGGAAGAGTGCGGGGAGTTATTTTAAAACCTTATCTTGAAGAAGAACTTATTAGCCTAGAAGCACATGCTGTTGTTTTAGCTAGTGGTGGTTATTCAAATGTCTATTATTTATCTACAAATGCTGCTTCTTGTAATGGATCAGCTCTTATAAGAGCTCATGAACTAGGAGCTTACTTTGCTAATCCTTCTTTTACTCAAATTCATCCCACTTGTATTCCCGTTGCAGGAGAACACCAATCAAAACTCACTCTCATGTCTGAATCTCTTAGAAATGATGGTCGTGTTTGGGTTCCACTTAAAAAAGGGGATCAAAGATCTCCTCAAAATATTCCTGAGTCAGAAAGAGATTACTATCTTGAAAGACTATATCCAAGTTTTGGTAATCTTGTTCCAAGAGATCTTGCTTCAAGACAAGCAAAATTTCAGTGTGATGAAGGTAGGGGAGCTCAAGGACTAGGAGTTTATTTAGATTTTCAAGATGCTTTAAAAAAATTAGGTCAAGAAAAAATTCAAGAACGTTATGGCAATCTTTTTGAAATGTATGAACATATCACTGGAGTCAGCCCTTATCAAGAGCCTATGAGAATTTATCCAGCACCACATTATACCATGGGAGGACTGTGGGTCAATTATGAGCTCATGAGTAATCTTAAAGGACTTTTTGTTTTAGGAGAAGCTAATTTTTCAGATCATGGAGCCAATCGTTTAGGAGCTTCAGCTCTTATGCAAGGTTTAGTTGATGGCTTATTTATTATATCAAGAACCTTACCTCATTATCTAGCTAATGAATCCTTTAAAGATCTCTCCAGCCAAACCTTAAAAGAACATGTTCATAGAGCTCAATCAAGAAACGTTTCTTCTCACTCAAAAGGACTTCTTCCTAAAGAACTTCATAAAAAAATAGGGAAAATTTTATGGGATCATGTAGGGATGATGAGAACTCAAGAAGGTCTTTTAAAAGCAAAAAAAGATTTAGAAAAACTAGCTGAGATCAATCTTTTGATTTCTAAAGATCAAAAAATTTATGCTCAACAAGTCCTTGATTACTTGCAATTAGGTTTTCTAATGATTGAAGATGCTCTAACAAGAGAAGAATCTTGTGGATCTCATTTTAGGCAAGAATATGTCACTTCAGATCATGAGGCTCTCAGAAATGATCAGGAATTTTCTCATGTAGCTCTTTGGACTAAAGATAAAAAAAGATTACAAGAAGAACTCAAATTTGAATTTATTCAACCAACAACGAGGAGTTATAAATGACTTTTCATTTAAAAATTTGGCGTCAAGCTTCACAAAAACAAGAAGGTTTTTTTCAAACTATGACCTTAAGAGAAGTTTCTCCTGATATGTCCTTTCTTGAAATGCTTGATTATCTCAATTTAACTCTCCTCAAAGAAGATCCTGTTTTTTTTGATCATGATTGTCGTGAAGGAATTTGTGGAATGTGTTCTTTAACTATTAATAAGATTCCTCATGGAGGAAGCTTAGGAAGAACAACTTGTCAACTCTACATGCGACAGTTCGAAGATAATTCTACCATTACCATTGAACCCTTTATAGCTAAATCTTTTCCTATTTTAAAAGATCTAGCTATAGATCGTTCTTCTTTTGATCAAATACTTCAAGAAGGTGGATTTATTTCTGTCAACGTTGGCTCAGCTCCAGAAGCTCATCAATTTCTAGTCTCTAAAAAATCAGCAGAGAAATCCTTAGATGCCTCTAGTTGTATTGGTTGCGGAGCTTGTGTCGCTACTTGTAAAAATTCTTCAGGATTACTTTTTCTTTCAGCAAAGATTGCTCAATACGAACAACTCCCTCAAGGACAAATAGAACAAGATGATCGTTTAGAAAAAATGCTAAAAAAACATGATGAACTCTTTGGTCCTTGTAGCAATACTCAAGAGTGTGAAGCAGTTTGTCCTAAAATGATTAGCACTGAAAATATTGCTCTTCTTTTTAAAAAAGCTTTAAAAAAGATCTTTTAAAGTTAAGACTTTTTGTTTTTTATAAGAATACTCCATAGTGCCTACCACAAGAGCTATTTTGCTTAACTGCATCATAGGTATATCACTAGGAGAATCTCCAGCAACTAAATAAGGCTTAATCTTTTTCTTCACTAAAAGATTTCTTTTTTCTTCAAAAGCAAGAAGCTTTCGAGAGGATCCAAAAACTTTGCTACTCTGTATTTTATACGGATACAATTGTTTATTGAGCAAAGGTAACAAATAGTTAATCAATCTTTTTAAACTCGCTGACACAATTACAACCTGACCTTCTTGTTGTAAAATATCTTTTAATAATAAAATAACTTTTTTTCTAAATTTAATTTTTTTTAAAGTTAAATTTATTTTTTTTTTATAATTCTTATTTTTTTCAAATTTTAAAACTTGTTCATTTGAATAATAATAAGATTGCAATAAATCATTTTTTGTTATTTTTTTATATTCTTTAAATTTTTTAATATTTTTTAAAAATTCTTCAGTAATATCATTTGATAAAATGGTATTATCTAGGTCAAAAACACAGATTTTATTTTTAAATTTTAACATAAAAAATCTTTTAAAAAGGTCCCTCTTGTCTTTTTTTGTATATTAAAAAGAGCCATTCTAAAAGCTTTTTTTGTGCCTACAAAAACAACTTTATACTTAGCCCTTGTTAAAGCTGTGTAAATCAAGTTTCGATAAAGAAGAACAAAATGTTGGGTTAAGATAGGGATAATAACAATATCAAATTCACTTCCTTGTGATTTATGAACAGTCATAGCATAGCTTAAATTAAGATCTTTTAATGAATCCTTTGGATAAAAAATTATTCTCTCATTAAATTTTATAGTAAGATAATCTTTTTCTATTTTTAAAATTTCACCTAAATCTCCATTAAACAGATCTAAATCATAATTATTTCTTGTTTGAAGAACGAAATCTCCTTCATAAAATATTTTATATCCTATTCTAAAAGATTTATTATCTTTTTTAAAACTTTGAATAGTTTCATTTAAAGATTGTGCTCCACAAGAACCTTTAATCATAGGAGTAAGTATCTGAATCTTTTTATTTGGATATAACGACGGAAGAGTTTCATGATAAAGTCTTATAATAGTATCTTTTGCTGTTTTGTTATATTTCAGAGTTGTATCATGATAGTTACGATAAATAATTTCATCTATATTTTTATTTTTTAAATAATCTAAAGACTCACTATATTCAGAAAGATCTAAAAAATTAGAACTATGATCTTTATTCTTAAAATCAATCTTATCATAAAATTGATTTTTGAATTTAATATCTTGAACCTCTTCCCATTTTTTTCTTATTTTTTCTTCTTCTAGAGTGGGTTCAATCGAATCGATAAAAATTAAATCATCTTTCCAAGCTTCTTTATTTTGTAGGGGATAAGAAAAATGAGGCATTTTTTTTTGCAACATAGAATGAGAAGCAGAAATAATTTGAGAATCAACACTTTGCCTAAAAACTTGAGTTAAATGAGCTGTAAAAACTTTTTCGCTTTCAATGAGATCTCTTAAAACTTCTCCTGCACCCACACTAGGAAGTTGTTCATGATCTCCAACAAGCAACAATTGCATATGAGAAGGGATAGCTTTTAGTAAATCTTGAAAAAGCAAAACATCAATCATAGATGATTCATCAATAATTAGAACATCTCCAGTTAAAGGGTACTTTTCATTTTTTAAAAATCTTTTTTTCTTTCCAGACCATTCTAACAAACGATGAATTGTTTTTACTTCTACCCCAGCTACTTCACTAAATCTTTTAGCTGCTCTTCCTGTAGGAGAAGCAAGAAGATATTTTTTTTCAAGAAAATCTAAAATATTTAAATAAGTTTTTAAAGTCGTTGTTTTTCCTGTTCCAGGACCACCAGTTAAAATACCTATCTTTTTTTCTAGTAAAAACCTAATGGATTTTTTCTGTTCTTCACTTAAAAAAGAATCATTTAAAAGTTGATCAATGTTTTCACTAAGATTATTTTTTTTATACAAATGACTTTTTAAATAACTGGCAATAAACTTTTCTGCAAAAAAATAGTTTTTTAAAGCATAAAAACCTTGATAGAAGATTAATTCTTTTTTTTCTACCAATTTATCTAAGGTACTTTTATTTAAATGTACCTGGAAAAATTTTAATCTTTTAAAAAGTTCTTGAAAACTTGTCTTCGTATGACCTTCATCAGCTATCATAGAAAAAACTTTCCAAAGAGCACCAACCACTCTTCTTTCATCATTTTTATCTATGCCTAATTTTTGACCTATTTCATCAGCTTTTAAAAATCCTACTCCTTTTATTTTTTCAGCTAAATCATAGGGATTTTCTTTAACTTTTTTTAAAGTTTCTTCACCATATTCTTTTTGAATTTTTTTAGAAAAATTTTTAGTTAAATCTTGTTCTAAAAAAAATAAATCTATTTCTTTACGATCAAAAGATCTTATTTTTTCTGACCAAATTAGAACATCTTCTTTTTTAAAAGATTTTAAATTAAATAATTTCTCTGATTCATATTCTAAAACATGAAGAGTCTTATCTCCAAATTGTTCAATCAAAAAATCAATTTTTTTTTCTCCAAGACCTTTCAATTTAGATTCTTTTAAAAATTTCTTGATACTTTTTTGAGAATTATTTCTATAAATACTTTCTACTTTCCAGTAAGAAGATTCTTGTTTTATTTCAAGATCAAGACTTTCCCCTAAAGAAATCTTGCCTTCATACAAACAATGATAAATTAAATCATTTTCTTTTAAAACAAAAAAAGTTTTACTTAAATCTTCATGTAAAATTTTTTCTACTTGACCATGAACTAGCATTTACTCTGATAATTTTGAAGATATTTTTTTTCTTCTTCACTTAACATTTCCTTTATTATCATTTCTTCTTCATAAGGATAATAAGTTAAAGGTTCAAAATAATATTCTTTTTCATTCTTTTTTAAAAGAACCATATTCTCTAATCTAATTCCATAATTTTCACAATAAAAACCTGGTTCAATAGACATAACATAAGATTCTTCCATGGGTTCAATTCCTTTTAAAGAAAGCAATATTCCTGGTTCATGAACTTCAATTCCAATACCATGACCTAATCCATGAGGAAAATCAATAATACTTTTTGCTAACAAATCTAGTTCATAACCCTTTGGAGGTGTTTTCATTTTTTTAGATTCAACTCTTATTAAAGCTTTTAAAACAAGGGTGTATTTTTCTTTTTGCTCTTGAGTTGGCTGTTTAAAAAAAGTTCTAGTCATATCACTAGCATAACCTTCTTTGAGATAAATTCCCATATCTACTAAAAAAACCTTTGGTTCTATTTTTTTTTCATTCTGATCTTTATAGTGAATTATTCTTGTTTTTTCATTCATGGAACAAATAGGAGAAAAAGAAAAATCTTCTACTTGATATTCTTCAAAAAAACTTTTGAATTTTTCCACAAATTCCTTTTCAGAGAAAGAGTCTTGAAAAAAAATTTTTGTTTTTTTTAAAATTTCTACATGAGTACTAGCTACTTTTTTCAAGGCTTGAACTTCTAAAGAATTTTTTTTATTTTGTTCTTTTTGGATCATGTAAGATTCTTTTTTTAAAGGAATTTTTAAATAATCATAATAAGAAATAAAACGATCATCAAACAAGTATTCCTTACTATTGATATAATCAATCCAACTTTCTAAAGAATAGGATTTAACAATAGATTCCCAACCTTCTACATGTGGTGTGAAAAAAAGCATTTCTCCTTGCTGAATAAGAAGTTTTCCCTGAGGATGAGATTTATAAGTTTCTGGTAAAAAAGCCCTTGCCCCTAAAACCCAAGAAATCATAGCTCCGTGACTAATATAATGCTGTCCTTTTAAAAACTTTTTTGGCTCTTCAACAAGAACAATTTTTTGTTTTAAAGCAATATAATCTTGAACTTCTTTTAAAGTATCATGTTTAAGTGTTGCATACTGTTTAAGATTCTCAGCTTCTTCTAAAGTTACTCTTCTGAAATCTATTAATAAGTCTTCTATAGGATTATTTTTTAAATATTCACATAATCCATTTAAAGCTCCTTTTAAAGAAAGCTTGACCTGGACATGAGATTTAACCTGTTCTTGAGCCTGAATATAATAGCGACCATCCACAAAAAGAAGAATCTTATCTCCCAAATCTAAAGCATAGGCTGAAGAACCATCAAATCCTGTTTTATAAAAAATTTCTTTTGTTTCTTTAGGACTATACTCTTCTAGAAAAATATCCTTATTCGTAAGAATTCTCATAGGCAGATCATAAAGAAGCAAAGACATCTTGAAAAGATCATTCTTGTAAATAAAGACAAATTTAGTTAAGTAATGATCTATGAAAAAAACACTTATTTGGGGATATGGTCTTTCTGGCAGATCAGCTCATGAACTCCTTTTAAAGAAAGAATCTCAAAATCAAGTATTTATTACAGATAAAAATCTTCATCTTAAAGATGAACTTAAAGAAATTTTTTTAACAGAAGAAGAAGCTTATGAAACTTATTTTGATGAAGTCATTTTAAGTCCTGGGGTTTTTTTAAAGAAAAAAGTAAACACTTCTTTACTTCATTCAGAAATTGATTTTTCTTTTACTCATAAAAGTCCTAATCCTTTTATAGCCATCACAGGATCTAATGGGAAAACTTCTACTCGAAACTTCTTAGGTGGTTTTTTACAATACCTAGGCTATGAAACATTTATAGGTGGAAATAGTGGAGAACCTCTTTCTGCAGCTTTAGTGAAAAAAAAATCCTATGATTTTTATGTTTGTGAAATTTCTAGTTTCTCTTTAGAAAATATTGTTTATTTAAAACCCAATCTTATTATTTACACTAACATTATTGATACTCATAAAGAACGTTATCCCCATTTTGAAGATTATAAAAAAGCAAAAAACAATATTTTTAAAAATGCTACCCCTGAAACCTTCTTTATCACCGATACAATCAGACAATCTCACCTTCATGAATTTCTCATTAAGGACTTAAATCTTACTTTTAATCTTGAACAATTTCCAGGAGAACATCAAGAAAAAAACCTAAAAATGGCTTATTTAGCTGCTAAATGTTTTATTTCTTTTCAAGACGAGCTCTTTTTTAAGTACTTAAAAAATCTCCAACCTTTTCCTCATAGATTAGAATATTTTGTTCACAATAACTTAGAGTTTTATAACGATTCTAAAAGTACTAATCTTTTTTCTCTAGAAACAGCTTTAAAAGCTATGAAAAAGCCCTTTGATCTTCTCATTGGAGGTCTTTGCCCTCATGAAAATCATGCTTCAAATATTAAAAACCTTTTAAAAGATTATCCTCTTATGAAAAACTTTTTAGTTTTTGGTCAGTTAAAGCAATTTTTTCCTAGTGAACATCATATAGAAATCACAGATATTTGTCCTCAAACCTTAAAAACATCTACCCTTCTTTTTAGTCCAGGATGTCAATCTCTAGATACCTTTAAAAACTACGAAGAAAGAGGATTGTTTTTTAAAAATCAAATTAAAAAAAATTTTTAAGAAAATTTTTCCTTAATCAAATTTAAAGATAAGAAAGATAAAATTTTATTCATGAGAAATTTATTCTATTTTAATCTTATTTTAATCTTATCTTGTACCAACACAAATCAATCTTTAGTTTCTTCTTCTAGTGAACAGAGTTCTGAAATAACAGGCTGTAATGAAAAAAATTATTGTTTAACTTTTTTAACAGATTCAACTCTACCAGGAGATTTTGCAGGAATTGAGGAAGCTGATAGTATTTGTAATAATAACCCCAACAAACCTGAAAACTCAGGAACATTTAAAGCTTTTTTGGTTGATGAATCTACAAGAATAGCTTGTACTAGTGAAAACTGTGCTGATAATGGGATAGATGAGCATGTTGATTGGGTACTAGCACCTTTAACAGAATATAGACGAGCTGATGGAGAAACAATTATTGCTACTACAACAACTCTTGGTTTGTGGCCAAGCGAGTTAACTCATTCTTATGCCGATGATAACAACAATCCTAATGAAGCACTAAGAATCTGGACTGGTCTGAGTACGTCATATTTAACTCATTCACACACTTGTAATTCATGGACTGATAATCAGAAAAGTGGATCGCATGCTCAGATACATGCTACAGATATTAATGCTATTAACTATAGTACTCAACTGTGTATCGATTCCAATTATTTACTTTGCATTGAACAATAAATAATCAATCTTTTTATCTTAATCAATATTAATAAAATTAAACCTTAAAAAACTATTTTAATCTTTAATAATCACATTTTAATATAATGTTTTTTTTTGTTAATAAATGATTGTAATGATGATAAAAATCATTATATTTATTTTCATTATCGAAGTATAAAAAACAACGATATTTCTTAATACCATCTTTAATATCAATGTCGATATTTTCAATGTTATCAAAATTGCAAGATACTGTATTTAAAAAAAAACTTAAAAAACCAAGAGCTATACTTTTATCATTAGAAATAACTTTATTGATTTTTATTTTAATATTTTTCATAGAACAAGATGGTTTTATAAAATCAATCAAGCCTATTAATCCTGAAAAATTAATTCTTTGCTTTAAAGAAGATAAATCAATCTTTTCATTTTCAATATTAATATTATCAATATTACACAATTTACCAGATAGAATATTTAAATCACCTGCTAATAATCCAATTTTTATGAGAGGATCATTTTCTGTTTTTAAATCAATAAAATTAAATTTTATATTTTCTATGCTTAAGTTGGTAATATGACTATCTACAAGAGAAGAAAATAACCCAAAACTTTTAATATTTTTGTCTAAAGAAACTTGGATAGTTAAATTTTTAATACTTTTATTATTTCCATCAAAAAAACCTTTAAAAATCTTAAAATTAAATTTATCTTTTTTTTCGTAATCCCCAATGGGCTGAAGAACTTCTTTATCTTTAAAATCTAAATTATTTATTAATTTAAAATAACAACCATTAGACCAAAAATTCTTTGTAATTTTATTAATTGTTATAAATTGTGATTCATTTTCTATTAACAAAGGATTATCCTCTGTTCCATTTCCTCTCATTACATTAACAATACAGTATTTTTTAGGATCTTTTATTTCTTCAAAAGGTACTGCAAGACTTGTCCCTCTATCTCCAGGATTTATGTTAGAATTTGGTTTATTTGGTGGAGTTTGAGTTGGAGCATTTGAATAAGGAATTCTTTCAGTAACACATGAAGTTACAAGAATGAAAAAAATTTGCGACACTGTCATTTCAATTCTCTTTTTAAGATTTTTCCTACATTGCTTTTTGGTAAAGATTCTTTAATAATTATTTCTTTAGGAACCTTATAAGCGACTAAATTTTCTTTAGCAAAAGCAAGAATCTCTTCCTGAGACCAAGGTTTTTTAAGAACTAAATAAAGGACAGGTTCTTCTCCTGTTTTTTCACTCACTCGTCCTATTAAAGCACATTCTAAAACTTGTTCTTGAGATAAAAACAGTTGTTCTATTTCTGAAGGAAAAATTTTAAACCCAGAAACTACAATCATCTCTTTTTTTCTATCTACAATTTTTATTTGACCTTCTTCACTTAAAAAAGCCATATCTCCTGTTTTTAAATACCCATCATGGGTAAATATTTTTGCAGTTTCTTCAGGTTTATTCCAATACCCTTTCATGACCTGTGGTCCTTTTACACAAAGCTCTCCCACTTCACCTATAGCTAAGCTTTGTCCTTTCTCATCTCTAATATCAATATCAGTGCCTGGATAAGCCAAGCCTACATAACCTTCATGTTTTTTAGAAGTAAAAGGTTGAGCACAAACAACAGGAGAACACTCTGTTAAACCATAGCCTTCCAATAAAACAACTTTTGTCTTTGATTGCCAAAGTTGAGCTAGAGTAGGGTCTAGGGTCATGCCCCCTGCTAAAAAAAATTTTACAGAAGAAAAATCTAAACTAGAGAATTTTTTATGAGTAATTAAACCTTTAAACAAAGTACT
The DNA here is from genome assembly GCA_964652255.1 of uncultured bacterium. Taxonomy (GTDB): domain Bacteria; phylum Bdellovibrionota; class Bacteriovoracia; order Bacteriovoracales; family CAZZBM01; genus CAZZBM01. The sequence goes on from CAZZBM010000001.1 coordinate 21,627, forward strand.
CACTCCAGTCATAACTGTAAATTTTTTGTTTTTTAAAAGTTTTATAAAACTTTCTAAGTCTTTAGGATTAGTGATAAGAACATTTTCACTTAAAAGACCAAGAAAAAAGAAAAAATTCGCTGTCAAACTAAAGATATGATAAAGGGGTAGAGGGGTGATAATAACCTCTTCTCCTTCTTTTAATAAAGATTTAGACCAAAGAAGAGTTTGAATAACATTATTAGCTATATTTTTTTGCGTCAACATAGCTCCTTTAGAAGGTCCAGTGGTTCCACCGGTGTATTGTAAAAAAGCTAAGCTTTCTAAAGTTAGGTTTCTAGTAAAAGAGGGAGCTTCTTGATTTAAGTAATCTATGAAAAAAAATTTATGTTTTTTTTCATAAGGTTGAATTTTATAAAAAAAATTATAAAAATACCCTTTCCAAGATAAAAGATCTCCTAAGCGACAAATCACTACTTCTTTTAGAGAAAGATCCTTTAAAACTGGGTCTAAAGTATAAGCACTTCCTTCAAAAATAAAAAGAGCTTCAGCTTGAGAATCTTTTAGCTGATAAAGCAGTTCTCTTGAAGTATACAAAGGATTAATATTCACCACAATACAATTAGCTCTTAGAATAGCTAGCAATAGAACTGGATATTGCAATAAATTAGGGAGCATTACAGCAATGGGAGTTTGTTCTTTATACTTTGATCTTAAAATTCTTGCTAATTTCAAGCTCATAGCATCAAGCTCTTCAAAGGTCATAGAAATGCCAAAATTAGTTATAGCTTTTTTTTGACCACCATTTTTTAAACTTTGCTCAATTAAATCTGTAATAAGAATATTATGATCATAATCTTCAGGAACCCCTGGGTCATAATTTTTTGTCCAAAATCTTTTCATTTAATTTATCCTTTACTATAGTGAGAGAATGTTTAGTTGGATTATTTGTACCATCTTTTATTTCTATCAATATATTCTAAGAATATTACCTAATATTTTCAATGAAAATCTTACTCATTATTATTCCATGAATTCAGAGCAATTTGGTTATTATTCTGCTTTTTATTATCTAGGCTATGCTCCTATGCACTTAGTCATTGGATATTTTTTAGATCATATTGATTTAAAAAAAATGTTCACTTTAGGCTTAATTGGAACAGCCCTAAGTTTAGGCTTAACCTTAGTATCTGATCATTACTATATCGCTTATTTACAAAGATTTTTATTAGGATCTTTTTCAGCTTTTGCTGTTTTATGTTTATTTAAAACCATTAGAAATCATTTTCAAGAAAGATTTTCTTTTTTCTTAGGTCTTAGTGTCACTATTGGTCTTTGTGCTCCCATATTTATTCATCCTATTTTTTCTTCTCTTTACTTAATTGAGGATTATTTATTTCAATCTCGAAGCTGGACATTTATTCTAAAATATTTATCTTTAATGGGTTTTCTTTTAGGTATTTTTTCATTTCTTCTTATGAAATCTCAAATGCCTAGTAAAAATGAGCAATCTTTTTTTCAAGAACTAAAAAGTGTTTTAACTAATACAAGGTTCTTATTAGTTTCTTTAGCTGGAGGTTTTTTTATAGGTCCTCTAGAAGGTTTCTCTGATAGCTGGAGTATTAAACTCACTCAAACTTTGTATTCTTTTTTAACTCATGAAGAAAGTTTAAAAATTACAAGTCTTTTATTTTTAGGTATGGGACTAAGTTCTTCTCCTTTAGGGTATTATTTTGATAAAACTAAAAAACATTTCATAGGAACTTTTTTTCTAGCTCTCATCATGTTTATTTCTTTTTTTCTTTTGCTTTTTCCTCCAGTTATCTACTCTTCTTTTTTGATTTATGTTCTTTTTTTTATTTTAGGGATTGGTTGCTCTTATCAGGTACCTATTGTTTATGAAAGCATTAAACATCTCCCTGATAGTCTTACTGGATTTGCTAGTGCTAGTTGTAATATGTTAATAATGCTTTTTGGCATGTTCTATCACGCTATTATTGGTTATTTTATGGATTACTATGATTTTTCTTTAGATCCAATAAACACCTATCAAAAAACTTTTTCTGTGATTCCTTTAGGAATTGCTCTAGGTCTCAGCCTGCTTTTATTAAGTCGTTTTAAGAAAAATTAATGTTTTATCTTTTTCCTCTTCTTTCAGCTTTTTCTTTTTCTTATTATCTCTATCATTTAAAAGAAAGTCCTCTCCCCCTATTAGCTAGCAAAAGTTTTTATTGTACTTTGTTTTGCTTACCTTTTTTATTTTTTTCTTCTTTTGAAAATTTACATCTTCATTTTTTTCACGGACTCTTCTCTGGTGTTTTATCAGATCTTTTTTTATTATTTTCTTTAAAAAAAATTCAACTTAGCCGAGTCTTTTTTTTCCTTTCCTTCAAGAGTTTACTCTTAGCTTCTTTTGAACATTTTTTTCAATTAAGACATTTTCAACTTTTAGATTTTTTTTTTATTTCTCTTTTGATAGGAACTTTCTTTTTTCAAAAATTTTATTTTTCTTGGACTCTATTATTAGCTTTATTCTTTGACTCACTAGGATTAATTTTTTGTTCAAAACTTAATGAACTTTACCATCCTTTTTTTAATCAAGGAATAAAATATAGTGTTAGTCTTTTACTTCTTTTACCTTGGTTAAAATCTTTAAAATGGCATAAAAGTTTTTTTTTAGCTTATCTCTCTCCTCTACTTTATTTTTATCCTCTAGGAAAAGTTTCTTTGACTTATTACTCAGCCATGGATCTTTTTTTACCTTACATTGGTCTTATTCAAGAGCAACGTTGGTTAAAAATAAAGCCCTCTTCTTCTTTTATGGTTCATCTTATTTTATTATCTTTAGGATTTTTATTGCTTTTTTTAATCATTCCATTGACAAAATCTTAAAATAAAAGGAAGAACCTTTCATGAAATTTCTCTTAGATTCTGCTGATCTTAAAAATATTGAGCTCTATTCACCTTTTATTCATGGAATTACTACCAACCCTTCTTTACTTCAAAATAAAGATAGAATTTTTTTTCTCAAAGAAGTAGAATCCTTTAAATTTAAACACTGTTCTTTTCAAGTAGAGGGATCTTCCTTTGAAGAACAAAAAAGAGAAGCTTCTCTTTACCTAGATTATTATCCATCTTTAGTAATTAAGGTCCCCTTTACTCCTGAAGGCTTGAAAACTTTAATTTTTTTAAGAGAACAAAATGTTGAAGTCAATGTAACTTTAATTTTTTCTTTACATCAAGCCTTATTAGCGTCTAGTTTAGGAGCTAGTTTTGTTTCTCCTTTCATTGGAAGACTTCTTGATCAAAAAGAAAATCCTTTTCTTCTCTTAGAAGAACTGAAAAAAAACTTACCTATAACAACTTCTATCCTTGCTGCTTCTATTAGAAATTTAGATCAGCTGCATAAATCTTTAATCAGAGAGGTAGATTACGTCACTCTCCCCCCAAAAATTTATCAAGAAATTTTTAGCCATCCTTTAACTTTAAAAGGATTAGATCTTTTTAATGCTTTCCGCCCTGAAAAACCTTTAACTGAACTCTCTTTTTAACTTCCATAGAAGGAAGAAAATCTTTTCTTGACCAATCTTGAGTCAGCTTTAAAGAATCTGTAATTTGTTTTTCTAACTCTGAACAAGAATGTAAAAGATCTTCTTCATATTTATAAAAAAATAATTTAGATTGAATTCTTTCTAAAAATCCTTGATTCATAATCAAAGAAAAATACTGTTCTAAAATTTTTTCTAAATTTTGATCTATAACCTCATGACAAAAACCTAATTTTTTAAATTCTAAAGATGTATATTGAGCTGTTGATAAAATAGATTTTTTTAAGAAATTTTTAGGATAAGTATCTTGCAATAAACTAAAACTTGGAGTTAACCCTAAATTTAAATGATTGAAAAAGATTTTACCATTTTTTTCTATAATTTTAATATCAGCTAAAGAAAAAAAATCTAAAGCAAAAGCACCTAAACCTAGTCCAAAATGAGCAATGACTGTTTGAGGAAGTTGCAAAAAATGATTACTAAGAGCTTTTAACTTAAACATATAACGAACAAGATCTTCATGAGACCAATGTTCTTTATTTTTAAGTTGTAAAATTTTTTTAGAAGATTGAGATAAAACAAGAGTGCTAACTTCTAGATGTTCTTGTAGCCAAAGAAAAATTTCATTGAGTTCTTCTATAAGTTGAAAATTAAAATCATCTTCATAAATATCAATTCTAAAAACTTTATATTTAGGATTTAGAGAAATCTTGAACTTATTAAAATCCTTCATGGTGATTCCCTCCTTGGACTCTTTCCACTCTAAGATTCTATTGTAAAAGACTTTTAATTTTTGTCAAAATTTAAAACCAACTCCCATAAAAAAAGAAACTTTTAAATCCTGTTGTTTATATTCTTTTTTATCTTCATCTGTTTTCTTATCCCAAAGATAAAGAAGATCTAAGCCTGCTTTTAAGGTTATTCTTTCACTACCAGCTTTCAATCCAAGTCCACCACCGGCTCCGTAAGATAGAACACTGTATTTAAATTCTTCATCAATTTTATCATCACTATCAAAAGTTTGATAAAGACCTTGTCCATAAAGACCAATTCCTTTAATAAAAACAAAAGGAATAACACTATTCATCTGACTAGGGTGAACAAAGTGAATATTTATTTGAAGACCCCCTCCCCCTGCTAATTCTGTATAATATATTTTATCTGTTCCCCAACGATTTTTATCATAAAATCCTGTTAAAAATGGACTTAAGCTAATATTAGAAAAAAAACCATTATTTGTTTTGGACCAAAATTCAAAACCAATACTTAACTCTCCCCGATAAGTTAAACTTCCTTCGTCTGAAAAATAAAGACTTGTCTCTTCTTCAAGTTTTGTTGATCTTTTTAAAGAGCCACCTAAAAGAACATAGATTTCTTTATTTTTTTGAGAGATTCTTTGATAGGTTGGAATATCTAATCCTTGAAAGCTTCCTAGATCATTAGCTCCTTCTACTAGGAGAACTTTTCCAGGATTAGGATCTTTTGGGTCAAACTTTGAGGTAATATCATCTTCTACCAGTTGTTTATTGGAATCAAGAGTAAGTTTAACTGGGGGAATTATTTTTAAATTTAGAATTTTATCTTTTTCTAAATAATCACTTTGATAAATTTTATAAATTTGCCACAAAGAAGCATATTCAGAAACTTTTGCCAGAACCCCTTTAGCTACGATACCACTATCTACAATAAAAGAAGCCTGATCTTGGACTGCTAAACCATCTGCAGTTCCTCTATTAATCACTATAGTCTTTTTACTTTGAGTCGTATTAAGAATTTTTAAAAATAAAGACTGATCAACTTCCAAAGCTAATGCCTGAAAAACCCATAACAACATATCTTTATTGTATTTTTTCCTACCCAAAGCTCCATGATTGGATTTTTTTTCCTTAGCCTCTTTTCTTTAGCTCCTTTTTTAGGTAAAAAGTGCTTAATGAAAAAGAAAAATAAGTTTTTTTACAATTATCGTTGTTCTCTTACTGGTGAAAATTTTAAAATTTATGAAAAGGTCCAAAAACCTCAAGATCTTATGAGTATTGAAGCGTACTATCAGCTTCACCCAGAAGAGGATGATCGTCCAGCTAGTATTAAACAAAAAGTAGCTTTAAAACAATCATGAGACCTATTATTCTTGGATCTGGTCCAGCTGGGCTTACTGCTGCTATTTATTTAGCTAGAGCTGATTTAAAACCTCTTCTTATTCACGGACCTTTACCTGGTGGACAACTCACTCTCACCACTCATGTTGAAAATTTTCCAGGATTTAGCGAAGGAATTCTTGGACCCCATTTAATGGAGGAAATGAGGAAACAAGCTTTAAGATTTGGGACAACTTTTCAAGAAGATTTTATTACTAAAACTGATTTAAGCAAACCTCCTTATCAACTTTTTGGACAAAAACAAACCTATGAAACAGAAACTCTTATTATTGCCACAGGAGCTTCAGCTAAATACTTAAATCTTTCTGGAGAAAAAGAGCTTATTGGTCTAGGAATTAGCACCTGTGCCACTTGTGATGGCTATTTTTATAAAAATAAAACTGTTTATATTGTTGGTGGAGGTGATACAGCCATGGAAGAAACTCTTCACCTTTCTAAAATGGCAAAAGAAGTTTATCTTGTTCATAGAAGATCAGATTTTAGAGCTAGTGTCATTATGCAAAATAAAGTTAAAGCTTTAAGTAATGTTACACTCATGATGAATAGTGAAGTTGTTGAACTTTTAAGAAATGATCAGGGGCTTACTGGTCTAAAAATTAAAAATCTTCAATCGGGAGAAATTTTAGAAAGAACAACAGATGGTCTTTTTTATGCCATTGGTCATCATCCTAATAGTGAAGCCTTTAGAGATTATCTTGCTCATAATGATCAAGGTTATCTCCTTACCAATGAAACTCGTTGTTCAAAGCCAGGAATTTTTGCTTGTGGTGATATTCAAGATCCTCATTTCAGACAAGCTATTACAGCTGCTGGAAGTGGTTGTATGGCAGCTCTTTTAGCTGAAAAATATCTTCATGATTTATCTTCACAATAAAGGTTTAGATCTTAAAGGAACTATTCTTTGTGAAGAAGCCAGTTTAAGTAAAATTTTAAAACAACCTCATCTTAAAAATTTCTTTACTAATATTAATGACGATTATCTTAATTTTTTATTTCTATCTCCTTCTCTAGATCTTTTAAAAGAAATTTCTCCTTTAACTCCTTTTGAAAAATTTATAGAGAAAGAATTATTTTTTAAAGAAAGAGAAGATTTTATTCACTGGGTGAAAAAAGAAAAACCTCAGCTTTATGGTTTCAGTTTTTTACCCTCTCTCTTATTAAATCTTATAGAAGATTACTCTTTAGATGCTTATCTTACCTATGAATCAAGTTGTCTAACTTGGACAAATCTTAAAGTCACAGATTTAAGAGAAGAAAAAAAACAACCTCCATCTTTTCTTCTTCATGAAGCTTTAACAGATCTTACTAGCATTGCCTCAATTTCTTCTGATCTTTCCTCTTATTGGATCAAGAATCATCCTGAGATTTATTCACTACAGTCTCTTTTACATCATTCAATACCTAGTCTTCTTTTTTTTAAGAAAAAAAATTCTTCTTATTTTTTAGAACAATTTGGACCACAATTTCAGGAAAAAGATTTAGAAAATTTTACTTTATCTACTATTTTTTCTTCTTTAAGAATTTTTTCTTATGAAAAAGATTTATTACAAAGATTAAATCTTTCCTTTGATGTTATTGAGAAAAGGAAAGCTTTTTCTAAACAAAAAAAAATCCAACACTACACTCAAAAACTTTCTCCAAGTAAAATTCAGACTTATCTAGATTGTCCAAAAAAATTCTATGTTCTTTATCAAGAAAACATTATTCAAAATAAGAATTTTTATCAAGAACAAGGAATCAATCTTCATGAATATCTTCAAATTTTTTTTAAAGAAAGATCACTAGACCTTTTTAAAAATCTAGACGAAAAAAGTTATCATTTTTATGTTCCTCTTCTTCATAAAATTGTTAATTTTCTAGATCAATTTGAGGGAGAATTTATTTTTGAACAACAAATTGAAGAAGATGATTTTATTTTTAGACCAGATCTTATCATCAAAGGTCCTATAAATTATCTTTTTGATTTTAAATACTCTAATCTTCCTACACTTAAAAGTATTTTTAATTATGAAAAAATTCAACTTTTAAGTTATTATCATCATCTTTCTGATAAACCTGATGTCTTAGGCTATCTTTCTTTAAAAGATGGTGAATTCATTCTTCTTTCTACAAAAGATTTAAATATAAAACATTATAAAATAACAAAAAATTTGCTAAATCAATATCCAGAAGAAGAAATTAAGAAAAAAATCAGAGAAGACGATTCTTTTTTTCCTCGTCCAAGAAATAAAAATTGTTGTTTTAGTTGTCCTATTAAAAACTACTGCTCTCACTCTTTAGATAATTAAAAGTCATTTCTTTTAAAAAAAAAATGAAATTCACTGGATAGTACTCTTCATAGTCCTTAAAAAGAAAAAAAATTCTATCGATAAAAAGATCAAAAGTTTTTTCTTGCAAAAATTCTTTAATAAAAGATTTAGTTTTAGGATATAAAATTTTTTTCACTGGTCCATGTTTTTCAAATTCTTTAGCAAATTCATCAACATACACATCAAGTCTTTCTTGCTTAAAAGACTTATTTTGATCCATATTCACTAGACTGAAAGGTGTCCATGTTTTTTTTATCAAGCTATAATCATCAACAATATAAATTCTTGATTGATCATAAAGTCTTTTAAGAGAAAAAATCATTTTTTGATAAATAGTTTCATAAGATTTTTTTATTCTTAATTCTGAAGACTCTTCTAAGCTCTCTATAAAAAAAAATAAAATTTCTTCTTTAAAAGACAAAGATTGACCATTTTTTATATAAATAAAATAAGCAAATTTCCATAAATCATAAGGATAATATAATCTTGTACCATAAAAATATTTTGTTGCTTTTAAATAATCTTTAAACTTAGATTTAGGTTGAATGAATTTAAAATGTTTTAAAAAACTTTTTGATAAACTTATCAACTCTTCTTTCTCTAAAAAAAAAGAAGAAAAATCATGTGTCACAATCCTTCTATATTTAAAAAATTCTTCTAAATAATTTTTCAAGGGCTCTTCTTTATTTTTTTTTATAGATTCTACTAAAGATTGTATGAAACCTTGGTAGAAAAGTTGATCTTTTTTATCCAGAAAAAGATAAACATGATCTTCTAAAGTTTGAATCTTTTTAGCATGACACCCTATTAAAAATAGAAGAAAGGCTCTCATAGTAGGCAACTTATTGAAGAGATAGACTTTAGTCAAGAAAAAGTAAAAAAAGTCAAGTATTTTTTGACAAATAAAGCTTTTACAAAGAAAATTTAATTCCAGATTGGTATTTTTTATCTTTCTTCTTTGGTCCTACTCACAAAACAAAGTAGATCCATTTTCTTCTATCCCCAATTACACTACTCTAAACAAAAATCAAACAGATACAGGAACTTTAGTTTTTTACAATGTCAAAGATTTAAAAACTCCTAAATATCATTCGGAAAATCTTGTTTATCAATTTCAAATAGAAGATATTGTTTTAACTCTACTTCAACTAGATCCCAAAGGACCTGATCTTATTGCTCTTTCAGAAATAGATGAAGACAAAAATATTCAAGATTTAATCCAGTCTTTAGAAAAAAAACTGACTCTCACTATTCTTATATTATGACTCAAAAAAAAAATCCTTACTTGAAATCTTTAAATATAGCTTTTATTTATAAAAAAGATTGTTTTTTTCTCCAAAATCATTCTTTTTTAAGTCCTAGTGAAAAATCTATAAGAGATATTTTACATATTCAAGGTTTGTACAAAAATTCATCATTACATTTATTCATTAATCATTGGTTATCTCGAGTAAACAACAATGGGTTCATTACTAGAAAAGAATCAGCACTCTTTTTAAGAGATAAAATTAAAGAACTTTCAGATCCTTTTATTGTTTTAGGTGATTTCAATGATGAACCTCAAGATGACTCTATTAAAAATCATTTAGAAGCTAAATTAGATCCTTACGATGATGATCCTCAATCCTTAGTGAATATTACTTTTAGTTTATCTCATAAACAAGAAGGCTCTTATTATTTTAAAAATAAATGGTATGCTATTGATCAAATCATGGTTTCAAAAAGTTTACTACTTAAAGAATCAAATATTAAAGCTTCTCTTCCTATCTATTACAAAAAGAATGTTTCGCATGATCCTATAATAAATAATTTACAGCTACCTATTGGATACTCTTCAGATCATAGGCCTATTGCTATTGTTCTTTACAGATAAAATTAGATTTTTAACTTTGAGCTTTTTTTAAAATTTTTTAAAATATTAATGGTATGATCATAAAAAAAAGAATCTTGTTCTTTTTTTTCAATAAAAGCATCTTGAATCATTTTTGTTAAAAGATGTTTAAAAGAAATATTTCTATCTTTCCAGAGAAAAAAAGATAAGGAACCTGGGATAGTATTAATTTCACTGACATAAAGTTTTTTATCTTCATAAAGAAAATCAATTCTTGCCACCCCTGAAAGATTAAAAATCTTAGCTACTTTTAAAGAGATATCTTCAATATTTTTTCTTAATTGTTCATCTATTTTAGCAGGAAGCTCTCTCTTAGCCACAGACATTCCTCTTCCTTGCTTAGTGAGATACTTATCTTCATAAGAGAGAAGCTCACCTGAAGAAAAGACTTCTTCAATAATAGAAGCTTGATACTGAGGATAAATTCCAAGAACTGAACAATTTAGTTCTTTAAAATTTTGCAAAGCTTTTTCTACTAAGACCTTAGGGGCATATTCAAAAGCTAAAGCAAGGGCTTTTTCTAATTCTTCTCTCGTTTTAGCCTTTGAAATACCCACACTAGAACCTAGGTTAAAAGGTTTAATGATAAGAGGATATTGAAGTTTTTCTAAATAAGAGCAACTTTTTTCTGGAGCTTCATAAAAATCTTTTTTATGAAGCTCTAAACCTTCAACAGTTAAAATTCCTTCTTGATCTAAAATTTTTTTAGTAAGAATTTTATTTATAGCTAAAGCTGAGGGTAAGACTTTACTCCCTACAAAAGGAATCTTTTTTAGATAGAACAATCCTTGCAAGCCTCCATCTTCCACATAAGTACCATGAGTAATAGGAAAGCAACAATCAATTTTAATTTTTTTAAACAATCCTTGATAAAGAATAAAATCTTTTTCCATTTTAAAATAAACTGGATGACATTTTTTTAATAAAACAGAAATATCTGTATAATTGTCTAATTTTAATAACTCAGATCCTGTATACCAACCCCCTTCTTTACTTATATAAACGGGTACAAGATGATATAGATTTTGATCAAAATGTGGCCATGCTTCCATAGCAGAGATGACAGAGATTTCATGTTCAACAGAAGGTCCACCAAAAAAAATAGCTATTGTTTTTTTCATATATGATAATCATCTGTAAGATCATTTTCAAAAAGAAGAATGTCTCCTACTTGTGTAATCTTTCTTAAGATCTTTTGTCCTTCTTGTAAAGAATCCACTTGATAAATTTGATCTAAAGGATAATTTTTTTCTACTAAAGAATGATAAATTTCTCTCGTTTGATAGTTTCCTACAAGAATAATAAAATCTGCTACTTCACTTAATTGCTTTCCAAAATTTTCATGGGCTTCCTTTTGAGCCTCACCTAGTTCAATAAATCCTGGCGTAATGACAATTTTCCTCCCTGAATGAAAACTATTTAAAACATTTAAAGCATCTTCAGCTCCTATGGGATTAGAATTAAAGGCATTATCTAAGATTTTAAGTCCGTTCATTTCTTTGAGCTCTAAACGATGTTGAATCATAGGTAAAGTTTTAACTTGAAGAGAAATCTGTTCCCAAGTAAGTTTTAATTCTCTAGCTACCATGAGAGCTGGTAAAATATTTGATAAGTGATTTATTCCTAATAAAGAAGTTTCTAGATCAATTTCTTGTTTATTCTCTATTACTGTAAAATAAGTTTTTCCTTCATGAAAAGTATAATTTTTAAGAAAAAGATCACAAGAATTTTCCAGAGAATACATCTTAGCTTGAAATTTTTCTTGATAATCTTTTAAAAAAGGTGAATCTAAATTAAAAATTCTTTTCTTTGATCCTTGAGCTAATTCTAATTTTGTTTTTAAAATATTTTCTTGGCTTCCAAAAATATCTAAATGCTGTACTCCAATATAAGAAATAATTCCAAAATCAGGTTCTACTAAATCACAAAGCTCTTTAATATTACCAGTATATTTAGCACCCATTTCACAAATAAAAATATCTTGATCATCTAGATTTTCTCGAATCACTCTTACTACTCCCATTAAAGTATTGATACTTCCTGGAGTCATAAGAACTTTAAAATGATTTTTTAAAAGATGATAAAGTATATGTTTAATACTTGTTTTTCCATAGCTTCCTGTAATACCTATTTTTAATAATTTTTCATAAGTTCTTATTTTTTTATAAGCTTCTTTATAATAAAAGGACTCTATATAAAGGTCTAAAGGTCTTAGCAAAAACCATGATGAAGTAATGATCAAAGGAAGAAAAAGAAAAACATATTCCTGCAAATAAAAATAAATAAAACTAAATAAAAGAGCAGATAGAAAAAAAAATCTTAAAGATTTTTTTGTAAAAACAAAAGGTTTTTTAAAATAATTTTTAAGAAATCTTTTAGTGAAAAAAAGAATCGATGAACTATAAGGATCAAGAAAAAATAGGATAAACAAAAAAAGATTATCTATATCATAAAAAAAATATTTTATTAAAAATTTTAAATATCTTTTAGGTTTATAACCATTCAATTGAAACATGTAGAGAAAAAAAAGAAGAGCTTCAAGGGCGATAAAAATTAACATTTTTTTAAAAAATACTCTATAGCTTTCAATACTGTAAAGTAATCATCAAAAAAGGGATAGTGAGACCCATTTTTAACTTCTACAATTCCACTATTAGAGATCAGTTCGTTAAATTTTTTAGCTAAAATAAAAGGTGTAGAATCATCTTTTGTTCCCCAAACTAGAAGAGCAGGAATTGAAATCTTTCTAACCTCTTCTTCTTTAAGACCTTCATGAAGAACGTGAACAAGTGTTTTTCTCATCACTTCATTAGCATGAATATAATCATAAGAACCAAGTTTTCTTTTCATCTTTTCTAATAAACTAGGAGCGATAATCCTAAGAACCTTTGAAAGGTTTTTATAAATAAAAATCTTTATTTTTGTTTTCAATTTTATAATTCTAAATCCACTAGAAGCTATTAAAATTAGTTTTTCACAGGGCACTCTATGAACCAAATCACAAGCTAATCTTGCTCCAAAAGAATGTCCAACAAAAGCATAGACATTTTCTTCTTTGAGATAATTTTCTAAATACTTTAAATAATCTTCTACATGGTAAACTTCATTTAAAGGATTTTGTCCAAAACCAGGTAAATCAATTCCTAAAAGAGTAAAGTCATTTTTTAAATCTTGATAAAAATGATTAAAAACTTCTTTTTGAGAGCCCCAACCATGTAAAAAAACAATCAAAGGACCTTGACCTATTCTATAAAACACTTTTTTGTTTATAGCTAATTTTTATCAAGAAAAGAAGTTATAAATTAGGATCATAGCTATAGGGACCACTAGCAGTACTATAGTAATTTTCATTAGATAAAAATCCTTCAAGAAAAGTAAAATTCATACTCTTTGATGAATCTATTAAAGTAAAGTAAAAAACAAGTGTGCCATTCATTGCTATATTATCTACAACATCTTGAATAATGCAATTAGTACAACTATACTTAGTATAGTCTATATCTTTAATCATAGAATTCACAATAAAAATAACTTTATCAGGTGAAATAAATTTACTAAAACTAACAATGAGGTTATAGGGAGATTTTTCTATAATATTAGGATTTGCATTATTTTCTTCATTATTAGAAGTAGAAAAAAAATCTTTAAATCTAATATTTACTTTGTTACTTGCTAAACTAGTTCCAGCATTATTATTTATAAAAAGACCTTCTTCTACTTTCAAAAAGGCATCTTTTTTTTCATCAATTACCTTCACTACAATTTCTATAAATCCCGATTTACCATTCAACAAGCTAGTAGAAATAATTTGTAGATTATGAGAAATCATGAAATTCATAGGCATACTGGCAAGAGTCACATTTTTAAGTGAAGTCCTAAACAAAAATTTTAACTGTTTATTCTCTTCATTTCTACTATCATAAAAAAGAGAAGAACCATTATCACTTGTTTTTAAAGAAATTGTTGGAACGCTCATCTTATATTTAATTTTAGAAGGAGTTGAATCACCATTGTTTTCATTTTCTGGAGACTGAACAACTTCTAAAGAAGTCATACTACTCAAAGCAATACTAAATTCTTCTTTTATAGAAGGTGTCTGTACTTCCAAAATAAATCCTGAATAAGATTGACCTGTGCTTTTATATTGAGTGTTAGGAATTAAAAAAATATTGTTTATCGTACAATTTGTACAAGTAAAATCTTCTATTTTGAAATTTTCACTATAACCAAAACAATCATAATAGAGATAGATAGAACTTTGATTAGGAATCATGAGTCCATCTAAAGCAACTTGTTGTAATCCCAAAGAAATAGGTTCTTGATTGTAAGATAAATAAATATTTGGCTTAATATTTTTCTCAGAAGGGGCTATTTTGTGTTTATATCTTAAAATATTACTAGCTAAAGAATTTTCTTGATTATGGACAAAAAATCCTTGAGGTAATTGAATTTTAACTTCTTTACTAAGATCATTAATAGACACTACTAAATTAGCTATCCCTTTATCTGAAACATGTTTTCTATAAGTACAGTTTTGACAAATAAAATTTTGCCAATTTTCACTCACCAAAGAATCATAATTAGTAGAAATTTCTATATATAACAAATCTACATTATCTTTAGAAGTATGAACATAATTATACAAATTCAAACTCACGCCATGATTAGAAAATCTTACAGGAATATGTCTAAAAGATAAGTGTTTCTCAGTAGAATTTTTTATATTTTTTAATTCTAATTCACAATCAACTGAAGTTAAATCACTTGAAGTAATATAAACAATAAAACCAGTATTTTGACCTTCAATGCTATAAGTTTGTTGTACAGATTTTATAGTCACTTTATCTTCATCACTACAGTTTTTTAGTTCAAAATGATTTAAAATTAATTCCTCTGGTAAGATTTCATCTTTTAAATTAAAATAAATTCCTGTTGTTGATCCTGATTGTAAATAACGACCTGTCGTATGAAGAGCCTGGATATTATCTCCTGTAGGACTAAAAACAGGGTCTGAGAGATAAGTTTCTTCATCAGCTCCATAACCATAATAAGAAGAAGTAATTTCATCAGAAGAAGAATTACTTCCTGTTAAGCTACTAGATTGATTATTATTTCCACAAGAAACTATCAATAAACACAATAAATAAAACATAAAACTTTTATTTTATCGTCTTTTTTTAAAGAAAACTATAATAAAATAAATACTCTTGTTTGAAAATATCTATATTTTTTCCTCTTTTTTCTGCTCCTTGAATAAAAATTTCATACTTTTTAAGTAAAATCTTTAAAATGATTTCTTTTTTTGATAAAGAATAGAGCTTTTTTAAAGCAAAAATTCTATATTGATCTAGAGAATGTTGCTGAGATAATTGTTCATGACCACCATGTTTTTTTACTAAAGGTTCATGAATAAAATAAGGTTTTTCTTTTAAAAACATTCTAAGCCAAAGTTCATAATCTTCACAAGCCTTTAAATCTTCATCAAAAAGATGATTTAAAAAGAAATTTCTCTCTAGGCAAACTGTAGAAGGACTAATCAGACAAGTTTCTAAGGATCTTTCAAAGGTTACAAAATTTTTATCATGCCTTTTGCCTTGATTCATAAATTGACCTTTTTTAAACCAAAATTCATTGGTATGAAGCCAAGAGACTTTATGTTGCTCAAGGTAATTATATTGTTTTTCTAATTTTTTACTCAACCATTCATCATCTGAATCTAAAAAAACAAGGTATCTTCCTTGACTTAGTTGAGCTCCAAGATTTCTAGAAAAAGCAACACCTTTATTGGGAAAAGAATAAATCCAAGTTACTAAAGGATACTTTGTCTTTAAAAGATGATAATTATCTTTACAACCATCAACAACAACTAAGCATTCAAAATCTTGAAAGCTTTGATAATAAACGCTTTTTAAAGCACGATCTAAAAGATCAACCCTTTGATAAACAGGAATAATAACAGAAAAAAACATTTTTTGTATTTAAAGCATTGTTAGGATTTTTTCAACTTGAGCTTCTTTAGATTCTTCTGCAAAAGAGTAAAGAAATTGAATAAAATGGGATAAAACTTTATAACTAGGATAACTTTGATTAAAAGAACCACCATAACGTAAAGTTTTTTTCCCAAGTAAAACATTTTCTTCAAAAGTTGAATGAATCAAAGTCATCTCAGAGGTAATAAAAGAACTAGAAGTAATATAGAAGCGAATTTTAACTTTAGATTCTAAGGGAAAAGGCAAGAAATCTTTCTGTCTGATGAAAAATTCAAAACTTCCTCCCCCATAAGAAATATTAATAAATTTTATAGGAAAAATCCCTTCAGGAAGATCTAAGTAAGCCTGTAAGAATCCTTCAAAAGCTAATCTTTCATACTGCTCTTTTCTTCTTTCTTGAAGTTCTTTTCTTTTTTCTTCTATAGCAACAACCTTCTCACTCATATCTAGAGTTTATTATAAATATTAGCTTTTTTTTTTAGTTTTTGGCGAATTTTTCCCTATTTTTTCACAGATAGGACAAAAAACATGATTTCTTGCTGTGCAATAATCTCTTCCATATTGAATCATTTGAAGATGAAGCTGATTCCAACTTTTTTTTGGAAAAATTTTTTTCAAATCTCTTGAAACTTCATCAGGTGTTTTTCCCTCAGAAAGATTCCAACGATGAGCTAATCTAAAAACATGAGTATCCACAGGAAATTCTTCTTTTTTAAAAGCTTGTGAAAGAACAACAGAAGCAGTTTTTTCTCCCACTCCTTGAAGAGTTAATAAGTCTTTTTTTTCTTGAGGAACCTTTCCATGAAATTTATCAATTAAATCCCGAGAAAGATTTTTCAAAAAAAGAGCTTTTTTTTTATAAAAACCAAGAGGTTTTAAAATAAACTCTAATTCCTCTAAATTCATGGAGATTAAATCTTGAGGCTCACTCACCTGTTTAAAAAGAATAGCAGTAACTTCATTAACTTTTTTATCTGTTGTTTGAGCTGAAAGAACTACTGCAAGTAACAAAGTATAAGGATTTTTATGATTTAAAAAAGGTTTAACAGAACCTATATATTTATCTAATTCTTTTCTAATCCATAACTGCACTTAAAAAACATAATCTATTTTAGATATCCTGTCATGACCTTACTATCATCTCTATCACTTTGAAACAGTTCTTTGACTTCATCCGTATAAGGTTGCCATGAACCTCTCCATCTTTTAATTTTAACATTTTTTAATTTTCCATCTTCTATTTTTGAAGAAACATAATAATTTCCATAAATATTTTGCTGCATTGAAACATTCATAGAATAAAGAACATTCCAACAACCAGAATTAAAATAATATTTTCCCTCTTTAAATCTTCTCCATTCAAAAATATGAGTATGACCCAAAACAACAACACTAGCTTCAGGTTTTTCTTCAAAAAGCACTTTTTTTGCCATATTAGTAAAACTTTTCACAATAGTAACTTTCTTAAAAAGACTAAAATCAAAAGATTTTCCTCTAAATCTATACCTAGAAAAAAAAATAGTACTTATAATAAAATTTAGAGACTTCCAAACCATGAAAAAGAAAAACTTTGTATCATAAAACAAAGTCCACCACACATAACTACTCATAGGTCTAACTTTATTCATATAAGGTCTTTTTTCTTTAAATTCAGGTAAAAGATAAAGACAATAAACACTAGCCCAAGGAAGATTAAGAATAAACTTACCTTGAGAATTCGTTGTTAAGTAATCATTAAAATCTGTATGATTAATTTCTTCAAATCTTTGACCATGCTCGACATAAAAACCATCTTGATAAAAATGATCTGTAAAAGAAATAAAAGCCTTTAAATAATCTTGAAAAATTTTTTGTGCTTGAGGATAGAGCATTCCTAAATCATGATTACCAACAATATAAGTCGCTTTTTTCCCTTTTTGGTTTAAAAAATTTTTTAAAGCTTGAAAGACCTCCTTATGTTCTTTAAAAATTTTATGAAGAGCTTCAACAACCATTTCTTCTGTAATACCCTCTTGTTTTTTTAAATCTAGAAGATCAAAATCTAAAAGATTCAGAATATCGCCGTTAAGTATGAGATGAATATCTTCTTCATGAGCAGCATAATAGTTTAAAAATTCTACAAATTTTTCATCTTGATCAAAATCTTCTTGCAAATTTTCTGACCCATCTCTCAGAAATTTTCCTCTCCCAATATGGAGGTCACTAATAACTAAAATTCTCATCTCTTTTCCTATCTCATTTTTTTTGCTATTTACTCTTTATGTCTGATTCTATCATTAAAGAACTAGCTAGAACCATGGAGGCTTGTTTTTCCGAACAAGAACTAAAAAAGAAGCTTAGAGAAAAAAAATGTCTTAATATAAAATACGGTGTTGATGTCACCGCACCTTTTCTTCATCTTGGTCATGGGGTGAATTTATGGATGATGAGAAAATTACAAGAAGAGGGACACAAGGTTCAATTTCTTATTGGGGATTTCACAACTCTGATTGGAGATCCTACAGGTAAATCTCAAACAAGACCAAAAATTGATAAAGAAACAATAGAGAAAAATGCTCAAGAATTTATCAAGCAAGTAGGCAAAATTTTAATCACTAATGATCCAGCTGTCTTTGAAGTTTACTATAACAGCACTTGGTTTTCAAAAATGCCTCTAGAAGAATTTTTAAATCTTTTAACTTTAATCACTCATTCAAGACTCATTGAAAGAGATATGTTTCAAAAAAGAATGAAGGAACAAGATCATATTTATATGCATGAATTACTTTATCCCCTTTTACAAGGATATGATTCAGTGATGTTAAAGTCAGATTTGACTATTGTAGGATCTGATCAATTATTTAATGAACTTATGGGTCGTTTTTATCAAGAAAAGTTCAATCAAGAGCCTCAAGTTGTTATGACTAGTTCTATTACTCCAGGACTAGATGGAGTCAATAAACAAAGTAAAAGCCTTAATAATTATATTGCTATTACAGACTCTCCTAGAGATATGTTTGGAAAAACATTAACTTTACCAGATCATCTTATTCTTCTTTGGATGAAGATATATACAGATATATCTTTAGAATCAATCACTTATCACGAACAAGAATTAAAAAATGGAAAAAATCCAAGAGATTTAAAAATCCTTTTAGCTAAAGCTCTTGTTGAAAGATATTACTCCGAAGATCAAGCTAAGGAAGAAGAAAATTGGTTTATTTCTACTTTTTCTAAAAAATCTTTTCCAATAGATGCTCCTCAATTTAAGACCTTTAACAAAAACCTCTACTCTATCCTTACAGAACTTCC
>CAZZBM010000001.1:40890-178236 GCA_964652255.1 uncultured bacterium
TAAGGAAATTATTAATAGAACCTATCTCATGGAAACTTGCCAAGGGTGTGACTGTTTACCTCCTCAAAAACCAGTACCTTCTAATAACAATATAAGGAAAAAACATGATTTAGTCTATGATAAAAAGATTTCCATAGAAATTATTAACTTTTTATGTCCTAATAAAAATTGTGACTACGCTAGAATGCAAGTACATCCATTCACTAGATTATACAATGAAGTCACTCAATGCTTTGAAGCGAGCATAAAAAAAACTGGAAACTGTACAGATTTAATAGAAGGTCCTCTACATTCAAATGGAAAAAGATTTCCAGATAAAGATGATCGAAGAAGAAGATTTAAAAAAATTCCTGATATAACCACCAGAAATGCTCTTTTACAAACCATTACTTCCACTATAGAAGTGGGAGATAGTTTTGAGGGTGGTTCTCTTCAAAAAGCTAGTGTTTCTGATTTTTCTTTAGGGAGTGCTCTCTCCATTTCTGTTGTTATGCAAAATTATTATAGAGCAAAACACTTTCAGCAAAAAATCTACAAACCAATGGAAGATTATAGTGATTTTTTATTTTTTGGTAAATCTTATTTTGGTATTGGGGCAGCACATGCGACACTAATTCTTGATAAAAAAACAGGTGAATATACAGCAAAATTTCCTGATAGTTATTTTAAAACTAAACGTGATGGAAAGATTGTTGATGGATCATTTTATAATAATTATAAAACTAAAATGGCATATTTTTGTCCAAAAGTTAAGGCAGAAACAACTATCGTTAAAACAAATATTTTAAGCACCTTATTAAGTCCTTTAGCTTTTCAGCTTCTAAACACTTCCCCCCCAGATATTTTAAACAAGACTATCACTTTTAGAAGTGATCAAGAATACCTTGGTTACGTAAAGAGAGATGAAAAGACTAATGCACCTTTAAAAGATAGTAATGGAAATTACATTAGAAACCCTGGTTATAAAGATAACCCTGATTATATTTTTGCGAAAAAATTTAATATAACCATGGGTAAAAGAAATACTAATCTATTGGATTATCCTCCTTCCTACAGAAAAAAATATCCAAAGAGAGATTCAATACTAGATATGTTTCATTATCCAGGAACAAACTCTGATCCAAAAACATTAAAAATTGATTAACAACAAGATCTCATGATTTTGTGATAAAAATAATTTCATGTAGATCCTCCTCAATTTAAGACCTTTAACAAAAACCTCTACTCTATCCTTACAGAACTTCCCTTAAACTTATCCAAATCAGAAATAAAAAGGCTATTTAGCCAAGGGGCTATCCAACTCGACGGTCAAAAAGAATCTATGAATACTGTCCTAACAAAAGGTACCCATGAATTAAAAATAGGCAAGCTTCATTTTTATAAAATTATTATTGATTAATTCTTAATACTCATATTTTTAATCATGACTTGTTTTTTTTATTAAAATAAGAAATATTCATATTATGTTTATATTTTTTTTTGTTTTTTCTTCAAATGAAATTTATAATTTAATGGAAAAAAATAAAATTATTTTTTACGATGATCTTAAACCTTATACAAAAGAAGAAGAAGTTTATGAGTATATCCCACCTCCAAGAAGCCCTTTTGAAATTTTTTCTCATACTCCAGATACAATCCATAGAGATGGTTTTGTAGAGTCTTGTAGAACTGAAACAATTAATCCTAAGGAAATTATTAATAGAACCTATCTCATGGAAACTTGCCAAGGGTGTGACTGTATAGTTTCTTATAAAGGATTCACCCCAGATAAAAAAATATCCATTGAAGTCATTAATCATCTTTGTCCTAATAAAAAATGTAATTTCGAAAAAAAAATAGAAGAACATCCTTTCACAAGATTTTTTCAAGAGATAAAAAATTGCACCAGAAATTCATTTAAAGAAATGACTAGCAATAATGGATGTGAAAGCCTTGTGAGTGGTTCAAATCCTGCTTATGAATATTTAAGAACTAGAACAAAAGTTCTTCCTATTCACGTAAGAAATTTTATGGCTGAAATTATCACCACCAACATTGAAGCTCATAATTCCTATGAAAATAATCTAAGTGAATTCACTGTTGGCCATGCTTTGGCTATGAATGAAACTATTCATAATAGAACAGTTCATCCAAAAATAAAGCAGCACAGATATAACCCTGTCGAAGATCTCTCAGATGTTGCTTTTTTTAGCTTCCAATATGGCCCATCTTTATATGAAAGTAATAAGGGAGAAAATTATAATAATTTTAGAAATAAAACACTAAAAATTTGTAATGATCAAGTTTTAACCAGCGTAGCTTCTAAATCAATCATTTTAGCTTCTCTTTTATCTCCCTTATCTCAAGATCTTTTAAAAGACACTTCTTCTTATAGTCGTAAAAACATGACTCATTTTTTAACAAAAAACAACCATGATTCACAACCTATTGGTCATTGGTCTAAACTTGGACGAACAGGAAAAGGTAAAAAATTTGATCTTTATTTTACAGTAGGAGAAAAAAAAACAAAGATCAGTAAACCTTTTAAACCTCAAAAAGTAGCTAACAACTATCATTTATTCTTTGATGGAAATAAATAAAAAAATCATTTTTTAAATCTATCAATAAATATTTTCATGAGTATACTCTAATTAATGATAACCCCTTTATTTTTTATTTTAATTAACTCTGAAAATCTTTCATCTAATAATTCATCTTTTAAAGAAGAATACTCTACTCCCCCCTCTTCTCTAAACCCTAACACCTCACCTAATCCTGTGAATTCTTTGTGTCTCAAACCTAGTGAGCCCACTGAAATTTCAAAAACAAGCTCTATTGAAATTTGTCAAGGTTGCGACTGCTTACCTCCTCAAAAAGAAGTTTCAACCAATAATCACAAAAGAAAAAAACATGACCTAGTTTATGATAAAAAAATTTCTCAAGAACTTTTAAATTTTTTATGCTCTTCTGAAAAATGTGATTTTAACAAAATAAAACAACCTCCTTTAAATCGTTTTTATCAAGAAGTTACTTCTTGTTTTAATCAATCTATGTCTCATATGAGCTGTGAAAACCTTTTAGAAGGACCTCTGGTGGATGGTAAAAGAGAACCTGATCATAGCTATACAAGAACAGAGTTAAAAAAAATTCCTGATCTTGTTGCTAGAAATGCCTTGGTGAATACTTTAATTACTAGTATGGAGGTAGGCAATTCTTGGGAAAATAAAACAACTCCAGTTTCGCTAGGTAATGCTTTAACGATAGGTTTAACAATTCAAAATCAATACCGAGCTAAAACATTTAATCAAAGAGTTCATAATCCTATGGAGGATTACACTGATGTGACTATGTTTTCCTGTCGTTATGCTTTAGCAGGTATCAGTAAAAATAAAACTTATTATAATAGTTTACAAAAAAAACATAAGAGAGATCTTTGCTATTACAAAAAATACAATTCAAAAAATAGGTCTTTTACTAATGAAGATAGCGACTTTTATAGAAATTATAAAAATGGAATCAAAAGATTTTGTCCTAAAATAGTCAACCCTTATAATCCAATCATTCAAACAAATATTTTAGCTACTTTACTTCAAC
This sequence comes from uncultured bacterium, assembly GCA_964652255.1. Lineage (GTDB taxonomy): Bacteria > Bdellovibrionota > Bacteriovoracia > Bacteriovoracales > CAZZBM01 > CAZZBM01. The sequence continues at coordinate 44,464 of CAZZBM010000001.1, forward strand.
CCTTAGTTTTTGATCTTATTCAAACAGATCCTCAAGATTTTAAATATAAAGCAGTGGGATTTAGAGGAGATCTAGAGATGAAAAGTTACATTAACAACAAAAATTATAGTTTTGTAAAAAATACTTCTATTCTCCTAGGAAAAGAATCTACTTCTCTTCATCAAACACCTTCTGGGGTAGCACATAAAAAGGGAAAAATTAATACTTATCATATTCTTAATAGCGTCGATGCTAATCTTTCATTTTAAGAAGATGACAATAACAAAAAAATCTTTATACTTTAATTGTGTTACTTTTTCTTATTCTTATTGATTCTCCTCCTCAAGAATCTTCTAATAATCTACCTCCCAGTCCCCCTGTTGTAGAAGTTCCTAGTCCTTCTCAAGAAGAATCCACTGGAGCAAACCCTATCCCAGGTCCACCACCTCCCCCTGAGCCCATTTCTCCACAACCAAAACCAATTGAAGTTTGTCCAGTTAACAATACTCCTACTGAAATCTCAACAACAAACCTTCTTGAAACCTGTCAAGGATGTAATTGTTTAAAAGAAAAAGAAAAGGTTGCTCAAGTTCTTTATAGTGGTTTATGCCCTTCAAATACTTGTTCATTTCAAAAGATAGATCAATCACCTTACTCAAGATTTTTAAATGAAATTCATCTTTGCACAAGAAGCTCTTTTCAAACTATAGGGCCTTGTTCTGATCTTGTTTCTAAATCTAATCCTGCCTATAAACACTTTAGACAGCAATTAAAAAAACTCCCCTTAGAGAGCAGAAATTTTCTTGTCAGTGTGAGCACCTCTTATATGGAAGCAGGGACCTCACATCAACCAAGTTTAAATAATGGCTATGCTGTTTGTCATTCTATGATGGTTCAAAAAGTCATTAAAAATAGATTTGATAATAATTTTTCTTTAAGACATAAACCAAGTCAAGATCTTAGTGATGTAGCTCTTTATCCTTGGCAATTTGCTGGATCTCTTTATAAAAATAACACAGGTAGTAATTATAATAATTTTAAAAAAAATATTTTGCATATTTGCACAAAACATCTTGATTTACAGTTTAAAACAAATACTTTGGCTTACCTACTCACCCCCATGGCTGATCAACTCACTACTATTAGTCCTTCTGCTCACAAGGTTTCTTCTATTGATCATTTTGTCAATGATGTTATAGCTAGAAAACCTCCTCAATGGTTGAGGGCTTTAAAAAATGTTCGAATTTTTTGTCCTCCAAGAGTCAATCAAAATATAAGCACTCATCCTCCTGGAACAAGAAGTAATTATCACTTATATTATGTTAAATAGGAAAATTAAGTTATGTTTATTTTTGTTTTATTTTCTATGAGTTTTTTAGGAAAGAAAAGTAACTCGCCCAAAGAAAGATCTTTGTCTAGTATTGTTTCTACCAACAATGATTTAAAAATTTTTTGTACACAATCAGAAAACTATATAACTTTAAATCCTAAAGGTCTTATCACAGGAGTCTTTTTTCAAGGAGAATGGACAAGTTTAAATCCTACCCAAAATTTTATTGTCCAAAGTGGAGAAGAGATTTTTTTAAACAAAGAAGGAAATCAATTAAAATGTTATTTCCTTAATCAACTTCATCTTCTAAAAAGTAGTTTTACTATAGATATTGATTCATTAAAACCATGTTTTAATGATTACTCTTCAAAAGAAGGCTTCTTCTTCTCTTATTTTCTTTCACCAAGAGTAGAATTTTTAATCATTTATAATGATCAATTAAAAAAAATTCAATTATTAAATCAGTGTGTAAAAAATTAACTTTTTTTTCTAAAATCATCTGTGTCTTTTTGACGAAAAAGAATTAAACCATTGTCCTTATCATAAGGAGAAAATCCTACTGTGACTTTATCTCCTTGAACAACTCTAATATAAAATTTTCTCATCTTTCCTGAAAGTTTTGCTGAAACTTTCTTGCCTGATTCTAATAAAACAGTGAAGTGTCCGTGTGCATGTACTTCATCTATTACCCCTGAAACCTGTATTAAATCTTCTTTCGCCATATATACTCTTGGAGGAGACGATCAGATTTGAACTGATGGCTGTACGGTTTTGCAAACCGTTCCCTTGGACCACTCGGGCACGTCTCCAGACTCCTTACTATCGCTAATTTTCTTAACTTTTGTCAATTGTTTCTAGTCTTTTTTTAAGCAATGGGCTCATTTTAAAAAAAACTTTATAACGATCTTTTGCTTGAATCACTTCTCTTGTTTTAGGATTTTGACTTAACCGTGAAGGATAATATTTAACAAAAAAAGAACCAAAACCCCTAATTTCTATTCTTTTTCTTTCTAAAAAAATCTTCATAAGGTAAAAAAAATAAAGATCTACAATCTTTTTAGCCATAAGCTCCGTCAATTGAAACTTCTTCTCAAACTTATGAATAAGATCTATTTTTTTCATAAAAATTCTCTTATAACAAAGCAGAGATGAACCTGTCTAATTGGACCAAAAATAAGACTTATTTTTTAACAGGTCGCAATGGCTCAGGAAAAACAACCTTGCTAAAAAAACTTTATCTTCATCCTTCTTTTGAAAAAGAAATTAAAGTTTTTATTGATCAAATGCCTTTGGACCTTTACCCTCATTGTTATCTTAAAAAGATACTAAATTTTTTAAAAAATGAAAAAAATTTTCATTTAAATTCTTTCTTAAAGGATTTAAAAAATCTTCAATTGGAAAAAATTCTTGATCAACAATTTTTTTCTCTTTCAGCAGGAGAAAAACAACTTTTTAAAATTCTTCTTTTTTTATCTTTTGATTTTAATATTCTTTTTATTGATGAGCCTTTTAATTATCTAGATTCTTATCATGAAAATTTTATTCTTAATAAAATAAAAAAATTTCAAAAAGATAAAACTATTTTTATTACTGACCCTCAAGAAAAAAAAATAAATTATGATACAAAAATTCTTCTTCCTGAAGAACAAAATGAACTATGCTTTATTTAAGATTTTTTGATGCTCTCTTCGCTGGTCTTTGTCTAGGTCATAGTATTCTTATTCTTCAAATAATCACTAAAAATCCAATTTCTAATCCTTCTAGTCTAGGCTTTGATGGAATAAGTCTCTTTTTTATTTTTCTTCTTTCTTTTTTTCCCCCTTCCTCTTTTCTTCTTTTTCTCCTCCACTTTCTTTTTTCTTTTTTTATTTTTTTTTATAAAATCTTTGATATCAATCGAGGTCTTATTTTGAACCTATTTTTAGGCTCTTCTCTTCTTCTCATTCATTTTTTTTCCTATCATCTTGGAACAAATCTGCCTCAAAAACTTTGGTTTGGTCAGTTTAAAGATATCGACAGTATTAATAGTTTACTTTTTATTTCTATAAGTCTTTTGTTGATCACAACAACTTTTATCACAAAAAAAAAACTTTTTCTTCTTACCCTTGGATCTCAAATTCAACAAAATCTTTATTTAAAAACAGGTTACTGGGAATCCTTTTTTTATTTTTTAGCCTTTCTTTTTAATGCTTTAGTGATTTCTTATTTTGGTTTTTTTTCTTTTTTTAGTATTTCTTTAGCTTTTTTTACTCAAAAATTAAGCTTTTACCCTTTTTTATTCTTTTCAGGGATTTTTATGCTTTTTACAGATTTTTTTTCTTATTTTATACCTGTTTACAACCTAGAAATCCCTAGTTCACTCTTAGCAAGTTTTTTCTCTTCTATTTTACTATTTTTTATGTATATTAATAAAAAACAAAACAAATCATAAGGAGTTTAAATGAAAAATATTATTCTAGTTCTAATGCTTACCTCTTGTGTTGCTATAAAAGATAAGCTATCAAATTTTATGGGATCATCATCAAGCCTGCCAAAAGAAGAATACGAAGCTATTAAAATGTTTGGGTATGCTAGCTTTGCTCAGCTACAACAATTAAATCTTACAGATGCGGAAAAAGAAGCTTTTTTAGCTGGAGCTAAAGAATCTCTTTATTCAAAAAAACCTTTTGATCCAAGTCAAATCATGCCTTATCAAGGAAAAATTCAGGCATTTGTTCAAAAAAAACAAATGGAAATGATGGAAAAAGCTCAAAAAGAAGCTCAAAAGTTTAAAGAAGAAGGCGAAAAATTTATAACTGATTTTCTTGCTAAAAATTCTAATGCTAAAAAAACAGAATCAGGTTTAGTTTATGAAATCATAAACCCTGGAACAGGAAAATCTCCTTCAGTTGAAGATAGTATTACTGTTCATTATCATGGAACTCTTATTAACGGAGAAGTTTTTGATTCAAGCATGGATAGAGCTAAGCAACTTACCAGTGAAGGAAAAGATGCAGAACAAGCAAAATTTAAAGCTGATTTAGCAAGTATGATTCCAGGCTGGAAAGAAGCTTTACCTCTTTTAAAAGAAGGTGGTAAAATGAAGCTTATTGTTCCTTCTCAACTAGCTTATGGAGATCGTCCTGCAGGAAAAATCCCTCCTGGATCAACTTTAATTTTTGATATTGAACTTTTTAAAGTTGAAGGAAAAGCTCCAGTTAAAAAAGCTCCTATAAAGAAATAAATTAATGAGCTGCACAAGATCCGCACCCAGAGGAGCTATTTTGTGCACTAAAATCCCATTGAGAGAATAAGTGATTAATTCTCTCAATGGCTTGATTTAAATCTTCATATTGTTCCTGAAAATAAGTCTTTTCTTCATCAAAAACTGTCACTGCATAATAAATATCCTCTTCTATGCCCATAAAAATTTGAGCTTTTTGATCTTGAAAAGAATAATATTCATCAAACCAGTTTTCTTCATTAATCATAGGCTCATCATAAGTAAATCTTGCAAAAAGACAAGATTTGAGTTAAAAGATGGTCATTATGGCAAAGAAAGGTCCAAGAGTTATTGTTACATTAGAATGTACAGAAGCAAGAAAAGAAGGATTAACTCCTTCTAGATATACAACTTTAAAAAATAAGAAAAACACCTCTGAGAGATTAGAGCTCATGAAATATAATCCCTTTCTGAGAAAACATACTCTCCATAAAGAAGTTAAATAAATTTGATTAAAAACAGCGAAGAAGTTTTTAACTTTTTTCATTCTGATCCATATTCCTTAAAAGATGATTTTTATTTTCTTTTAGAAAGTTATCAAAAGAAATTAAACTTTCCAGCTTTAACTTTTGAGGTAGGCTCTCTTCTTTACTTTTTAATAGAAAATTTACAATCAAAATATATTTTAGAGCTAGGCTCAGGTTATGGTCACAGTGCTTATTGGTCTTTAAAAAGCTCTTATGTAAAAAAAATTATTCTCACAGAAAAGAAAAAAGAACTTTATGATCTTTTTCTAGAAATTCCTTTTCCCAGAAAAAATATTCTAGAATATCATCTTACCTCTATTGATTCTTTTTTAGAACAAGAAGATCTTTCTAGCATTTCTTTTGTTTTAGTCGATGGAGCTAAGCATAAATATCTTTCTTGGATTCAAATTTTAGAACAAAAATTGCCTTTAAATGCTGTTATCCTCATTGATAATGCCTTAAGCTCCAAAGCTTTCTCAGAAGGATTTTTAAAAAAATTACATCATTATTTAAAAGAAAGTTCTTTCACTAAGATCTTTCTTCCTCTTAACGATGGTGTGACTCTTTTAAGAAAAACCTCTTCTTAGTCGATAATTTCTCTGTATGATTTTCACTCCTATTAACAAATTCTTCGTTATTGTTTTCATTAGTTCTTTCTTCTTATTCTTGATCACTAATCTTATCAATATTTCTTTAGAGCCTTATTTTTTACTTAGTGACTGGAATCATTTTTATACTATTTTAACAACAATTTTTTATCATAATAATATTATTGAACTTTTTTTTCATCTATTAGCTTTTTTCTTTTTATCTAATCAACTTGATCTTTATCACTCTACGAAAAAATATCTTTTTAGTTTATTTTTTGTCATGATTTCATCTCATCTTCTTTTTCTTATTATTAACCCAGGGCTATCTGTCAAAGGATCTCTCATTACTTACCTCCTTTGTTTTTATGCTCTTTCTTTTCCCTATCGTCCCATGAACTTTTTTTTAACTAATTTTTTTCTCCCCTCCTATCAAATCTGTGCCTTTTTTATCTTTCTTCAAATTATTCTTTATTTGCAAAATAAAGCCTTTGCTGAACTTATTCTTCATTCCTTTTATCTAAGTATGACTTTTCTCTTTTTTTATCTTTCTCAGTGGTTTAATAGAAATAAAAAAACTAAGCTTAAAATTGTGAAAGAAGGAACCTTTTTGCACTAACTACTTGTCTTTTTAAGTCAAATATTTTATAAGCTTTTTATGACTCTTCCTAAAGCAACCCAAGAAAAAAAATTAGACTTAAGAACAAGAGACAAATATCTTCGAGAAGAAAAAATTTCTACTGAAGAAATCACTAATTATTTAAAATCTCTAGAAAATGATGAAAATAATCTTAAAGAGGATGATCTTACCTTAAAAAGCTAAACTAAGATTAAGCCCAAAGATTGAGACGTTTTTTCCTAAAAAACCTAGAGGAAAATCCAAAGAAATAAAAGCTTTTTGCCAAGGAAGCGATATCCCAGGTCTTACAATAAGTTCATGATCACCCTTATCTAAATATTCTTTAAAAAAACTAGAACGACTTGAAGTGAGATAAAAATATTCTAAACCAAGATAAGCATAAAAATCTTTTTCAAAAAAGAAGAGTTTTTTACTCACTTGAACCCCTCCACCTAGTTGAAAAAAAATACTTTGATGAGGTTGGTAAAATAATTGTCCTTGAGCTTTAAAACTTAGTTTAGGTTGTTTTCCATAATCGGGCAAAAGATCATACTCAAGAATTGCTCCATAAAATTGAAGACCATTAGTTCCAAGAACTAACTCACCTCGAAATTTTTCTAAAAATTTATAGGTAGCAGAAAAAGATAAAGCTGGATAAAAAGAATCATATCCATGAGGAAAAGCTTGAAAAGTAGTAGAAAAATAAAAAGTTTCAGGATTAAGTGGAAGACTAGAGGTATGATAGGTACTTAATAGGGCTTGTGCTATAAAAATCATAAAAATAAGTCTCACTAGAAAAAAATCTTTTGTCAATTAGAAGCTTTTCAGTTATAAGAAAATCTCTCTGGTGGTCGTAGTTCAGTTGGTAGAACGCTTGATTGTGATTCAAGTTGTCGTGGGTTCGAGTCCCATCGATCACCCCACCATCACTTTAAAATCTTCAGGAATCTCAGCTGTAAAAGTCTGATCAGGTAAAGTTATTTTATAAGCATGCAATAGATGTCTTTCGCCTTCTCCTAAACCATAAACCTTATCTCCAATCAAAGGAAATCCTTCATAAGCGGCATGAACTCTAATTTGATGTTGCCTTCCTGTGAGTGGACTAGCTTTTAATAGCCAAGTTTCTTCTTTTTTTTCTAAACACTCAAAAAAAGTAGAAGCTACCTTACCCTCAGAATGAACAATAGTTTTATCCTGATTAGTTTTTAACCTAGCTTCACATAATAAGGGAAACTCCCTTAGACAAGGTCTAATCAAACAAAGATATTCTTTTCTTATTTTTCTTTGTTCAAACAAAACAATGAGCTCTTGAGCTTTTTTTAAAGTTTTAGCTAAGAGGAAGACACCACTAGTTTCTTTATCAAGTCGATGAACATGATAAGTTTTAAAAGGGAAAAAATTATTTACAATGTTAAAAAGCTCTTTTCCAGCAATGTGACTTAGCATAAAAGGGGGTTTATTCACTACTAACAAATTTTCATCTTCATAAATAATTTTGGGAGGAATTAAAACTTGATCATTTTTTGAGAAAAAAATTACTTCATCTTCATGAAAAACTTTTCTTGCAATTTTATTGATAGGTTTTTTATTTAAAAGAACTTCTCCTTGCAAGATTTTTTTTTGCAAAAATGATCTTGATAATGTGGGGTATTGTTCTCTAAGAAAATGATCAATTCTTAAAGATTGCCCTTGATGGATAAAACGAGTTTCATGATAATTAGGGGTCATGACTCTTTCTTTCATTTCTTTCTATATAGATTAAAAGGATTTAAAACATCAATCTTTTATGAAATAATGATCCAAAATGTGGAAATATTCCTTTCTTCTACTTTTTTTTCCTTTGATTTTTTTATACCCTTATCAAGTTCGATTTATTGAACCTCAAAAGCTTGTTTTAGCTCAACTAGAATTAGCTCAAGAAATTCACAAAAGATTTCATGAGGGACCTCTTAAAAATACTTCTTTATGCTTTAAAGAAGTTTTTCATGATCATTTCTATCAATGTCATCTTGAAACCCTTTTATGTTCTTTAAACCATGATTTAGGTTATTCTCAAAAACTTATTTTTCAAAACATTGAATTTGAATTTAAAAAATCTGATTTCATCTCTTCTTCAAGTCATGATTTTTCAGGAAGACCTAGTTATGTTCTCACTTTTTCTTATAAAAACTACGAATTCGATCTTATTTTAGAAAAAAATTGTCATGAGTCTTTGTTAAAAGAAGATATTTATTCTTTTCAAACTTCTGATCAAGTTCTTTTATGGGATAATTATGGTAGAAAGATTTATGCTAATTCTTATCTTATTAGAAATAAAGAAATCAATGAATGGGCAAAAATTCATTCACAATTTTCTCACTTAAGAAGAAGTCCTGAAATTAGCATTGCAGATCATTTGAATGAAAATGAAAGAAGAGCCTTTTGTGCTTTTTATCATGGTGAAGTTTTTTCTGCTCACTACTTTGATGCCTTTACTTTTTTGTCACGCTTACCTTCAAAATATCCTTGGGCTGAATTTCTTCAATCTGGTGATTTATGTCACTTAAGGTACACAAAAGAATGTTCAAAACATAAATTTCATGAGTATTATCCTTATAGCCCTACAAGATTTCATCTTTATGAAAGCCTTGGTCCCTATAAAGAGTATTTAGAAAATTTCTATGAGAATCTTCACTGGCAAAGTTTTCATAAAGATCTTTCTTTTGAAGATGAAAAGTTTCAATTAAACAACAGAACAAGCTTTGAAGACAAAGGAGGATTTAGGTGTGTTTATTCTCTTTAAATTTTTAAGCTTTTTTTATTCAGAAGAGAAAGTTTTTTTTGTTAAACTTCAAGAAATCATTTTAGAAAGTGAAGAAATATCTTTTGAAAAAAAATATCCTTTTCATGATCTTGAAAGATTTCAAGGTATTAGTATTCCTCTTCTTAAAATAATAAAATTTAAAAAAAACTATTGTCTTACTAAAAAAGATCAAGATCTTTTTATTTATGAAAACAATAACTGTATTTTAGAAAAAAATTATTTGCTAAAAATTAAAAATTTTAACTTAAAAAAAATTATCTTAGAAAATAATTTTTTTATCCTTCAAGGAAAAAAAGAATTAAAATTTTTTAAACCATCAAAATTATTTAAAATTTCTCATGAGAAATATAAAAAAAATAAAAAAAATTTTTCTCTAACTTTTTTTGAATCTAATCCAGAAAAATGTCTTATATTAAATGAACAATGCGAAATCATTAAGAATGATTGCTTTCAATGTCCTTTTGGTTCTTTTGAAATTTATACTCCTCAATGTGAACATCAAAGAGAAAGGATCTGTGGCCAAACCTTATGTGGAACTTACAATAACTATGCTTGTCTAAGAGGATATCATCATTCTCCTAAGATATCAGGATGCCAAGAAGGAAGTGAAGAAGGTTTTTGTCAAAAAGATTTAAAAACTCATTGCATTAATAACACACTGATTTGTCTTTAATTTAAAATCACATCAATTTCATCATAATCTTCTTTTATGAATGTTTCATAAGTATTTAAAACTTCAGGATTTTTAACTCCTAAATAACTAGCTATCGTCGTTTTATTAATTCCTTTTTTAAACCATTTAATAATACAGGCTTGCCTTAAAGATTTTGGTGTAATGATAATTCCAGTCTTATTAGAAATATCTTTAAAGATTAATTCAATACTTCTCTCTTTGAGTCCCTCATCTATAAGTTTCATACCTTGTGAACCATAGATTAAATATTTAAAATCTTCTTTAATCAAAGAAGATAAATTAAAATAAAGAGAAGAGGAGATAGGGATAGATCTTAAAAAATTTTTATCATCTATAAGAAGATACTCTGAAGTGAGATTATCTTTTAATAAAAACTGAAAATCTTTAGATTGTAGTCCAAGTTCATAAATGGCTTGAAAAATAGTTATATTTCTTTTTTTAAAAACATTTTCTTGCCCTTCTAAAGCTTTTAGAAAATCTTTAATTTCATTAAAAGTTGGAGGTTGAGGAAGCCTTAAAATCTTTTTATAATAAGTAACTTCCTTTAAGGGGTTGAAATCGATTTTTCCCTTTTCTAAGAGAAAATCAAAAAAAACTCTTAAAGACTGGATTCTTCTTCTTTTAGAGTTCTGTGAAAGAGATTTTTTTTCTAAAAACATAATATATTCATCTAAAAGAGAAGAAGACCATTGATTTTGACCCTCTTTTTGTTGTAAAAAATTCTTAAAGTAATGCAAATCAGATCTGTATCCTTTAATGGTATGTTTCGATGAAAATTTTACTGCAAATTCTTGAATTAATTCTGGTGTAAAGAATGTCAAAGTATTTTATCCTTTTATCTTGGTTTTTTATCTTCTATTCTTATCAAAAAAGTTTTCTTTGCAAAGAGATTAATATCACTTTAGCTCATCATAATGATTCTCATGGTCATTATTTAGAAGATGAACAAGGTCGAGGAGGTTTTCCAAAAATAAAATCTCTTTTTAAAAAGATAAAGCCTGATCTTTATCTTCATTCTGGTGATATTAACACTGGTCCCTATGAATCTGATTTCTTTCAAGCAGAACCAGATATTTTAGCTTTAAATAATTTAGGTTTACATGCCATGACCTTAGGGAATCATGATTTTGATATCACCTTAAAGGATTTAAAAAAACAAGAAAAAAAAGCTAAGTTTCCTTTTCTTTCAGCTAACATTGTTGATGAAAATAACAATCTTGTTTACAAGCCCTACGTTATTCTTTTTGTTAAAGGCTTAAGAGTTGCTATCATAGGTCTAACCACTGAAGAAACTCTTTTAACTTCTAATTATTTTAAAGACACTTCTTACAAAATAGAAGATCCTCTTAAGAGTCTACAAAAAATTCTTCCTGAAATTAAGAAAAAAAGTGATATTAGAATTTTACTTTCACACCTAGGCTCGGAAGAGAAAAGACCAAATATTACAAGAGATGAAGATATAGCTCAAGACTTGAAAAAAGATGATCTTCATTTTATTTTAGGTGGACACACTAGCCAGATTTTTAAAGAACCTAAAATTATTAATGGTATTAGGATTTCTCAAGCTGGATGTTGTAACCATTTTCTTTCTTCTTTAAGTTTTACATGGTTTAAACAAGAAATTACTTTTTTTCATTATCAAATCCATTCTATTGATAAGAATATTTCTGAAGATTATTTTTTAAAAAAAAATCTTCTTACTTATCGTAAAAAATGTCTTAAACATCAAGAGATGGTTCACGGTTTGTCAAAAGTTAAAATAGAAACCACAAGAGGTGAATTAAAAAAAAAATCTCATCCCTATGGAACTTTTATTGCTAAAAGCTTGAAACAAAAAGGTCATTTTTCTTTTATTAATGGAGGTGGAATCAGACATATTCTAAATCAAAAACCTCCCTATAATATAAGAGAAATGGAGCTTTATCAGATTTTTCCTTTTCCCAATAAGGTTTGTTCTACTAAAACTAAAGTTAAAAATTTTATTTCGTATTATAAGAAAATTCTTCTTTCAGGAAAAACTTTTCCTCACTTTAGTCATCAAATCACCTTAAGACCTGATGGTATTCATGTTGGCAACAATTTTTTTCATCATGAAGAAGATTTAGTTTTTGAAACAACAGATTTTCTCCTGGAGGGAGGAGATTACTATCCTAGGGTGACTGAACTAGATTATTTTAAAATTAATTGTTATGATAACTTTTCCTTAAGAGATTCCTTAAGAAATTTTATTCAAAAAAATGCTATCATAGAGGAAAAACATTTAAACTATGACCTATCAATTTAAAAATCAATTCTATAAACAAAAAGCTCTCATACACAGATCCTATGCTCAAGAACATAAAATCCCTTATGATTATGATCGTTTAGAATTTTTAGGAGATAGTGTTTTAAAAACTGCTACTTGTGAATATTTATTTCATAAATTTAAACATCTCAAAGAAGGAGATCTTTCTAAGTGGAGAAATATTCTCTGTTCTCAAGAAGTTTACGCTAAAATGGCTTTAAAAATGGAACTTCAAAAAAAACTCCTTCTTGGTGAAGATCATGAGCATTTAAGAACGCAAGAGAGGATTCTTTGTTGTATTTTTGAAGCCTATTGGGGAGCTGTTTTTGTTGATAGTTCCTATGAAGAGATGAAGGAACACTTTTTAAAATTTTTTGAGCTTTTTAACCAAGAAGAAGGTCATTTTTTTGAAAAAAATCTAGAATTCTATGATCCTATTTCCACTTTTCAAGAATATATGCTAGAGACTTTAGGAACATTGCCACAATATTTGATTAAGGAAAAAAAGGGTCTTTTTTCTGGAACCCTTTCTTTTGATGGAATGACTTTTGAGAACTCGGGTTATTCTTCAAAAAAAAAGTTAATCAAATCTTTGGCACAAAAGGCTTTAGATTATGTTAATAGTAAATCAACATCCTCAAAATAGATCTCTTACTCTTGTTGTTATTGGTCCTACTAATAGCGGTAAAAGCACTTTAATTAATTATTTAACCCAAAATCATTTCAATCTTGTCTCACATCACCCACAAGCTACTAGAAATTCTTTTGACTCAGTAACACATATTGATAGAGTTGAACTTATTTTTAGAGATACTCCTGGTTTCCATGAGGGTTCAAAAGAAATTAACTTAAGAATGAAACATGAGATTGAAAAAGAACTAAACGAAGATTTTCATCTTCTTACTATTGATAGTAGTGATTATGATTTAAAAAAAATTCTTTCTTTTTTTAAAGACATTTCTTTAAAAAAATCTTGGCTTATTTTAACTAAAAAAGATTTAAATCCTTCTATAGATGAAAAAAAAATATTAGAAGAACTTCAAACAAGCTTACCTGACCTTCATTTAGAAAAAGTTTACACTGTAGATAGAAAATCTATTGAACCCTTAAAAAAGGATCTTATAAAATTAGCTCCTTCTCATCCACATCTCTATCCAAAAGGAGATTTGTCTAATAAAAATTTAAGATTTTTTACTTCTGAATTTATTCGTGAGTCTACTATTCAATATCTTAAAGATGAAGTACCTTTTGAATTAGCTATTTTAATTGAAGAATTTAAAGAAGCTACAGATGATAAAATAGCTCATATTTATGCTTCTATTTTAGTAAATAGGCCTGGACAAAAACTTATCATTATTGGAAAAAATGGTTCAAAAATTAAAGAGATAGGCATTCAATCAAGAAAAAAAATAGAAGAACTTCTTGGAGGACAAGTCTTTCTCTCTCTTCATGTTAAAGTTCGTCCAAAATGGTATACTAACAATAGACTCCTAGAAGAGCTTGGTCTTTTTAGGGGTAAAACATCAGCTCGAGTTTGGAGGCAAAAATAAAACCTATTATTTGTCTTCTTGGTCGACCTAATGTCGGCAAGAGCTCTCTTTTTAATGCTCTTATCAAAGAAAGAATCTCCTTAATTAGTGCAAAACCTGGAACGACTCGAGATAGGCATTATGCAAACCTTCATCTTCATGAGCAACTCACTTGTACCTTAGTTGATACAGGGGGGTTTTTTGGTCCCAAAGAGGATTATTTTTCACCTTATATTCAAGAACAAGTTTTAAAAGCTTGTGAAGAAGCTCATTTAATTCTTTTTGTGGTGAATCGTGAAGAGGGACTACATCCTTTAGATCAGGATATTTTTCAATTATTAAAGAAAAAAAATCTTAATTTTTTTCTCTTAGTCAATAAATCAGATCATGCTTCCCATGAAAAAGATTTAATGGAATTTTATCGTTTTTCTGAAAAAATTTATCCTGTTTCAGCGGCTCATACAAGAGGGCTCGAAGAATTAAAAGAAGATCTCAGTAAACACTTTTCTTCTATTGAAGTTGAAGAAAAAGATCAATCAGAAAGATCTTTTCTTCTTTTAGGAAAACCTAATGTAGGAAAATCCACTTTAATGAATGCTCTTTTAAAAAAAGATCGCTCTATTGTAAGTGAAAAAGAAGGAACGACTCTAACTCCTATTAAAGAAAACCTTTTTTATAAAGATAAAAATTACACTATCGTTGATACAGCAGGAGTAAGAAAAAGTTCTAAAAAAGAACAATCTTTGGAACAATTAGCTTTTTATGCAACCTTAAGAGCCTTACAAGAAGTACAAGTAGTTCTTTTTCTTTTTGATGCTTCCAAAAAAGAAATTACTCATTATGAAAAAAGGCTTTTAGATCTTGTTTTAAATGAAGGAAAATCTCTTCTTTTAGTTTTTAATAAAATAGATTTAGTAGAGGATAAAAAAGATCTTCAAGAGTTGATCAACAAAGAACTACCTTGGTTAAACTTTACTGAACAAGTTTTTATTTCAGCTTTAGAGAAAAAAAACATTCAACATATCTTTTCAAAACTAGATCATATTTTTTACTCCCTAGAAAACCCTCCTTCTACTTCTCAACTCAATAAAGTCATTGAAGAAAGTCAGCATGATTATCCTAATTTAAAACAAAAGATTTCTTATATAGTGCAAGTTAAAAAAATTCCCCCAACTTTCCTTTGTTTTTGTTCTCAACCTGAAAAGATTGAAGAAAACTTTAAAAAATTTCTTATAAATAGTTTGAGAAAAAAATTTACTTTTTCAGGAACTTCTCTTAAGCTCATTTTTAGAAAAAAATGACTCGACTAGTGATTCTTGGTACTATCATTGTTAATCTCATTATTTTTAGTTTATTTTTTCTTCCTTTTAAAATTTCTTATGATTTTTCTTCCTTAGTCCATCTCAATGTTTTTTTTAATTTTACAACTATTGTTTTTATTCTTCTTGGGCTTTATTTTATTTTTAAAAAAAATAAAATTTATCATCAATTTTTTATGTTTTTAGCCTCCTGTTCTACCCTTTTTTTTCTTCTAGGTTATGTTCTTTATCATTTAAGTTCCTATCCGGTAAAATACACAGGATCTTATAGATCTTTTTATCTTGTTCTACTTTTAACTCATATTCTAGGTGCTTTTATTTTAACACCCTTAGCTCAAACAGTTCTTTTATCTGCTTTTTTAAAAAGATTTCAAGTTCATAAAAAAGTAGCAAGAATAACCTATCCTCTTTGGCTTTATGTAAGCTTTACTGGAATTATCACTTACTTTTTTTTACGACCTTATTACTCATGAGAAATTTTCCCATTTTTTATGGTGAAAAAATCATTCTAAGAGAACTTAAACTTTCAGATACTCTTCATTATTTTAACTATATGACTGATCCTTCTATTCAAGTTTTTTTTTCTGATAAGCAGAAAATAAAAACACTTTCTGAAGCAAAAAAAGATTTACTTTATTGGTCTTCTCTGTTTAACAGTAAACAAGGTTGCTACTGGGCAATTACTTTTAACAATCATGAGCTTATTGGCACTATTGGCTTTCATGAAATGGTTCAGCACAGAGCAACTCTGAGTTATGATTTAAATCCATTGTACTGGAATCAAAAGATTATGAGTGAAGCTCTTGACCTTCTTCTTAAAGAAGGTCTCTCTTTGTTTCAAATAAAAAGAATTCAAGCCACAGTAGCAGTTTTTAACAAAGCTTCTATTGCTTTGTTAGAAAAACATTTCTTTAAAAGAGAGGGCTTACTCTTTTCCTATGAAAAAATCAATGATGTGTTTGTTGATTATTATCTTTACTCTTTTTTGACTTAAAACAATCCCAGCTATGTTCATCTATAATTCCTATAGCTTGCAAATAAGCATAAATAATAGTTGAACCTACAAAATTCATTCCTCTTTTTTTTAAATCTTTAGAAATTCTCTCTGAAAGTTCATTTTTACTAATAACATCCATCATAGTCTTTGGACGATTTACTATAATTTTATAATCAGTAAAAGACCAAATATAATGACTAAAACTTTGAAATTCCTTTTGAATTGTAAGAAAAACTCTAGCATTATCTCTCACAGAATAGATTTTTAAAGGATGTCTAATAAGACCTTCTTTTTCTAATAATTTTTTTAGTTCTTGATCTTTCATTTGAGCCACTTTTTTAGGATCAAATTTTTTAAAAGCTTTTTGATAATTTTTTCTTTTTTTTAAGACTGTATACCAACTTAATCCTGCTTGAGCTCCTTCTAAAATAAGCATTTCAAAGAGAAGTTGATCATTGTAAACTGGGACTCCCCATTCTTCATCATGATATTGAATATAATCTTTTTTATCTAAAGGAAGCCAAAAACATCGTTTTAAAGTCATATCTATTATTAATCTATTTTGAGGATATAAAGCAATGCTCTTAAAAAACTGATATGTTTTTCTATGCATAAATTTTTATTATTTTTAGCTTTATTAGTTCAGTCTTGCAGTGATTTTCATGATTTCAACCAATCTTCATCTAATTCTTCATCTTCTTTATCGGGACCCACAGGAAAAGTATTAGATATTTTAGATTCTTGTACAATTAGTCCTATTAATGAGTATCATGTTGATCTTGTCTGTGAAGGTTCTTTTGAAGGTATTTATGAAGACTGGGCAGATGTCTATAGATATTACACAGGAGAAGACTGTCCTTTTAATGCAACAATTTGGAATATGCCAGAAACTGAAATCTTCAATGCAAGCACTTATACTAGTTCAGGTATTGTTCTTGAGATTCACAATTGTTTCGTAGCTCTTTGCAACAATGAAGATTGTTCTGATTTTATGACGAATAGTGTCCTAATTACCAGTGACTAAAATTCATGATATTCCTTTGATGTTTGATAAAATTCAGCTAAATATTTATTAATTTTTTTTTTATTTAAATAACCGATAAAATTTTTATGAGATTATTATTTTTAGCTTTATTAACTCAATATTATTAAAACTTTTAGATTTAATTTCAATAAAGTTACCCTTTTTTATAAGAACATCAATTCTTAAATAAATTCTTTTTCATATAAAAACAGCTTCAAAAATAACATTAACTTTATAAAAAAAAGAATTCTTTTATAATTAAAAAATAGATAGATTTCAATTTTTTACATTAAAGTTATTTTTATTTTTTTTAAGATTTAACAATCCTGCAATTTCTAATGTTTTTATAATTTTAACAGCTATAGCTCTTACAACTGGTACTGTGACAGAGTTACCAAATTGTTTATATGCTTGGGAATCAGACACGGGAATAATAAAATCATCTGGAAAACCTTGAATCTTAGCAGCTTCTCTAGGAGTAAGTTTTCTAGGATTTTTTCTTATATCACTTTGATCAATTAAAATTTCACTACCATCCTTATAATACCTTGCACTTATGGTGTTGGTATATTCACTATTTTTATTAAATAAGGAATATCCAAAACCATTACCTTTTTTTTGATGATGTTTTTTTCTTAACTGATGTCCTAACCATAGTTTATCACTTAAAGTATATTTGCTATCTACTTTTCTATTCTCTTCTAAGATATTCCCTAGATTAGTTTTAATTTTATAGGGCTCAGGAAATTTAAAATAAGTTTCAAAATCAAACTTTTCAGGAAATTGATTCTTATCAAATCCTATAATATAAATTCTTTCTCTCTTCTGAGGAACGCCAAAATCATTCGATTTTAAAACTTTATAATCTACCCAATAATTTAATTTTTCTTTTAAAGCTTCCTTCGCTTCCTTTGATATATTCATTTTTTGAATTTCTTTTTTATTAACATGAGCAGATCCAGTTAAGATCTCTAAAATTATTTTCAATGTTTTTCCCTGATCATGAGTTTTTATTTGTTTTACATTCTCTAAAAGAAAAACTTTTGGTCGTTTATGAACTAATATTTTTTGAATTTCAAAGAACAAGGTTCCTCTTGTATCTTTAAAACCTTGTTTCAAACCAGCTTGACTAAAAGCCTGACAAGGAAAACCTGCAAGGAGAATATCATGCACTGGAATATCTTTCATATCTATCTTTGTAATATCACCATGAGGCTCATGACCAAAATTAATTTTATATGTTTTTTGTGCAAACTTATCCCATTCTGAGGTAAAAGAACAATATCCACCAAGTTCTTGAAAAGGGATTCTAATTCCTCCAATTCCTGCAAACAAATCAATAAAAGAAAATTTATAAAAATCTTCTTTATTTTGATAATAAGGACATATAGGAGAAAAATTTTTTATTAAATCTATATAAAATTTACCAGCCTGATGATCTCCTTTTTCCCAAGACCGAATCTGACGATCACCTTTTAAACCTAACCCAATAGCATCCCCTAGTTCTTTTTGAGTTAAACCAAGATTTTTACGTTTTTCAAATAAATACTTTGCAAAATTTTTCATTGATTTATCCTGTTTTTTACCCTGATATAATATTATTCTAAAAATTGTTTGTAAAGTTTTAATTATTTTTTTAGCTGATATAATTAAAATTATATGAACTTGAGAAATAAAATTTTTCAGAAAAAAGTTGTTTCTTTGTTTAATAAAAATATAAAAGGTAAATTTTTTTTAAAAAAAAGATCTCACTGGGGGGAAGAAGGGCATTGGTTAGAAAAACAAATTGGCATACTCCCTAACTCAAAAAATCAACCTGACATTTATGGTTTTGAAATGAAAAGTCAAACATCTTCTAAAACAACTTTCGGAGATTGGTCTGCTTCTTATTATATCTTTAAAAATAAAAAAAATTTTAAATCTAATTTAACACGTAACGAATTTCTTAGAATTTTTGGAAAATTAAATCAAAAAAAAGGAAGATTTTCTTGGTCAGGAGAACCAATTCCAAAGATAAATTCTTTTAGTAATTTTGGACAAATTTTAAAAATAAGAGATGATTATTCTTTAGTTATATTATATTTTTATACTAAAGATCAAAGATCTGATAAAAAATCAATTGTACCAAGAAAATATCAAAAAAATAATCTTATTCTGGCTAAGTGGACTTACTCTGATTTAAAAAATAAAGTAGAAAGAAAATTCAATCAACGTGGATGGTTTAAATGCATCAAAGACAATAGAGGTGTTTATCAAAATATTGTTTTTGGTGCTCCTTTAAATATACAAAAATGGCTCTATTTTGTTTCAACTGGTGATATTTTTTTTGATAGTGGTATGTACCAAGGTAACAATAGAAATTATTCTCATTGGAGAGCAAAAAATTCATTTTGGAAAAAACTAATTATAAAAAAATATTAAAAATCTATTTAATCAAAATACTAATCTATTTCTAAATACAATTAGACTCTTAAATTCATAAAGATTTAAAAATAACTAATAGGCATAGATTTCACTTTCCTAGATAATGAAATATCATTTTCTATAAAACAAAAAACCTCTCCATGTCCAACTTTTTTACCTAGTTTTTCAAGCAATTTAAAATTTTTAGAAGCATTTAAAGAAGGACCCCCCTTGTTTTTTTAAATTCAACAGGATAAAGTTCCTCTCCTGTTTTAATAACAAGATCAACTTCATTTTGATCAAAATCACGATAATAATAAAAGTGTGCTTCTTTTCCATGATGCCAATAACTTTTAAGAATCTCAGTAAATAAATAAGTTTTTAAAAAAGCCCCAGACATAGCACCTAATTGGAGAGAATGAACATCTGGCTACTTTGTTAAATATATAAATAAATTTTTGAAGTACTTGTCACGAGACGCTTTGTTATCTTATTTAAATAAGGTCTTAGAAGATAAATCAATTCTGAATTTTTAAGAATAAATAACCATGATTTGCTTGTTTTATTATCGATTCAAACATCTATAGATAAATCATTGAAATTTAACATTTAACCTATTCTTGCTGCTATAGCCACTAAAAAACGATAAAAAGAATTTTCATCTGTAATCTTAAGAATATCTCTTGCATCACGTTGAATATAAGATTTATAAAAAATTTCTCGATTAGTTTTTGACTGATTGACCTGAGGAAATGAACCAGTCCAAATTTTTTTATAAACATTCATCAAAGAAAGATTTTTTTTTACTTTTTGCTTTACTTTTTTAATCCATTTTAAATGAGGTAAAAAAGGTTTTACAAATTTTTCTCTTTTTTCTAATTCCGATTGGGATAAACCTAATAAATGAATAATCGCAACACGACCTGAAAGACTTTCAGTAATACCTTTCATCAAATGAAATTTCTGTGATCCAGTTAACCAATAAAGACAAGTTTTTACGATCAAACATAATTTTAATATAACTAAATAATTGAGATACATACTGTACTTCATCTATAATAAGAGATGTTCCATATGTTTGAATAAAAAGACTTTGATCTGTTTGAACTAATTTTCTTGCCTCATAATCATCTAAAGTTACATAATAGTGCTTTTACCAGAGCAAAATTTTAAAAGAGTTGTTTTACCTACTTGTTTAAGACCAGTTAGGAACAAAAAAGAAAAACTTTTATTAACTTCTTTTATCACCTTCGCTAGAGTTCTTTGATAAAATTTTTTTAGTTTCTATTGGAATCATCCTCCAAATTACAGGAAAACCTTAAATCTTTTTAAAAAATATATTTTTACTAAAAAATATCTTAATCTTCAAAGCATATCAAAAAGAATAAACTCAGTTTCTTTTATCCATTCTAATGTTATGCTTTCAATATCTGTTATACCAACACCATCTCCTGCACTTAAAAGATAATTATTAAAATTAACTTCTCCTCTAAGAATCTGTATCCAGTAATGCCTATTTTTTAAAACTTTTATGGTTTTATTCCCTGAAACAAAAGATTTAAGAATAAACATTTCTAAGTCTTGATTTAGAGTCAAAGATCCATCACGACCACTTTTCGAAACAACTAAAACTAAATCATTAAAAGCAAGTTTTTCTGAAAAAGATTTTTGATCATAGCTTGGCATAATATCTAATTTTTCAGGCAAGATCCAAATTTGTAAAAAGTGACTTTCTTGATCTTGACTATAGTTATACTCTGAATGATAAACCCCTTTTCCAGCACTCATGCGTTGTACTTCTCCAGGATAGATCACACTTTTATTTCCAAGAGAATCTTCATGTTCTAAAGCTCCTTTAAGAACATAAGAGATAATCTCCATATTATCATGTTGATGTTTTTTAAATCCTGCACCTGGTGCAATTTGATCTTCATTCATAACACGTAAAACACTAAATCCCATAGACTGCTCATCAACATATTTTCCAAAAGAAAAAGTATGTTGAGATTTAAGCCAGGCATAGTGAGTTAAGCCTCGATCTTGTGATTTTTTTACTTGAATCATTTCTCCCCTTAAAATTGGTGGAGGTGGTGGGATTTGAACCCACGTCCGCAAAGGTTTTTAGCAAGGTTCCTACGTGTGTAGCCTTTTTACCTTAGGCTAAGGAAATATTGTTTTTTATTTTTAAAGAGATAAATAACTCTTGTTTTTTTTAAAGAAAAACAAAACTTTTTTACTCACTTGTTGTTATCGGGAATGAGTGCCCTCAGCTTAAAAATCTAATCTTAAGCAGCAGCTAAATTGTTGCCGTTTAAATTTGATCTCGTTTTTACTAGGTCAAAGATCATCCTAGACACGCTCCTACACTTCCAACATCTCCACGTCGAAAGCCTATCACCCCCAAGAAAGACAATATAACCTTAATTTAAGTAAAATAAAAGGGTTTTAATAATTTTTTAACTTAATACTCATAAAACAATTTCATCTTTTTTTTTGGTCTATAATAAACTTTAAAGAATGATTGTAAAATAAGTTCAATATTAACTTATTTTACACATCAATTCAGCTCCAAAAGAGGCGAGCTTACTTTAAGTGAAATAAGTAGAGTCTATTTCTGGAAGTATAAAAGGTAATGTAATTATCACTCAAGATAAGATCACTAATAATACTTGAATCTTTACCACCAAAAGAGAAAGAAGATTCAAGCTTAAAATCCTTACTATATAAACTTAAAACACCTTCTTTATTAGCTAAAAGGTATTGAGAATTCATTTTTTTTACATGAGTCAAAGAGGGTTTAAAGGATTTTTCATGAGTAATTTCAAAGTTGTCATTTAAGAAGATTAAAGATTGAGCTGTGGGAAAAATATAGCCTTCTTTTTCTTTTATCATAGGACTAATTAAAGTATAGGGAAAAATTTTTTCTATTGTTCCTTTTTGAATATCTACAAAAGCTGTTAAAAAACCCACCGATGAAACAACAAGATAATTATTAAGAATTTGAGGATAAAGATCAATATCTTTAAATTTTGATTTCACGGCTAAGACAATTTGCCATTCCATCTTTCCTGTTTTTAAGTTTAACTTTCTTAAAACTCCGTCACTATAACCCACATATAAAAATCCTTCATGATGCACAATTGGAGCTATTCTTTGAGTCATAAAGTCTTTAAAAAAAGTTCTTTCATGTTGCCAAACAAGCTCTTTTTTTTCATTAAGAACCACAACACTTTCATTCTTAAGATGAAGTACCCATAAAGAACCTATCTTAAAAGGTGTAGAAGCAAGGGGTAGTCCCATATTTAAAGATTGATCTTTAAAAAAAACTTCTCCTAACTGACTCACAGCAAGAGGTTCGTGACAAGAAGTAGAGTGTTCCAAAGAAGAAGAACTGTTGAAAAAGCTTTTTTCAAATTGACCATGCAAAGTCCACTGATAAAGTTTACCCTCAGGTGTAGGAAAAAAAATTTTACCAGAGCATATCTTAGGTTCTAAAAAATGAAGAGAAAAAGCTCCTAAATTTAAATTAGGATTTTCAAAATTTTTTACCCAAAGAGGATTTAAAGCTAATAAATAAGAGATCATCATAAGCTTAAGAGTTTTGTCCAAGAACTTTCAGGATATTCTCCTTGAAGTTTATAACTATATTTTAAAGCTTCTTCTTCTTGATTTAATTTTTTCAAGACTCTTACCATTTGATAATAATAATAGTCTTTAAGCAAAAAGATCTCTTGATTACCTAAAAGATTATTTATTTTACCCCACTGATCAAGTTCTTCATAAGCAGCAATGACTTGATAAACTAATAGCTGAATCAAATGATTATTACTTTTATTTTTAGCTAGAATTTTTTCTGCTATATTGATAATTTGAGTAAATTTTTTTTCTTCAAAAAGTTTTACATTAAGGTTTAGGACTTCATTAACAAAATTAGCATCGACATAAAGATCTTCTTCTTTGTTAAATTGTTCTTCTAATTCAGCTAAATCTTTTTTGCCTTCTAAATAAGGAATAATAAAATTTTTATTTAAAGAGTAGATTCTAATTTCTCTTGTTTCATTTAAATAATCTTGTTTTTTTTCCCAAAAAATATAGCCACCAAGAATTAAAATAAAAAAACAAAAAAGAATAATACTTATAAGTCTTATTCTTTTATTCAACATAAGTTCTTCAGCTGTTAACATCGTGAATCTCCCTTAATTTTTTGCATCATAAAAAAAATAGGATTCATTGTCAAAAATCTTTTCTTTATAGTAGCCTTTACATATATGTTTCTTTTTTTACTTTTAGCTGATTTTAGAGTCACTTCTGATATTTTTAATATTGATGATCCTTCTCAAGACAATACAAATGTTTATCCTCTAAAAGAAAGACATTTTCATGAATATGGTCGTTTTTTTGGAATTCATGCAGGTTTAGGACACACAACTTTTACTCATCTAAGAAGAGATGCTTATATTAATTATCCACCTAGTATTCATTTTAGCTTAAGATATTTTTTTAATTTTATCTTTTCTCTTCATCTGGGATTTGAATATTCTTACCATGAAATGCCTATCAATACCCCTGTAGCCGGTTATGCAGATTTAGAATCTGGACCTTTGGGCACAGTCACCACTCATCTTCCTAGAATTTTTGTAGGTTTTAGATATAGTCCAGACTTCACTTCTTTTTCTCAAGTTTTAGCTTTTTCTCATCTTTATTTTACAGTGAGAGGTGAGTACTGGTATCATAGAAATCGTTTTCCAAACCAAACCTTAGAAGATGAAATTACTTATGATTTTGGCTTTAGCGCTGGATTAGGAGTAGAAATCCCTGTCTATGAACGATCAACTTTTTTAGGATTTGAAGCTCTTTTTCACAGAGTTAATTTTAGTGACATGAACACCTCTAATTATCAAAAAATACCTCAAGGATCTTATGGATATGATAATCTTTTTGGTTATGTTATTAGCTTTTTTCTTACTTTAAACTTTTTTTGGTAAACAGCTACTTAATAAGTAGCTGTTTTAAAGATTAAACTTCCAGCATTATGTTGAGTATAAGGACCCTGTAAATTAGAAAGATTAGCAGAAGTTAAACCTTCATCACTATTAAGCTCTCTAGAATAACCTTCTATATCATAAGGTTGATTAATAGGAACTAAATTTGACTCTGATACGACATTACTGCAATTTGTTTTATTAAGATATCCTTGTGGAATATAAACAAAAGCTCGTCCACCATAAAGAGTGTGTCTATCGTGTTTAACTCTAGAGATACCTCCATTTGATAAAGGAAAAGAGCCATATTCTGTTCTACCAATTTTTGCAGACATAAGAGCAATAACAGCAGGGCACTGAGAATTTTTAATCTTAAATTTTAATTGAGATTTATTTAAAAGAGAAGGACTAAAGGTCCCAGTACTTGATCCTGTATAGTTACTATCTTGCTGCACAGGATAACTATTTAAAGGAGTTAAATATTCTAATTCAGCATTGATAAAATTATTTACCACAACTGGAAAAGGAGTATAAAGATCTACTGAGCTTAAACCATAACTAGCTCCAAGGGCAATTTCCGAAGAAGTAGGAATCATTTTAGAAGTTTCATAATAATTTGCTTGGAGAAGTAGAGCATTTGTTCCTGAATTTATCCCAGGAATAAGATCATAAAATTGTTGAGTTGTTTCTAAGGTTACATTATTCATTGCTAGATGATTCTTAAGCATATTTCTCATAAGTATTGCTTGTTCTGTCCAAAGATTTCCAGGAGAATAAAAGTTATTTGTAAACTTTGAATTGATTAAAGTATAATTACCCATATTAAAATAACTTGGAACGTAAGATTCACTTACTTGTCCAAAATTACCATATCTAGCTTCTAGCTCTACTGTTTTTAATGCTTGATTTGTACAAGAGAGTTGCGGAAATTTCACTAAAAGAACTTTAATGGCATAGAGCTCTTCTGGAGTATAATTACAAGAAACAGGGATAACAGGCACTTCTGTATCAGGAATATTTTCATTATCTGTCTCATCATCTTTAGGTGGTTCAGTGATGATTGGATTATTAGTAATAGGAGTTGTAGTATCAGGAACAACTACTGGTGGATTGACAGGATTCACTGGAACCGTAGGAACAACTGGTGGACAAATAATCACTGGAATACTTGGATTAATTGTAATTTGAGTATTATTGTTAATAGTTACTGTATTGTTATTAGTTGTATTTGTAATATTATTATTTACAACATTAGGATCACTTACAACTTGATTTTGAACAATAGCTAAAACACTTGTCAAAGAAGCATTATTAGTAGCATTATTAACTGAAAAAATTCCACTAGGGAGCATGATTTGACACAAACTTGCAGTCATTTTTACAGAAAAAGAAAATGTTGAATGCAGTCCACTATTAGAAATTAATTCAGGGTCTGAACAACCATTTAAAACTAAAGAATTAATAAAAGTACTTGTGCTAAGAGCATGCGGACTTGTAACATTAATCTTTGCTTTATTCTCATCTATAGCTATTGGAGTTAATAAAATATTAAAACTTTCTGGAGTGACAATAGGAAGAGTGGGTTGAACTGTAATTCCATTAAAACTTAAAACAAAGGTTGTATTATAGTTTTTATAGATAGTATTACTAGAATCTGTAGCTTGAATACTTTTTTCAACAATAGTGAAAGAGCACTGTTGACTCATAGAAACCATAGGTAACTTAGCTATAATCATATTATTTTCTTCATTAAAAATAAGACCTTCACATCCAGTAGGTTTTTCTAAAGAATTTAACTGAGCTAAATTAACTGTTAAATTTTCTGGAAATATTTTTAAAGGTAAAATCATTTTTCCATTATTGTTTTCCATTAAATAATTAACCGTTTGAGGAGTGAAACTAAAAAATAATTCAGAAGTTACGCTTGGAGGTAGAACAAAATCTTGATATTCTAATAAAAGCTTTGAAGGCTTTTTAGTAGCTAATCCTTCTTGAGATAAAATACCACTATTTAAAACAACTTCATAACTATCTTTTCCTTCAAGAGAAAGTTGATAATTCCACAAAGAAGAATCTTCATTGCTTTTTGTTAATTGCAAAACCTCACATCTATTCTTACAAGCTTTATTTAACTCTTCTGTAATTTGAGTTTCACTAAGAGATCCTTCTATCGTTTTTAAGCTTCCTGAAATAAGATAATTATTAGGAGAATTCTCTTGTGGACCATATTTTAAGTAAGTAGGAATAAAGTTAATTTTAAATTCATCATTAAGTAATGGTAAATTTGTTTTAATACTTGTTGAACTGGTGCTAAAACCAACATTCTTGCCACAAGAAATTAATAACAATAAAATAATAGGCATAAGCTTTTATCCTCTCTATTATTAAGGATAAAAGCTTTTTGAATTTGATTTAAAGGAGAAAAATATTCTATTTAGTAAAACTTTCTAAGGTAAAAACCCCAGGATTGAATTTATGAAAAGCTCCTTCAAATTTAACAGGTAAAGTTTGATTTTTTGAAGAATTAATTCTGATATCAGGATAACCTGGTCCATCAAGTATTTTTTGATGATCATGAGATATAGCTACAACAGAGTCATTTGAAGGAACTAAATCACAAGAACCTTGAGCCCAAGGATGATTTTCTGGTAAATACATAAATGCTCTTCCACCAAAAGTTCTTTCCCATTTGTTATTAATTTTTTTCACTTGAGTGGAGAGAGCAAAGTAAGCTGGTTCATTTGGATTCATAATAGCTAATTGAATCCTTAATTGATTTGCTCCTACTTTCTCAATCTTAATAGGATTTAAATTAATCATCTTATTTACAAAAGCTAATCCATGAACAGTTATCAAAGAACCATAAGGAACATCTAGTTGAGAAGCTCTTGCAATTTCTTCTTCATTTGGTAAGTATTTTTTTTGAATCAAAGAATCATAATAAGCTGGTTTTAATCTTGATTTAATGAAATTAAATTGAGAATCATAGTCATTTAAACTAATAACAGGTTTTACCTTTCTCATTTCATTTAAATAAAAAGTTTGAAAAAACATAAAAGGATTTTTATAACTTCTCACTTCATCATCGATTAAGTAATGCCCATAAGGAGGATGAACTTCATGAAATCCAATACTTTTTTTAAAATAAGAATTAAAAAAATCACCTTCTGTAGCAGAATCCTGCGTATTCACTGTAACAAAATCAGACTCATTCATATTAATAAGAAAAGTTAAAGTTGAAAGTTTTTGGGAGCATTTTAATGTAGGTTGCTTTGCTAAAAACATTCTTAGCATAAAATTTTCTTGTGGATTAGCTAATCCAGAGTTAAAACCATGACACCATCTTTTAGGTAAAACACCATTGACATAACTTCCATCTGTGTTTTTTAAATAATTAACAACATCGCAATTACTCACAGAAATAGGTGTTGGTAAAATAGATTGATCATGACCCAAATAAGGTTGCTGTTTTTGTAAATTTTGCTGAATTTGACTTGCTGTTGGAGCACTAAATAAATTAAAAATAAATATAAACATACACTTTTATTGTCTAATAAAAATATTTTTTTTTAAAAAAAGGAAACTTTTACCCTTTTAAAAAGAAGTATCATTCAGAATTTTTAAAGCAGGAGGTTCTTTTATTGTATAAGGACCTTCATAGTTGACTGCATCTATTTTTTTATACTTAGGAACAACACTACCTTCATATGAAAAAGGATGGTTTAAAGCAATGATTTGCTCTTGTATGGAATTTGAACAATTAGTCATACCAAAATAACCTTCTGGGATATAAACATAAGCTCTTGATCCATAAGCAACAATGTTTTCTGGAAAATTATTTTTAGGAGTGTAAGAACCATAAGAAGTAGGTACAGTTTGATTATAAGCACTATTAGGAACCTTCGAGTATTGATTTTTAATAGATATTAAGGCAGGACAATGTGGTTGAAGGATTTTTAATTTTAATTTTTTTCTTGAAACAATAGAACCAGGAACATCTGAATAATTTCCACTTTGAATAGGAATAATCTCTTCTATTTTCATGTTGATTAAATTATTTGAAGTTAAGGGAGCTATGGTAATAGCATCTACATAGTTAAAGGCACCTAAGCTTGTTAGCTTTAAAAATTCATCCTTTGTAGGATACATTTTTCTTTCTAAAATAGAAGGATAAACTTGAGGAAATTTTTCAAGTAACCAATAATGAACTTGATCATAATTATTTAAGTCTAGAGAGTTTTCAAGTAAAACATTCATCACCCATGCATTATAAATATTATTTATATAATAACTTAAGTTATGTGCAATAGATAATAAATTATTTGTTAACTGTGTTGGATAATTTGTTAATAAAAAGTTATTCAACTGTTGTAAATTTATTAAACCTTGATTGAAAAAAAATGTATCCTCTTTGGCTAAATTAACTTCTACTTCTAAATTACTAAGCTTTGTACTACACTTTATATCATGTTTTGATAGATAAATTTTAATAATTTTTTCAGCCTCATCACTTAATTCACAAGAAGAATTCACAGGAGGCTCTTGATAATCTTCAACATTATCAGGAATAGTAGTAGTTTCAGGCATGTTATTAAGATCAAAATCTGGCACTGGACCAGCTAGCAGACTAAAACTAGAAGTATTCTGAGGATTATTACTGGCAACAGAAGATTCTTTTTTAGAACCAGCAGGTTGACAAGTAATTAAGCACAAAAGTAAAAACTTCATTCTTTTATTTTATTTTTAATTTATAAAAGAAAATAAAGGTATTTTTTTCTTAATTAAATTTCTAATTTTTCATTTGGGTAAAATTTTGAAAGAATAAAAATAACAAAA
The DNA here is from genome assembly GCA_964652255.1 of uncultured bacterium. Lineage (GTDB taxonomy): Bacteria > Bdellovibrionota > Bacteriovoracia > Bacteriovoracales > CAZZBM01 > CAZZBM01. The sequence continues at coordinate 73,579 of CAZZBM010000001.1, forward strand.
TTCACCCAAAGAGGTGTAAGAAGAATAGAAAGAGAAATAGTATTTAAAGCTTTATGATAAAAAATATCATCAAAAATTTTAAATTCATGCCCTACTGTGGCTAAAATAAAACTTAACTCTCCTATTTGAGATAAAATAGCTGCTGCTTTAAAACTTTGTCTTACACTTCGACCTAAAGCTTTTAAAAGACCCGCAATAATAACTGTATTTAAGAAAAAAGCTAGAAGAGTGAGTAAAATAATTGAATTTAAATGCTCAAAAAAGAAATTAAAATCAATTAGCATTCCTATGGAAGTAAAAAAAAGAGCAATAAGAATAATCTTTAAAGATTTTAAACTATTATAAACCCATAACCTAGACTCAAATTGAGAGATCATCATTCCAGCCACTAAAGCTCCTATAATTTCAGAGAGATGAAAAAAAAGAGCTACAGTGGCTAACCCCATACATAAACCTAAAGAAATAAAAACCTGATACTCAGTATCTCCTCTTAAGGTATTTAATATCTTTATATGAGACATTTTTTTAACAAAAGTTTTTTTAGATAAGTAAAGCAAGAATGCCATAGTAGCACCACCCACCAACTGATAAGCTAAGTGATGAAAATCTCCTGTACTGCCTTCCAAATAACCGACAATAATGAGCATAGGGATAAGGGCAATATCCTGAGAGATTAAAATACTAATAATATCATTGGTAGTGACTTCCCCTAGCTTATATTTTTCTTGGACTAGTTTTATGACCATAGCTGTACTAGATAAACTCACTACAAAACCCATAAGAACAGACATAGAAAGATCCCAGCCAACAAGAGATCCAATAAGAGTCATAGCTAGGGTACTAATAATAATTTGAAGAGTTGTTCCAAGAAAAGAAACTTTCCAGTTTTGAGCTAATTTAGAAAGAGAAAATTCCATTCCAATAAAAAACATTAAAAATGTGACCCCAATATCTCCTGCTTGTTTAACAAAGTCAGTGTTTTGAATAAAACCAAGGCCCGAGGGTCCAAGAAGAATTCCTGTTAAAAGATAGGCTATGGCATTAGGAAATTTAAAAATTTTTGCTAATAAACCTACAAAAATAATAATGAAAATCACGCCTGTTATCATCTGAAAAATAGGGTTTGCATGCATATTTTGAAGAGTACAAAAAAAATAGCTTTTTGATAAGAGTTAAATTAAAGAACCTTCACAAGAAAATGTACTCACTTGATTAATCTTTATCTTTACCCACTTCCATTGAAGATCCTGCTCAGAAGAAATAAGAACAATTCTAGAACAACTTGTTCTTCCTTTCCATTTTAAACCTGTTTTATCTTTTCCCTCTATAAGTATTTCATGTTCAGTGTTTAAAAGAGATTGTCTTATTTTTTTTTGAATTTCATATTGTTTTTGCTGAATCTCATAAAGACGTTCTTTCCTAATTTCAGGAGTTAAAATATCATGCATCCTTTCTGCTTTTGTCCCCCTTCTAGGAGAAAAAGCATAGGCATAAATGAAATCAAATTGAGCTTGATCTAAAAGATCTAGAGTTTCTTCATGCTCTTGTCTTGTTTCATTAGGAAAACCTGCAATAATATCAGTTGAGACAACAATATGAGGATTAGCTTTTCTTATTTTATCAATAAGAGATAAGTAATGTTTTACACTATATTGTCTTAACATTCTTTGAAGAACTGTATTGGATCCAGATTGAACAGGAAGATGCAAATGATTAGCTAACTTTTTACACTCTTTATGAGCTTGAATAAGCTCATCACTTAAATCATAAGGATGACTAGTAGTATATCTTACAAGTTTTAATCCTGTAATTGTTTCAAGTTCATAAAGAAGTTGAGCTAAAGATTCCCCTCTTTCTTTGCCAAAAGAATTAACATTTTGACCTAAAAGTATCACTTCGTTAATTCCAGAATATTTTACAAGATTTTCAATATCTTTTTTTACCTCAGCTACAGTTCTTGATCTCTCTCTTCCTCTTGTAAAAGGAACGATACAGTAGGAGCAAAATTTATCACAACCTTTAATAATATTAATGTAAGCTTGAGGAGAATTTTGAACAAGTTTTGTTTCAATAGAGTAATCTTCGTTTCTAGGCTTAAACTTATTAAAAAGAAGCTTGTTTTCTCCTTGATCTAATCTAAAAACAATCTCAGGAATCTCATCTAAAGCATCTGTACCAAAAACAGCATTTAAGTGCTCATACTTGTCCAAAAGTTCCTTTCCCTCAGTTTGAACAACACAACCACAAGCAACTACCTTAAGATTTTTTTTCTCTTTTATTTTTTTCACTTCACCTAGTTGTGAGTAAAATTTTTGATTAGCTAAATCTCTCACAGAGCAGGTATTAAAAATGATGAGATCAGCCTCTTGTTCTTGAGCTGTTTTTTCATAATTTAGGTTTTTTAAATGAGATAAAATTCTTTCACTGTCATGATAATTCATTTGACAGCCAAAGGTTTTAATAAAGACTTTTTTGCTCATTTCCTAGGATTTATTCCATAGATTGACTCTCTTTGAATAGCCCCTCCTTATTTTTGACAAAAAAAAAGAGAGCCTTATATTGAGCAAATCTTATGTTATCTTTTTTTATTTTTGCTCAAAAAATTTATACTTTAGATTCCTATTTAGAAGAAATTAAAAAAAATCCTCTTATAGAATCCTATGAAAAATCAGCTTCTAAAAGTAAAAATCTTCCAAGGGAAGCTTCCTTGATTACTTCACCAAAACTAGAACTAGAACTAAAAAAAATTTCAAACTTAGAAAAAAATCCTTTTAAAAAAGAACAAGATATTCTTAAAAGTAAGTTAAGTCTAAAATATGCTAGTCCTATTGGTTTAAATGCAGAATTATCTTATGAACCAGGTCAAGTTGACACTGTTCATGAGAATCCTTTAGCCCCTCTTAACCTACATCAATATACTAATGATTTAAAAATAGGACTTAGCACCTCTTTAACAAGAAATCTTGCAGGATCCCAAATCAGACTCCAAAAGAAGAAGATTCATTCTTATCAGACTTTAAATTCTTTAAGGAACAATTTAAGTTACAAAAATTTACTTCAAGAAGCAGAAGAAACCTATATTAAGCTGTTTGTTTCACAAGAAAAGTTAAAAATTATTCAAGAAAACTTAGAAAAAGCAGAAAAACTTTACTCTAAATATTACAACAGAAGAAAGGTTAACTTAATAGATCAATCAGATCTTATTCAAACTGAAGCTTTAAAAGAAAGATACGAAGTTGAAAAACAGCTAGAAGAACAAAACTACAAAAATTTATTAAGAGATTATTTTTATTTTCTTCAACAAGAACCTACTAGTATTACTCTAAATTCTCTTGTTTGGGAAACTTATTTTCAAGAAAATTATTCTTACCAAAAAAATAACTTAATCAAGCAACTTAAAAAAGAAGAGCTTAATCTTTTAAAAACAGATCTCAAGCTTAAAAAGAAAGAACTTTACCCAGATCTTAACTTAACCGGTGGATTACAATGGACAAGTTATCATAAAGATCTAAGTTCTGCTCTTAACTTAAAAGATGCTCAAAAAAGTTATTTTATTCAAGTTCAACTTTCTTTTCCACTTCTCCAAAGAGATGTTTTTCTCTTGCAAGATTCTTTAACTCATGAACTCTATAAAACAGAAAAAGAAATTCTTGATCATGAAAAAAAAGATTTTAAAAATTTTACAAACCTTTTAGAAGTCTACAGAAATTCTTTAAAAACCTTTAAAAACATTAATAGAATCAAAGAAATCAACAAAAAAAGACTCTCTCTTGAAAAAGAAAAACTATCTTTCGGAACAAGTACCAGTTTTCAAGTTTATATGATTGAACAAGAGTATTATCAATCACAAATAAAAGAACTTGAAATGATAGAAAAAAACTCTCAATTAAAAATGACTCTAAGGAATTATCAATGATTGTAGAAACCTCCATTAAAAAACCTATTTTTGTTACTTGTATTTTTCTCTTATTTATTGTTTTAGGATTGTTTTCTTTAGTGAAAATTCCAGTGAATCTTTTTCCCGATATAGAATTTCCTTTTGTCACAGTGATTACTCCTTATCCAGGTGCTGGTCCAAAAGACACAGAAACAATTTCTAAGCTACTTGAAGATAATTTAAATAACTTAGAAGGATTAAAAAAAATTTACTCCGTGAGTGAAAATAATTTTTCAAGGGTGACCTTACAATTTAATCTTTCTATGAATATTAAAATTGCTGAACAAGAAGTTCGTCAAAAAGTTTTTAATATTATCAGGAGATTACCTAAAAATGCTACTAACCCTGTTATTTACGCTATTAATCCAGCTGATCAACCTATTCTTTATTTAAGTTTAAAAGCAAAAGTTGAAGATAAAACTATTTTAAATGATCTAGCTAAAGATATTATTCCTTATTTTGAAAGATTGGAAGGAGTAGGCGAAGTAGGTGTCTATTCTAACTACACTAAAGAATATCTTATTTCTCTTGATGAAAAAAAATTAAAAAAAAGAAACATTACTGCTTTAACCATTTATCAAAAATTACAAAATCTTGGAATGAACTATCCTCTTGGAGATATTACTTTAAATAATATAACTAAAAAGATAAGAGCTGTTGGTGAAATTAATAATATTAATGATATTAAAAATTTTTTAATTAGTTTTTTTGGAAACGAAAAAGCTTTTTATATCAAAGATATCTCTCATGTTCATGAATATATAAAAAAAAGTAAAAGACTTTCCCTGCTTAATAAAGAAGAAGCTAATTTTTTAGCTATAAAAAAAAGACCAGGAGCTAATACCTTAGAAGTAGTTAATCAAGTAGAAAAAAATATTAAAGTTATTAATGAAAAATTTAAAGATCGTTACAAAGATTTTTCTCTTTCTATTACAAGAAATGCCTCAAAAGGAATTAAACTTAATGTTGAAGATGTTTATGAAACAATTATTATAGGAATTTTTCTCACTATTTTTGTTGTTTATTTTTTTTTAAGAAATATCAAATCTACTTTTATTACAGCACTAGCTCTTCCAAATTCTCTCTTAGGCTCTTTTATTCTCATGTATGCCTTTGGCTTTAGCATTAATGTCACCACTCTTCTGGCTTTAAGTTTAGCCGTAGGTCTCTTAATTGATGATGCCATTATTGTGAGAGAAAGTATTTTTCATTACATGGAAAAAGGATTTTCTCCATTAGAAGCTTCCTTAAAAGGAACAAAAGAAGTTTTACTAGCTGTTTTTGCTACTACCATTGTCATCATTGCTGTTTTTGCTCCTGTAGCTTTTTTACAAGGAATCGTAGGGCAATTTTTCAAAGAATTTGGTTTAACTATTTGTTTTGCCATGATTATTAGCTTTATTGATGCTATTACCATGGCTCCTATGCTTTCAACCTACTTAGGAACTTCTAAAATTAAAACTCAAGAAAAACCTAGAAAACTTACAGTTTTATTAGAAAAACTCACAGATCTAAATTTAAAAAAACCTTATATTTCTATTTTATTAAGCTTATTTGTTTTTGTTTTCAGTTTGTTTCCAGCAGGGTTTATTTTTAAAGATACTTTTCCTAAAATGAAAAGAATAGCAAAAACTTTTTTACCCACTCAGGATATTGGAGAATTTTCTTTAGTTTTTGAAATAGAAAAAGGCTCTTCTTTGGAACAAACTCGTGATTTTTACTATAAAATTCATGACATCCTCTCTACTTATCCTGAGTTTGATCAGACCATTGGAAGTATTGGATCTGAAGCATTCCCCCACAAAGGCAATGCTTTTGTTCTCTTGAAAAATAAAAGATCAAGAAAAACACAAGAAATTAAGGATCTTCTTAGAAAAGATTTTTCTAATTTTAGAGAAAAAATTTACATTCTTGATCTTTCTGGTGTGACAGGTGGCAGCGAGTCTCCCTTTAATCTTTTTTTCATTGGAAATGATTTAAATGAAGTTAAAGATTATACTCTAAAAGTAGAAGAAGAAATCAAAAATAAACTTTCTCAAGACCTAGAAGACATTAGACATAATTATGAAGAAGGAAGTCCAGAATTAGTTCTTGAGCTAAAAGAAAAAGAAGCAGCTTATCTTGGAGTAAATATCCACAGCTTGGGACAAGAATTACAACTTCATGAAGAAGGTCTTATTGTAGGAGCTCTTCAAGAAGGAAATTACAATTATGATATTAGATTAAGAACAAAAGAAGAAACAAGTAATCCTATTCTTTATTTTGACAAAAAATTTATTGCTAATGTTAATTTCAGACCAGTTCCACTTGTATCTGTAGCTAAAATCAAAGAAGAAGCTTCTTTGACTGCTATTAATAGATTTAACAAACAAAGATATCTTGCTATTAACGCTAATATTAATCCTAAAGGTGAAGGCTTAACTGCTGCAGTAGAAAAAGTAACAAAAATTTTAAAAGATATGAATCTTCCCAAAAGTCTTTCCTATGAATTTATTGGTCAAGCTGAAGATTTGGCTGATTTACAAAAAAGCGTTATGTTGGCAACTTTACTAAGTATTATTTTAATTTTTCTTATCATTAGTTCTCTTTATGATTCTTTTTTAGTATCTTTTGTTATTCTTCTTATTATCCCTCTTGCTATTTGCGGAGCCTTCTTTGGACTGTATTTTACTTCAGAATCTTTAAATCTTTTTTCTATGATTGGTTGTATTTTTCTTATAGGAATGGCTGCAAAAAACTCTATTTTACTTGTGGATGCTGCTCATGAACGACAGTCTTTAGAATTAAAAACAGCCATCAAGGAAGCTGTCTTAAGAAGAGTAAGGCCTATCATGATGACCTCCCTTACTCTTGTTGCTGGAATGATTCCTATCGCCATAGGACTTAATGAAGCAAGTAAACAAAGAACTAGTTTAGGGATTGCTATTATTGGAGGTATCATTACCTCAACCCTACTCTCTCTCTTTGTAATTCCTTCTTCTTACTACTATATTGAAAAATTTAGAAGATGGACTCTTTTACGTGTAGATAAAATCTTCAATTAGGATCATATCCTTCATAGGTAATAGTTACTTTTTTATTTTTACAGCTGTTACTATTACTACATTTAACACTATTAGTAGAAGGATTATAAGTAAATTGAATAAAAGGGATATTATCTACTGTCATTGTTATTGTCTTTGAATCCTTTGGAATTTTTGATAAAACAAAATTGTTATTAAAAATATCATTAATTTTATTCGCAACAATCTCTAAAGCCTCTTTCAACTTATTTTTGTTAAGTGTCCCAGAATTATTTGGAGGCAAGTTGTAGGCACTAGTATCCAAACCATCGACACTTCCCCCTGGAAACATTCCTGTATCCTGAGTAATTTTCTTATAAAAATCATTGGAATCTTGATTATATTGAACTAAGCCAACATGAGAACCAAAGTAACCTAATTGAGCTACTATATAATCTCTAAACATTAAAATATCATTATAAAAGCTTGTTGCAAAAACATTTCCTGTAGCTGGAGATGGATTGTTTGAATCACCAGATCTAAAATCTCCAAAATAATTTTCAAAACTTCCAGAACCTTGTTCACTTTCATATCTATTTTTAGATTTTATATAATTTTCTTGTTCACCAGGCTTTCCTAAGTAGGTTCGACCTTCTGCGTTTAACTTAACAACTTCATCAGTTAAATGAATAGCTAAAAGATAACCTTTTTTAATTTTTTCTCTAATATCAGAGTTATTTTTTAAAAAAACATTTAAAGCAGCTGGTGTTGATTCAAAAAAACCACATTTAAAACTCGTTATTTTGTTTTTTAAAGAATTTACTTCATTTTGAATGTTAGTATGTTTTGAAAATGAATGTATTAAGCTGCCAACAGATTTTTTATATAAAGAATCGCTGATTTTATCAGAGCTACAATCTTTTGAGCAACAATCATTAGATTTATTGATATAATAGTTATCTGCAGCATTAACCACATAAAATTTAACTTCTTGATTTTTAAAAGGTCCAGAGTCCAAAATGCTTAAAATTTGATTAACAGCATCAAAAAGAGCATGAGCATTATCTTTCATGGAGCCAGAGGTATCTACAAGAAAAACAACATGAAGATCTCTTGCCTTTGAATTAGTATCAAACGTATCTGTAATTCTATTAACATTAATAGACTTAGAACCAAGTCCCATTCCTACATTTTTAGAGCAAGAAGTCATTAAAATTAAAAAGATTAAATTCAACATAGATCTTTTCTCGGATTAAAAAGAATTCTTCTATAAAGAGGAAAAAATTTCTTGACTGATAATTAAATTTTAGACTAGATAAGCCTTCTAATGAGTCTAAAAGTATCTTATTTTATGGTTTTATCTCTTTCTTTTTCTTATTTTTCTTGCAAAAATATCCCAGAGCAAAGTCATTTTAATTCATCATCAATACAAAAAAATGTTACCCCAGGAAGGGAAGGGATTTCTGAAAAAGAATTTATAGAAAAATATCCTGATGATGATCCTTGTAATGAATACAAGTTAGTTCAGAGTACTGTTTCTAAATCTTTTGAAGTTTTTCTTATTAATATCAATAGAGAAATTGGAAAAGGAACTCTTGATTCCACCTATTACAAATATATTCCATCTGAAGAAAGATATTTAATCTCAGTTCAGATAAGCCTAGATGGTGAATTTGAGCTTATTAAGCTAACTGATCTAGATATTTCCTTAACAGATAACAAATTTTACTACCCAGAAGGAGAACTTTGTTTGTTTTTGCTAGTAATATCTAATCCCGTAGAAGATTTTTTCGCGGATAAGACTTTAACAGGAAAAAATTTTATAAAAAGTTTTTCTCTTTTTAAAGGTCCAAAAAGATCAAATTCTTCAAATATTTACCACAAGAAAAAAGGAAAAGAACAAAAACCAAAAAATACACCAAGTAAAACAAATCCACCCCAAAGAAAACAAAATGGAACAAGAAATTATTATTAAATAGAAGCCAAACTTTACAATTTTATAAATTTTTTTTATTAAAAAATATGAAAAAAATAATATTAATAATGATCACGTTAGGGAGCATGCTCTTTAGTAGCTGTTTATCTACTTTACAAAACATATCCATAAGCGATCCTTTTGTAACAGGCAACCAACAACCCAAAAGTTTTATCGTACAAGTTGCTCATTCCATGGTTAAAGCTTGGGACGAATATAAATACCCCATAAAAGAAAGTTCTAATAATGGGATTGATCCTTTTCATCATATTATTTCTAATTTTTTCTTTAGCTCTGACCATTTAAAAAACATTGAAAACTTTCAACGTTATACTATCTTTGACGAAGATAAACTTTTTTTTTATATTTTTTTTAGTTTAGTAGAAGAAGAAACTATAGATGGCACTTTCCATACCGTGAATATTAATGAACCTAGCGAGTTTTTTCTTAACTTAAATAATTTTCATATTCTTGGTATGGTTTCTTATAACGAAAATGGTACGTTAGAAAATTTTCCTTCTCAGTATCAAGTAGGTCTTGATTCAGGGACAACATTTGTCATACTAGCCCCTGGAAATTTATCTTACTCAGATTTTCAACAAGCAGTAAAAGAAAATCCTTTCACTCCAAAATATTATTTATTTCAACATTACAAAAAATAATTTATTTTTTGTATCTAAAACTTAAATTCAATGAAATTAAAAAAAATTGACGAATATTCCCTTAATCAGATATTAATATTTTTATGAAAAAACTAATATCTTTTTTAATAACAATCTCATTACTTTTCTTTTCTTGTGAAAGAATAATTAAAACAGAAAGTCCCAACTATATAGCAGATATTACTATCAATTTTCAAAAACAAAAATATGATTACCTTAAAAAAAACATTATACCAAAAATTTTAAATAAAGAAATTACATCTGATTATTACCTTTATTTTAATCAAGAAATAACTCCTGAAGGTATTCTAAAAGAAATTTCTAAGTATATTGTAATCTATAAAAAAGATGTCGATGGCACTATCACAATTATTGAATCAAACAATGCATTTAAAATGCCATTAAATAAAGAAAATTTGACAATTATTGAAACTGATAGCTCAAATTTTTTTTTTTATGAATCTCAATAATAAAAATTATAAATTTAAATTTTATAAATTATTCTATTCATTGTTATAAGCCTAGACAAATCTAAAGAGTTTAAACCTGTCTTATCTTCACCAACAACTGATTCTACTTTTAATGATATCACGATAATTCCAATAGAAAAAATGATTCAAGAAAAACTAAATGATAATTCTGATACTTCTTATCCTTTTTTTACAGCGGTACATCCTATTTTTCTTAATAAGACAGGTGTTTTTCTTGAATCATATTTTGATAACATTACTCTTCTTTTATTAAGAAGAGATCTTTCTGAATCATTCTATCATTTTTCAGCAGATTTTAATCGCATTATTATTTACATAAAAGTAGATCCTAATGGTGGAATTTATCTAGCTCCAATAAATGATCAAATAGTAAATTTTTCATCAAATCTTGAATATTTTACTTCTGACAGACCTAATCATTTTTTGGTAGCTACTGATAACATTGATAAACTTATCACTAACATAAATAAAAAATTAACAGAGTTAACAATTTACCCTTTGCAAAATATAGAGCCTACTTATTATGATGATTATCATTCTTCATCTTTTTATACAACGTCAACTTCTCAAATCGAAAAACCCTTAACTAGAACAGTTCTTGCATCAATGGAAGAAGGTAAACTACCAATTGACCTAAAAATTACACTAAACAATATTTTTAAATTATTTCTTGTTAATAATTTTTTTAATTTAAATGTAACAAACAACTTAAATTTAAAAGATTTTATTGCTTATCACCCTGATCTAAATAAATAATTACTGTATTTAGATCAGGGTGAAAAAAGTCTTTTTACCTTAAAAAAACTTCCAGATAACATCTTAGAATTTCCTTCATCACTTCATTATTTTAAGATTAAAGGAACCCCAAGCTATTTCATTATTGCAACAGATCTTCACTTAGCTCACTTTGGAAAAGCTTTATCTTCATATGAAGAATATGAAAAAATCAGTTCGAATAATATTTCTATTTTAAAAAAATAATCCTTTCAAGCATTATTTTTTCAATTTTATAAAGATCTTTAAGAGAAAAAATAAGGAAATTCCCATAATTAAAAAATCAAGAACAGCTTGTAAGAATAGACCGTAGCTAATTTTAACTAAAATATTTCCATTGAAATCAACAAAATTAAAAGCAAGATTTTTAACATCAATTTTTCCCAAAAGAAGACCTAAAACTGGCATTAAAATATCAGTCACAAGAGAATTTACAATTTTAGTAAAAGCAGTTCCAATAATTAAACCAATGGCTAAATCTAAAACATTACCTTTCATTAAAAAATTTTTAAGATCTTGAATCATACCATCTCCTCTATTTTTGTTATCCTTTTTAAAACTATTTTACTGACTGTATAAGCAATTAATCCAAAAATCAAATGAGAGATACTTAAACTTATAAAAATTCCTTCAAGACCATAAGCTGATTTTAAAATATAAGAAACCACAATAAAAAATAAAAATTTAAAAACAAGAATAAAAAGATTATATCTAATCTTACCAAAAACGTTAAAGATAGCTCCTAGGACAAATCTTAAGTTTTCAAAAAAAAGAAAAGGCAAAACTAATTTAAAATAAAGAGAAGCTTTTTGATGAATTTCTTTCTTATCTGTAAAAAAATTCAAAAATTCTTCTTGAAAAATAAAAACAGTCAAAGCAGGAATCAAAAACCAAAAAAGTAAAATTAATAAAGTATACCTAAAAGATTGTTCAATTCTTTTTAACTGTTTTTTAATATAATTTTGACCTAAAAAAGCAATAAAAACAGTAAAAACAGCATTAGAAACCAAGTTAAAAAAAGTTTCTAATCTTAGAATAATAGCATAGGCAGCTACAGCAACACGCCCATAATCATTAAGATATCTTGTCACCACTGCTGCAATTAAAGGAATAATAATATTAGATGCAAAAGTAATGCTCGCTAATTTAAAAAATTCTTTTAAAACACTTTTTTTAAGATAAACCTTGTTAGGAGTAAGCAAAATTTTTCTTTTTAATAATCTAGTTAAAAAATAACTTGTTGCTATAACTCTTCCAGCTACTATAGAAAGAATGACTCCAAAAAATCCAAAAGCAGGGGTATGTTTCGTACCGAAAATAAAAACAGGGGTAAGAGTAAAAGTTACTATCCCATATAAAGTCATGTTCACACTAACATAATGAACAAGACCAAGAGCTCTAAAAATTCCTGAAATTGTTTGACCTATAAAAAGAAGAAAAAGGGTTAAAAAATTTAAAGCTACATACTCAGTAACTAAGTGATAAATTTTTTCATTTTTAATTGCCATAAAATCAACAAGAAAATTAGTAGAAAAATAGCCAAAAAGGGATAAGATAATACCTAGAATTAAATTTACATAAATAAAAGTAGAAATGGTATTTTTTAACTCAGATTCATCTTCCTTAGAAATTAAGGTTGTAATAGCAACAGAAAAACTAGCTCCTAACTGGGTAGACACTAAAGCCATGGAAGTTACAATACCCAGAGCTGCAATCTCTTCTAATCCGATTTTAGAAACAAAAAAAACTTCTACAAGAGCTTGTAGAAAAAGAATAAGGTATCCCCAAAAATTAAGAGCGGAAAGTTTTAAGATCGTTCTAAAAATTGATCCTGTAAGAAGTGCCACCGTTATTTTCTAGAATAGTCTACCGCAATTCTCGCTTGTTTTCCAGAAAGATTTCTTAAGAAATAATGTTTAGCTCTACGTGATTTTCCTTTTGTAACTAGCTTTACACTTTCAACGACAGGAGAGTGAAAAGGAAAAATTCTTTCGACACCAACACCACTAGAAATTTTTCTTACTTTAAAATTAGAGGTTAAATCATGACCACCTTTAATAGCAACACAAGTTCCTTGAAAATTTTGAATTCTTGTCTTAGCTCCTTCAATAACTTTAACAGCAACAATAATTTCATCACCTGGTCTAAAGTCATCATATTGATTTTGATCTTTTTTATAAATTTGCTCTACTTTTTTTAATAAGTCCATTTCAAATCCTTTCTAATAGCTTGTAGAGGTAAATAGCAACAGCAGACCTCACAGAAAGATGATTATAATCACCACAACCTTGTATAGGAGGGAGCTGACCATCACTCTCTTTGATGACTTCTTCACTAAGTCCCCAAGAAGTACCAAATAACAATAAAACAGGCTCTTTGTCAATAAATTCTATGGCTTGATTCCAAGACAGCTCTTGTCCGTGATTTTTAGCACAAGTTGCCAAAATTTTAGGTCGAATTTTTTCTTTACTTTCAATCTCTCTTATAACCTCCCTTAGAGAATTCTTTAAAACAATTCTTTTAAAAGCTTCTGATCTATCGGGATGATATTGCTCATTTTGAGGTAAATGCCAATGATCAATAATCTTTTGAGCTACTTTTTGTTGCTGAGGCAAAGGACTCACAATATAATACTTTTTTACATCAAAAGTACGACAACTACGGGCAATATCATGTAGATCCATATTAGTAATAGAACTAGTGATAATTTCTCCTTGCTTTCCTTTTACAGGATAATGAATTAGAGCTAAATAAACTTTTTTCACAAAAGATCTTTCCTATACTTTTTAGTCCATTCTAAACTTTTTTCCTCATGAAATTCTTGAATTTTTTTATGATGTCCTGAAAGCAAGACCTCAGGAACTTCTTTTCCTTCAAAAAGACTTGGCTTAGTATAAGTTGGTCCTTGCAAATACCCTTCAGAAAAAGACTCACCTCTTAAAGATTCCTCATTCCCTAAAACTCCAGGAACAAGTCTTAAAAAAGAATCCAAAATAGTTAAAACAGGAATTTCACCACCAGTAAGAACAAAATCACCTACAGAATAAAATTCATCCACATAAAGCTCCAAAAATCTTTCATCAATTCCTTGATATCTTCCACAAATAAAAACTAAGTTTTCTTGCTGAAAATTTTGAGCTAATTTTTTAGCTTCTTCATGATTCCAAATCCTACCTCTAGGCGCAGGACAAATTACCTTATAAGGTTTAGCAATGCTTTCTAAAGCTTTTTTAAAAACGTCTGCTCTTAAAGTCATGCCTACTCCACCATAGCTTGGACTATCTACATTTTTATAAGAATTTTGAGTAAAATTTCTTAAAAAAACGAATTCAAGATCAAATTTTTTATTTTTAATAGCTCTAGAAATAATACCATCACTTTTAAAAGCATTGAAATAATCTTCAATAAGACCAATAACAAAGATTTTTTTCATAAAAAAATTTATAAAAAAAGTTATAATTTTTTGTCTAGTAAAAATAAATTTTATGAACTTTTTTCAACATTTATTATTTAAAATAAGTACATAGTAATATTTAACAAAGAAAAGATCTTCAAACCAAAATTCATATTTTTTTAAATTCTTATACAACATTTTTTTTTTTAATTCTTCGTATTTTTTTTGAGTCAATTCATGAAAATAATTTTGATCTTCTTTCGTAGCAAAAGAAAAACTTATAGTGGGATCAGTTTTTGTTATGATAAAATAATTTTCAAAATTTTTTTCTTTACCATCATCAACAACCTTATATTGATAAGAGATTGTATCATAATAACAAGGTAAACACATTAAAGCCAAAGGGATGCTACCATCAATTAGATTATAATCTAATTCATCATTGGAATAAAATAAAACACTTTCAAATTTTTTTTTATTAAATTGTTCTTTTTCAACTTGTTTTTTGAAAAATTTATCTTCATTAATTATCAAAATTAACAATACGAAAATGCTAAAAAAAATATTTTTTAGCAATCTCATGGGTGTGTTGTTAAAATAATTTCAATGTATTGAATAAAACCTCCATTCTCTCCCCAAGAAAGATCAGTTGGATATTCTTTTTTATATTTTTCATATAATATTTGAATTCTTTTGTAAAACAATTCTCTATCTTCCTCTGATTCAAAGAGAAAAACTACAAAGAGAGTTTCTAAGGCATAAGGAGATTCTAAACCTGTATTAGAAATTAATATGATTTTATCCCTTAAATAAATAGAGTGATCTTTATCAAGAACTCCTATTTTAATTATTTTTTTTCCATCAACATTTTCAAAATAAGTATTTAAATAGAATTGAGGAATAACTTCTTTTTTTTCATTTTGATCTTTAAAAAATTTTACAATTTCTTTTTTTAAAGATGTATCAGGTTTATAAGGATCATTTAATAAAATTTTATAAGATAAATATCCTAAAAAAAACGTAGTATTCAAAGAAACAAGAATAAGTATTAATAAAGATAACAAATTTTTCAAAAAAACCCTTTTATTTTTTTAATAGTTATTATAAAAATAATATTATTTTTATTTTACATACCTTGTGATGTAATCTTTAAAACAAGCACAGGGATTACTATTAACTTCCGACAATGGACAAAAACCTCCTGGGCTTAAAAATTTATTTTTACCCTGTGGATCTGTAAAAACAAAAACAATGGGAGTATTATTTTTTTCACCATGACATTGAACTATATTTGAGTGTTGTCTCATCTTACCATCTGTTCCCAACAAGCCATAATTTGTATAATACCACTCTCCATCTTGATCTTGAAAAACTATAATATAATACTTTTGAGTTCCTTTGTATGTATGCTTAAGAGGACTACTTGAATTTTCTTCTTTCTTTTTTTTAGCTATTTGTTGAATCTGAACAACCTCAGGCTTTTTCTGAGGCTTGGAAAGTTCATCCACTACATGCTCCCCAGCAAACTCAATTGTTAATGCAGTAACAACCCATCTAATAATTTCAAACATAAAATACCAATATTTTTTATTTAGTAAGAAAAAACAAAAAAGAAAAGACTGTTTTGAAAAATTTCAAAAAAAAAGAATTTTCTTGAGTTGATACTCATCTCCAACAAGGTCAAAGAATTCCTCTAAAAAGGGTACTTCAATGATTTTTTTAGTTTTTTCATCTAAAAGAACTAAAATATCTTGATTCGCTCCATTGAGATAAAAGCTTTGATAAGTATAATTTTTAATCTTTATAAAAGGATAATCAGAAGGATAAGGAGTCTTTTTTAAAGGAAAATCCTCTCTCTTAAGAAAAATCCCCTGAGAAAAATCTAAAGAATTTTCTAGAGAAAGAACAAAAGAATGAATATTTTCATGGTATTTTTTAAGAACTAAACTCGATTTCTTTTCTTTATTATAAACAATAAAAGAAGATTTAATAAAAAAATAAGAAGGATGTGAAGGATAAACCTTTACATCCCCCTTGTAACCAAAAGGTTGAACTTTCGAAGAGATACAAATGAAATTATTCAATAATTTCTAGCATACAACGCTTCTTCATCTTTGTTGAAGCTGCTGTTAAGAGTGTTCTAATAGACTTTGCAGTATTGCCTTGCTTGCCAATCACTTTACCAAGATCAGCTTTATTCACTTTCAGCTCAATTACTGTTGTAGAATCTCCTACAACTTCATTGACCTGAATATCTTCAGGGTAATCTACTAAATATTTACAAATAGTTATTACTAATTCTTTTACATCATTCATGATTCTACTCCTTGTTATACTGACTGCACTTTTTTCATAAGATTTTCAACTGTCTCTGTCATTTGAGCCCCTTTAGAAATCCAAAGATCAAGTGATTCTTTATTAATTTTAAATCCCTCTTGATTTTTAGAAAAAGGATCAAAATACCCTAATTTTTCCAAGAACTTACCATCCCTTGGAGAACGACTATCTGCCGCAACAATAGAATAAAAAGGTCTTTTTTTTCTTCCCATACGAGCTAATCTAATTTTAATCATAGATTTCTCTTTACTAAAAAAAGTTTATTTGCGTCAAGTTAAAAATATCTTTTACCAAAAGGACTTGTTCCTTTCTTTTTGTCTTTCTCCAGAGAGACTTGTTGGGTTAAGTTTTGCAAAGAAAGATTACCTTGCAGTTGTCCTCTTTTTAAAGAAGGTAATACCTGAGTAAAACTATTCTTCATTTGAAGATATTTTTCATAAAAACCCTGAACTTTATCTAGAAGAAGACCAGAACCCTTAGCTATCCTCTGCTGTCTAGAAGGATTTTTAAGGAGAAAATCTTTTTGTCTCTCTTCTTTTGTCATAGACTGAATAATATAAGTATATTCCTGAATTTGTCTTTCTAGATCTTGAAAATTGATTTGTTGTTTTAAGACAGTATTAAAACCAGGTATAAGTTTTAATAAGTGAGATAAAGAGCCAATTTTTTTCATTTGATTTAATTGCTGAAGAAAATCCTCAAAATTAAAAGATTTCTGTTCAAATTTAGAAATTAAATTCTCAGAATCATCTTTAGACGTAACTTCCTCTACTTTTTCTAAAAGAGTTTTTAAATCTCCCCTATCTAAAAGTCTTGATACTAATCTATCAGGATAAAATAATTCTAAATCCTTAAATTTTTCTCCCACAGAAAAATATTTAATAGGAAGATTCAGTGTTGCCTTCATAGAAAAAGCTGCTCCAGCTTTAGCATCAGCATCCATTTTTGTTAAGACAAAACCTGTTAAAGGTAGTACCTTAGCAAAGTTTTCAGCAACAGAACAAGCTTGTTGACCAAGTAAAGCATCTACCACAAGAAAAATTTCTCCAAGATTAATATCTTCTTTAATATCTCTAAGCTCTTTCATTAATTTAGCATCTAATTCTAATCGACCTGCTGTATCAATTAAAATAAGATTTTTCCCTAATTCTTTCCCTTTTTTGAGACCCTCTTGAATAATTTCTTTCATGGAAAGACTAAGATTAGAATCAAAATAGTCAACTCCTAAATTTTTAGCATGAACAACAAGCTGTTCCTTAGCTGCTGGTCTTTGATTATCAGCAGGAATAAGATAAACATTTTTTTTATTCTTATTCTTATAAAGATAGGCTAATTTTGCTAAAAAAGTTGTTTTTCCAGCTCCGTTTAAACCAACTAAAGTAATCATAGTTGGATCTTTTTTATTATTTTCAATAGTAAAAAGATTTATAAGCTCATCATGAACAACCTTTAAAAATTGCTCTTCTAAGGTTAGCTTTTTATGCAACTTGGAATCAAGAAGAGAAGTCTTAATTTTTTCCAAAAAAGAATGAACAACTTTAATATTAACATCAGAATCTAAAAGAGTTTCTTTTAATTCCTGTAACAGATCTTTTAAATTCTCTTCACTGAATTTAGCTTGACCCTTAATTTTTTCATAAACTGAATAGATTTTATTAGTAATCTGATCAAACATATAATCCTTTTTTTTGAACTCTTTCTAAGTTAAAAACTTTATTAGCATAAGATAAAAGCTTTAAATTATGAGTTGTAAAAATTAAAGTTATATTTTCATGGGTTAAAAATTCAAATACTTTTTTTTCCATCACTTCATCAAGAAAACAAGTACTTTCATCTAAAAGTAAAATCTTAGGCTCAAACAAGAGAGCTCTCACAAGAGCAATCTTTTGTCTTTGACCACCAGAAAGATTTTTTCCAAATTCACCAATAGGTCTTTGTAAAGAAAAAGAATCATCTTGAGTCATGTCATTCATTCCAAAGAGATGAAATAAATCCAAAAACTTTTTCTTATTAATAAAATCAAATCCATAAAAAAGATTATCTTCAAGAGTTCCATTGAACAAAAAACTTTGCTGAGGTAAAAAAACAATCTTATCATAAATATTTTTTTGATAAATAATTTGCCCTTTTTTAACTTGTTCAAAACCAGCTATTAAAGTTAACAGGGTTGATTTTCCTACACCCATAGGACCTGTAACAGCAATTTTATCTCCTTGATGAATCTTTAAAGAAAAATTTTTAAAAACCTCATAATGAGAATAAGAAAAAGAAATATTTTTTACATCAATAAATTCTTCTTGTTCTTGAGTTGAAATATTTTCATCTAGTTCTTTTGCCTCATAAAGATCAACTATAGCCTTCATATCTATTGCACTATCTGTAGAAAGTCTGATTTCTGTCAAAAGTTGCATTAAAGGTAAAACTAAAGCTGTTAATTGTCTTTTAAGAAAAATAACCTGGGATAAAATATAAGGTTGATAAAAAACAAAAGATAAAGCAATAAGAATACAAGAAGTTACAAAAGAATTCACCAAAACTTGAGTCTTAACTAATTGATTAGCAAAAGTTTGCCAAACATTAGCTTCTTTACTTAACCAGCTATCTAATCTTTTTTCTTCAAACCTTAGATTTCTTCTAACAAAAAATGTATTCACTAAACTGTCTGTTAAAATTCCAGCAGTTTTTTCATTCATTCTCCAACCCTTAAATCTTGTTAACAAATAATTTCTAGAAAATTTATAATAAAGAATAGGTCCAAAAAAAAGAGCAACAAGAGTAGGCATAAGAATAAATCCGTAAGAATAAATGGTAAATAAAATAATAACTATTTTTAAAATCAAAGGAATTAATTGCTGAAAAAAAACTCTTAAATAAATTCTTACACTAAAAGGAATTCTTCTAATGAGACTGATAAGCTCAGGAGTAGAATAACTTCTTATTTGATAATAGGGCATGCGATGAAGCTTTAAAACAAGATCTTGAGTAATATTTTTTATAGCCATGTTAATAACAGGATAGAAAGACCAATCAATAATAGGTTGAATAATAGATTTAATGAAATTAAAAAATAAATAAAAATTTACTAGAAAAGCAAAAGATCCTAAGAAAGCATCTTTTTCATAAAACTTAACTAAATAAGTGAAACTATAAGGCAAAAGAATAGTTACTAGAAGTATATCTATTGTGCTAAAAAAAAGACCTAAAAAAAATCCTCTTCTAGTTTCAGAAGAATAATTAATATATTGAAAAAAAATTTTTCCAACCCGAAAGAACAACTTCATGTTAAAACTGGATCTAAACCAGAAACATTTTCATCGTCACTAGAATCAGAATTATTTTTATCAGGAAAAAGAACTTTTTGAATGTCTTGAGCATTCAGAGTTTCTTTTTCTATTAACACTGTTGATAATTTGATTAAGTTTTCTTTGTTTTTATGAAGAATTTCTAAGGCCTTCTTATAACCCCAATCAACTAACAAAGAAATCTCTTCATCTATAAGAGCCGCTGTTTTTTCTGATAATATATTTTGTTGTCCTAAACTAGCACCTAAAAAAGGCTGATCCTTTCCTCTTCCTCCTAAATGAATAGGACCTAATTTGGACATTCCCCAATAACAAACCATATTTTTAGCCAACTCTGTTGCTCTTTCAATATCATTAGAAGCTCCATTGGTGACTTCATTAAAAATAATTTCTTCAGCAGCTCTTCCACCCATTAAAAAAGCAATATAATTTTGCCCTTTTTCCTTCGTAAGATTAAGTCTATCTTCGTTAGGGAGTGTTTGAGTTACCCCTAAAGCCATTCCTCTTGGAATGACTGTCACTTTATGAATCGGGTCCATGCCAGCAAGATTCATTCCCACAAGAACATGCCCAGCTTCATGATAAGCAGTAACTTTTTTTTCTACTTCAGAGATCACTAAAGATTTTCTAGCTGAACCCATTAAAACTTTATCTTTAGCTTCTTCAAGATCAACCAGTTCAATCTCTTTTTTATTTTCTCTTGCAGCAATTAAGGCAGCCTCATTGATTAAATTAGCTAAATCAGCTCCTGTAAAACCTGGAGTTCCTTGAGCAATCACCTTTAAATCAATTCCTTTTTTTAAAGGAGTTTTTTTTGTATGTACTTTTAAAATTTCTAAACGACCTTTAATATCTGGCCGAGAGACAACAACCCTTCGATCAAAACGACCTGGCCTTAATAAAGCTGGATCCAAAACATCCACTCTGTTGGTAGCTGCAATAACAATAATACTATTTTTATTATCTTCAAAACCATCCATTTCTACTAAAAGTTGATTTAAAGTCTGCTCTCGTTCATCATGACCACCACCTAGTCCAGTTCCACGATGACGCCCAACAGCATCAATTTCATCGATAAAAATAATACAAGGAGATTGTCTTTTTGCCTGCTCAAAAAGATCTCTTACTCTTGAAGCACCAACTCCAACGAACATTTCAACAAAATCAGATCCTGAGATAGAAAAGAAAGGAACATCAGCTTCTCCAGCTACAGCTTTCGCTAAAAGCGTTTTTCCTGTTCCTGGAGGACCAACAAGCAAGACTCCTTTAGGAATTTTTCCCCCTAATTGAGTATACTTTTTAGGGTGCTTTAAAAAATCTACAATTTCTTCTAATTCTTCCTTAGCTTCTTCCACTCCAGCCACATCTTTAAAAGTAACTTTTAAATCTGCAGAAGGTTTTTTTGTTTTTACTTTACCAAAAGAAAAAGCTTTTCCTCCCCCTGCCTGCATTTGTTTGAAAAACATAAATAAAAGACCCATAAGAAATAACATGGGCAACCAGTTCATAATAAAATTAGGTAGAAAATCACCTTGCTCTTCTTTTTCATAATTAGGGATAAGACCAGCTTGTTCTACATATTTTAAAATTTGATCAGTATCAGCTGTGACTTTAAAATAAGAAGCTTGATCATAACCTTCTTTAAAACGACCTTTAACTAATTTTTTACCCTTAAAAGTCACTTCTTGAATTTGATTCTTTTCTAAAGCCTTAGCTAATTGATTAAAAGTTAAATCTTTTGACTGAAATTCTTTTTGATCTAGATTTCTTAAAACCAAAAAAGAAAATAAAATAATCAAAGACCAACTAATCAAAGTTTTATACTGTTTTTTCATTTCTACCTTCTATATATAATCTATTT
Organism: uncultured bacterium; assembly: GCA_964652255.1. Lineage (GTDB taxonomy): Bacteria > Bdellovibrionota > Bacteriovoracia > Bacteriovoracales > CAZZBM01 > CAZZBM01. The sequence goes on from CAZZBM010000001.1 coordinate 95,314, forward strand.
CACAAGAAGTGTCACGATCAGCTTACTTGATCCATATCTTTTGTCCCACTCTGTCCAAGCAGTCTCTAATTTTTTTTTTAATGTTACTTTTTTATTTGTTAGAAAACTCTCCCCAAACAAACCTTTCTTGTAAAAGGTTAAGTTATGTTCAAATGGACAAGAGTCAAGAGCAATATAATAAGGAAAATGAATATTTTCTATAAAAATTTTTTTAAAAGACTCCAAACTATACTCTTTAGTCATCCCTTCTTGATAGTAAAAAACCTTTTTCAAACCTTTATCTAGAAGAGTTTTTCCCCAAGCAAAATATAATTTGTAGTCTTTTTCTAAATCTAAAGAAAAATATTTCTTATTTTTCTTTAGATTTAGATATAAAGAATAGTTTTTTTCTAGTTTAGGTCTTTTAGAAAAAAGCTTATATATCTTTTCTCTTAATAAATCTCTTTTCAGATGTTTTTTCAAATAAAGTTGACGTTGAACATAGTGAGTTAATAACTGAGGATATCTTTCTTTTACTGTGATTAAAATTTTTCTTAAAAAATTTCGATCATAGGAAACATCTTTATTGCTTTCATCAAAAAAAAAATCCTGTTTATAAGCTTTTAAATACTTTTTTATACTTGCTTTACTGACACAAAAAAAAGGTCTAAAAATTTTACCTCTTTTAACTGGGATACCTAAATCCCAATGAGAAGTACTAAAGTACTTCATAAGAGTCCATTCAAGAGCATCATCTAAATGATGCCCTTGAAGAATAAGATCAAAATTCATCTTAGAAAGATAACCTAATCTTTCTTGTCTTAGTAAAGCTTCTCTATTAGAGTTTTTCTTCTTTATAGGAAGAATAAGAACATCACAGTCATATTTTTGACCTAAATTAAGAATAAATTTTTTCTCTTGTTCATAAATTTTTTTTTCTCTTTGTTCATGTTCAAAATGAATTAAAGTAATTCTCTCACATAAAGAGTTTTTTTTTAAGATAAAAAAAGACCATAAAAATAAAGCCACTGAGTCAGGTCCAGCAGAACAGCAGACCCCTACACTTTTTATAGGAAAATTTAAATGTCTTTTCGAAAAAGAAAGAACCTTCTTTTCAAAAAGATAAATAAATCGACTTGACATGATCTTTTTCTTTCCTTTAAGTTCAAAAGCTCTGGCTGAGTAGCTCAGGTGGTTAGAGCGACGGATTCATAACCCGTAGGTCAGTGGTTCAACTCCACTCTCAGCTACCACTTTAATTCTTATTAAAAAGCTTTTATACTTAATTCTATATGCAAATTTTTGGTTTATCAGATATTGGACGAGAAAGAAAGAGTAATCAAGACGCTGTTTACTTTGAAAATAAACCTCCTAAAGCCCTTCTTGTTTTAGCTGATGGCATGGGTGGTCATCTTGCTGGAGATAAAGCATCTTCTTTAACCATTGAAGGTTTAAAGAAATCTTTAGAATCAAATATAACTGATCCCCAAAATTACTTCACTCAAGTAATAGCAAAAATCAATCAAGAAATTTATGATCTTGGACAACAAGAAGATTTTAAAGGCATGGGTACAACCCTAGCAATGATTTACTTAGATTTTCCAAAAATCTGGGGTTTTCATGTGGGAGATTCTAGAATTTATCTTTTAACCAATCAAACTCTTTTTCAACTCACTGTAGATCATACTCTTACAGAACAAAAAGCTAGCTTAGGTCTTATTGAGAGAAAAGACACTCATGAGGATCCTCATAGATATATTCTTTACAAAGGTTTAGGTTTACAACCTAAAATTGAAGTTGATTTCTTTACCTATGATTTAAAACAAGGTGATTTATTGTTAATTTCTAGTGATGGTTTTCACGATTTTTTAATTCATGAAGAGATTTCTCTTCTCATTAAGAATCATCTAAACACAGAAGAATTAGTGAAGAAAGCAATTCAAGTAGCTAATGAAAAAAGCGGTGCTGACAACATTTCTGTTCTTGTTCTAGACAATCGTCACTAGACAAGTAAAGAAAAATTAGAGAAAAGGATTGTTCATGAAATTTATATCTAGCTTATTTCCATCTAAACAAGAAAGAAAAATAAAATCTCTTCTTCCTATTTTAAAAAAAGTCAATCTTTTAGAAAATTCTATGCTTGCACTTTCAGATGAAGAGTTAAAAAATAAAACACAAGAGTTTAAAAAACGCTATCAAGAAGGAGAAACTCTTTTTTCTCTTCTCCCTGAAGCTTATGCAACTCTAAGAGAAGCCTCTAAAAGAGTTTTGAACATGCGTCATTTTGATGTTCAAATCATTGGTGGAACAGCTCTTTTTTTAGGTAATATTGCTGAGATGAAAACAGGTGAAGGAAAAACCCTAACAGCAACTCTACCTTTGTATCTTTATGGCTTAACTGGTCAAGGTGCTCATCTTGTGACCGTCAATGATTATTTAGCAAAAAGAGATGCTCAGGAAATGGGAAAACTTTTTACCTGGATGAATCTTACCGTAGGTCTTATTGTTCATGATCTAGATGATGAACAAAGAAGAATTGCTTATCAATCAGATATTACCTATGGAACTAATAATGAATTTGCCTTTGATTATCTAAGAGATAATATGAGGTTTGATTTAGCTGATTATGTTCAACGTTCTTTTAATTTTTGCATCGTTGATGAAGTTGATTCTATTCTTATTGATGAAGCAAGAACTCCTCTTATTATTTCAGGACCAAGTGAAGGAAATGTTGAAATTTATACTCTTTCTAATAATATTATTCTTCAACTCAAGTCTGAGGATTATTCTGTAGAATTAAAAAGTCACACAGCTTCTTTTAATGATACAGGAATTGAAAAAATTGAAAAAATTTTAAAAATAGAAAACCTTTTTGATCCAAAACATTTAGAAATTCTTCATGCTCTGAATCAATCTTTAAAGGCTCATACTCTTTATAAAAAAGATGTTCATTATGTTGTTGCTGAAGGTAAAGTTATTATTGTTGATGAATTCACTGGTCGATTAAAAACTGGTTCAAGATGGTCAGATGGACTGCATCAAGCTGTAGAGGCTAAAGAAAGAGTAAAAGTTAAATCAGAAAATCAAACATTAGCTTCCATTACTTTTCAAAATTATTTTAGGCTTTATAAAGTTTTAGCAGGAATGACAGGAACAGCTGAAACTGAAGCTATAGAGTTTAAAAAAATTTATAATTTAGATGTCTATGTCATCCCTACCAATCTTCCTATGATTAGGATTGATGAAACAGATACTATTTTTCATACAGCTAATAAAAAATATGCCATCATCGCTGATAAAATTGAAGAAGTTCATAGAACAGGTAGACCTATTCTTGTTGGAACTGTTTCTATTGAAAACTCAGAATATTTAGCTTCACTCCTTAAAAAAAGAAATCTTCGTTTTGAAATTCTTAATGCTAAAAATCATGAAAGAGAAGCTCAAATTATTGCTAAAGCTGGTGAAAAAAACTCTATCACTATAGCAACTAATATGGCAGGTCGTGGTACTGATATTAAACTTACAGATGAAACCAGAGCCCTTAATGGTCTTTATATTATAGGGACTGAACGACATGAAGCTAGAAGAATTGATAATCAGTTAAGAGGAAGATCTGGTCGTCAAGGTGATCCAGGTGGAAGTAAATTTTATATCTCTCTAGAGGATGATTTGATCAAAATCATGACTCAAGGAAAAGTACCAGCTTATTTACAAAAGAAAAAAGATGATCAAGACAAAGAAGCTTCTGGTAAAATTTATTCCAAACTTATCGAATCTATTCAGAAAAAAATTGAAAATTACAATTTTGATATTAGAAAACACCTTCTTGACTATGACAATGTTATGAATGAACAAAGACAACTTATTTATCGTCTGAGACGAGAAATTTTGTCTAATGAAGGAAATGAAGAACTTATCTTAGAGATGATTGAAGATGTTTTTAATCTTTATCAATCTCTTACTACTGATGAAAAAATAAAAGCTTTTAAAAATATTTTTCATAGAGATTTCACTGCTGAAGAATTAAATTTAGATTCTTTTAAAAATGAATTTAAAAAAAGATTTGAAAATTTTCCAAAAGAGCAAGTTTTAAGCTCTTATAAAGAAATTCTTTTAAGTACTTTTGATCAAAATTGGAAAAATCATCTTCTTTCTATGGATCAACTTAAAGAAGGAATTAATTTAAGATCTCATGGACAAAAAGATCCTCTTGTTGAGTACAGAAAAGAAGCCTTTACTCTTTTTGAACAAATGAAACAAAATATTAAACTACAAGTTGTTCAAAAATCTTTTACTATTAGATTGTATACTCAAGAAGAAATTGAACTTCTCAAAAAACAGCATGAAGCTATTTTAGAGATGATGAAAAAGAAAAATAAAAAATAAAATTACAGTAGATCTTTTTCTGTAAAAAAACCTCCTAAATATTTAGTTTCATTGTTAATTTTAATGAAATAAGCGGGAATTCCTCTCACACCATGTTCTTCTAAAAAATCATTAGCTCTTAAATTTTCTTCGTCAAGAGAGACCTCAATAAGATTTAATTTTTTTGACTCTACATAGTTAAAAAAATCCTTATTAAAAAGAATCTTTTTATTAAATTGACAAGTTAGACACCAATTAGCTGTAAAAGCTATAAAAGCATCTTCATTGATGCTATACGGGTTTAAAATTGTGGTAAAAACATCTTTTTCTTTTTTAAAAGTAGAATAAGAAAAAAGAAAAAATAAAAGAATAAATATTTTTTTAAGATAAGAGTTTTTAATAATAAAAAAGAGAAAAAAAGACCCTAAAGTCGCTAAATAATAATAAGACTTTATATTAAAAAGAGATAAGTGTAAGATCCATAAAAATAGAAAAATCAAACTACTGTTAATAAGTTCTTTGAAAGTATCAAGCCAAGGTCCACCCTTAGGAAGAATTCTAATTTGAGGAAAAATCATAAACAATAAAACAGGAAAACTAAAACCTAAAGCCATAAAAGAGAAAAGAGTAAAAATTTGCAAAGGCTCCAGAATAAGCGAAGCCCCTAGAGCTGTTGTCAAAAATGGTCCTGTGCAAGGAGTTGAAAGTAAAGTGGATAAAAATCCATCAAAAAAATCTTTAAAACCTTTTACTTGATCAAAAAATGGAACAACTTTAGAAAATTGATTAAAAAAATTTTTATTACCATAGATATCAATCAGAAGAGCTAAGATTAACAAAGAGAAAAAAAACAAGAAGTAAGGAGACTGAAACTGAAAACCCCATTGAAAATTTTTCAAAAGAACAGCTAATAAAGCAAAGATAAAAAAAGTAAAAAAAATCCCCAGAGTATAATTTAGATAAACTGATTTATTTTGACGAATAGAGAGCTTAAAACCAAGAACAGGTAACACACAGGGCATGAAATTTAAAATCAATCCCCCTAAAAGAGCTAAAAGATAAATCCACAATAGATTTTCTGTTTTTTCTAATTGAACTTGAACAATTCCTTCTTCTGTTAAAGCTTCAAAGTTTTTCTCATTCAGAATGAAACCTTTTTTTGTTAAATTAAATTGAGTATAAGGATAAATTTTTTTTTCATAAGGAAGATAATCCTCTATTTTTACTTTTAAAATTTTATCTATTCTTCTAGGAATTTTTTTATAAATTTCATCTGGGATACTTTTTAACTGATTAACAATGATTTGAATTTTTTTTCTATCTATTTTGCAAATTTTATTTTCACAATAAACAAAATTTATCAATAATTCATCTTTAATATTTTTTTTTTGTTTAAAAGAAAGATAAAATTTTTTTTTATAACCTAAAAAATACTGATCTTCCTCTTTTAAAATCTCTGGAAGAAAGAATCTTTCTTGTGCATAAGCATTATTTTTAAATGAAAACGTAGATTTTCCTTGAAAATCTGATCCATATTCAAAATAAGTATGAGCTTGACCAAGATCTACTTCAAGTAGAAGTGTATTGTGAGAAAAATAAAGATTCGTTTCTAGAGAAAAAAGAAAAAAAAACATAATCTAATATAACCTTTTTTAAGAAAAAAGTTAATGCTTTGTTTTTACTAAGAGTTTTTTTAAAAAGATAGGAGAAAGTAAAGGAATGACTAAAAAACCTAATTTTAAAAAAAAACTTTGTTTAATAAGAAAAAGACTTAATCTTCCGACCAAAACTGATGAAATTCTTGAAATCGTATCCCCTGCAATAATAACACTTGTTAAAGATTCTCTAGGAGTAAATTCTCTTCCTAATAAAATAATAAGCATTCTTTGACAAAATTGACTTATACCCAAAAATAGACCTAAAAGAGGAAGAATCTTAATTAAATGAGGGAAAAAAATTCCTACAAAACAAAAGAAAAGAGAAAAACTAAGCAATTTAGAAAAAAAACCAACTACTTTTTTATTAAAAAAATAAAAATTTTGACTCAAAGCTAAAAATAAAAAACCTATAGAAAAAAATATATAAAAAGTACTATAGTAATGAGCATAGCTTTCTCCTTCTTGTGCATAAGGAGCCAACAAAACTGGTAATCCTATATAAAAAAATCCAAAAATAATTTGATTCATTAATCTATGAAGAGTCATACCTCTCACATCCTCATTTTTAACAAGAACTTGATAGCCTTCAAAAGAAGAAGTCTCTTTCTTCTCTTTTAATTTTATCTCTGGCCATAGAAAAAAAATGAGAACGAGGATAGCAATAGCCATAAGGATAACTTGTTCCTTAGAAAATATTTTATATATTTTAGGTAGTAAATAATAAGTTGTAATATTAATACATTGCCAAATAAATTGTTGCCAAGAAAAAAACTTTTTTATTTCATCATTTTTAAGATTATCATAGTAACATCTTAGGTAATTAGGATGCGAAAGAGCGTCTATAAAGGATAAAAATCCTCCGAAAAATAAATAAATAGAAACATGATCTAAAAAATAAATAGTCACAATATTAAAATATAAGAAGAAAAGAAGCATCCTCATGAAGTTCTGAGGCTTAAACTTGATAATAATTTTACCTCCAAAAAAACCTACTAAGATAATTCCTAAGTATTGAGCTAATTGAAAATAAGAAGAGTAAAATCCTGTCTTATCTTGTTCAAATAAACTAACTGAAGAATAGTTGGTAAGTGTCATATAAACAAACTGACCCAAACACTGGCATAAAAGTAATATTTTCATAAAGTCTTTATTAAAGATTCTATCTTTTTTTTCTTAAAAACAAGACTGTATATAGCATTTAAGATAGTATATTTGTTATTTCCAATCAATTTTAAAGAATGCTCTCCTTCAACTAAAAATTTAGTTCTTTTGTTCATGATCAAATTATAGCCATACATTTTATTTCTACCTGAACCTATAGTAGAAGCAAAAAAATCTGATAGAAAATAATTATAGACTAAATTTGTCTTGATTTTTTTATCTTTCAAAATTTTGGAAACTTCTTCTAAAGTTTTTATCAAATATAAAGACAAAAGATTATGAGATTCTTTTGAGGCAAGAGCTCCATAACCTATAGCATATATATTTTTTAAAACAGATAAAAAAACAAGACCTTCAACATTTTTTGTGTAAAAAATTTGAATATTTTCATTAAAAGCTAATTTTAGGATATTATAGTATTTTTTATCTTCGCAAGCTACCCAACTCATACATTGATGATTAGAAATTATTTCACTGGCTAAATTAGGACCCATAAAAAAACAACTCTTTTTATAGATTTTAGAATATTTTTTTTTAAGAAAAGAAGAAATAGTTTCTTTGTTTTTTTCTATCATTCCTTTAGAGGTAAAAACAAAAAATGAATTTTCCATATCTTGTAATTTTTTTTTAAACTTTAAAAAAAATTCAGGTAAAGCCTGAGAAGGGATGGCAAAAACAATAAAATCGAATTTATTCTTAGGGAAATTACTTTTGTAGACTTTATTTTTTCTTGCAAATAAAGTAATTTCATTTTTTTCAAATAAATGAGCCAAAGCTTTTGCGAATGATCCATTACCAATGATGAGAATTTTCATACTTCTTGCCAAAATACAAGATTTTCTTTTATGACTCCTTATACAATGAACAAGATTAAAGAAGCAATAAAAAGATTAAAAAAAGATCTAGTTATTGCTATTCCCACAGAAACTACCTATGGATTAGCTGCTTCTATTGATTCAGTTGAAGGTATAAAAAAAGTTTTTGAACTCAAAAAACGCCCCTTTACTCATCCTTTGATTGTTCATGTCAGTTCTCTAGAACAAATAAAAAAAATTGCTTTTGTTTCTAAGGAAGAAGAAAAATTCATTAAAAAATTTTATCCAGGACCACTCACTCTTATTTTAAGGAAAAAAAATCATCTTTCTCCTCTTATTACTTCTCATGAAAAAACAGTCGCTATTAGAATGCCAGCTCATCCTTTAACTTTAAAGCTTATCCAAGAAACAGGACCTTTAGTAGCTCCTAGTGCTAATCCTTATCAAAAACTTAGCCCTACAAAAGCACAAGATGTTTTAGAATATTTTCCAGATGTTTTTGTTCTGAACGGAGGAAATTGCTCTCTTGGTGTAGAATCTACTATTTTAAAGATCTCTCCTAGATATTATTCTGTTTTAAGACCTGGTCCTTTTGTTTTTAAAGATTTAAAAAATTTTTTAAAAGATAAAAAAGAAATTAAAAAAAAATATAAAACTCCTGGTCAAGATAAAAAACACTATCAACCTAAAGTTCCTGTTTTTATTACTAAAAATAAAAAAGAAGCTACTTTAAAACTCAGAAAAGATCCTAAAAAAATTTTACCAAAGCTTTATTCTTTATTGAAAAAAGAGTCCCTAAAAAATAAGCCTATTATTATTTTTGACCACGGTATCAGAGAAGGATTATGGAATACTATCTGGGATCGTCTTTATAAAGCTGCTGGACAATCATTTCAATAGGATCTTGTTCCAAAGGATTAATCATCATTCCTTTTAGATTTTTTAAAAAATTTCTTTGCCTTTTAGCTACTTGTCTTGTTCTGATATAAATTTTTTCTGTCATCTCTTTGAGTGAAGTTTTTTTATCTAAAAAATCAATAGCTTCTTTTATTCCTATCACATTCATTAAAGGACTTTTTAATTTTTTAATTTTTTCAGCTTCTTCAATAAGACCTTCTTTAATCATATCTTGAACTCTTGTTTTAATTAAAAAATCATGTTTTTCTTTAGGAAGATGAAAAATAATAATTTTTTCATCTTTTAATAAACCTTCGGTAGGTCTCTCTTGAGAATAAGGTCGATTATTAATAATATAAAAGATCAAAGCTCTTTTTATTCTATAAAAATCATTTTTTGAGTATTTTTCAAAAAAAAAAGAATCAACTTTAGATAAAAGATCAATAAGTTGATCATATGAAATTTTATTTATAATTTTTTCTAGAAATTTTTTTCTAATATCTTCTATAGAATTTTCCTGAAAAGGACCACTGATAAGGGCTCTTATATAAAAGATAGATCCTCCTACTACCAAAGATTTTTCTTTTTTTAAGATTTTTTCTACTTTTAAAACGTAATTTTTAGCATTAAACTTCTCATCATGATCTAAAAAATCTATTAAGTGATGCTTAACTTCATTTAAATCTTTTTCTGAAGGTTTAGCTGTTGCTATTTTTAAATCTTTATAAAAAAGAAGAGAATCTGCATTAATAATAGAAGTATTCAATTTTTTTGCTAACAATATAGAATATTTTGTTTTTCCTGTACAAGTAGCTCCTGTAAGAATCATAAAATATAATCCTCTATTTTTTTCTTACAATGAGGATAATTTATTAAAAGTTTTTTTAATAATTCTTTAGATGTAATTGATCTAGAATAGAATAAAACATCTTTAAATTCAGTAAAGTTTAAATCTTCTATGAAGTGGGTTAGATAACCTTGATTTATCTTAACATACTCTGATTTAAAATCAGAATCTACTTTTTCAGGAAATGGTATTTTTGAAAAAGATTTTTTTTTAGATTCATCTTTTAAAAAACATTTTTTTGCCTCTATTAAATCAAAAATATAGTATTCATGTAAATCTTTTACTAATGCAAATTTATGATAATTTTTCAATAAATTTAAATTTGAAACTTTATTTTTTTCAAAAGATTGAGATTGATTTAAAAAAGAAAATATTTCATTTTCCTTTAAAAATTTTATTTGATTTTTTTGAGGATGAACATTAACATCAATATCTTCATTTTTTACTTGAAGAAAAAGAATAAACTTAAACTGAAATTTTTCTTCTAAAAACTTTTTCAACCCTTGATGATAAATAATTCTATTATTAACATAAATCAAAGATTCATGTTTTGATTGAACAAGAGTAATATGAGAAGATAGATCATCTTTTTCATTTTTTAATTCTTCTATGATTTTATAAAACCTTGAAATTCTTTCTTTTTTAGATTCTTGAGGATAAAAATAAAACTCATCATCTATTTTTATTTTAAATAAAATATGAGGATGAAGAATTAAAAAATAAAGAAGAATTTTTTTGATTTGTTTTTTTTCCGTAAACGATGCCTGTAAAAATTTTGATCTTACAGGATGATTTTTAAAAAGATCATAAAGAACAATTTTTGTACCTTTTTTGAGAGAAATTCCTTCCGAAAAAAAAGTTTGCTCCCCTGAGGAATAATCAATTCTAGATCTTGCAAATCCATTATCTGTTTCACAGGAGATGTCACTTACAGATCTCATAGAAGAGAGAGCTTCTCCTCTAAATCCATAACTTTTAATTTTAAATAAATCAAAAATAGAAAAAATCTTTGAAGTTGTATGAGGCTCAAAAGCTATGAGAAGATCTTTGGAGCTCATTCCATAGCCATTATCTTCTATTTCTATTTTTTTAAGTCCCGCTTCCTCTAAATGAATAGTGATTTCTGTAGCTTGAGCGTCCAGACTATTTTCTAAAAGTTCTTTAAGCGCTTGGGAAGGTCTTTCAATCACTTCTCCAGCTTTTAACTGAGCAATAAGATTTCTAGGCAGCCACTGAATCTTCCCTAACTTGATCTCGTCCATTATTTTTGGCACTATATAAAGCACTATCAGCTTTTGCAAGTAGCTCTTCCGCACTTTGATGCATCCTTAAAGAGGCTAATCCAGCAGAAAAAGTCACTTGAAATTTCTCATTTTGAAAAACATAGGATTTTTCTTTCATCTTAAGCCTTAAATCCTCTAAAAGATCTTTTGATTCTTTTAAATTAAGGTTTAAAATAATAGCAAATTCCTCTCCCCCATAGCGAAAGATAGGGAAGGGAATGAGATCTCTTAAAAAGGCACTAAATCCTTTCAAAACTTCATCCCCTGCTTGATGACCATAAGTGTCATTAAGTCTTTTAAAAAAATCTAAATCTAACATTGCTAAAGTTAAAGGAAGGTTTTTTTCACTAGCTAAGAGTGTACTAAGTTGAAACTTTTTTAAAAAATAATTTTTATTATAAACATTAGTTAAATCATCTATATAAGATTTTTTAAAAAGATGTTCATAGTTAAGTCTTTCACCATCACCTTTAGGTATAAATTTTAACAAAGCTGGTCCTAAATTTAATTGATCACCTTTTGACAAAGAAGTGAGTTCTGTTATTTTTTTCTTATTAATAAAGGTTCCATTGCTAGATTTTAAATCTTCAATATGGACATTATCTTTAACAATAATTTTTAAATGCTTTCTAGAAACACCCTGAGAAAGAAGATGAATATCACAAGAAAGATCTCTTCCTAAGATCCATTCTCCTTCTGGTAAATCTAAAATTTCTCCTTCCTGAAGATCATTCATGACAATAAAACAAGCAGATCGCATTTCTGCTTCTTTATCTAAGGATTCTTGAATATTTGTTAGAACTAATGTTTTTTGAAATAATTTATTCATCTTTTAAACCATTCTCTAATTTGTTGAATTATTGTTTTCTCTTTTAACTTTATTTCTTCTAAATAATCTTCATAATATTCTTGAATCCACTCATGATAATCAATGATTGTTTTTAAACATTCTTTCATTTTTAGGTAATATTCTTTTCTATCTTTTTTTAATATAATCTTTATTTTTTCTTGATAAAGAGGAATTAATCTTTCACAGAGTCTTTTTTCATAAAGAGCAGATTTTCCAGGATATTTTGATTGTGCTCTTAGTAATGATCTAGACTTTAGAAAATATTCATTAAAATCATTTAATCTAAAATATTGATCAGATCTTTGTATCTGTTCTAAACCCGAAATTAGTTCATCTAAATTTAAACTATTAGCTTGAAGTAAAAATAAGATCATGATTTTTATTATAAGTGATTTTTTTGACTTTTAAAAAAAGATTTTTTGTTATATAGATATCCTATGGATCCTAAACCTAAGAAAAAGAATATGCTAAAAATCTTAAAAAAAGAGAGTCAGATTGAAGATTTTTTAAGATTTATCTATACTAATGATTTTAGAAAAGAGTCCTATACCCTTATTAAATTTTTTCTTCAAAAAATTAGGAAAAAATAAACCTTTTTTTCTTTTTCTAGACCTTCCCTATAATAAAAATAAGATGAAAAAACCTCTTTATACGGCAAAAAATATCTATTTTGCCTATCAAAAACAACTTATTTTTCAAAATATATCCTTTGAAGTCTATGAAGGAGATTTTTTTTTAGTTTTAGGACCCTCAGGTTCAGGCAAAACAACTCTTCTTAATCTTCTTTTAGGCAAAATTATTCCTCAAGAGGGCAATTTTTTTAACCTCGTTCCTCAGGATTATTTTATTTCAGAAGTCTCTGTTTATCCTGACTTTATTAATTATCTTTCCGTAGAAGATCATCTTAATAGTCTTTTTAGCCCTATTATTCATGAAAATAATAAAATTTTTCAAAAAGAAAAAGACAATTTTCTTGATTATATGAACCTAATAGATAAGAAAAACAAAGCCATACACTACTTAAGCTCAGGAGAACGACAAAGATTAGCTCTTATTGAGGCTTTATTAAATTATCCAGATATTCTTATTGCTGATGAAATCTTCTCTTTTATGGATGAAAAAAGTAAATTAATTTCTTATGAGGTTTTAAAATTTTTTCAACAAAAAAAGAATCTTACAATTATTTTAGCAGGTCATGATCAAGATTTTTTCAAAACAACTTCTGCTAGATTTATTTATCTACAAAATGGACAAATTTATAAAGAGGGCAAAGCATGCTTTATTTAAAAATATTTTATTATCAACTTCAAAAAAACTTTTTTAAATCAACTTTTTTTATTATTTTTTGTTTTTTAACTTTTTTTCTCCCTTTCAAGAAAGAAGATATTAAAAACTTTAAAGATATTTTTTCTTATAAATGGATTGTTCTATCAAAAGAAGATTTAACAACAAAAAACAATGAATTAACATACTTAAGAGATATTTTAGAGAAAAAAAATTTCAACGCTCATCCTATTTATAAAATTAGCTACACCATTGATCTTACTGATAAAAAAGAGGAAGAAAAAATTTATATAAAAAATATTTTAGAAAACTATCTAAAAAATGATGGGATAATCCTAAATAATTATTTTCATGAAAGAATAAATTTTTATTTTATTTCTCTTATTTTAAGTTTCTTTTTATTTTTTTATTTTTTATTAAACATTGCAAAAAATGATTACAAATTATCACAAAGTAGGAATCACAGAGAATTGTTTATTATAGAAAAAAGTATATTTTTTGGAACATTGATCTTATTTTTTATTTTTTCTTCTCTTAATTTTTATTTTTTTAAAAGTATTGAAAAAATAATTTTTAACTTTGTTGTTTTTTTATTATTAACAAGTTCTATTTTTTTAAAAAGATATTTTAAATGATTTTTTTTTTATTAAATGCTCATGTTTTAAAAGATGTTGAAAAGCTTACTCAAGCTTTCAGTATTATTCAAGATAAATATTATAAAGAAATTTCAAATCAAGAACTTATTGAAACAACTATAAAATCACTATTTTCTAAACTAGACCCTCATTCTTACTATTTATCTAAAAAAGATCTTAATCTTTTACAGCAAAAAACATCTCATAAAAATTACACTCTTGGAATTAACATTAAAATTAATAATGATAATTATTTAGAAGTTGTTTCAGTGGATCAAGAGAGTCCTTCCTTTAAAAAACTTCAAGAAGGTGATATTCTTTTAAGAATAAACAAAGAAGCTGCTTCTTTAGAATGGATTGAATTTCTTTTAGAACACAAAAAAGGTCCTTTTACCTTAGATTTTTTAAGAAACAAAAAGGTAGAATCTTTAATTATTGAAAAAAAAGTTCTTAAGGAGCCTTTTAAGTACACTTACACTCAAGATAAATTAGTTATCAGCATTAAAGTCTTTAGAAAAGATACTTCCTCTGACCTTTTAAAGACTTTACAGCAATACCCACAAGCTAAAGAAATTATTATTGATCTTAGGAATAATCCTGGAGGAATTTTAGAGGAAGCGATTGAATGTGCTTCTTATTTTATTCAAGAAGGACAAGCTCTTCAACTTATTGGAAAAAATGATCAAATTTTAGAAATGCATTATTTAAAAAAATATACTTTCAAAACAACTCAACCTGTAAAAATTCTCATTAATGAAGCTACTGCTTCTGCTGCTGAAATTTTTTCAGCCCTGTTTCAAGATTATAAGAGAGGATTTGTTTTAGGACAAAAATCTTATGGTAAAGGTTCTGTCCAAGGTCTTTTTTCTTTGGGTGAAGATGCTATTAAACTAACCATAGCTCTTTATAAGACACCTAAAAGATATGTCCAGCATCAAGGGGTTTTACCAGATAAAACTCTGCCTCCTAATTTTACTCTAAAAAATTTAATAGAAAATGAGATTTGAAGGCTTTTTTAAAGCTTTTTTGTAAAAAGTCGATACTTAGAGGAGTCATGATGGTAAAAAATAAACAGAAAGATAGATTTTTATCTTCTTTATTAATTATTTTTAAAAAGAAGATACCTCATCTTCAATTTAAACTTGATGAAACTTTTTCTCATTTAGATAAAGTTCAATATTCTAATGATCACACTATAGCTCATTATCCTATCTATCTACATGGCATATTTCTAGGTATTTTTCAAATAAAAAATAAAAAACAAGGTCATTTAGAACTAGATCTAAACTACCTTAATGAATTAATTCAACAACATGGCTCTGGATTATCTGAAAAAGAAGACTTTAATAGTCACAAAGATGAAAGGGCTTATATCTTATCAGAAGATCTTTTTTTTCTAGATTTTATGAAAATTTTAGAAAAAGTAGCCTTAGAAGAAGTTAATTTTTTTCTTGTAGGTGAAAAAGGGACGGGTAAATCATTTTTAGCTAGACATGTTCATTTTATTTCACCTAGGAAAAATATGCCCTTAGAAATTTTATCTGGGTCCAATCCTTTATTTGAAGAAATTTTTTTTGGAGATAAAAATCGTCAATCCCTTTTAGAAAAAGCTAATTATGGCACTATAGTTATCACTGATACAGAAAATATTCCTCTAGAAATACAAAAAAAATTAGCTCAATTAGGAGAATTTCCTAGAATTTTTAGTCCAACAAAAAATGATTACATTAGTTGTTCTATTCGTTTTATATTTACCACCACAAAAATTGATTTTTCAAAATTTTTTGATGAAGATTTTATTTTTTATTTTAAAACCTTTGCTTTAAAAATACCTTCTTTAAAAGAAAGAAAAAGTGACATTAAACTTCTTGCTCACTTTTTTCTTAATGAAAATAGATCAAAAAATGAAAAAAAAACCTTAACAGATTCATCTTTAAAGGTTTTAGAAGATTATTCATGGCCTGGAAACATTAATGAACTTAAAAATATGATGAAAGAAATTTCTCTATTTTTAAAAGATCAATTCATTACTATTGAACATTTAGATAAATTTAAAAACAAAATAGAAAAAGACAATGCTCTTCTTGGTTTTAAACCAAAAAGTCTTTGGGAAATAGAAAAAGATGTTATTTTAAAAACTCTAAAGTATTTTAATGGAAATAAAAGTCATGCAGCTAAAATACTAGGAATCACCATTAAAACTCTCTACAACAAACTTCAAGAATATGGAAAAGAATATCTTACTGACGAAAACGAGGATTTCGACAAGTTAAAGAGTTAAAATTCCATTTAAAAAATGATGGGTTGTCTTTTTTTGATAATCCTATTTTATCTTTATGTTGAAAAATAAAAAAATCATTTTTTACGTCTAATTCTTCCATAGCAATGTTTTCTTTAAAAATTTTTTCCAAATTATAACCATTTTTATCAATTCTATATCCTTCAAATTGATTTCCTAATAAAACTGAGAAATAAATATATTGATCTAACAATACTGGTCTTGAAATTCCTCTTCCAGTATTAGTAATTTGGATATATTGATTTTGAATATTTTTTTTATAAATCATAGGATAACCACTTCTACTGGAAACAAAATACAAATTTTTTTCTTCATCAAAAACAGGATCAACATCAATAAAATTTCCTTCTGTTAAAGGTTCTCTATTTAAATAGATCTGACTTCTTCCCTCCCTTGAAATAGTATAAAGAAGACCCCAAGGAGTCACTCTAGCACCTGATTGTAAAGATTCATGACAAAAAAGTTCTTTTAAATAATTATTCATAAGCTCAAAAAGGCAAAGTTTTTTATAAAAAACTTTTTTCCCTTTATAATAATCTATTCTAGGAGTATACATACTAAAAATAATTTTATCTTGAGTAACATTAAGGCTTATTAGATCTTTTTTATAATTTGTTATTTTTTTTAATTTTCCTAAAAAATCCCATTGATAAATGTCTTTTTCTTTAGGAATATTTTTATTAAAACATATTCCATAAAAATTTTCATCAAAAATAAAAGTTTCTTCTCCACTAATAATTTTATAAATTTCTTTTAAGGAAGAAACGTTGTAATTTTTTTTATAAATATTTTGACCTTCTTTATCTAAATAAATAAAATCACCTTTTTTGTAAAGATAAAATTCTCCATCATTTTGGACATTGATTTTATCATGAAAAAGTTGAAAAATATTTTTCAAAAGATAATCTTTAATAACAAGAGTTTTTTTCTCTAACTTAGCCTCACCTACAGCATAAATCTTAGCTTTCAATAAAAAAACTACTAAAATCATACTCATATCATAAAATAACTTTGATTATTTTACTATCTTCTATTAGAATATCTAAGTGAGTTTGTTAAACTTTCAAAAAACACTTTTAAAATCAGTGAAAAATGAATTTTCTTTAAATTCTTATTTTTCAGATGAAATTAAACACTATGAAGAAGATATGAATATTGAAGAAAAAAAACCTATCAAAGAATCCGATTTTCTTCTAAAACTAAAAAATAGCTCCATTATCTTAGTAGCAGACTTTCATTCTTATTCTCAATATCAAGAAACATTTTTAAGACTTATTCAATATTTTTATAAAAAAAAAAATTTTTGTTTAGGCTTAGAAACTTTTTTTGAAGAAGATCAAAAACATATTGATGATTTTTTATCTAGCAAAATTACAGAAAAAACATTTTTAAAAAAAATAAATTATATAGAAAAATGGTCTTTTCCTTGGTCTAACTATAAAAAAATAGTTCTTTTTGCTAAAAAAAACAAAATTCCTATTATTGGAATTAACAACAAAGGTTCTCTTGAAGAAAGAGACTCAAAATCTAGTACAATTATTAAAAATTCATTAAAAAACTATTCATCAATTTTTTGTCTCTATGGTGAACTTCATCTTCATTTTAATAAAATACCTCAATATTTACCTGAAGATTCATGTATTATTCATCAGAATCTTTTTCCCATAACGTCTTTAGATAGAATTTATCATCTAAAAAAAAACCATTTCTGTCTTTTAACAACACCTATCTGGACAAAACACTACACAGCTCATTTATGGTTTGAAAAAGAAGCTGAAAATACTGATTTTATTCACATGTTTTTAGATGAAGATTTGAAAAATACTCAAGAATCTCTTTTTGATATTTTTTATAGCATCAGTGAATCTTTATACACTTTTCTTTCTTTTAATTTTAATAAAAACACTTTGGAAGACTACAGAATTTATTCACTTTTAAATAAAAAAGATTTTATAAAAAAAATAAAAAAAGAAAGTGAAAAGAAAATATTCACTAAAATAGCTAAAGAAAATCTTACCTATGCTTATAATCATCATTATTATTCGTATGATTTATCTCTTGATAATATCAATATTCTCATAGGACATCATTTTTATCATTGTTTTTTTTATAAAGAAACAACAATTCCATTTAAAAAATATTTTTTTGAATACTTTTACAGTTATATCTTTAGTAAAATTTTAAACCCTTACAGAAGATGTTTACTTTATCAAGACTTAGTTAATAAAAATTATCCTTATACAAATTCAGCTTTTAAGGTTTTAAAAGAGGGCAGCAATAAACTCAAATCTCACCTTGAATCTTATTATGTAGGAAAATATCTAGGAACTCTTTTTGGAGAATATTTTTACTTAAAAAATTATCAATCTAAAGATCTTTTTTTAAAAGAACTAGCTTTAATAAGACAAGATCTTATTTTTCCTTATTTTTATCGATTTTTACCCAAAAATTTTGAAGAAGATTTCTATCCTATATTTTAAGAATTTATTCTTAAAGCTATTTTAAGAAGATGCTCATTATTCATTCTTTGATTTAAAAAATCAATTTTACAGTTTGAATCCTTTGCTAGATCATTAAGGATTTTGTAATTAATAGAATCTTTTTTATGCTCTATAATATCATACAAAAGATGATTATCTCTAGTTTCAAAATAGATTGATAATTGATCAAGAATTTGTCTGGCACTAATTTTAACTATCTTTTGTTCTTGATAATCTTTTTTGGCTAATTCTTTTGATATATAAAAAACTTCTTTATACTGATCTTTGAAATTTTTTAAGAATAAATTTTCATCAATATTTACTTCTATAAAAGAATCATTTTTAAAAAAATCTTTTAATAATTTTTGCAAAGAAACTTCTTTAAATTCTTTCTTTAATATTTTATTTTCTTTATTAAAAAATAAATAAATAAAATACATTAATATTAATATTATTTGTAAATAAAAAAAGTAAATTGGAATTATAATCATCTTTTTATAAAAAGATTGATCTTGATCTAAAAAATTAAGAGCTTCGTCTGAACTTTTTTCTAATGACTCATAAAGACTGTATATTTCTTCTACTTTAGAAGATTCTTTCAAAGACAAGTGAAAATCATAAACTTTAGTCATTAAATATTGTGATTCTGTCAAAGCTTTACCTTGAATATTTTTTTTAAAATTCAAAAAACACTCTTCTGTTCTTTTTAAAAAATCATCTTGTCTGTACAAAGAAATTTCGTTTAAATGAAAAGTACTAAAAGTTTGAGACAATCTATGAAAACAAATGGTTAAATTTGTTTTTTTTTCCATTAGAAAGTTACTTCCTGACTGTGAAAAATGATAAAATAAACCTACACTTATATTAAAAATAACAAAATAATAAATTCTTTTCATATTAACTATTATCAATGAAAGAACCAACTAATCACTAGTTTGATAAATTTGCCTGATTAATTTTTAAAGATTTTGGGAAAAAAACTTTATTTCTTTCCTGTAAATACCCTAAATAGGCAATCATAGCACCATTATCTGTACAATATTCCTTGTTGACAAAAAAAGCATTTTTTAAAGAAGATCTTAGATAGGTATTAAGCGCAACTCCACCTCCTAAAACAATTCTTTCATAGGAGTAGTCTTTTAATCTAAACAAAAGATGATCTATTAAAGCTTTTTCATAGGAAGCACAAATATCTTCTAATGAATATTTTTCTTGATTGAGAAGAGATAAAGCTGTTTTTAATCCTGAAAAACTTAATTGATTTTTAGGATAATTAAAATTAATTTTTTTAGCATTTCCCTGACGAGCATACTGATCTACTAAATGACCTGCTGGATAACCTAGTCCTAAAATTTTTCCACCTTTATCAAAAGCTTCACCTATAGCATCATCTGATGTTTTTTCTAATAACTTAAAATCAAAAGGAGAGTTCACTTCATAAAAACAAGTATTACCCCCGCTTATTAGAACACCTAAGTAGGGATATGCTACCTTTTCTTCATAATGAATAACTTCTAAATGAGCTTTTAAATGATCAATGCCTATTAAAGGAATTTTATAAAAAAGAGACAGACTTTTTGCAAAATTCATTCCTGTTAGAAGAGGTCCCAAGAGTCCAGGTTTTACTGTGACTGCTATCAGTTCAATGGATTTTAAATCTATATTTTTATATAAAGATTTTAAAACTTGTACATGTTCTCTTGAAGCTATTTCAGGAACAACCCCTCCATAATCATAGTGAATAGATTGAGAAGAAGTCCAATGTTTTAAAATTCTTTGATGATAAAGACCTAGTGAGGTTTCATCACAACTTGTTTCTATTCCTAAAACTGTCATTTTTTTTTCTTCAAAACAAGATAAGGTGATTTTTGATTAATTTTACTTATTTCTTTAAGAGTTTCTTCAAGTTTTTTTTGATCTTTTAGATGAAAAAAACAAAGTGAGAGGTAAAATAAAGCTCTTTCTTTTAAAGGTGTTTCTAAGAACATCTTTGAATAAAGAGTGATGGCTTCTTTATATTTTTTTTTTTCAAAAAAAATCAAGGCTTCTTCTTCCAAAGAAACTTCTTTAATTAAAAGACCTTGCTTTTCTTTCCATTCATTAAAATCTTTATAATTTTTCTTCAACTCTACAATTTCTTCTTGTTGTTTTTGTAACTCTTTTTTAAGAGTTCTAATTTCTTCTTGAAAAAAATCTTTTTCTAAAAAAACTTCTTCTTTCTTTTTTTCTTCGGTTTTTATCTGTTCAAAAGTTTTCAAACAAGAACATAAAAAAATAAATAATAATTTATTCATTGTTTTCCATGCTTTTTTTTAGAGCTTTAAATTCAGCTTTTTCAGCAAAGCTTAAAGCTTTTAAGGATAAAATCTTAGCTTTTTCAAATTCTTTTAATCTATAAGCTTCTCTAGCTCGTATGAAATATCTTTCAGCTTGAGAATATTCAATTTTAGCATATTCCATAGCTCTTAAGTCTCTTGCAACTAACAAAGTTGTTTGAGCAAGAAGAAGTTCTAATTTTGGCTTTTTTTCTAAACTACTACAAGCTTGTAGCAGAAAAATTAACCCGGCGATTCTTACCATGATCTTCTTCACTATCACCCATTCTCAATAAGTAACTCTTTCCATAAGATATAGTCTTTAACCTACTCCCATCAATGCCTTTTTTTATCAAGAATTTTTTGACACTTAAAGCCCTTCTTTCTCCTAGGAAGAGATTATACTGCTCAGAACCTCTTTTGTCGCAATGACCCTCTAGTTGAAAAGTCCAACTAGGATTTTTTTTAAGAATCTGCACATTTTGTTCTAAAATTCTTTCAAATTCAGAGTTTAAAAAATGGCTATCATAATCAAAATAGACTGTTTTTACAGGGAAATTGGGATCTTGATCAGAATTACGACCCTCTAACTTTTTTAAGTCATTTTCTAACCCAGTCCATTGATTTTCCTGTGAGATAGCTCCTTTAGAAGAAGTTTTACAGCTAAAAAGTAACAAAAGAATAATTTTTATCATAAAATGAATCTAGCATAATAAGATAGAATCTTTCTAGACAAAACTTAAAAAGTTATCTAGATAAATAAGATGATATTTTCTTTTTTTCTCTTTTCTTTTAGGTATCTTCCTCTAGGTTTAATTCCCTATCAAGATCTTTGGCGATTTGAAACCAAAACCTTGAAATTTCAAGAGGGAACCTATCATCTCCACTATCATCCTCAAGAATCTCCTTATTTTGCACAAAGAGCATTACAAATCATAGAAAAAGATATTCCAAGAATTAATGATTATTTTGGATACTATCCCAAAAGAGTAAATTTTACAGTTGTTCATAATTCTAAAATGTTTAATGGATTTGCAACGACTATTCCTGAAAATCTTTCTTTTCTTTACAATTATCCACCTAGTCCTAATTCAGCCCTGATGGGAGGATCTAAAGATTGGATCAGGCAACTCATTATTCATGAATATACTCATATTAATACCTTAGATGGAGCTGAAAATTTTCTAAAAATTTTTGGTTCTATTAAAAATATTCTCAATTTTTTAAGCCCTCGATTTCTTATCGAAGGAATTGCTACTTGGGCAGAGAGTTATTTTTTTGAAGAAGGTCGACTTAATGATCCTTTAGTTATTAAGCAATTTCAAGAAATCATGAGTCAATTTAGTTTTAAAGATCTTGATAATATTGATAGTTATCCTTTTTCTCATTGGAATAATTTTGCCTATACTTTTGGTGGTTTCTTTTTTCGTTATATGGAAAATAAAAAACCCAAGGGATTATCCTGTCTCTATAAAGAATTCAAAAAAGTTATTTTTACTAAGACAAAAGAACCTTTTTATAAATGTTTTCATCAACATTATGAAGATGCTCTTCATGAATTTGTGATGACTTACCCTAAAAAAGAAGGAGATAGTCTTTATCCTTACGTAGATTTTATGGTGGGAGGCATTATTCAAAATGATACTCTTTATTATGCCTATAGAGATCCTAGTGATATCCAATACACCAAAGAGTTTGCTACTCACAGAGTAGCAGCAGAAAATCTCAAAACTGGTGAAGTTAAAAAATATACTTTTAATTACATTGTTGAAGGCATTGAAACCTATCAAGATGATGTCGTTATTAAACTTATTAAAGATTCTTTTCATCCTTTAAAAACAACAGGCTATTCTTTAAAAGAAAATCGTTTTCTTAAAGGAGATGTTTTCTATAAAAATGAAGCTTATTTCTATAAAAATGAACAATTTAGCTCAGCCACTGATCAACTCCCTCCTCTTGCTCGTGCCAATGATCGATCTGTAAAAGAACCTATATTCAGTCAACCCATAGAGAGAAATCCTAAATATAATCCTCTTAATCATTTAAAATTTAATTCTTGGCTACCTTTGATGAGTCTTACAGGTCGTGACATTTTAGGCTTGAATTTTTACACAGCTTTTACTGACCCATTAAATATTATCTTTACTGAAATCACTCTTGGTGCTTTCATTGATTTTCATCATAAAAAAATCAAACCCTCTTTTAATTGGAATAATATTGTTAAAATTCCTTTAGTCGATTTTCATTTTGGCTTTGTTAATACCATTAATCCCTATAGTTTGGAAATGAATACAAAACAAATAATAAAACTTGGATTATCAAGATCAGACTTAATTCATTCTTACGGAGTAGATACTTACTATAACTTTGAAAACTTTAATAAACATAAAAAAAATTACTTCACTCCTTTTTATAAGTTTATTTATAATACAAAAAAAATTGAATCTTGGTTTAATGGTTTTTCTATAGGTTTTAACTCTTATCATCAATTTGACTTTAAAGAATCATCTGTTTCTTTTATATTCAACCAATCCTATAGTAAAAAAAGAATTTCTTTAAATTTTCCTACATTTGCTTACTACTCTTACTATGAAACAAATTTCGAAGAGTCTTTTGATCTCTTTAATGTAAAGTCCTTTAACACTCTTTCTTCTGAAAATAAAAAGAACTTTAGTCTTTATTTAAATCAAAGAATTGATTTTGAGTATTTATTAACAAATTTTAACTCAGGTCTTTCCTCAGGCATTATTTTTTTTAAAAATCTTTCATTTTTTAATGGATATTCTTTTAGTGTTTTTTTTAACAACAACAAATCTTTTCATGCAAAAGAAGACGTAACTGTTTACATTGATTATGGTCTTAAATTTGTTTTAAAATCTTTTGTAGCTGAATTTCCTTTTAAAATTGGTGTTTCTACTAAAATCTATCCTGCTAATAATAATGAAATCAAGTTAATTATAGGTTTATGATGCAACTTCCTCCTTTGCCAGAAGAAGATCAGTTTTATAAAAAATTTTTTTACCTTTTTCCTTTTATTGTTCTTTTTATCTTCACTTATTTTTTAAAAGATCTTTATCTTTTTATTCCTGATTTAAAAAAAATGACTTATAGTCAAAAAACTTATCTCAAAAACACCACTCCTTCTCTGTTAAAAAGACCTGATTTTTCCTTAGTTTTCTCTCAAGATTACAAGGAACTCTTTATCACTAATAACTATGTTTATAGCTCTACTTTTAATCTTTGTTTAAAAAGTGAAAAAACATTAGATGAAGTTATTTTTAATCAATGTTTTGAGAGTAAAAATTCCTATCGTTTCTTAATTTTTCAACTTGATCACAAAGTGCCTGAAGGTTTTTATGATATAGAGTTAAAGGTTTTAGAAAAAGAATCTTCTTATCTTAAAAAAATTTTTGGTTTTGATGAAGAGTTTTATGTTCAAAAAAAAGTTTTCATAGGTGAAAGCAAGGAACTTTTTGAGAAAAAACTTTTAGAAAAAAAAACTGAGATAAAGATTCAAGAAAAAAAACCTGAAGAAGAAAGATTTCTAACCTTTAAATCTCTTTTAGAAAAACTTAAAGAAAATCTTTTTCTTATCTTAGAATCAAAGCAAGAGCTAAAAAAATTTAAAACACACTATGAAAAAAACTATGCCCCTTTACTCACTCAACTTCTGATAGATTTATCTCAAGAAGATAAAAAACATTTTTTAATTCCTCTTATAGAAAAGCTTGCTTTTAATACCATGAAATTTTATCATGAAATAAAAGATAATAAAAAAAACAAAATTTCTTTAAAAAAAGAGTTAGAAGTGTTTTTTAATACCATAGAAAAGGAACTTGAATGAATCTTCATGAATATCAAGCTAAGGCTTTATTAAAAAGTCTCGGTATCAAATTACCAAAAGGATTTTTCACTCAAAAAAAAGAAGAAAATTTGCCTCTAAATTTTCCTTTTATGGCTAAGGTTCAAGTTCATGCTGGTGGTCGAGGAAAATCTGGTGGGGTGAAAAAAATTTCTTCAAAAGAAGAGTGGTTTTCTTTTTTTGATACTTTTCATAATCAAAACTTTATTACTTATCAAAATGCTCCCCATGGACAAAAAGTCCATGGTTTTTACTTAGAAGAATGTTTAAAAGTAGAAAGAGAATTTTATCTAAGCTTTACCTTTAATAGAGAGGCTTCTTGTCCTAGTCTTGTTGTAAGTAAAGAAGGAGGTATGTCTATTGAAGAGAGTTCTTCTGATTCTCTTCTTAAATTAGATTTAAAGGATGGTCTCTTTCCTTATCAAATAAGAAAAGTCTCTACTTTGTTATCTCTTGATGTTCAAACTATTTCTTCTCTTCTTCTTCCTCTTTATGAGTTTTATCTAGAAAAAGATCTCACTCTTCTTGAAATTAATCCTTTAGGATTCACAGGATCTGAGCTAATACTTCTTGACTGTAAAATGATTGTTGATGACAATAGTCTTTTTAGACAAAAACAACTATCTCATCTTCAAGATTTATCTCAACTCACTTTAGAAGAACAAAAAGCTTTAGCTGTGAATATTTCTTATGTTTCACTTGATGGTTCTATTGGTTGCTTAGTAAATGGTGCAGGACTAGCTATGGCAACAATGGATCTTATTAGTGAAGTAGGGGGACGTCCTGCTAATTTTCTTGATGTCGGTGGTGGTGCAAATGTTGAAGGAGTCAAAGAAGCTTTTCAACTCTTAATAGAGGATCCAAAAGTTAAAGTTATTTTTGTTAATATTTTTGGTGGTATCATGAGATGTGATATTATTGCTGAAGGAATTTTAAAAGCTTTAGAAAAAGTCTCACTTAAACAACCTTTAGTGGTCAGGCTTCAAGGAACAAAAGCTGAAGAAGGGCTTAATTTATTAAACTCAAGTTTTCATCAAATTTTTTCATTAAAAGATTTAAAAGAAGCTGCAAAAAAAACAGTAGAATTATTAAAAAGGTAATTATGTCTATTTTAGTAAATAAACAATCTCGTTTTATTACCATGGGACTTACGGGAAAGCAGGGTGAATTTCATACAGAACAATGTTTAAGTTATGGTTCAAAATTTATTGGAGGAGTGACTCCTGGAAAAGGAGGGTCAACTTGTTTAAATCTTCCCGTTTTTAATTCTTTAGAAGAGTTAAAAAAAAAATTAGGACCTGTTGATGGAGCAATGGTTTTTGTTCCTCCAGCTCATGCATTAGATTCTTTATTTGAATGTCTTCATGCTGAAATTCCTTTAATTGTAGCTATTACTGAAGGAATTCCTATTAATGATATGATGCAATTTAAAAAAGCTTTAATAAAAAGTTCTTCTCTTCTTATTGGTCCTAACTGTCCAGGAATCATTACTCCAGAAGAATGTAAGGTTGGTATTATGCCTGGTTTCATTCATAAAAAAGGATCTATTGGAGTGATTTCTCGCTCAGGAACTCTTACTTATGAAGCAGTTTATCAACTCAGTGAAATAGGATTAGGTCAATCAACTTGTATTGGTATTGGCGGAGACCCTATTATTGGAATGAATTATATTGATTGCTTAAAAAAATTTAATGAAGATAAAGAGACAGAAGCTGTTCTTATGATTGGTGAAATTGGTGGTCAAGCTGAGGTTGAAGCGGGAGAATGGATTAAAGCCAATATGAAAAAACCTGTTGCTTGTTTTATTGCTGGGGCAACTGCACCTAAAGGAAAAAGAATGGGTCATGCTGGTGCTATTGTTCAAGGTGGAGAAGACACAGTAGAGGCTAAGTTTGAAAAATTAAAAAAACATGGTATGACTCTCATTCGATCTTTACCTGATATAGGAAAAGAACTACAACATTTATTAAGGAGTTAGAAATTCATGTTAGAACAAACTTTCGTTATTATTAAGCCTAATGCTGTGAAGAAACACGTTATCGGATCTATTTTAAAAGAATATGAAAATCAGGGATTTCAAATTATTGGATTGAAGATGAGCCATATTTCTAAAAATCTAGGAGAAGAATTTTATCAAGATCATAAAGATAAACCTTTTTTTTCTTCTTTAATTAAATTTATTACTTCTGGTCCTGTCGTACTTTTAGCCTTACAAGGAACCAATGCTGTTTTAAGAAACCGAGAAATTATGGGTCCAACAAATCCAGAACAAGGTAATCCTGATACTTTAAGACGTCGTTATGGAGATAGTATTGAAGCCAATGCTGTCCATGGATCAGATTCAGTTGTTTCTGCTGAAAGAGAAATTTCTCTTTTTTTTTCAAAGGATGAACTCTTTACATGAAAAAACATTTAGTGATTGTAGAGTCCCCTACAAAAGCTAAAACTATTAGTCAGTTTTTAACAAAAGATTTTATTGTTTACGCTAGTTATGGTCACTTAAGAGACCTCCCTCAATCTTCCAAGGATATTCCCAAAGAATACAGTGACCAAGCTTGGGCAAAAATTGGAGTTAACACTGAGAAAAACTTTGAACCTCTTTATGTTCTGTCTAAAGGAAAAAATAAAATTATTCAACAATTAAAAAAAGCTTTGCAAGAAGCTGACACCCTTTATCTTGCTACAGATGAAGACAGAGAAGGTGAGAGTATTTCATGGCATTTATTAGAAGTTTTAAAACCAAAAATTCCTGTTAAGCGTTTAGTTTTTCATGAGATTACTAAAAAAGCTATTTTAGAATCTTTAAATAATACAAGAGATCTTGATTTAAATTTAGTGAAGGCTCAAGAAACAAGAAGAGTTCTTGATCGTCTTGTAGGTTACACTCTTTCACCACTTTTATGGCAAAAAATTTCTTATGGTCTTTCTGCTGGACGAGTTCAATCTCCAGGGTTAAGAATGATTATTGAAAGAGAAAGAGAAAGATTAAAATTTAGAAGTGCACATTTTACTTCTTTAAAAATTTCATTTCAAGAAGGTTTAGTTGCTGAGTTAAAATCTTATCAAAATTTTAAAGTGGCTCAATCAAAAGATTTTAATCCTGACACAGGTCAACTCCATAAACCTCAAGAATTTAAATCTTTTACAAAAGAAGAATTAAGTCCTTTAATTGAGAAACTTCATAACAAAAAAATGATTCTTCAGGAAGTACAAGAAGATTTTTTTGAAACTCATCCTAAGGCACCTTTTATTACTTCAACTTTACAACAAGATTCTTTTAGAAAACTTCATCTCGGTGCTAAAGAAACCATGAGGTTAGCTCAAAAACTTTATGAAGAAGGACTCATTACCTATATGAGGACTGATTCTCCTTTTTTAAGTCAAGAAAGTTTAGATCATATTTATACCATTATTAAAAAAAATTACGGTGCTCATTATCTAAAACCAAGAGTTTTTACAGCTAAAGGTTCTGCTCAAGAAGCTCATGAGGCTATTAGACCTGCAGGTGATTTTATTCCTCCTTCAAAATTAAGATTAGATCAAAAAGCTTTAGATCTTTATACTCTTATCTGGAACAGAACTCTATCTAGTCAAATGATTTCTGCACAGAAAAAATCTTTAAAATATTTATTTCAAGAAGAGACAGCTCTCTTTCAAGCTCAAGGCTCAAAAATTATTGAGCCTGGTTTTTTAAAATGTTATCAAGAAGACCTTGAAGATCCTATTGAAGAATTTAAAAAGGGAACTCTCTTTACTTGTACAAAATCTCAAGTTGATGAACATCAAACAAAACCTCCTACAAGATTTAATGAAGCTTCACTAATTCAGAAGTTAGAGAAAGAAGGGATTGGTCGTCCTTCAACTTATGCTACTATTATTTCTACTTTATTAGATCGAGGCTATGTTCAAAAACAAAAAGAACAACTTGTCCCTTCTTTCATTGCTTTATCTGTTATTTATCTCTTAGAAGAACACTTTCCTCAACTTGTTGATTATGACTTTACCTCAAGGATGGAATCATCTCTTGATGATATTGCAGAAAATCAGTTAGATTCTCTTCAATTTTTAAAAAAATTTTATTTAGGAGAAGAAGGACTTCAAGCACAAGTCATGAAAAAAGCAAAAAATATTTCAGCTTTAGAATTTAAAAAAGTAAAACTTCCTCTTCCTAAAAACCTTGAAATTAGATTAGGAAAATATGGAGCTTTTCTTCATGATCTTTCTGATCAAAAAGATTATTCTTTGCCTGAAGAATTTAGTCCTTCAGATTGTCGTCCTGAAACATTAAAAGAATGGATTGATAAAATTAAAAAAGGAAGAGATCCCCTAGGTTCTTTCCATGGAGAAGCTTGCTATC
This sequence comes from uncultured bacterium, assembly GCA_964652255.1. Taxonomy (GTDB): domain Bacteria; phylum Bdellovibrionota; class Bacteriovoracia; order Bacteriovoracales; family CAZZBM01; genus CAZZBM01. The sequence continues at coordinate 124,401 of CAZZBM010000001.1, forward strand.
TTCTCCAAGGACCTTATGGTCCTTATCTTCAATGTGGAAATAAAAGAGTTTCTATTCCAAAAATTCTTCAACAAGAAGAAATTAATTTAACCCTAGCTGGTAAACTTCTTTCTTTACCTAAAATTTTAGGAGAAAAAGAAGGCTCTTCTATTAGCTTACAAGTAGGTCCTTTTGGACCTTATTTAAAATGGAAAGAAGAATCTAGAAGTCTAAATCAAAGAAATTTTTTAGATATCACCCTAGAAGAAGCCTATCATCACTTACAACAACCTAAGGGAACAAGAAGAAAACAATCCCAGGTTCTTAAAACCTTCTCTGCTTATAAAAAAAAGAAAGTTTCTCTTTATGAAGGACCTTATGGACTTTATTTAAAGCTAGGAACTAAAAATATCACTTTACCCGAAGATTTAAGAAAAAAAGATCTTTCAGAAGAAGAAGTGAAAATTATTTTAAAGAACTTTGACAAAGAGCCTTAATTTTTGCTATAGAAAGGCTCTATGAAAAAAGATATTCATCCAGAGTATAGACCTGTTGTTTTTAAAGATATTTCTACAAATTTTGCTATCCTTGTAGGATCAACCATTAAAACCAAAGAAACTATTCTTTGGGAAGATAATAAAGAATATCCTTTATACAAAACAGATATTTCAAGTGCTTCTCATCCTTTTTATACTGGAACACAAAAGATTATGGACACAGAAGGAAGAGTAGATAAATTCAATAAGCGTTATAAGAAAAAATCTTAATTTTTTTCTATCCAATATCCTAGTAAAATTGAAGCTAGTACTGTCATAGCTAAGCCTAAAATCCAAGCTAAATACCACATAATTCTCCTTAATAATATTTTTTATCATTATTTTCGATATCTTTATGACCAAGAGCTTGTCTTAAAAGGTGATAAGTCCAAGCAGTATATTTTAAAACAATGGGCAATAAAATAATCGTAGCGATTGTCATCAGCCACAAAGTTTTATGTGAACTACTCGCATCCCAAATAGTTAAACTATGGGAAGGATTGTAAGAACTTGTCATTAAAAATGGAAAAAGAGCAATGCTAGCCGTAAAAACAGTTCCAGCAATCATCACTGAACTTGTCAAAAAAGACCATTGATATCGTTGAATTTTTATTAGATAAAAAGTAAATAAAGCACTTAAAATGGTTATAAAAGGAACACCCAGTAGAATAGGATTGTTTTTATAATTTTTAAACCAAATACCTGTTTCTGTGATGACATTTTTACTTTGAGGATAACTTGCCCCCTGAGTATTGATAAGGCTTGTAATTGTATATCCCTTTATAAATTGTAACCAAAAACCTGCACTAATAAATAAAACAATCCATAAAACCAACAGCCAAGGAATAATTTTAACTGCTTTTTCTTGAACAGAACCTAAAGATTTTATACTTAAATAAACAGCACCATGAATAATATGCATAAGCAAACTAATAACTCCTAAAAGAAGAGAGAAAGGATTTAATAAATTAAGAACACTCATAAAATAAGTATCATGATAGCGAGTTAATTGAAATTCATCTAAAGAAAAAGGTACTCCTAAAAATAAGTTTCCAAAAGCAACACCAAAAATGAGAGGAGGAATAAGCCCTGAAAGAAAAAGAGTATAATCCCAAAATACTCTCATTCTTCCCTGAAACTTATTTCTAAATTCAAAACTAACTGGTCTTAAAATTAAACTAAAAAGTACAAGAAAAAGTGGTAAATAAAATCCACTAAAAGCAGTTGAATAAACCAGTGGCCAAGCAGCAAAAATAGCACCTCCAGCAGTAATGAGCCAAACTTGATTACCTTCCCAGACAGGACCAATAGTGTTAATCATCACTCTTCTTTCTGTATCCGTCTTTCCAAGAAAAGGATTTAAGAAAGCAATTCCCATATCAAAACCATCCATAACAGCCACTCCAATCAAAAGAATTACTAAAAGCAACCACCAGATAAATCTCAGGGTTTCATAATCTAACAATATAGGCATATATTTTTCCTTTTAAGAATATAATTCTTGACGAACATACTTCACCATTAAGATAATATCTATGATCAGTAAAAAACTATAAAAAATAACAAATCCCATTAAACTAGTAAAAACCATAGAAGTACTTACAGCGCTCACACCAAGAGCTGTTGGTAAAATTCCTTGAATTGCCCAAGGTTGTCGACCAGATTCAGCAACGATCCAACCTAATTCTACTGCAATCCAAGGAAGTGGTAAGGCATAAAGAGCAAAACGATGAAATCTTGAAGGCTGGAATTGTTTTTTTAGTGTTTTATACGTTGCCATAAAAAATAAAACCAAAAAACATAATCCACAAAAAACCATAATTCTAAAACTCCAAAATAAAAGATGAATTTGAGGAATTAATTTTAAGGCTGTTTTTTGAATATCTTCTTTTTTTGCTAGAAGAGGATCTACATTTTGTGCTTTCAGGAGGAGAGCATAGCCTAAATATTTTTCATATTGTTTTAAAATTTCAAGAGCTTTTTGATTTTGAGGTTCTTTCTTTAAGATAAGAACAGCCTTATAAGCTTCTATCCCATCAATAATTTTTTTCTCCCCTTGTTGAATAAGTTGTTTAATGCCAGGAATTTCTTTATCTAGGCTTCTTGTTCCTAATAATCCTAACAAATAAGGAATTTTAATTTCAAATTTATTTTCCATTTTTTCAACATTAGGAATAGCAAAAAGAGTAAAAGGTGCTGGTGCAGGATAAGTTTCCCACATAGCTTCAACAGCTGCCATTTTCATTGTTTGAGATTCAGACACATGATACCCGCTTTCATCACCAAAAAAAATAACCCCTAAAGTTCCTCCTAGACCAAAAATAGAGGCAATAGAAAAACTTCTTTTCATGATTTCTATTTTTTTTTCTTTATAAAGAAAGTAAGAAGAGATTGCTAACATAAAGACTGCTCCACAAACATAACCAGCTGTGACTGTATGAATAAACTTTGCTTGAGCAACAGGATTAAAAATTAATTCATAAAAATTACTCATTTCCATTCTCATGGTTTCATGATTAAAAAATGATCCCACAGGATTTTGCATCCAAGCATTAGCGATCAAAATCCAAACAGCTGATAAATTTGTTGCTAGGGCTAAGAGAAAAGTACAAAGAAGATGTGTTTTTTTACTCATCTTATCCCAACCAAAGAAGAAAAGACCAATCATGGTACTTTCTAAGAAAAAAGCCATTAATCCTTCAATAGCTAAAGGAGCACCAAAAATATCACCGACATAGTGACTATAATAAGCCCAATTTGTTCCAAATTGAAATTCCATAGTGATTCCAGTAGCGACCCCCATAGCAAAATTAATTCCAAAAAGTTTACCCCAAAATTTTGTTGCTTCTTTCCAGATGGGTTCATCAGTAATGACATAAATAGACTCTAAGATAAAAATTAACCAAGCTAAGCCTAAGGTGAGAGGAACAAAAATAAAATGATACAAAGCTGTTAGAGCAAATTGTAATCTAGCAAGAAAAACAGGTTCTAAATAATCCATTATTTGTAATCTCCTGGTAAAATAACTTTACGATAAACATCAATAAATCTTGGTCGCACCATTTGATGTTTTAAAACTGAGTGATAAAAAATAACAAGAAAAACAATTTTTAAAATTATTGTTAAAAACAAGGCTTTTCTTAAAGATGTTTTTAAAAAAACTCTCACCTTGAGTTATTCTCTTCTTACTTTTTTAAAATGACAAATTTTTGACAAAAATTCATAAGACTTGTTATAAATCATTCTTCATGCAAATTCTTTCTTGGAATATTAATGGATTAAGGGCTCGATTAAAGCATAATTTTTTCTCTTTTTTAGACAAAGAAAGTCCAGATATTCTTTGTCTTCAAGAAACTAAAATTCAAGAAAAAGATCTTCCACTTGATTTAAAATCTTTAAACTATCATCAATTTTTTCATTTTAGTTTAAGGCCAGGTTATAGTGGAACAGCTATTTTTTCAAAAAAAAAACCTCTTCATATTTCTTATTCTAATGAAGGGGAAGGAAGACTATTAACTTTAGAATTTAAAGAATTGAAAATTCTCACAGGATATTTTCCTAATGGAGCTTCTTCTTTAGAAAGACATCATTTTAAGTTAAATTTTTTCAAAGATTTTCTTCAAAGTCTTGGAAAAGAATCTAAACCTTTTATCCTTTGTGGGGATTTTAATATTGCTCATCAAGCTATTGATTTATCTTTTCCAGAAAAAGAAGAAAAAACTTCTGGTTTTTTACCAGAAGAGAGAAAAATATTAGATGATCTTTTATCTCTTGGATTTATTGATACTTATAGAACTCTTCATCCTTCTAAACAAGAATTCACCTGGTGGTCTAGTATTACTAGAGCTAAGCTAAGAAATGAAGGTTGGAGAATTGATTATTTTTTTCTTAATAAAGAATTTCAACATCTATTAAAAGATGCTTCTATTCTCACTCATGATACTTTAGGAAGTGATCATGCTCCTACAAAAATAGTCTTAGACCTTCTTTAACAGATCTAATAGCACTAAGTTATTTTCAGCATCTTTCATGGCTTCATGAGCAATAAAATTTAACTTAAAATATTTTTGAAGCCCTGCTCCAGAGGAGCATTCTAGAGGGAGAAGTCCTTTTTCAATATAAAAAAGAACAATACTAGTTAAATCTAACGTGCGATGAGAAAAATAAGTATAAAAAAATTCTTCACCTAAATCTCTTTTTAAAAAAGGGATATCAATAGCATTAAGAGATTTTCCAAGAAGAATTAAATTTTTTTCTCCTTGAAGAAAATGTTCTAATTTTTTTTTAAAAACATCTAGAGTCACTCCCTCTTGAGCCTTCACTAAGAGTGAGGCAAGATTTTCCTTGACCCAAGAACTAGGTTCTTTAGAATACTGCACATAGCAATGAAATCTTTTTAAAACTTGTTCCTTTTCTACTAGAAGAGCTGCAAATTCAATAATTTGATCATCTTGTTGTAATCCTGTTGCTTCTATGTCGATAGATAGAAATTTCATGATCTTCTTTTTTTCTTTATCTTTGTTATACTAAAAATAGAGACAAGGATGTTTCTATTTTGGAACCTTAGCATGGATGCTTGCAAGGAGTGGGTAAACTCCTTGCATTCAACAAAAAGCAGTGTAGCATGAATAAAAATTTTTGCCTAGATTTTTTTGAACAAAATGCTCTTCTTTTTAAAAATCTTTATGATCTTTATCAAAAAGATCATCCTGAACTAAGTGAAGGAGAATTTCTTAATCTTTTTCATGAAATTCTAAAAAATCTTTCTGATTGGACTAAAAATCAAGTAAGAGCAAGAGCTAAAGAATTAGATTCCCAAGGAGCTGGTATTCTTCAAGATCATAAAACAGTTCCTAATAAATTTTTAAAAGCTTTTTACGAGGAAGCAGCTAACTTAGGGCTTCTAGGTTTAAGTGCTTCAAAAAGCTTAGGAGGGATGGGACTCCCTTTAAGTCTTTCTTTTATGGGATTTGCTTTGGTTGCTAAAGAATGTCTTTCTAGCAGTGCTCAGTTAGGATTTTTTCTTTCTATGATTGATATGGTAAAGCAATTTTGCTCTTTAGAAGATCAAGAAGAGCTTATTCCTCAAATTATTCAAGGTCAACTTAGTGGGTGCATGTGCTTAACAGAGCCTGAAGCTGGATCTGATTTATCTCAAATTAAAACTTTTGCTAAAAAAAAAGATCATTCTTGGTATGAAATCACAGGTACAAAAATTTTTATCACTAATGGTGGTGGTGGCTTTGCTTTTGTCTTAGCTAAGACAAAAGAAGGTGATGATTTAAATCATCTTTCTTTATTTTTAGTGAAACAAGAAGAGAATAATTACAAAGTCACTAAGATTGAAGATAAAATGGGTTTACATGGATCTTTTACCTGTGAATTGGTTTTTAATAGAAGTAAGGGGAAACTTCTTGGTGAAGAGGGTTCCGGTTTTAAAAAGATGCTGCATTTAATGAATGAAGCTCGTTTAGCGGTAGGTCTTCAAGCCTTAGGTGCTTTAGAAGATTGTTATGAGAGATCTTTAAAGTATGCCAGTGAAAGACAACAATTTAAAACTTATTTGAAAGATTTTCCTATGGTTCATGAAATGTTAATAGAAATGAATTTAATTAAGGAAGCTCTTGCTCATTATCTTTTAAAATCTCTTCTGCACTATGATTTTTTACAAAAAGGAAATGAGAATTATAAAAATATTGTAAGAAAAAAAACACCTCTTATTAAGATGTTTTCTACTGAAGTTCTCACTTATCAAAGTCAAAGAGCCATTCAAATTTTTGGTGGTTATGGTTTTATGAAAGACTATGAGATAGAAAGAATTCACCGAGACAGTTTTGCTCTTCTTATTTACGAAGGAACTTCTCAGATTCAGTCTTTAATGGCTTTAAAAGATTACTTTAAAAATTTAAAAAACATTTTTAAATTTAAGAAACTTTATCATTTAAATTTTCTAGACCTCATCAAATTTTCTCTTTTTAGAACTTTTTTTTTAGAAAATTTTTCTTTTCATTGCACTATTCTCTACTTAGCTCTTTTTAGGAGAAATCAACTCATGAAAAGAACAGAATTTTTTGCTAAATCTTTAGCTCTTTTGGATATTTCTTATGATCTGATCTTAGACAAAAAAGAAATCAGTAGGGAATTTATCTCCTATATGAAAACTGAACTTTCTTATTTTAAAAAGAAATTATGTCAATCATAGAAATATTTCTTTTAATTCAATCCTATCTAGAAAAAAGATCTTCTTGCTCTACTGATCTAAAAGAAGTTTTTATCATCAAAGAATGTCCAGCTCATCCTGAAAGTAGTGAGGAGCTCTATTTATCTTTTAATTGTGAAAAAAACCCCTTAGAAAAAATTTTTAATATCATAAAAAAGCATTCTCCAATAAATTGTTCTTTTCCTATGAGTAAAATTTATCCTTCTGATTCAGATCTTGTAAAAAAAAATAGCCATTATTTTGAAAAACTTTTTTCTTTCAAAGAGGATCTCTCTTTAAGTTATTCTTGTTTGGTTTTTGAAACCTGGAAAGCTGTAATTAATGATCTTATAGCTAAGATTGATTATAACAACTCTAAATTAAATCCTCTTCTTTTTAAATTTAAAGCTGCTGTTTCTAATAAGGAAATTTCTGAAGAATTTTCTTTTTTAGAAAAATATTTTAACTATTCTTGTTCTAGTCTTTTTATGAATATTTCACCTTAGGAATAGCATCAAAAAGACTTTGACTATAAGGATGTTGAGGTTTTTTATAGAGCTCAGCTGTGGTGTTATATTCAACAATTTCACCTTCTTTCATAACAGCAACATGATCACAGAGAAAAAAAACAACACTAAGATCATGAGAGATAAAAATATAACTTAGGTTATAATCATCTTGTAGATCAGATAAGAGATTAAGAATTTGAGCTTGGACTGAGACATCTAAGGCTGAAACAGACTCATCACAAACAATAAATTCTGGTTCTACTGCTAAAGCTCTAGCAATGGAAATTCTTTGACGCTGACCACCAGAAAATTCATGAGGATAACGATTCAAATGTCTTTGTTCTAATCCTACTTTTTCAATCAGTTCCTTCACTTTATCTTGTCTTTCTTGTTTAGAGTAAAGATCATGAATAATCATAGGTTCTAAAAGAGTATCTTGAACAGTCATTCTAGGATTAAGAGAAGAATAAGGATCTTGAAAAATAATTTGCATTTTTTTTCTTAAAGCAAAACTTTCTTTTTTTGTGAGATTTTTAAGATTTTGACCTTTATAGAAAACTTCACCTGATTTTGGATTTAATAATCTTAAAAGAGTACGACCTAAGGTACTTTTACCAGAACCTGATTCACCTACAATACCTAGGGTTTCACCTCGTCTTAACTTTAATGAAACATTTTTAACTGCTTCAAAAGTTTTTTTAGGCTCTAAAAAAGATTTTCTTGGTAAATCATAGACAACAGTAAGGTCTTTAATTTCTAAAAGAGTTTCACCTAAGAATTTTTCTTTTTTTGGTTCTTTTTTAGGACCTTCACCTGTTAAAAAATCTGATAATACAGGTAATCTTCTAATTCCAAGATTCATTTCAGGACGACAAGCCAACAACCCTTTAGTATACGAATCTTGTGCTTGAGTAAAAATATCTTTAGTTGAAGATTTTTCAACAATTTTTCCTTGATAAAGAACAACAATATTATCTACCATCTCTGAAACCACAGCTAGATCATGAGTAATAAAAATTAAACTCATTTTTCTTTCTTCTTGAAGTTTTTTTAGAAGATCTAGAACTTGTTTTTGAATAGTCACATCTAAAGCAGTGGTTGGTTCATCTGCAATGAGTAAATCCGGATTACAAGCAATAGCAGCAGCAATCATGACTCTTTGCTTTTGACCACCTGAAAGTTCATGTGGGTATTGTTTTATTTTTAGTTTTGGATCAGGAATTCCTACTTGATTTAATAAATCTAAAACTTTTTCTTGTCTTTCTTGTTTTGATAAATTTTCATGAGCTTTAATCACTTCTTCTATTTGATAACCAATAGTAAAAACAGGATTAAGACTAGTCATAGGTTCTTGAAAAATCATGGTTAAGGATTTTCCTCGAAGTTTTCTCATCTCTTCTTCTTTTAGTTGTAAAAGATTTTGATCCTGAAAAAGAATATTTCCTTTTTCTATTACAGCTTGTTCAGGAAGAAGTCTCATTAAGGATAAAGAAGTTAAGCTCTTCCCAGAACCTGACTCACCTACTAAACCTAAACTTTCACCTTTTTTTAAAGAAAAGGTTAAATCTTTTAAAACAATTTTATTATGAATAGAGAGGGTCAGATTATTCACTTTCAGCACGAATTTTTCCTCCTTGAACCTTAGGATCAAAATAATCTCTGAGGGCATCACTTAAAATATTGAAAGCTAAAATAATAAAAAACATGGCTAAAGTAGCAAAAAGTAATTGCCACCAAACTCCTTGAGTTAATTCTTTTTTAGCATCATCAATCATTGTGCCCCAGCTAGGAACTCCAGCAACACCTAATCCTATATAAGAGAGGATCACTTCTGATTTAATAGCTGTTTGAAACTGTAAAGAAGCGTTAATAATAATAAGATGAGCCACATTAGGAAAAATATGTTTCATGCGGCGAAGATGTCCTGCACCAAAAATTTTTACAGCTAAGACATATTCTCTGTCTTTATGTTTAAAAACTTCTGCTCGAATTAAGCGACATAAACTCACCCAGCTAGTAAGTCCAATAGCAATATACATGGTTAATTCGCCTTTTCCTAAAACCATAGCAATAGAGATAAGAAGAATGATAGAGGGAATAGAAGAAAAGGTTGTGTAAAGCCAAACAATAAATTGATCAACTTTTCCACCAAAATAACCTGCTAAAAACCCTAAGCTTACTCCTAAAAATAGTCCTATAAGTGTACTAAAAAAACCTACTAGCATAGCAGTTTTGGCACTATAAATAACTTTTTTAAAAACACTTTGACCAAAAATATCTGTTCCAAAAAAGTAATTCAAGCTAGGAGATTGATAACTTTCTCCGACTTCCAAAAACCAATCTGAAGCTAGTAAACCAAGAGCTACAAATAAAGTAATAAGGGAATAAAGTACAATGACACTCAGGGACAGATAAGCTGATCTTTGACGTAAAAAATCTTTCATAGCTTCATCCTTGGATCAACTAATTTATAAAAAATATCTGTCACAATATTGAGAATAATATAGACAACGGAAGAGAAGATTGCCATAGCTTTAATCACTGGAAAATCTGAATCATTGAGTGCTTGTAGGGTCATTCCACCTAAACCAGGAATAGAAAAAAAACTTTCTAAAAGAAGAGCACCTAGAAGAATAGCTGGGAGATTAATAATAATATAAGTCACAACAGGAACAAGAATATTTTTTAATAAATGTTTAAAATAAATTTCTTTTTCACTTAAGCCTTTTGCTCGAGCTGTTCTAATATAATCTTGAAAAAACTCATCTAAAACAATCGTTCTGTAAAATCGCACATCTTGTCCTAAGCTTAAAATAAAGAAAATAAAACCTGGTAAAATAACATAAGAAAGCATTTGAGGGAAAGAAAAAGAAAAGCCACTAATAGGAAACCAACTAAATTTAAAAGCAAAAAGCCATTGAAAAAAAAGAATGTAGGATAAAACAGAGATACTCATCGCAGCAATACAACTAAATCTTACAATATGGTCCAACCATTGCCCCCTACGATAAGCTACCATAAAAGCAATCATAAGACCTATAAAAGTGCTTAAAATTGTTGCCGGTAATCCTAATAAAATTGAAGGAAAAGCTCTTTCTATAATCATATCTTTAATAGATCTTTTGTTCATCCAAGAATAACCAAAATCAAAAGTTAAGGTACTTTTTAAAACTTTTAAATATTGTTCTAATAAAGGCTTATCTAGACCTAGAAATTCTCTTAATTCTCTTTGTTGTTCCTCTGTAGCATTCTTTCCTAAAAGGATGGGAGTAGGGTCTTCGACCACCACATGAAAAAGAATAAAAATTAAAGTACTCACACCAACAAGAATAGGAATAGCTAGAAAAATCCTTGATAAAAGAAACTTTATCATAAATTTTTTAAAACCTTTTTCTTTCTTTCTGGATCAATAGAGTAATATTTTACATGTTGAAAATCAAAATCAGAATCTTTAAAAAATTTCAACCAATCGTGATACAACCAAAAAACTTTTCGGTGAAAAAGATAAATAATAGGAACCTCTTCTCGAATTAAATCATCAATTTGCTCATATAAAGAAGTTTTCCTAGGTCCATCCTCTAAATAAATAGCTTCTTCAAAAAGAGCATCTATGATTTTATTTTCATAGAAAGTATAATTATTTCCTTTAGGAACCATTCCTTTTCCGTAAACTAAAGAAAACATATTCTCTGCATCTGGATAATCCATGTGCCAAGAAAGAGTAAAAATATCATTGTTACCTCGGTGGATTTTATTAATTAATTCCGGCCATGTGTTATAGTTAATTTTAACCTTAACTCCAATAGCTTGAAAGGCTTTGGCAAAAAAATCAGCTTTTTGTCGGTCTTCAGTTCCTGATTTTGTTTCTAAACGTAGAATTGGAAGACCTTGTCCTTTAGGATATCCTGCTTTGACTAATAATTCTTCAGCTAATTTAGGATTATATTCTATCCAAGAATTTTTTTTATTCTGATACCCTTTAATAGCTGGTGGAACAACACTTTGAGCTTTTTCACTTAATCCATAAAGAAAGAGCTCAGAATATTTATCTCTATCAATAGAAAGAGAAAGAGCTTTTCTCACTAAAGGATTTTTAAAAATAGGATTCTTATTATTTAATCCTAAATAACTAACATCAAGAATAAGGGTTGATTGAGCTTTAATTTTTTTATCTACTAATTCTTTTTTTAAGGATTTTTGTTCATTAATAAAAAGAGCAGGATCAGCTGATAGTCCATAAAAAAGATCAAAAGAACCTTTTAAAAAATTTAACCATCTTGGATGATTTTCTGGGGTAATAAGAAAAATAAGTTCCTCAGTTAAAGGTAATTTTTTTAAAGAAGCAGTAGAATAATTTGGATCATTATTCTCTGGAAAAACACTATGTTGATAATTTTCATTTTTTATATAATGAAGACTATTTCCCGGAATAAATTTTTTTAAAATAAAAGGTCCTGTACCTATGGCAAATTGACCAAATTGATTTTTATAAAATTCGACAACTTCTTGTGCCACAATAGCTGTATGAACATTGGCTAATAAGTGTAAAATTTGAGGATAGGGCTTAATCAAAATAATTTCAAATTCTTGTTCATTAATTTTTTTAAAACCTGGGACCTCTACAGAATAATCTGAGCCTTCTCTCCAAGCATCAAGACCTAAGATTTTACCTTGAAGAACCCACCAACCTTTAGCTTGTAATTTCTTATCTGCTAAACGCTTAAAAGAATAAAAAATATCTTCAACCCTAAGCTCTCTTGGTCCCTTGAAAGCTTCATGGGGATGAAAAAAAATACCTTTTTTCAATTTAAATCGATAGATTTTTTTATCCTGACTCACTTGAGGAAAAGACTCTACAAGTAATGGGGTTAATTCATAAGGTCTTTTTAAATAATCATATTCAAAAAGACACTCATAAGCAGGAAAGATTCCTTGAATAGAATACCTATCTGTAGCGTGTATTGGATCTAGAGAAGCTACATTAGCATCTAAAGGAAGAGTTAATATTGGTTTTTCTGAATTTTTAGTACAAGAAAAGAAAAATAGTAGAAGAGCTATTAATGTCATAGAGTACTCCTTAATATAAGGGCTAAAGGTACCTAAAAAGGACTTATTTGACAAGTTTTAGCTATCTTTTAGAAAGATTACCTCATATTCCGCATATTCTATCTTGATTTTTTTCTTCTCAAAGACTATTTGTATAGGGTTTTTCTTAAAAAAAATTCTATTCTTATCCATAAACCAAAGACCTTGGCACTGAAATTCATTTTCTAAGATTTGTTCTTGAGGACAAAATTTTTCCTCTTTTTTAAAAGAGACCCATTCTTGATAAAAAATTTTTAAATAGGGGTTAAATTTTTTGATCAAATTTTGAACCTCTTCATCTCCTTCAATAAAAAGTATTTTTTCAGGAGTAAGATTTAGTTGAAATTTTTTTGACAACAGATAACCTGACAAGCTCCATTCTTTTATAGAATCTTCACTTTCAATCAGTCCTTCAACTTGAGAATGATTTTTTTTTATGATCATCTTGCCTGTAAAATTAAGGCTATATTTATTTAATTCTTTTTTTAGATCTTTAATTTCAAGCGATTGACAAGAAAATAGAAAAACAAAGAAAAATTTCATATTCTTATCTTACTAAAAAAATCAATTATTTTAACCTCTTTTTTTAAAAAAATATGTGATAATTTTATTATGTTTTTTACTATTTTTTTTATTCTTAGTAACACCTCAAGAAATGTCATTGAAGGTCAATTTTCAGATTTTCAGAGACAAGACTCCGCTATCCCTTGGATAGAACAAACAAAAAATAAAAAATCCTTTCTTTTTCTTCTTCCTGTCACTGAAAATTTTTACAAAGTTCATCTTATTCATGAAAACAATCCTGTAGATTTAAGTTCTGATTTATTGGAGATAAATGAGCAAGAAGGTATTTTGATAGAAAAGATTTTAACAACTGAAGATACTTTTTTTATTCATTACAAAAAAAACTTTAAAGATTATTTAATTTACTGGAGCTCAAATTCTGATTTAGATTTTTCCTCTCTTCACGAAATTCAAAATAGACTCAAAGAAAATAAATACATTCAACAAATAGCTACAACAGACAAGGCTTTAGCTTGTTTAATAGATGAACATCTTTACCTATGGGGAGATCAAAATTTTGGAGGGAAAATTAATATTGGAATAAAAGATCTTCAAAGTCATTATCTTGAAGGTTTCAGAGGGACTAAATTACATCACACAAAAAATTCTTTTCTTTTAGAGCTTACCAGAGCTAATGAAAAAATTTTTTTTATTTGGGGGAAAGATTTTTTCAAAGATAAAGATAGCATTATTTTTAAATATAAACAAAACTTAAAAAAAATCATTACTAATGAAAATGATTTTTTATTTCATTTTAAACTTGAATCTAGAAAAAACATTTTATATTCTTTAAACTCATCAATTCCTGGTGAATGTAAAAATCTTTTTGAACATGAAAAACATTTTATCAAAGAAATTTTTCCTGCTGGAGAAGGTTATATTATACATTATCTAGTTAATGATTTTTCTAAAATCTATCCTCTTAATTTTAGAAATTTTCCTTTAAATCTAACCAATCATGTATTCTCAGGTAAAATTTTTTTAGAGAAATACTATTATTTAGATACTCTTTCTCTTTTTTTTTTAAGAGACGAGGTAAGTTCTTTCTTTTTTAGAATTTATAACAAAGGAGGAAAATCTCTTTTAAATCGAGGAACAAATTTTTATTTTCAAAAAATTTCAGGAAATCAGCTTTTAATGTCTTGGATAAAAGATAAGAAGAAAAAAAACCTTATTTTAAATTATAAAAATGATCTTGATAATTCTTCTTTTGATATTTTTTTAAAAAAAAATTTAGTTAATTTTTTAGATCAATGTAAAATTATTGACATCGATGGTGAAAATTATTATTTGATTCCTTCAAGAAATGATTACTATTTAGTCTCTGTGAATAGTAATCATTTAAATGAATAAAGTTCTTCTTGGGCAACTTTATCATAACCCCAGCTTTTTAAAAGATGAGCTAATTCTATTCTTGATTCTTTTGTTCCTTTGACTAAAAGTTTTTTAAGATAAGTTAAAAATTTTTCTTCTTGTTTATATTCATAAAAAAGATTCACCATTCTTTCTAAGACGAGAACTGACAAAGGATTCACTATTAAATAATATTCATAAAAACTTTGAGCCTCACCAATATTAATCAATTCTAAGTTTAAGCCCATAGCCAGAGCCACTTGTTCATCTTCTCTTTTAAGGAAATGTAGTTTTTTCAAAATAGATAAAGATTTTTTATATTTTTTTTTTTTAAAAAGATCTAAAGCTTCATTAAAATTTTCTACAAAATTTTTTTCTTGAGCTAAAAAATCCTCTTTTAATTCTTTGTTCAAAGCTTCATAAATCATAAAAGAGAGATTGGGAGCTTCTTTTCTTAAAAAGAAAGATTTCAGGTAAAGACTCACTAGAAAATGCTCATATAGGGATTGATCTTCTTTATAAACATGAAAAAGATCTTCTAAATTAGATTTTTCTTTTGGTTTAATAAGAGTTAAAAAAATTTTTGCAAAAAAAAATAACATGTTTTACAATAGTTATCGTCTTTATGTTATTTTTATTAAGCTTTTTAAAAGCACAAGATCTCAAACCTAATTATATTGGATTAAACCTAGGTCACACGGTGAATGGACCAGGAATTCTTAATATAGATTTGTTTTATGGAAGGAGTACAAGTCCTCTTTTTGATTTTTTACTTTATTTAAAAAATGATTATCTCTACATTGGAAGTAATAAATCTTATTTAGACAGAATGATTCTCTCGCCTAACATTAAATGGAGATTTCATAGTATTGATAATTTTCATTTTTATGCTTATGGAGGAATGGCTTTCTTTTTTGTTTTCTATAAAGATTCTTTTACAAGATTTCTTTTAGGTTTAAATGCTTCTGTAGGGGTAGAACTCTACATTAATAATACTTTTTCTGTAGGATTAGAGTATAGTAGTGCATTTCCTTTTCAGAAATTTGAAGAAAAATATTTATACACAGGAAAATT
The DNA here is from genome assembly GCA_964652255.1 of uncultured bacterium. Classification (GTDB taxonomy): domain Bacteria; phylum Bdellovibrionota; class Bacteriovoracia; order Bacteriovoracales; family CAZZBM01; genus CAZZBM01. Next base: position 139,700 of record CAZZBM010000001.1, read on the forward strand.
AGGAATCTTTGGAACATTTCAATTTTAATTTATGGCGCGAGGTGAGGGACTCGAACCCCCAACCAATTGGTTCGAAGCCAAGTACTCTATCCATTGAGCTAACCCCGCACACTGAAAGCCTTATAACATATTGACAAGCCCTTAGAAAATAGTGAAGATAGGATTCATTCTAGCTTGGGTGGTGGAATCGGTAGACACAAGGGATTTAAAATCCCTCGCTTTCTCAAAAAGGCGTGCGAGTTCAAGTCTCGCCCTGAGCACCAAAGATAAATTCATTTATCTTTTTTTATAACTAAGTTTATTAAAAAATTTTTAAGAATTATATTCTTCACAAGAATCTTTACAACCGCAATACTCTTTATTGATTCCACCACAAGAACCTTTAATTTCTCGTTTACTTAAAAAGGTTCCCAAGGCAAGAAGAAGAAAAGCAAGTAAGAAAAAAATAAATGTAATCATCATAATCTCTCTATCGTCGTTCCATCTTTAAAAATAACAAAAGCTTTTAAATTTTTTTCTTCTAAAGCTCTCATTAAATCTTTTTTCGATAAGGGCATCAGAGCAGTGGAATAGGCATCAGCATAAGCTGCTTCTTTATGGATAATAGATAAGGAATAAATATCGTTATGAATAGGCTGACCTGTTTTAGGAGAAAAAATATGAGTATAGGTGTAAGAATTTTCTTCGTAAAAATTTTTATAAATTCCAGAAGTAGCAATAGATTCATTTTTTAAAAAAACAAATTTTAATTTACCTAAGGGGTTTTCAATAGCAATTTTCCAATCTCTTTTTTGATTTTTTCCTTGGACCTTCACTTCACCACCAATTTCAATAAGAAAATTTTTAATGTTTAAATCCTTCATTTTAGAAGCAATGAGATCTAGAGCATAGCCTTTAGCAATAGAAGAGAGATCTAACTGACAAGAAGCATGTAATTTTCTTATGGCTTGATCTTTAATACTAAATTTTTTCAAAGGATCAAGACGAAGATAATTTTTTTTTTCAATTTTTTTAGGACCAAAACCATAAGCGTTTATTTGATCCCCAAGGGTAATATCATAAGAGAGTGGAAATTCTTTCATGACAATGAGAGCTTTTTTTAACACTTCACTAAACTCTTTTGAAATCACAAGATCTTTAAAAAGAGGAGCTTTATTGACTTGGCTAATTTCACTATCTTCACGATAGGTAGACATCTGTCTGTTAATTTCTTCAAGAAGCGAATCAATTTCTTGTTGAGTCAAAATTTCTTTTTCTGCGTAATAGTGAACCTTATAAAAAGTTCCCATGGTTTGTCCTTCATAAACAAAAGGTTGTTCTTGAACAAAGAGAGAAAAGAGTAGTATAAAGGGAATTAATAAATTTCTCATCCTCCAAAATCATCTAAAGCGATATCATCTCTTTCTACACCAAGATTCACCAACATCTCAATAACAGCTTTATTCATCATAGGTGGTCCACAAAGATAATACTCACAATCTTCAGGACTTGGATGATTTTTTAAATACTGATCATAAAGAACTTGGTGAATAAAACCTGTAAGTCCCTTCCAATCATCTTCAGGTAAAGGCGATGAAAGTGCTACATGCCAAGTAAAATTTTTATATTGTTGAGCTAGTTGATCAAAATCTTCAACATAAAACATTTCTTTTTTACTTCTTGCTCCATACCAAAAAGAAATTTTTCTTTGACTCTGAATTCTTTTTAATTGATCAAAAATATGGCTTCTCATAGGAGCCATCCCAGCACCACCACCAATAAAAATCATTTCTTTATTAGTTTCTTTAGCAAAAAACTCACCATAAGGACCAGAAATCATCACCTTATCCCCTTTTTTTAATTTAAAAAGATAAGAAGACATCTTTCCTGGAGGTAAATTTTTTTGAGGCGGAGTTGCAATTCTAATATTAAATTTCACTAAACCTTTTTCTTCTGGATAATTTGCCATAGAGTAAGCTCTGATGGTTGGTTCTTCAACCTTTGATTTTAATTTAAAAAGATCATATTTATTCCATTCCTCTTTAAAAAGGTCTTGAACTTGAATCTTATCAAAAGACATTTCATAAGGGGGAATTTCTATTTGGATATAGCCACCAGCTCTAAATTTCAATTCTTCATTTTGAGGTAACTTTAAAATAAGTTCTTTAATAAAAGTAGCTACATTTTCATTAGAAAGAACGTCACATTCAAAACGTTTTACCCCAAAAACTTCAGGCTCAACTTCAATTTTCAACTCACCCTTACAAGCCACTTGGCAAGATAGTCTTTTATGTTCTTTTAAGTCTTTCTTTGTAAAATGTTCTTTTTCTGTAGGAAGAACATCACCACCACCTTCTAAAACTTTAACAACACACTGAGCGCAAGTACCTCCGCCCCCACAAGCAGATGAAACAAAAATATTTTCATTGGCTAAAGCTGAAAGTAATTTTTCTCCCTCTTGAACAAGAATGATTTTTTCTCCATTAATAATAATTTTAGATTGAGCACTTCCAATTAAAGTTTTTTTAACAGCAAGAATGAGAAGAACCAAGAAAACAATCATGCCAATAAAAAAACCAACAGCAATAAAAATTTCTATCATAGTTCAATTCCAGCAAAGGCCATAAATCCAATAGCAATAAGACCTGTCACAATAAAAGTAATTCCTAGACCTTTTAAAGAATCTGGAAATGAAGAATACCCCATTTTAAATCTCGCTGAAGCTAAAGCAACAATAGCTAAAGCCCAACCAAGACCTGTTCCAAAACCAAAAAAAAGTGATTCAAGAGGATAATAATTACGCTCTACCATTAAGAGTGATCCCCCAAGAATAGCACAATTGACTGTAATTAAAGGTAGAAAAATTCCTAAGACATTATAAAGAGAGGGTAAATATTTATCTAAAAAAATTTCAATCATTTGAACTAAAGAGGCAGTGACAGCAATAAAAGTTAATAAAGAAAGATAAGATAAGTTTAAATCTGGCTTTAAAGCTCCTTCTTTCAAGATAAAATTATAAATCAAACTATTCACTGGAAGAGTAATGGTTTGAATGAAAATGACAGCTAATCCTATATTGAAAGCTGTTTGAATATTTTTTGAAAGTGCAATAAAAGTACACATTCCTAAAAAAAGAGTTAAAGCTAAGTTTTCAATAAACATACCTTTAATAACTAGATTCAAATACATCATGATTTTTCCCTCTGACTGGGATCTAAACTTCTGAAAATCCAAATTAAAAAACCAATAAGAAAAAAAGCACTAGGTGAAAGAAGTAATAATCCATTAGGCTCATACCAACCACCTTCTCTTAATAAAGAAAAAATTTCTAAACCAAAAAGTTTTCCAGAACCAAATAATTCTCTCAAAAAAGCAACAAGAAGAAGAATAATTCCATAACCCAAACCAGTAAAGAATCCATCTAAAAAGCTCGGAATTGGAGGATTTTTCATAGCAAAGCCTTCTGTTCTCCCTAAAAGAATGCAGTTAGTAATAATTAAACCAATATACACAGAAAGAGATTTACTTAAATCATATAAGAAAGCTTTTAGGAATTGATCTACAATAATCACTAAAGAAGCAATAATCACTAATTGCAAAATAATTCTTACATGACTTGGAATTAGTTTTCTCATCAAAGAAACAAAAAAAGAAGAAGCTCCAGAAGAAAAACTTACAGCTAAAGCCATAATCAAAGCATTTTTCATTTGAGTGGTAACTGCTAAAGCTGAACAAATTCCTAAAATTTGAAGAGTAATAGGATTTTTTTTAAAAAGAGGATCTAAGATTAAAGCTTTCCATTTCATAAGAGTTCCTTGAGCAAGGGAAAAATTTTTGAATATTCTTTAAACCAATACTTAATAGTATTTTCAACACCCTTAGCTGTAATAGTTGCCCCTGAAAGACTATCTATTTCATAAGATTTTTCTGCTTGATGTTTTACCACTTGTAAAAAAACTTCTTGCCCTTCGTTAAAAATAATTTTTTCTTTCCAACTAGATTTCCATTTTTTATTATCAATCTCTCCACCTAAGCCTGGAGTTTCTCCGTGTTGGTAAAAAGCAATCCCTTCTACCGTATTAAGATCTTTTTTTAAAGTTAAAAAACCATACATCGTAGACCATAAACCTTTTCCATAAATCGGAAAAATAAAGACTTGAGATTGAGGTACAAAATAAATTTCTATGACTTTTGGTCGCTGATAAATTTTTGCAATATCATCTTTAATCACAACTTTTTCTTTTGTTTTTTCTTGAACAATTTTTTTTTCATCTAAATTAATATAAAGAACTTTCACTTGTTTAAAAAATTCTTTGACATCAAGTCCTTCTTGATAAAGATTTGCTGAAATAAGAACATTTTTTTGTTGATCAAGTAATTTACTCTCTTCTTGTCTTTCTCTCAGAAAAAAGACAGAGGAACTCACTCCCAGAGAAGCAACAAGACATAATCCAATAGAGACCAAAAGAGTTTGATATAAATTACTTTTCATATAATTTCTTACGCCAACTCATATTGTGACGCAAAACCAAATAATCTAAAAGAGGTGCAAAAATATTCATAAAAAGAATAGCTAACATAAATCCTTCTGGATAAGCAGGATTAACGACTCTAATTATAATACCTATGAGCCCAATGAAAAAACCATAGATCCATTGACCTAATTTAGTAAAAGAAGCACTGACAGGATCTGTTGCCATAAAAATAGTAGCAAAACAAAAACTTCCATAAAGAAAATGCTGCCAAGGACCTATAAGCATAAAGGAAGTGGAACCAAAAAAGTAAAAAATGCTGGTAATAAATAAAAATCCTAAAACAGAACCTAAAATAATTCTATAAGAAGCAACTCCTGTGATAAAGAGATAAAGAGCTCCTAGTAAACAAGCTAACTTTGAGACCTCTCCAATAGAACCTGGAATTAAACCCAAAAAAGCTTGCCATGAAGAAAATGTAACGCTTTCATTAAGAGCAAATTTTGCTAAAGAAGTGGCACTTGTCACTCCATCAGCAGCGATCCAAATCCTATCTCCAGACATATAAGAAGGATAAGCAAAGAAAAGAAAGGCTCGTCCTAATAAAGCTGGATTAAAAATATTTTTTCCAGTTCCACCAAAAATTTCTTTTCCAACAACAATAGCAAAACTAATTCCTAGCGCTGCTTGCCATAAAGGAAGAGTAGGTGGAAGAGTTAAGGGAAAAAGCAGAGAAGTGACTAAAAATCCTTCATTCACTTCATGTTTTCTTTGTGTTGCAAAAAAAATCTCCCAAAAACCCCCTACTAAAAAAGAAAGAAGATATAGAGGTAAGAAATAAAAACAACCATAAAGGAAGGCATCTAAATAAAAAATATTTGTATAAGAAAATTTCACATAGGGATAAGCTTGATATCCAATATTAAAAATTCCCATCAGAGTTGCAGGTAACAAAGCAAGATAGACCGTAATCATGATTCTTTTTAAATCCATTCCATCTCGAATATGTGTCTGCCCTTTTGTTGATTCTTTTTTTAAAAAAAGAAAAGAACTAGTTGCTGATAAAAGAAACTTAAAAGGCTTTAAAGAATCTTTTTCTTGTAATAATTTTAAAAATTCTTTCATAATTGTTCTTTAATCTTATCTAAAAGATTTCTAGCTAAAGTCATGTAATCATTTTTAGATGGATCAACATAAGTCACTAAAGCAAGATCTTCTTCTGCTAATTCTAAAAGCCCTAAATCCAATGCAAGATCTTCCTGTTGCGAAATAATCGCTCTTAATAACCATTGTATTTCTAATTTCAAGGGAAAGACATTATAAAAAACTTCAAAAGGAATAAAAGATCTTTCTTCTCCTTGAGTAGAAGTTGTAAAAGAAGGATTTCTAGAAGAAAAAAATTGATACTTAGAATAAGTTGTCATGGGTCTCAACCATGAAAAATAAGGCTCCTTTGAAACTTCAGGCACATAGTAAAGATGTCTTTTTCTCATGCTTAAGAAATTAGCTTCATGACCAAAAAGAGGATGACCAACAATAAATCTAAAATTTTTTTGTTGAAAAGCAGAAAGATCATCAAAAATTTCTAATTTCATAAGTTCATTTTGAAAAAAAATTTGTCTTTTAAAACGAACCTCTCTTGTTAAGAAATATCTTCCAATATTAGCAACGTCTTCTACTTGCAAATGCAAGACTGATCTTTTTTCTGAAACTGGATACAGAAAATGAATATGGGTTCCAATAAGACCTGAAGGATGTGGTCCTTGAAAATTTCGACAAAACTCATAGTCTCCTAAATCTTGGCCTATATAGAAAACTTTTTTAAAGAGTTTTCTCAACACTTTAAATCCTTCTTGAAAATTAGGACTCTTGACCAATTCCTGAAAAGAAAAATGAGATCCAGGATAAGAATCTATCCCTTGAATAAAAAGAACATCTAAAGATTCACCTGGACTTGGAATGATTTCAAAAGGTCTTTTTCTAAAAAGTGTCCATAAGGAAGTCTCTAAAAGAACTCTTTGATAATCTTGCAGATCTGCCCCTTCATCAAAAAAAGATCCTTCATCTCTTTCCACTACTAATCTTTCAAATCTTCTTTTTTCTCCTAAAACAACTTCTAAAACCTTACCAGTAAAGAAAGCCTTAATCTTAACATCAGGATATTTTTTATCTTCCAACAGAGTATCTCTAAAAGAGATTTTTTGTCCCACATGAACTAAAGGCTTTAGTTTTAATCCGGGAAAATCTTCTTGAGTATAAATTTTTTTTTTCCCCAAAGAAGGAATAGGAAATTTTGTTAAAGAAAAATTTAAATTGAGTCCTTTTTTTAAAGAGATACTACGCACAGTTATCTTAGAATAGCTAAAAAAAATTTAAAAATCTACAGATGAAAAGGAAAAAGATATTTTTCTAAAAAATCTTTACTAAAAGAACCTTTATAAAAACTCACTTCATCAACTTTCATTTTGGAGACAGTTTGAAAAAGATCAATCCCTAATCGAATATTATCAAAATCTTCTCTTCCCTTTTCTTTTCTATATAAAGAACCCAAAGCATTAATCCAAGGACTTTTAGGAAGGAAAGGCTTGTCATTAATTTCCAAGTGAGATTCTCCTTTTAAAAGTATCTTATCAGTTCCTTTTTTTTCATGAAAAGTCATTTTTACTTTCTTTTCTTCTAAATACCCACGATGAACTTCTCTGAAAAAAATCAAAGAGAAAAAATCATGATAAATTTTATTTTCTACAGGTAAAGCTGTATCCAAAAAATAAAGACCATCTGAATGAAAAGGGTATAAAACAACCCCTTTAAAAGACCAGTAGTTTTTATATTCGTAAAAATAAACTTTTTCTTCAGAAAAAAGATGAATCCACTTTTGAACATAAAACAAAGCTTCTCTGTGAAAAAGATTATCTTGATCATAAGTTTTTTCTAAACTTTTTAAAACAGAGAGAATATCTCTAGATTGAATTAAAAAATAATCAAATTTTTTCCCTCTTTCTTTTAGAAAATTTCTATAATCTTCTCTTATTTGAAGAATATACCTTTCTAAGTCTTCATTTAGACTAAAAAACATCAATTTAGAAAAATCTTTTTGATGAAACTGACTAAATTGCAAACATTCTTTTTCAAAGAATTTTACTTGATGATAAGTTAAAAAAAACTTTTTTCTCTCCCCACACTGGGGATAATAAGAACAAAGATGCTTCAAACAAGAAGATTCTTGAATATAAGCTATAAGAGAAGAATTTAATGGACCTGGCAGCTGATCTCTTTCAAAGTCTTCTTTAAGTAATTCTTGTAAGTAGAATTTTTCTTCTTCTTTTTTATCCTGCTCTTCTAAAACCTTAGGACAGAGCATAGTAAGTTCTCTTTTTTTAAGATTTAAATGCTGCCGACTCAAGTAAGCTTCTAAAACTTTTCTAAAAACGAAAGCTTGAGAACTTCTTTTCAGATAAAAATTTTTTGTTTTTAAACTATGAACATAAAAATAAGCTTCTTTTCTTTCTTCTTCACTAAAATAATCTTCAAAACTTTTTTTATTAAAAGAAAATTTTTGAACTTCTTTTTTGGGAAAAACATCAAAAAGAAATTCATAGGGTGTTCCTTTAAATAACTCTTTTTTATTAGATTCTTGAACAGCTTTTTCTAAAACAAAGTAAAGATCCCTAGCATCTTCATAACCTCTATGAATTTCTTTTCTAGCTAAAGAAAAGTCTTGAATAAAAGATTCTAAAGCATAGCTTTCTCGCAAAGGATAAAGAAGCATAAAAAAATAAACAGTATCTACAAACTTTGCCTGAGGAAGATAAGGTCTTAAAAAAGATTCTTCAAAAGCCGCATTATGACAAAAAATAGGATAAGACTCCAAATATTTTAAAATAGGAAGAACTCTCTCTAAGGATCTCCCCTCTTGAGTACTATAAATTCCTGTTAATTGTTGTATAGGTAGAGGAATTTCTTGATCAATTTTAATGAGTTGAGAAAAACGTCTAATAATTTTAGAGCCTTCTAAAAGAAGAAAACCCACATCAATAATTTGATCTTTGCTTGAATCAATTCCTGTAGTTTCAAGATCTAATGTGACCCATTTTTGAGCAATAACACTCCTCCCACATAAGGATAATCTTTTTCTGTATAGGATAAGAAATCTTGCCCTTCAAATTCTTTTTCTAGAAGATCTTTTAAAAAATCTGCATGAGTTAAATCTTGTTCTTGAATAAATTTTTCTACTAAAGAATTTTTATCTTTAAAATAGTAAAGATGATTTTTTTTAATCATAAATTTTTTAACAAAATCTTTTAGCTCTTTAATACTTATTCCTAATTTATTCTTCTGAAAAGACTTATTCAAGGTCCATTGTATAAAAAGAGTCGTAAAACATAAATCAAAATTGATTAAGGAAGAATTATAGTAACTCGACTCCAAATGATTTTCAGTAAATTCCTTTAATGTCTTGATAAGAGGTTGATACTTTATTAATATTTTAGAATCTTTATAAATAAATTCTTGAAAAACTTCACCATAAAAAGAATCTTTTAACTTTTCTTTTTCTTTTTCTTCTAAAAGATTTAAAGATCTTCCAATGATAAAAAAATCTCTAAAATCAAGATGAATTAGAGGAAAAGCTACAAAGTTCTTCAAGTATTCTAAGCCTTTTTGAATGAAATTTAAAAAGTTTTTTTCTTGTTCATCTAAAGATGAGTAGTAACCTTGAAGAACTAAAAATTCGCTAAAAACTTCATAAAGATTTTTTTTTAAAAAATTCTTTCTTTCATCACTTAAACCTTGCATAAGAGCATTTTGACCTAAGTTTTGATTTTTTATTTTCTCTTTTACATAAAAATCAACATATTTTTTAGTTCTAAAGTTAGATTTTAATTCTAAAGATTTTTCATAAGAAGGAAATCCTACTTCTTCTAAGTCTTTAGTTGCCTTTTGATAGATTTCTTCTTCAAAAGAAGTATAATCTTCACTTAAAATTTTAAATAAATAGGCATAAGCTTTTTCTACACCTAATTCTTCATAAAGTTTTTCTATAATAATTTTTAAAGCATCAGCATGTTCATAATTTGCATGAAAATCAATAGCTAGTAGTCTATCTGGAGTTAAAAATCCTTGTTCAGGATAAATAGGTTCCTCATCATCAAAGGTCCAAAAAGAAAAACCACTTTTTAAATACAAAGCAAATTCATCACTTTGAGCAAACTCTAGAGCTAAGGAAGTTTGAGCATAAAGATCGATAAGATAATGAAAAGTATTTAAACTCAAAGCTCCTTGTCTAAAAAGATCTAATTTTCTTAGCAATGATCTCTCCCGTGGTTTTAATATTAAAAGGTTTTCTTGCAAAGAAGAACTATTTTTAAAATTTTCATAGAGCTGAGCAAAAGGAGGTTTTCTGATTAAAAACATAGTTAATGTCTAGTGAGTTTTCTATAGGTTAATTTCTGACTTAAAAAATGATCATCCCCTTTTCTCTGAGTAAGATCTTCTAAATAATCAGAATAATTTCCATTAAACCAAAGAACTTGATCTCCTTCAAAAGCAAGAATATGAGTTGCTACTCTATCTAAAAAATAACGATCATGAGAAATAATCACAGCACAACCTGAAAAGTTTTCTAGAGATTCTTCTAGGGCTCTTAAGGTATGCACATCTAAATCATTAGTAGGCTCATCTAAAAATAATAAATTAGGTGCTTGAAGAAAAGTTTTTGCTAAATGAAGCCTATTTCTCTCTCCCCCTGATAAAACACTAACTTTTTTAGATTGATCTTCCCCTGTAAAATAGAATTTAGCTAAAAATGGCCTTATAGGAATTTGGTGTTGATCTACGACAACTAAATCTTGTCCATCAGCTAAAGCTTCATAAAGATTAGCTTCCTCTTTAAAGGTTCTATCTTGATCTGAATAACCAATTCTTACACTAGGACCAAAAACAACTTCACCTGTATCAGGAGTAATTTTCTCCATAAGAATTTTAAATAAAGTACTCTTTCCTGCACCATTAGGACCAATAATACCTACAACAGCACTTCTAGGTAAATTAAAAGAAAGATTTTTAAATAAAACTTTTTCTCCAAAACTTTTAGAAAGATTTTTTACTTCTAAAACTTTTTCCCCTAATCTTGGTCCAGGGGGAATCACTAATTTTTGAACATCTTTTACTTGACTTTTTTGCTCTTCTAGAAGTTTTTCATAATTAGCCAAACGTGCTTTTCCTTTAGCTTGCCTAGCTTTAGGTGAACTATTAATCCACTCAAGCTCTCTTTTAAGAGCTTTTTGTCTTTCTGTTTCTTTTTTCTCTTCTATAAAAAGTCTTTTTTGTTTTTGATCTAACCAAGAAGAGTAATTACCTTTCCAGGGAATTCCTTCCCCTCGATCTAGTTCTAAAATCCAACCTGCCACATGATCTAAAAAATATCGATCATGGGTAACAGCAATGACTGTTCCTGGATATTGTTGCAAATGTTTTTCCAACCAAAAAATACTTTCAACATCTAAATGGTTTGTAGGTTCATCTAAAAGCAGCACATCTGGTTCTTGTAATAAAAGTCTACAAAGAGCAACTCTTCTTTTTTCTCCTCCGGAAAGATTTTTAAATAAAGCGTCTTTTTTTGGGCAATGAAGAGCATTCATAGCTAAATCTATTTGAGATTCTAGATCCCAAGCATTATGCTGATCTAAAATTTCTTGAAGCTGAGCCTGTTCTTCCATAAGAGAAGTCATCTCTTCTAAACTCAACCCTTCATGAAAAGATTCAGCTATTTCTTCATAGCGTCTTAGTTGAGTATAAAGATTTCCATAGGCTTCTCCTATAAGATCAATAACTTTTTTTTCACCATCTAAAATAGGTTCTTGAGGAAGATAACCCATGGTGATGTCTGAATTTTTAACAATGGAACCATCAAAATCTTCATCTAAACCTGCAATAATTTTCATACAGGTACTCTTTCCTGCCCCATTAGAACCTAAAATTCCTATTTTAGCTCCATAATAAAAAGAAAGATTAATATTTTTAAGCAATGTTTTTTTGCTTTGATGATTAATCTTAGTCACTTTAGACATAGTAAAGATAATTTTTTCACTCATAATAGAACCGAACTAAAAACTACATACACCAGAAAGAAGTAACTGGGAAGAAAGAAGAGAAAAATACATAAAAATCTCCCTAAAAAAAGCTTTTTTTCAAAATCTAAAAGTTTTTCTTCCCAGTAAGTTTTTAGTTCTTGTTCTAGTAACTTCCAATCTTTTTCCAAATAAACTCCTTCTTTACTAATTCTTTCCAAAAGAAAAAAAAATTTTTCCTTAAATACCGTTAAAGAATGATTTTCTTTTAAAGAAGCCACATCAAGAAGTTGATTCATGGAGGTAAGAGAAAGTTGACTCTGAAAAAGACTTTTATACAAAAGAATTTTTTCAAAAAGAAGTTCAATAGGATTAAAAATTTTTTGACTAAAAAAATTAATTAAAAACAAGAAAACACCTATAATAGAAATTAAAAAAAAATCAACTCCTATTAAGATTATAGGACTGATCTCTATCATTAAATAAAATTTAAACAAAATAAAAAAAAGATTAATAAAAAATAAAATAAGAAAAAACTGTATTAAGCTTTCAATAAGAACTTTCTTTTTTTTTCTTTCAAACTCTAAATCTTTTAACAGAGATTCTTTTACAATTAACAAAGATTCTTCTAGGTCAATTCCATATAAACTTCTTTGTTCTAAAAGATGATTCAAAATCTTGGTAAAAAATTTATAAAAAGGAAGAATTCTTTTTTCTCCTTTTTGCAAAAAACTTATTTCTTGTAAAAGAAGAGATCCATCATTTTTTTTCTTAAAAGTTATTTCTTTGTCATAAAGGAGAAAAAAAATAATGAGAAAAAATTCCACAAATTTCTTTTATTAAAATAATTGATCTTGCACTAGAAAAAAAATTTCTTTATTTTGAAAATGATCCTTGTTTTTCTAAAGCTTTATATCTTTTTGAAATTCTAATAAAAAGATTCGTTTCTGCTCCTGAAATTTGAACATCACCTGCTGAAGCAAGATCTCTTTCTTCAACAATTCCTATTTCATCTTTATATTCACTATCATTGTTTATAGAATTTCCTTGAAAAGGACTTCCTCTATCTCCTCCACTTGCTCCTGAATAAGAACCTTCTGCTACACTTCTCACATTCACCGGCTCTTCTTTAGGGGGAGCTCCCCTATCTCCTGAACCACCAGCAGGAGGAGCAGCTCCCCCACCAGAACTTCCTCCCCCGGGACCAGCAGGAGGAGAGGAAACTCCTACATTAGGTATTAAGGATGTCTCTTCTTTTTTTTCTTCAACAGGAGGAGGATCAACATTGAGCGTTGGAGGTGATTCTTTTTTTTCCTCTTTAGGTCTTTTTTGCCAAGTAGCTAAAAGAATTGCAATATTAAATCCCTCTTTAACAGCAGCTCCCATATATTTTTGTTTTGAAGATTTTAAATCATCAAAAAGATATTTATTGGGAAAAAACACCCCTTCAAATTCAATAAAAGAATCACAAAGAGATCCCTGTCTTTTTTTTATACCAATAGATTTTTGACATTTTTCTCTTTCTTTTTCTGCTGTAAGATAATGTTTTTGTAATTGCTGATGTCTAAAAATAATTTCACCATAAAAGCTAGCTCTTGTTCCAGCTGCTCCTGTTTGAAGAGTAATCATAGTATTATGAGACTTTCTGGCATCATCTACAGTAAATTTTTCAGAATCTACTAATTTAGTATTAATAAGATTTTGAGCACCAGCTACCACTTTTGTTTCTAACTCTTGTTGACTAAGCATGGTTTGATTTTTTTTATCAGCTTCTTTTTTTAGATCAAGATACCTAGTACAAGAATTAAAATCTGCAGCCAAACCTCCTTGAGATAAACATTTATCTTTATTATTTTGCACTAAATAATCTTGACCAGAATTTAATTGAAGGTTATTTTCTTGAGATAAAAGCACAAAACAATATTTTACATAAGAAAGCTCTATTTCATCTACTCTTGAACAACTATTGTTATTACTAGGCTCTAAGCATTGATTTTTATAACCAATTTTATAATTCTGGTAATTAAAAAGCTCCTTACAAGCCTGAATATGATCTTTACTTAAATTTTGAAACTGCAATCTAGGATAAATATTCTTTCTTGTATTAAGATAAGTTTTATTTTTAATGATCTCTAAATCACTAGCCATAGTAGAGGTTATTGTTTGAGCTATTTTTTGACTAGTAGAAGCTACAGCAGAAGAATTCACTAAAACAACTTTTAATTTTTTTTGTTGATCTAAATCTTGAAATAAATTATCTGGCTTTTTACCCCTCACTTCAAAGACAGTATTTTGAGCTAAAAGGAAAAATACCACTTAAAGTCCCTGTCTTTTTTTATAAATTCGATAGCCAAGAAAACCTCCTACTAATAGTAGGAGCAGGAAAAAAGAGGAACTTCCTTGTTTTACAAGATCTGTTTTTTTCACCACTTCTAATTTAAAAGCATCGTCACTTGAAAGTGGTTCTTGTGGTTCATAACTAGGGGAAGTGAGAATCATTTTAGCTGTAGAAACATCTTTTTTAAACACTTTTAAACTTTGAACCATAAGATTATAAGTGCTTTGATATTTTTCAAAAAGATCTTTTCTCATGGTAAAAGTCAGCCCTATAGCAAGATCTTCTTTTGTCGTCACTAAATATCTTGTATAATAGCCTTTAATTTCAGAATCGAGATGTAAAGCCTCCACCCAAGGATGATTTTGAATCAAGGTTGTTTTTACAGATCTCACATTAGATTCACTAAGACCTGGCTTTGGTTTTTTTAAATAAGCTTGATAATAACTTGTATCATCTGACTCATCTCTTATTTTACTGGTTAAAACGATAAGAGCTTCATATTCTTTACTAGGCTCAGAACAAACCCAGTCAGCTTCTTGTAAAAGACAATCCCAATTATTAGGAATTTCAAATTCAGCATATTGAGAGGTAAAGGTTTTAGATAAAAGATAAAAAAAGATCACTCTTTTATTCTAAGTTTTTTTGTTATAGAGATCAACTCTCTTTACTATTAATATTTTCTAGGTTTTAACTACCAAAGATGATTCAGCTTAAAAATAAAGAAGATATTTATAAAATGAGAAAAGGAGGAGCTATTATTAGCTCTATTCTAGAATCTCTTTCTCCTTTATTAAAGCCAGGTCTTTCTACTTTAGAAATTAATGATTACTGTGAAGCAAAAATGAGAGAGGCTGGAGGAATTCCTTCTTGCCTAGATTATGAAGGATATCCTAAGGCTATTTGTACTTCTATTAATGAAGTTGTCTGTCATGGAATTCCCAGTAAAGATGTTTTATTAAAAGAAGGAGACTTAATTAATATTGATCTTACAATTTATTATGAAGGGTTTCATGTTGATATGAGTAAGAGTTTTGCTATAGGAGAAGTAAGTCCTTTAAGAAAAAAACTTCTCACGACCACTCAAACAGCTTTAGAAAAAGCCATAGCAATTTGCAAACCTAAAACTTCTTTTGGTAGAATTGGTGAAGTTATTGAACAACATGTGAAAAAAGAAGGTTTTAGCATTGTTGAAGATTATTGTGGACATGGAATTGGAAAATCTTTCCATGAAGATCCTCAAATTCTTCATTTTAAAACTTCTTACCAACAACCTTTTATGCAAGAAGGCATGACTTTTACCATTGAACCTATGATTAATGCAGGCACAAAATATGTTTATGTTCTTGAAGACCACTGGACTGTCGTTACTCAGGACGGAAAAGATTCCTGTCAGTTTGAACATACTATAGCTATTACTTCTTCAGGCTATGAAATTCTCACCCTTGCATGAAAGTTCAAATTAAAGACCATACTTTAGAGCTTATCATTAGTAGAGATATCATTCATCAAGCTCTTTTAAATCCTAAAAATGACTCATTCACTTCTTGGCTTCAAGGTAAAAATATTCATGATCTTTTTTATCTACAAAATGAAGTTTTAGATTCTTCTTTCATTTTTTATTATGAACTTTTTCTTAAAGCTTATTTTCAGTATTTAGGAATTAACTTTGAAGAAAAAACTCTTTGTTTTTGTTTCCCTCATCTTAAACTTCATTCTTTTACCTTAGAAGAGTTTCAAAAAAAACAACAAAGTGTACAATGCTTCACTTGTGATCCTAAGAAATTTGTTCATAAAAGTTCTTTTTTATGTCGATGTTTTAAAAAAACAAAAGAAGAAATCCTTCAAGAAATTCAACATAAGGGTTATGTGACCTTGGAAGAATTAAAAGATCATTTTCAGGTAGGAAGTAAATGTGGCTCTTGTCAAAAAGATCTTAAAAAACTTCTTTTTGATGATTTTTTTCTTCAAGGTCAAAGTAAAATTGAGTGTTATCTTAAGATTCAAGACTGTTTAGAAGAATTTTTTTTTCAAAGCCCTTACAAGTTTCAAATAGAAAGACTCACTGGAACTAAACTTTTTTTAAAAATTCAGCCTCATTTTCCTGTTCAAGAGAGATTAGAACTTCACTTAAGAACAGTGACTTTTTTGCCTCTACAATGTGTTCTAACATAATTAAAAGCTTCATAAGCTCGGTTTAAAACCTTTTGATGTTTAAGTAAAATTTTACCCAAATCAAGATTTCTTGTTCCTTCTAAGAACCTTATTTCTTGCATCATACTTACATAATCTTTTTGTTTAAAAAAACAATCAGGCTGATCACTATATTTTTGAGCCAAGAGAAAAATATGATATAAAATCACAGATCTCTTTTCTTGAACCAAAGGTCCCTTGAGATTTTTCAAGCATTCAAAGGAACTTCCCGTACATCTATAATCATTGTTTTTAAGTAAAAATTCTTGCACCATTTTATTGACTTCTAGAAGAAAATCTTCTTCTAGTTTAAAAGAAGGGTTAAGTGCTATTTTTTTTTCTTCTTGCCTCAACTGTTGCAAGTTTGCTAATAAAAAAAAGAACATAATCTTATCTTATCGAATTTTTTCTTGACTTTCCTTAAAAAAAGTATTTTTTAGACCTTCGTGTCTTTTTACACTAAAGATCTTTATTCTTCTTTTTATTTTCCCAAAAAAGACCTCAATCCTTATACTTATCTTTTACTTTTTAAAAAATCAGGATCTTTTGTAGAAAAAGAAGATTTTTTTCAAAAAATTTTAAAAACCTTTCCAGAAAGTTATCTCATTCAAGACATTCTAGAAACGGAGTCTCTTCTACTTAAAAATCAACCTAGATTTATTTTAACTTTTGGATCAGAAGCTTTAAAATTTTTCAGACCAGATCTTTCTCTTCAAAAGGTTCATGGTTCCTTTCAACAACACCCTTTGGGGTTTGAATTTTACCCTTTATTTCATCCTGATGTTCTTCTTCTCAATGAAGACTTAAAAAAAATCTTCTGGAAAGATTTGCAACACTTATTTTCTTTGCTACCCTCTTACAATAAAAGGAAATCCCTATGAATTTAGTTTCTAGTCTAGATATTAAATCTTATTTTACCTCTTTAGACTGGATCATTTTCTCTTTTTGTCTTTCTTTAACCTTTATTGCTATTTATTTAGCCAAAAGAAATCAGAAGCAATCTAATTATTTAGAGATGATTCTCATGTCACGATCTATGACCTTACCTTTTTTTGTGGCTACTCTTATTACCACTTGGTACGGTGGAATTATTGCAGTCAGTGCTCTTTCTTTTGAACAAGGATTTTTTCAGTTTTTTTCTCAAGGTTTTTTCTGGTATCTTTCATACCTTTTATTTGCTTATTTTTTAGCTCCCAAGATTAATCTTCAAGAAACTTTGAGTCTTCCTCATCTTGTTTCTAAAATTTTTGGAGAAAAAACCTCTCATATCAGTGCTTTTTTAAGCTTTATTGATGCTCTTCCTATTCTCTACCTCACTAGTTTAGGTATTCTTGTTCAAATGTTTTTTGGAGGACATCTTTATTTTATTACTCTTTCTATAGGATTTTTTGTTGTTCTTTATTCTATTTATGGAGGTTTTAGAGCCGTTATTTATGTTGATGGCATACAATTTATTCTTGTTAATCTTGCTGTTCTTTTGGTTCTTCTTTATTCTTTTTATCACTTTGGAAACCCTTTTAATTTACCTCTTCCTGAACATTACTTCACAGCACAAGGAACAGAAGGATGGTTATCTTTACTTTCTTGGGCACTTATTTCACTTTCAGTGATTATTGATCCAGCTTTTCATCACAGGGTTTATGCAACAGGTAGTTTAAAAACGACACAAAAAGGAATTCTCATTTGTATTCTTTTTTGGATTTTTTTTGATCTTTCTATTACCGTTATTGCTCTTTATGCACGTTACTATTTACCTGAAGTTCATCCCAACACTTCTTTCCTTATTTATGGTCTCCAAATAGTTCCAGAAGGAATAAGAGGTTTGGTTTTAGCAGGAACCCTAGCCACTATTTTATCTGCAGTCGATACTCATCTTTTTGTTGCTGCTAATACCTTTTCTGAATATTTTCTTTCTAAAATTTTAAAAAAGAGATATTTAAGACATTATACCTCTTTGTTCTTTATTGCTTTTCTTTGTGCCAGTATTGGTTATTTTTTTGAAGATCAACTGATACATATTTTTAAAGTTAAAGGAGCGCTCACTACAGGTTGTTTTTTACTTCCCATGCTTTTTGGCTCCTTCTTTCCTAAAAAACTTCCAGACAAAGCTTTTGTTTACTCTTTTTGGACAGGAGTGGTTTTTGTTATCATAGGATTTTTCACTAGAAGTTATCATGAACTTGATGAAGTTTATTTTGGTCTTTTAGGGACCTTTCTTTCTCTAACTTTTTTTGTTATTCACTATAAATCTCATGAAATCAAAAGCTCTCACCTACCATGAAAATCCTGCTGGTAAAATTGGCACTTCTCTTTTAAAGCCATGTGCAACTCAAGAAGATCTCTCTCTTGCCTATTCTCCAGGCGTTGCTGAACCCTGCTTAGCTATTCAAGAAGATCCTGAAAATGTCTATAAATATACCAACAAGGGTAATTTAGTAGCAGTAATCAGTAATGGAACATCTGTTCTTGGCTTAGGTGACATAGGTCCCTTAGCTAGTAAACCTGTAATGGAAGGAAAGGCTCTGTTATTAAAAAAATTTGCCCAACTAGACTCTTTTGATCTAGAGCTTCAAGCCAGTGATCCAGATCTTTTTATTCAAAGTGTTCAAGTTCTTGAACCTTCTTTTGGAGGCATTCTTTTAGAAGATATAAAAGCACCTGACTGTTTTTATATAGAAGAACAATTATTAAAAAAACTTTCTATTCCTGTTTTTCATGATGATCAGCATGGAACGGCTATTGTTTTAAGTGCTGCTCTTCTTAATGCTACATCTTTGTTAAATAAAAAATTAGAAAATTTAAAAATAGTTTTTTTAGGAGCTGGAGCAGCAGCCCTAGCAAGTGCTCATTTATTTTTAGCTCTTGGAATCAAAAAAGAACAACTTTTTGTTGTGGATTCACAAGGGCTTATTACCCATAACAGAATGGTCAATTCCTATAAAGCTTTTTTTGCTCAAGAATCTAGTCCTAAAGATCTTAAAGAGGTAATTAAAGGAGCTGATGTTTTTGTAGGATGCTCTACTGGCAATCTACTAACTCCAGAGATGTTTTTATCTATGAATAGTCCTATTGTTTTTGCTTTAGCCAATCCTACTCCAGAAATTGATCCTAATTTAGCTCTTTCTCTTAATTCGAAAACTCTTATTGGAACAGGCAGATCTGATTACCCTAATCAAATTAATAATCTTCTTGTATTTCCTTATCTTTTTAAAAAACTTCTTCAAGAAAGAACTCAAGTCACCACTGAAACTAAACTTTATTTTGCAAGAAAACTAGCTCAATTAGCTCAAGAAGATGTTCCTCAAGAGATTCTCTCTATTTATAATTTAAAAGAACTTCATTTTGGACAAAATTATTTACTCCCCAAGCCTTTTGATTTAAGGCTTAGAGAGTATTTTTAAGTTTTTACTGATTAAGATTAAGATTAAGATTATAATTACTTGTTATAAATTACTTGTTATAATTTTCATTATGCATTTCTTTATTCTTTTATAATGCCCATAACGTATTCATGCAAAAGAAAATAAATAACTTCTTTACGCAAAGTTTCATCGGTTTCACTAAGATCAATGCCCTCAATCTTCATTCTTTCTTTTTCTGAATTTATAAAATTCTCCATATTTTTCTCATTCACTTTTCCACTTTTTACCATGTCTTTAAGTTTGATGATTATGTTCAAAAAATTTTTTACGTTGTTATCATTTTTAAAACTATCAAAGATAGACCCTGCATCGTTAGAATTATAGTTATATTCTGATCCTTTGATTTTTTTAATAAAATCATCTACTAGTTTTTTTTTTCATCACCAGAAGAATAATCTTCCACTATAGCGTTAATACTTTTTTTCATTTCACTCTCTATTGCCTTCAATTCTTCTTCTACAGCTGAACCCTTCCTGTCACAAGCTGTTAACATCAGTGTTAATAATAAAATTATTTGTTTCATCCTATCTCCTTTTCTTGACTAAATTAAATTTATTCAATTTTTAATACACTTTATTTTATCGAAAAAAAAAAAAATAACCTTAGATCTTATTTAAATTATAGAAATTTTAAATATATATAAAATATTCATATTTTAATTAAAAATATGAATATTTAAATGATTAAAAAAATAATTATAGTATTTTTTAATGATCTTAATAGCAAAGCAAATCATCGATAGTAAATATTTTAATTAAAATCAAAGGGTTTAATAGGGGTCTATGTTCAATAGAATTTGATAAAATTCAAATAATACTGACATATTTTTTTATTTATCACTCATCATCAAATTCATCATCAAATTCATCATCTTCTTCATCACTCAAATCATCTTCTTTTTTCAAATTTTCAGGCAAAAATTTATTATCTTTATAGCCTCCATTATTATTTTCCCAAGCAAATCTAGAACCAACAGAACTAGATGGAGGCATGGTTCCCCAAGAAGGATTTTTGATTTGATTATCATGATCTTGATTTTCAAAATGAGTGTCTTGAGAAGTATTTGAATGAACTGAAACTGGAACAGCTTTAGTACGATCTAAAAAATAAATCAAAGCCAATAAAGATAGGCTTAAAAACACAAATAATCTATACATACCTTCTAAGAAGGTATCATAAGATTCAAAAATAACAAGATTTTATGTTTTTTTTACAATAAAAGAGATTTTAAAAGCTTTTTTAAACACTAGAAAATTATAAAAAACTTTATCATCATATTTATCATCATAGTGAACACTACAAATAAAAAGTTTTTTATTAAATAAAATTCAAACTCTCTAAATCCTTTGATTACAGGATTTAGAGAGTCTTGCTAGAAGTAATGTATTTTTATTAAAAATTTAACTCCAGATTCTCTATAATACAAACAAAGAGATCTTATATTTTATTTTGAGGATTCACTTGGAGGAAGATCTTTTTCATCTTCTTGACTCACAGGAAAAAGAAGAGGATCCTCTCCTTTTTTTTCCAATTCTTTATTCCATTTCTTATATAAAAGATCTAAAAACTCTCTATCTTCATCATTTTCTTTTTTTACTTCTGAAAATAGAAAAAAAATATCATGTTTTTTTTATAATACTTTTAATCTTATTCTTATTGCTGATCTTTTTTCATTGCATCTTTTATTTCTTTTATCAATTCTTCTGATGCTTTTTTACTTGGAAGTTTTTCATTTAAAAATTTTTTTAATTCTCCGGTTTTTTCTTTTTTTATTTTCTTTTCTTTACCATCAATTTCAGCATAAGAAAAATTTGTGGTAAAAGCAGTGTAAAGAGTTATTAACAAGAATAAACTTTTTAAATTTTTCATAGACTTGATATTACAATGTATTTATAAAAAAACAAGATAAGAACTATTTTTTACAAAAAAACAGTTTAATAATGATTTTTATTTAAGAAATTAATCAAAAATCGTACCTTTAATTATTAAATAATAAAACTTCTTACAAGACCTCCCCTGCAAATTCTGATAGTTGAGATCTCTCTCCCTTGGTTAGATAAACATGAGCTGTAAAAGGAGATCCTTTTAATTTATTGGCTGCATAAGTAAGACCATTATTAATAGAATCTAGGTAGGGACTATCTATCTGATCAGAATCTCCAGAGAGAATAATTTTAGTTCCTTCACCTACTCTCGTGATAATAGTTTTAATCTCATGGGGTGTAAGATTTTGTGCTTCATCTACAATAAAAAATTGATGAGGTAAGCTTCTTCCTCGAAGATAACTTAAAGCCTCTATTTGTAAAAATTTTTGCTCAATTAACTCTTCTAAAGATCTCTTTTGATCTCTAAAAAGAAAATCAAGATGATCCATTACTGGCTGCATCCAAGGCTTTAACTTCTCTTGAAGATCTCCTGGAAGATAACCTAAGTCTCTTCCCATAGGAATCACTGATCTGGATACTAATAACTTTTCATAACGATGCTCTTCTATCGTTTGCTCTAGTCCAGCTGCTAAAGCTAAAAGAGTTTTTCCTGTTCCAGCTTTTCCTATTAAAGTAACCAGAAGAACATCTGGATTCATAAGAGCATCTAGGGCTAAAATCTGCTCTCTGTTTTGAGCTTGAATTCCAAAAATCTTATTAAATTCTTTTACCTTTACTAGCTTTTTCTTCTTAGGTGAATATTTAGCTAAAAATTCCTCTTGAGCTGTCTTTAAAATCACAAATTCTTGTAGAAAAAATTCTCTCTCTAAGAAAATCTCTCCCTTCTCTTTAAACTCATTAGCTTCCTCTTCTTTTAAGTGAATGATTTCGTGCTGATATTCATCTTGTTCATAGCTTTCAATCTCTTCATAAAAACTCTCTGTTTTAATCCCTAAAATGTCAGCTTTAATCTTTAAATTAATATCATTGGTAATAAGAATACTCTCCTTTTTTGATAAGGAATAAGCTAGAAGCTGATGATCAACTTTATTAAAATTCATCACTTTAATTTCAGGAAGAGACTCTAACATAGGATCTACAATCAAAATTCCCTTATGAGCTAATTCTATGCCTTTACTCAAAGATCCTTTATGTCTTAATTCTTCTAATTTTCTAAAAAAAGAACGAGCATTCTTCCCATTATTGTTCAGCTCTCTTTTAAAATGATCTAACTCTTCTAAAACAATCATAGGAACATACACTTTTGATTGCTTAAATTTTAACATAGCATAAGGATCTAAAAGAATAATATTAGTATCTAAAACAAAAGATTTCATGTGAGCTCCTTTAACAAAGCTCTAAAACCCTCTTCTAGTTCTTCTTTAGATACAGACAAGCTGATTCTTAAAGAAGAATTCAATCCAAAAAGATTTCCTGGAGTAATATAAATATTTTTTAAAGATAATTTTTTCATGATTTCTATAGGGTCTTCACTAATATTCATTTTTTTTAAATTTAACAAAAAATAAAAAGCTCCCTCACTTTCATAGTAAAGCTTAGATAATTTAAATTCCTTTAAAACTTTTTTTATTACTAAAGACTGATCCTTAATAAAAAGTCTTATTTTTTGAATATAATCTTGAGGTAAAACATAATTTTTAAAAACCTCTTGAAGAAGATGACAAGTATTAGAGCTAATATGACTTTGCAAAAGAATTAAAGACTGAATCCATTTTTTAGGACACAAACAAAATCCTAGCCTGAGACCTGATACAGCAAAACTTTTAGATGGTCCGTAAAAGATAAGGCTCCTCTCTAATAAAGATGGCTCTAATTGATAATAATTAACAAAAGGATTAAAACATAAATCAGCATAAATTTCATCAGAAAAAATAACAACATGAGGATGTCTTTTTAACACTGCATTAAATTCTTTTAAAAAATCTTGCTCATAAACCTTTCCAGAAGGGTTATTAGGATTATTTAGAAGTAAAATCTTACTTTTTTTTAATTTTTTATCTAAATCAGCTAAATGAGGATAGTAGTTCTTCTCTTTCACTATAAGACATTCTCCGTAATTAATTCGTACTAGCTCTGGATAGCTAATCCAATAGGGAGTTAAAAGAGTGACTTTATCTTTTGGATTTAAAAAAGCTTTTAAAGCCGTGTAAAGACATTGCTTCACTCCATTACTCACCAAGACATCAAAATCAGATAAATTGATCTGTCTTTGCTGCTCGTAAAATTTTAAAACATTATTTCTTAATAAAGGTACCCCTGCGCTAGAAGCATACTGATAAACTTTTAAATTCTCTGTTTGATTCCTAATATTTTCTCTAATAGATTCTGGAGGCAAAAAATTTAACTGTCCAATGGTTAAATTATAAACTTTTTCACCCTTTTCTTTTTTTTGATTAGCTTCTTGATTATACTTTAAAACAAAACTTTCCTGAACATCTTCTAAAATTCTATTCAATCTAAACCCTCCAACTTGTAAGCTCCTAAACTATTTTCAACCATGACAAAACCCAAATCATAAACTTGATTCACCTTAAAAAAAACTACTCTTGTTGTTTTTTTTAATAAATCAACAACACTTACTTGATCCTCTTCAAAAATCAAAAGAAGTTGCTTGTAAGTGAAGACTTGTTTTCCTATTTTTTTAGAATCTTCATAAAAAAGATCTTTTCCTCGTACAGACAAATAAGGATAAGTTTCAATTGTTAAGGGACCAAAAGTACTGACATAAGTATTAATTTGTTTTTTTTCTCTTTTGAGTGTTTTTAAATCCCAGAGAAATTCTCCCACTTGAACCTTATTTAAATCTTTATAACCCAAAAAAGATTCAACTCCTTCATAAAATTTTTCTACCTGGTCCCCTATACAATACCTATAAAAATTTCTTTTTACAGGGATAACAAAAGGTTGATCATAAA
Source organism: uncultured bacterium (assembly GCA_964652255.1). Classification (GTDB taxonomy): domain Bacteria; phylum Bdellovibrionota; class Bacteriovoracia; order Bacteriovoracales; family CAZZBM01; genus CAZZBM01. The sequence continues at coordinate 164,029 of CAZZBM010000001.1, forward strand.
ATTTTTTTGTCACAATAAGATGACAAGTGCTTAATACATTAGAGTAAAGATCAATTTTTTCTTCTTTTGAAAAATCAAAAATCTTTGTACTCATCATTTTTTTTAAATAAAGAGAATGATTTGTAATAGAAAGAGTATAATCCTTATCTTCATAAGAAGAGTAATTTTTTATTTCTGTAAATTTTAACTCACTTGCTAGTCCAAGCTTCAAAGGTCCACAAAGAACCAAGATTAAACACTTGATTAAGTTTTTTAACAGCCATAAAAAGATTTTCAAAATCAACTTCCTTGCTCTCCTTCATAGATGACAATTTTAATTTTATCTTAAAATGATCAGTAGAATCAACTATAAAATAACTTACTTCACATTCATTCACTGTTTGAGTAGAAAAATTAGTTAGATAATTTTCACATAAAGCTCCATGAACAATTCTTGTTTCTAAATATTTTTTCAACATAGGTAAATTATGCACATAAAGAGGTGTTTTTTGAAGTTTATTTAATAGATTTAAACGATGCTTTTTTCTATAAAAAAATGGAAAATAATTTTTTTTTAAAAAAATTTTGTGTTGTATTCTTTGATAAGAAATCAACAAAAAATCTTCTTTTTTTTCATAAAGACAACCTCTATTAAAAGCAGCTTGGAAAGGATTATTTTTCTTATTTAAACAACCTTTGTAATTAAATCTTTCTAAAATATTTTTAATTACACTTTCCTCTTCTTCTGGATAAAAATGAAAACATCTCTCTTCTTTTAAAGAAGGATCCTCAAAACAATAAGAATAAGGCTTTTCTTCTGGAAAATAAGCTTTCAAAGTAATACTCTCACAGGGCTTTTTCAACAAATAGCCTAAAAGTTGAGTTAAATAAGTCCTTGTTTGATCTTCATAAAAACAAGCTAAAAGATAACTAATCATTATATTTTAAAACCATTTCAGCAAGATCTAATAATTCTAAATCTTTTTTATGAGAGTCAAAATTAATTAAACAAAAAGAACAAGCTGTGACTAAAGTTTTACTCTTGGTTTTTTCAACTTGCTTTAATCTTGTTAAAGGAATGACAGAGGAGCTCTCTCTCCACATATTACCTCCTCCCATACCACAACAAAGACTTTTATCCCTAGATTGCTCCATTTCTTGTAAATGAGCACCTAGAATTTTTCTAGGCTCTTCATAAATACCGTGATGACGACCTAGATAACAAGGATCATGATAAGTAAAATCTTTTTCCTGTGGAGCTTTAATTTTATTTTCTTGAATAAGATGATAAATCAACTCTGTATGATGAATGACAGAAAATTTTCCATCAAACTGTTCATACTCTTTAATTGTATGCAGACAATGTGGACAATGTGTGAGGATAAAGTCAAAAGAATAATTTTTTAAGTTCTTAATATTATCTTGTGCAAGTTCAGTAAAAGCATATTCATCTCCTGTTCTTCTTAAAGGATCCCCTGTGCATTTTTCTCCTTTTCCTAAAATAGCATAAGAGACTTTTGCTTTATTTAAAAGAGCTATCAAGGCTTTTACTGTTTGTTGATTTCTTTTTTCATAAGAACCAGCGCAACCAATATAGTAGAGATAATCTACTTTTTTGCCTACTTCTATCCTAGGCACTGCTAAGTCTTTTGCCCAAGCATCTCTCTCTTCTGGAGCATAACCCCAGGGATTAAATTGATTTTTAACTTTTTCTTGTGTCTGATAAGTTAAAGGATCAACTAAAGCTAGTGCCATTGTTTGATATCTTTTTAAATCCATAATCACAGGAACATGTTCTATATACATAGGACATTCCTGCATACAAGCACCACAAGTAGTACAAGAATCAAGTTCTTCTTTTGAATAACTTCCTTCATGATAAGAAGAGTTTTTTAATTTTAAAATAATCATTTTAGGATCTAAAACTTCACCCTCTAGTTGAGCTGGACAAACCTCAGTACATCTTTGACACTCAACACAAGATTCAGCTTGTAGTTTTTGCTTAAAAGATAAATCTTGAAAGTTCTTGAGCCCAAAATCTTCTTGCTCAAAATTTAAAACTCTTAACAAAGAACTCTTTTCTCTACTTTCTAATAGAGCTAGAATAGGTCCTAAAATAAAGTGTTTAAATCTCGTATAAGGAATTGCTCCTATAAAAATCATTGTTTGAATCATATGAATGATCCACAGTATTTTATAAAAAGCAGGATCTGTAAGATTGGGTAGTATGAGACTTAAAAGATATCCCACAGGTGAAAAGATTTGATCAAGTTCATTATTTGTTTCTTGAATTCTAATAGCCTCCAATATAAAACCAAGAAGAACTAAAGTAGTAAGCATCAAACCCATGTAAAATTCAGGTTTTTTGGATTTTAACTCGTTTCTAATAAATCTTCTTTTAAAAGCCATAAAAAGACCTATTAAAAGAATCACTCCAGCTAAATCAGCTAAAAAAGAAATTGTTAAATAAGTTTTTCCTTGAAAAACTTTAAAGGGAGTATCATAATGAATAGCTACTAATTCAGTGGCTATCCATAAAATAAAAAAACTATAATAAATTAAAGAATGAAAAACACCTACTGAAAATTTTCTAAAAAGTTTTCCTTGAAAAAAAATAACTGATAAAAATTCTTTGATATTATAAGTTAATCCCTTTTTACTCCCTCGAAATAAAGGATAAAAACCTTTGATAAAAAAAATCATAGAAAGAATGAAAGAGAAATACATAAATTTTTTAATCCAAGGATCTATGAGCCAAAGAATTTCTCTTGATTCCATCACACTTTATTTTTTCAATTCTAGAAGCTTTTGCCAAGTCTAAAAAGAAAAAGGAATTTCTTCATGAATAGAAATTGCAAAAGGACTCACTTGGCACTTATAGGCTTTCATGGGTAAGACTGAGTGAAGTTCTTTCATTCTTTCATAATAAAGAGGATCTATTTCCTGAGCTGGAGAAAAAAATTGAACATCTTCTCTTTGAATACAAAAAAATAAGAGTACTTTTTCTCCTGCAATATAAAGTTGATAAAGAGTTTCTAGATGCTTTCTAGCCCTTAAACTTAAAGCATCTGGAAACATAGCTTTATTGCCTTCTCTCCAAGTCACATTCTTAACTTCAATCCAAGTCTCATTGATTTTAAAATCAATTCTTGAATCTAAAATTTTAACTTCTTGTTGAATTTTTTGATCTTGGTAAAACTCTTTCACTAATTGATTTGCCCACTGAGTATGAATTCCTACCCAAGATTTATGATCTTCAATAAGACAAAGAGTATGACTAAATTTTCCTTGTTGATTCTCAAGTAAAGCACAATGGTTTCCTTCTTTTAAAAGACCTCTTAAACTTCCTGTATTAGGAACATAAACTAAGATTTTTTTATCTTGAAATAAAACTTCAGCGACAAAACGATTTAATCTTTTTAAAAAAATTCCTTCATGAGTTTTTATCTCCATAGGCTTGATCCTAAAGTTCTTTTTAATTACAATAAAAGAAATGGTCAAACTTATCTATCAAAATCAAGAAATTTCTTGTCCCTTGATCACTGGCTCAGAACAAGAAATTGCTTTTGATATTTCAAAGTTAAGACAACAAACAGGTCTTGTCACTTATGATCCAGGACTAGGTAACACTGCCCCTTATCTTTCTTCTATTACTTTTCTTAATGGAGAAGAGGGAATTTTAAGATACAGAAACTATGATGTTTTTGATCTCATTGAAAAACATAGTTTTCTAGAAGTAGCTTTTTTACTTTTTAAAGGCCACTTACCTAATACAGAAGAACTTTCTTTAATGAAATCCTTAGTTTTTCATCACTCTTCTCTTAATGACTCTTTAATTAATGCCTTAAAACATCTCCCAAAATCTCACCCTATGACTCATCTAAGCATTGCTTTACAACTCTTAGAAAGAACTCCTGATTTAGATCCCTTTGAAAGCCTTTGCTTTTTCTTGGCTAAGAATAAAATGATCACCTCTCATCTTTTTAATCCTCAAGAAAATTCTTTAAAAAAAACAAGTGATGATTATGCGGAAGATTTTCTTCATCTAGCTTTAAACAAAAAAGATCCTCTTTTTGTCAAAGCCTTAAATGCTCTTTTTATTATTCATGCTGATCATGAACAAAACTGCTCTACGACAGCTTTAAGAGTGGTAGCTTCTTCTGAAGCTAGTTTAGAAGATAGCTTGTCAGCTGCTGTTTTAGCACTTTCAGGATCTCTTCATGGAGGAGCCAACGAAGCTGTTATTAATATGTTAGAAAAAATTCTTGAAGATGGTTCTAATTATAAAAAATATATTTTAAAAGCTAAAGACAAAGAAGATCCTTTCTTGCTTATGGGCTTTGGTCACAGGGTTTATAAAAATTTTGATCCAAGAGCCACTATTATTAAAAAAATCTGTGATGAAATCTTCACTACTTATAAAATAAAAGATCCACTCCTAAATTTAGCCAAAAACTTAGAAGAAGAAGCCCTGAAAGATTCCTATTTTGTAGAAAAAAAACTTTACCCTAATGTAGATTTCTACTCTGGAATTCTTTATAAAACTTTAGGAATTGATAAAAAGTTCTTTACCCCTATGTTTGCCATGGGAAGAATGGCTGGGTGGTTAAGTCATTTTTTTGAATTCACTCAATCTAAAGAGTTTAAAATTATCAGACCTAGACAAATTTATAAATAATTATCTTAAAAACTTTTTATATTTTCTACAAGAGAAATAAGATAATCTTCATGAGGAATAAAAGAGTAATTTCCTTGATAATTTTTATAAAAAATTTTTTTATTTTTTATAATTTTAATTTCTTTTAAAGAGAGTTCTTTTTCGTAAAAAGAGAGAGCTTTATAAGCTGCTTCTTTAATACACCAAGCTTTTAAATTAAAAATCTCATCTTCTTCATGACGAATATATTGAGCTATCTTTTGAGTCATTTCTCTTGTTTTAAGTTCAATATCAAGTCCTATTAGTTCTTGAGAAAGAACAAAACCAAGAAGTCCTTTTGTATGAGAGATAGAGAGAAAAGTATTTTTTTTTAACTCATGAACAGAAATTTTCTCTTCTCCTGTTACTTGTTGAATCCAAACTTGAGTTTCTTGAGAGAGTTGTTCAGTCTTTGGTTTTTTAAAAGCTATAAAGTATGCCATATAAAAGCAGAAGTTGAATAAGAAAAAGCATCTTTAATAGCTGCAAAATAGTAATGACCTTCACCCCTAAGACCAATTTTAAAAGATTTAAAGCCAAAAAAAACTTGAAGCCCTACATCATAACTCACATGAAACTTAAACCAATCTTTTAACTCTTCTTGATAATAATTTAAATGAAATCCTGGACCAGTAGTGAAAGAAGCAAAAAAGTAATCATTAAAATCGTAAGTATAGGCTACATGAAGTTTAAATCCACCTCCAGCAAAAACTTTTTGAATATCATCACTGGGCTTAAAAACAAAATATTTTTTTTCTTCTCCTTTATAACCATAGGGAAGATAGCCAAAAATTTCTGTATAAAGCCCTAAATTAGGACTCAAACTCATTCCTCTAAAAAGAGTAGCTACACCAAGATGAATTTTACGATCTTTTTCTTCACTTTTTTTATCTCCAGCACCCAAAGGAGGTAAATAAGTAAAACCAATATTGTAATAAAAAGTTCTTAAATCAGGAAAAATATTGCCATCATCTTGAGCATAAAGAAGCTTAGAAAGAATAAACAACCACATGGACTTATTCTAAAGGTAAAAGTTGAAAGTTTAAAGAGATTTTTTTTATAATAGGACTCATGCATATTTTAATTTCAGGGGCAACAGGTTTAGTAGGTCAAGTTTTAGTAGAAAAACTTTTAAAAAAAAATTACCATGTTGCTGTTCTCACTCAAAACTTTTTCAAAACAAAACTTATCTTTTCAGAAAATGTAGAGGTCTATACCTATCATCCTGAAGTTCAAAAAAAAAAATTTGATGCCATCATTAATCTTGCAGGAGAACCCATTAGTCAAATTTGGTGGCCATGGACCAAAAAAAAAATTTTAGAATCTAGAATCAATACAACAAGATTTTTATGTCAAATATCAGCCAAGCATCTTATTAGTACCAGTGCTATTGGACTTTATCCCTTCTCTTACTCTCTTCAAAATGAAGAAACTAAGCCTGTTCAAAATCACTTTTTAGCTCAAGTTTGTTGTGCTTGGGAAGAAGAGGCTAAAAAGTTTTTAGAAAAATTGACTATAGTAAGAGTTCCTTTAGTCCTTAGCTCCCAAGGAGGCATTATTGAAAAACTAAAACCTCTTTTTGAATGGTTTTTAGGAGCTTATCTCGGATCAGGTAAGCAAGGTGTAAGTTGGATTCATGTAGAGGATTTAGCTGAAGTTTACATTTTTCTTTTAGAGAAAAATCTTGCAGGAATTTATAACGCAGTAGCTGGACAAAATACTCATCAAGAATTTTACTCTACTTTTGCTTCTCTTCTAGAAAGAAGCATCTTTTTGAAGGTACCTGAAATTTTTTTAAAATTATTCATGGGTGATTTTTCTCATTTATTCTTAGATTCTCATTTTATTGATAATCAAAAATTAAAAAAAGAAAAATTTACCTTTAAACACAAAGATCTTCACAAAACCTTATTTGAGTGTTTGAAGGATTTCAAGGGGTCTTAATTCTAAATTTTTAGAATAATCATTATAAACTAAGTAAGTTAACAAATCTGCTTCTTGATTTAAATCAATATCATTCATAAGATAATCATTAAAAGAAAAAAGACGATAAGAAGAATTCTTTAGAGTTAACACTGGATACTTATCTTTAAGATAGCGTAGAGAGGAAAATTCTAAATGAGAGAGATAAAAAATAGGTTTAGGGTGTTTTTGACCAAAGGGTCTTAATTGTTCAAAAAGAGAATAAACTTCTTCATTAAGATCTTTTAACTCACAGTGAACATGAGCTTGATACTGCAAAGTTCTTAACTCTTTTGGGTAATTGTTAAGTTCAGAAGAGAGAAGATTTTTAAATTCAGTTAAACATTCTTTTTTTACTAAAAATCCCGCAGCCGCTTTATGCCCACCATATTTAATAAAACAATGTTCAATTTTTTTTAATATTTCTAATAAATGTAAATCTCCAACTGACCTTGCTGAGCCTTTAAAACCTTCTTCTGTAGGTCTTAATATAAATGTTGGTTTTTTTGTTTTTTCAACTATTTTTGAAGCAACAATGCCTAACACACCTTCATGCCAATCACCCACAGCAAAACTCATAGGAAGATTTTCTTCTACTTGTTTCAAAGCTTGTTGCAAGACAGATTCTTGAATAAACTTTCTTTCTTCATTTGTTTTTTTAAGTTCCTGAAAAAGAATTTTTACTTCTTCTTGATCTTCACTAAGAAGAAGTTTTAAAGCATTTTTAGCATGTTCTAATCTTCCCTGAGCATTAAGAATAGGACCAATATAGAACTGAACATCTTCTTCATGATGTCTTCTTTCAAAAACTTCAAGTCCTGGAAAAGTTTTTTCTTGTAAAAGTTTTAAGCCATGCCGAGTCAAAGTTAAATTAGTAGGATTTAAAGGAACTTGATCACAGAGAGTAGCAATAGCTACAAAGGGTAAAAAATGATAACAAGAAGAATGACTTTTAAGATATTGATTTAAAGTCACAATGAGTAAAAAAGCGACACCAGCTCCACAAAGATGTTTAAAGTGAGGATGACAAGTTTCATCTTTTCTATTGGGATTTACCACAGCATAGGCTTGAGGTAGATCAAAGATTTGCTCATGATGATCTGTAATAATAAGATCAAGTTTATCTTGGGACCATTTTGCTAGTTCAAGAGAACTAATTCCAAGATCCACTGTACAAACAACATGAGCACCTTTCATAAGGGCTTCTTCTAGACCTTTTTGATGAAGCCCATAACCTTCTTCAAATCTATCAGGCTGATAAGTAAAAAGATTTGAAGTATGTTGTTTTAAATAATGATAAAGAAGAGAAAGGGCACATAATCCATCTACATCATAGTCACCGTAAAGAAAAATAGTTTCTTTATTTTTGATAGCTTGAACCAATCTTTGAGCGGCTTTATCTAAATCTTTTAACTTGAAAGGAGGTAAATTTTTTAAAGACCAAGAAGTTAACTCTTCATAAGTATAAGAAGAAAAAGATAAATATTGTTTCAGTAAAGGGTGCACTTAAATTTACTTCTCCTAGAAAAGAAAGTAGACGTCAAGTTAAGAGCAAGTTATAAAAAATGAATGAGATTTTTTTTAGCTTTAATTCCTTTATTTTTTTTAACCTTATTCTTAAGTTATAATATTTATCTTTTTAAAGACACTGCTAGTGATGGTCCTAATCAACTAGTCCTTTTGTTTTCTGCTTTTTTTACAGGTTTTTTAGGTTTTCTATTTAAAAAAACGCCTTACGAGCAAATTGAAAAAAAAATCTTTGAAACTCTTTCTAGTTCTTTATATGTGATTATTTTTGTTCTTTTAATTGGTTTTTTAATGTCTTCTTGGGTCGCTGGTGGGGTGATTCCAAGCCTAGTTTATTATGGTTTAAAAATTTTACATCCAAAAATTTTTCTTCCAGCTATTACTCTTATTTGTGCTTTAGTTTCTTTTACCATTGGAAGTTCTTGGTCCACTGGGGCTACTTTAGGAGTAGCTTTTATGGGTATGGGTGAACTTCTTGGTTTTGATAAAGCTTTAGTTGCAGGGGCTATTATTTCAGGGTGTTATTTTGGTAATACTTTTTCACCTTTTTCTGAAACTTCTGTTCTAGCCTGTGAACTTAATGGTGCTCATTTATCAGATCATTCTAAACATACAGCTAAGCTAAGCTTTATCACTCTTTTTATTGTTCTTCTTCTTTATTTTTTTATTGGTTTATTGATCACTCCTAAAACAGGTGATCTTGAATCTAGTTTAACCATGATAGGAGACTATTTTACTGTTTCATGGATTCCCTTGCTGATTCCTCCCACTATTTTATTTTTAATTTTGTTAAAGGTTCCATCTCTCATTGCGCTATCAACAGGAGCTCTTTTAGGAGTCCTTTCTTGGTTGTTTTTACAGCCTGGAGTTAAAAGTTATGCTCATTTAGTAGATTTTTTACTCAAAGGACAAAAAATATCCATACCAGATCCTTTACTAGAACAGTTGTTTTCAGGAGGAGGAGTTTATGGTCTTTTTTCTATTTTGTTGCTTATTATCACTGCTATTATTTTTGGAGGAGCCATGGAAGCTTCAGGTTTTTTAGAAGATATTTCTAAAAAAATCTTACAACATATTTCTGGTTATTTATCCTTAATGGCAGCTACTCTTTTTTCTGGAATACTTTTTAATGGATTGCTCTCTGATGATTATCTTTCTATTATTGTCACTTCTAAAATTTATCGTCCTCTTTATGAAGAATTTCAAGTAGTAAAAAAAGAACTCACTCGAGCTATTCAAGCAAGTTCAACTGTCACAGCGGGGTTAGTTCCTTGGTGTACTGGAGGAGCTTTCTTTACTGGTATTTTAGGAGTAAACACTAAAGATTATGCTCCTTATAGTTTTTATAATATTCTATGTCCTCTAATTTGTTTTATCTTAGCTTATTTAAAGATTAGAAAGGATTTAAAAAAAGTCCCTTCTTCGCCCTGGTCATAGCTACATAAAAAAGTCTCTGATCTTCTTCTTTATTTTGTCTTCTTTTTTCTTCTTCTAGAAAAGCTTGTGTTTTTTGAAAAATTCCTTCTTCATCATAATATCTAAAAGCACCTTGTCCAAGATAATAATTTAAAGGAGCTTTTCTAAAGGGTTTTAAAATATCATAGAGAAAAACATAATCAAATTCTAATCCCTTTGATCCATGAATAGTCATCAGATTCAATTCAGCTTCCCCTACAGGAAAGGTTGCATATTGTTCTTTAATATAACCAATATTGGAAAGATTAAGATAAGGAAGAATTTCATTAAATTGATCAGATAGGGGAGATAAAAGAGAAATTCTATGAACAAGATCATTATAGAGCTCTTGAGAGCTTAATTCTTGATATTTTAAAGGTAAATTAAATTCAATCTGAAAATATTCTTGATAATAATTTAATCTTTTTAAAAAGAGAGATTCATCTTGATATTTTTGAAAAAGAAGAATTTCTTCATAGAGAAGAATATAAGGGTCATGAGCAAGATAATATCTTTTTTGTTCTTCATAAGAGATATTCTTTATTTTATCTTTTACAAGATGAATATTTTTCAAGGTTCTAAAAAGAATAGCTTTTGTTCCTTTTAAAATCAAAAATTCTTCTAAATCCCCTTCTTCTTTCACAAAGCCATCGTAAAAATGAATGACTTTTTGAGGTTCATGAGGAAAAATATTATTAGCATATTGAACAATTTTTTCATCACTTCTGAAATTTTCTTCTAAATAGATAGTCTTCAGAGATTGAAAAAGAGGGTGTTCTCTTACCCCTCCTCCTCTAAAACCATAAATTGATTGTTTAAAATCTCCTACAAAAAAAAACTTCTTTGGATCAGAGACAATTTTTATAAAAATTTCTAATTGTTTCAAAGAAGTATCTTGAAATTCATCAACAATAAATTTTTCAACAGGTAAATCCCAAGAGTATTCACCCGCAAGATATTCTAGTTCATCAAAGGATAATTTATCTTTTTTCTCTTGTAGGTAAAAATCATGGAAATCCTTTAAGAGATCTTCTGTCTCTTGATGATAACTTTGAGATGAATAGACTTTAAATCTATTTTTCAAATAAGATCTTAACAGCTCTTCATAATAGTATTTTCTTGTTAAGAGATAAGAATTTTTTTTTATATAATTTTGGACACTATGCTCATAGTAAATTTTTTCTTCTAAATCTGATAAGATTTCTTTTTTATTAGGTAAGAATTCATAATAAAAACTATGAATAGTTCCAATGAATAAATATTTTTCATGATTTTGAATTCTTGTTTTTAACTCCTGAGCTGCTTTATTAGAAAAAGTTAAAACAATAATCCAACCTTTTCTAGATTGATTTAATAACCTTTTCACATACTGAGTGATAATAAAAGTTTTTCCTGAACCAGCTCCTGCTAAGACAAAGACTCCTTCATCACTAGTAATAGCTGATTTTTGGCTAGGTGTAAGTTCTAACATCACTAAATTCTTTCTCTAAAAAATCATTAAAAAGAGGATCTACTTTTTCTTCTCTTAAAAGAATTTCTTTTAGTTGTTGTTCAGATTTAAAACCAATCAAAATACTGTTGATATATTTTTTACTTTTCAAATACTCAAGATTTATTTCAACTAAAGATTTTGTTTTTTGAATATTTTTTAATTTTTCAATAAGATTTTTTTTATATCTTTTTTTCCACCAAGGGGCTTTTGATCTAGCATCTAGTTCATGAAAGGGACCCCAAGATCCTGTAAGAAGTCCTTGGGAAAAAGGACCCCAAGAAAAAAAATAAGCTTTTTGAATAAAATCAAGTAAATTTTGAGATACATCTCGAATAAGATTGACTTCATATTGAACAGCGTCAGGTAAAATAATTTCATGAAATTTTTTAACTTCTTCCAAATTCAAGTTACAATATCCTAAATACCTAATAATTCCTTTTTCTTTTTTTTTTACTAAAAATTCAGCTACATAGCGAATATCTTCTTTGGAAGAATGATGGACGAGATAAAGATCTAAAAAATCTGTTTTTAATCTTTTTAAAGACTCAGAAAGCATTTTTTCATAGACTTCACAGGTATTAATAACATCAAATCTTTTATTTTGATCCCAGGTTAAACCTCCCTTATTAATTAAAAATATTTTTTCTCTTTTATTTTGACTAAATTCACCTAAGGTAAGTTCAGATTGACCATAACCATAAAAAGGAGCTGTATCATAGGTATTAACACCTAAATCAAAAGCTAAATGAAGAAGATCTTGTTCTTTTTCTATAGGACCAAAGCCATATCCTGCTCCATAAGAACTTAAACTGGCTCCACCAAAGGCATAATAAGAAAGCTTAGATCTTGAAAGAGTCTTCATTTAAATTCTTCCTAACATGCTTTCTTTTTTTTAGGCAAGAATCTTGATTTCTTTCTTAAATAAAGCTACTTTGTCTTTTTTATGAGATCTCTTCTTTTATTTGCTCATTACAAAGAGGCTAAAGCTTTCTTAAAGGAATTTTCTTTTAAAAAAAAAGAACTTTCTTTTTATGAATCAGAAAATTTTGATTTAGTTCTTCTAGGAGAAGGAATCTTTCAAGTTTTTCCTATTCTTTCTAAAATTCTTGCTGAAAAAAATTATTCTTTTCTTTATAATTTTGGAACAGCAGGAAGAACTCATACAAAAATTGCCTTAGATGAAGTTTTTACTATTAAAACCTCTTATCTTTTTTCCAGTGAAGCCCACTATGAAAGTTTTTCCTTAGAGGGAGAAAAAGATTGTTTAACTCTTTTTCACAGAAATGATCCCCCTTTAGGTTTAGCTCACCTTGTAGATAGAGAACTTTGGGCTATCAGTAAATTAGCTAAACTTTATCAAAAACCTTTAAAATCTTTTAAATATGTTTCAGATTGTTTAGTGACTCAAAAAGAAGTTTTCTCTCTTCATTATTTTTCAGAAAAACTTTTAGAATCTTTTCTAAAAGAAAAAATCCAAGAAGATAATTTTTCTATTTCTCTACCTTCTTCTTTTTATTTTACTGAGAGTCAAAAAAGAATGTATTTTAAATATTATCAATATTTTCAATCAAGAAACAAGCTCAATCTTTTAGAAGAATACCTTTTAGAAAATTATCCCTCCAACAAAAAAGAAGCCACTAAATTACTTTTAAAAAAAATGGAAAACTTTTTATTTCCACTTCATGAAAAAATTTATGAAGAAAAGAATCAGCAATTAAAAATGATCAATTGTCCAGAAGTTCAATTTAAAACCAATTTAGAGGATATTTATTTTCATGGTAAAATTACTTCTCGCCAAGATTTAAATAAAATTCATTTTAAATTTAAAGAGTTAGAGCAATGTTTCAACGAGTTTTTTTAGAAAATCATTTAAAAAATCATTCTCATGTTTTAAAAATTCTTTCTAATCTAGAAAAGTATCGTCTTTTTAAGCAAAAAGATATTGAATATATTTCATCTTATGAAGATATCTTTAATAAAGTAAAAAAACCTTATTTAGACAAAAGATCACTTCTTAACCTTTTCATCGCTGAAAAAAAGGGAGTTTTAGTGAAAAAAGCTCCTGAAGCCTACGGAGGCTTCACTGATCATTATTATTTTATTCATTCTTATAACTGTATTTATGAATGTGAGTATTGTTATTTACAAGGTTATTTTCATTCACCAGATTTAGTTTTTTTTGTTAATCATGATGCCATCATTCATGAAATGAAAAAAATCTGCCAAGAAAAAGAAGAAGTTTGGTTTCATGGAGGAGAATTTAGTGACTCTTTAGCTCTACATCATCTTACAGATGAACTTTCTTACTATATTGATTTTCTTCAAAATCATCCTAAAGCTAGATTAGAATTAAGAACAAAATCAAGTAATATTAAAGAGTTAAAAAAACTTTCTCTTCCACCTAATCTTTTTATTTCTTTTAGTTTAGGTAATCCTAAATTAGAGAGAAAGACTCCTAGTTTAACCTCAAGAATTCAAGCCATGAAAGAATTAGAGAATGCTTCCTTAGCTATTCATTTTGATCCTCTTGTTTATGAAGAGCCTTTTATTGATTTTTACAAAAATCTTATTCAAGAATTAGAACCACTCAAAGAGAGAATTCACTATGTTTCTTTAGGAGTCGTGAGATTTACCAAAAAAGTTTTTCAAGAAGTGAGTAAAAATTATCCTGAATCATTTCTGCATCAAGAAAAACTCGTTCACACTCATGATGATCAGGTTAAGTACCCTAAACTTATTCGTCGTTTTCTTCTTAAACAAATTAGAGATCTTCTAGTAGAAAAAAACTTTAAAAATATTTATGACTGCATGGAAAGTGAAATTTAAAATTAATTTTTATTTCTCTGCTTAATATTTTTGTAAAAAATACTACTTCTCTTTATAAAAAATCATTATTCATTTAGAATCTCAAAAACATTTAAAAAGGAGTTTTTTATGTTTAAAAAGACCACATTAATTTCCGTTGTATTAACAAGTTTATTTTGGTTATTATCACTTGATTGTGAGTTTCAAGGATGTCATACAGGAGCACCAAGTTGTAAGACAGGAGCACCAAGTTGTAAGACAGGAGCACCAAGTTGTAAGACAGGAGCACCAA
>CAZZBM010000001.1:178336-745960 GCA_964652255.1 uncultured bacterium
ACCAAAAGCACCAAAAGCACCAAAAGCACCAAAAGCACCAAAAGCACCAAAAGCACCAAAAGCACCTTGTACTCCAGATACTGTTTATGTAGATATTAGTAAAATGATCCACGATAAGAACTCTCATCTTAATGATGGTTTAAATACAGAAAATTCAGACGAACAATCACCAGATTCAGACGAACAATCACCAGATTCAGACGAATAATCACCAGAAAATTTAGAAGAAAATATAAATAATTAAACAAATTTTTTTCAACTCAAAACACAAAGAAATTCTCTTAACTTAGAGAATTTCTTTGTGTTTTCACAAGAAAATTTTATTTAAAGAAAATATCTTTATTTTTTAGACAAATACATGAAATTATTATAATAAATAGTTCATTAAGATGAACAAAGCAAAAGAACTTAGAAAGCTCATTCTAGAAATGATTTATATAGCTCAAAGTGGTCATCCTGGAGGTTCTCTTTCTCTAGTAGAAATTCTACTAGCTCTTTTTGGTCAAGAAGAAAAAATTTTTAATCTTAATCAAGATCGTTTTGTTCTTAGTAAGGGACATGGTGTCCCTGCTGTTTATGCTCTTCTTTTCCAGTTAAATCTTATTCAAAAAGAAGAACTCTTAACTTTTCGAAAATTAGGTTCACGTTTGCAAGGACATCCTGATGTTCAAAGAATTCCTTTTTTAGAAAGTAGTACTGGATCACTAGGACAGGGAGCTAGTGTTGCCTTAGGTTTAGCCATAGCACAACCTTACTCTCATATCTATTGCATTTGTGGAGACGGAGAGTTGCAAGAAGGTCAAATCTGGGAAATGGCTCTTTATGCTGGGTTTAAAAAAGTTAAAAATTTCACTCTTCTTGTTGATTATAATAAAATTCAACTTGATGGTTATGTAAAAGATATTCTAGACTTAGAACCCTTAGCTGATAAATGGAAAGCTTTTAGATGGGAAGTTCATGAAGTTGATGGTCATAAAATTGATGAACTTCAATCGGTGTTAAAAAAAAAACAAGAAGGTCCACGTATCCTTATCTGTCATACTGTTAAGGGAAAGGGAGTTTCTTTTATGGAAAACAATCCTTCTTGGCATGGTAAAGCTCCTAAAAAAGAAGAGTATGAATTAGCTTTAAAGGAGCTTTCATGAAATCAACCAGACAAGCCTTTGGAGAAGCTCTTCTTTCTTTAGGGTCTAGTTCTGATATCATTTGTCTTGATGCTGATCTTTCAAAATCTACCATGACTGAAGCTTTTGCTAAAAAATATCCAGAAAGGCATCTTCAAATGGGTTTACAAGAAGCTAATATGATTGGAGTAGCAGCTGGACTAGCTAGAGGGGGCAAAAGACCTATTGTTTGTTCTTTTGCTTGCTTTTTAACAGGTCGCTTTGATCAAATTCGAATGAGTATTGCCTATAATGAACTCCCTGTGATTCTTATAGGAACTCATAGTGGTCTTGGTGTAGGTGAAGATGGTTATTCGCAAATGGCATTAGAAGATTTGGCTCTTATGAGAAGTTTACCAAAGATGACTATTTTTCAGCCTTCAGAGCCTAGTGAAGTTTTACCTTGTTTAAAAGAAGCTTTAAGATTAAAAACTCCTTCTTATTTAAGATTAACCAGACAAGCTTTATCTACCTTTGAACAAAATCCTAATCCTTTTATTTTAAGACAACTTAAAAAGGGAAGCAAAATAGCTCTTATTGGAACAGGATCTACTCTACAAGAACTTTATTCTTTAAAAAATTCCTACTCACTTTATGCTCTTTCTCAAATTAAACCTCTCCCTGATCTCTCTTCTTTATCCTCCTATGAAAAAATTTTTCTAGCAGAAGATCATACTCTATTAGGAGGAGTAGGATCAATGATCTTAGATACTTATCCTTACTTAAGATCAAGATTAATAATTCATGGGATTAAAGATGTTTTTGGAGAGTCTGCTACAGCTAAGGAACTCTACCAAAAACATCAATTAGATAGTCTAAATTTAGAAAAAATTATTCGTTTGACATAGAATCAAAGACAGGATGTTTCATTATCTCAAATACTTTTTTTTCTACCTTGTCCAATTTTTCTATTAAATATTTACTCACTTTGTCTATCTCCAAAATTTTGTTTGTATCTACTTCATTAACTTTATCTTGTATTTCTTTTAGTTCTTTTTTTTCAAAAAAAACATTAAAAATACAATTTAAAGCTTGGGAATAAAGACCATGAAAATAACTCTGAAAAAAGAGAAAAACAAACTTTTCTTTAAACATCCAAGAGTTAGTTTTTTTAAATTTTTCAAAGAATTTTTTTGTATTTTTACAATATTTGTCTAACATACTACAAGATTCATGCCCACTAAATAATAGGTCATCTAAATAAATATACCCTTTTTCGAATTTGAACACTAAAGTCAATAAACCAACTTCATTAAAAACAGGTTCTGTAGGATTAAGATCTAGGGTTGGACCTGGAACATCATAGACCTTATACATGAATTTAATTTTTTCTGGAACACTTTGATTATTTTCATTTTTAATATTAATAGACATATCAGGATGGAAGTCTAGATTAATATTAGATGCTTTTTTCAATTCAATATGATTTATTTTTTTAATAATATTACTTATTGTTTTTATAGATTCTTTTCTTGAATAAAACTGCTCCATAATTTTTTTATATAAAAAATCTGATAGAATCTTAAATTTTATTCCATCTTCATCAATTTTTTTTTCAGAATCTTGAAGATTCACTATATTCGTTAAAATATCTTTTATTTCCTTAAAATAATCACGAACCATTTTAGAAATAATTTTTTTTGTTAGATTACTGTTAATATGTTTTTTTTCAATTTCTTTATTTAAAGAATTTAATATATCGATTATATATTCTTTAAATTTTTCAAATTTGTTATCAAGTCCAGAAAAATCATAAGGTATGCTTGTGTTGTTTTTTTCATTTCTCAAAATATTGATTAACTCATCAGCATCAAAAATTTCAGACATAAACTCATTTTTTAAAATTCTCAGATTATTCACTTTTTTTAAAATAAGATCATATTTTTCTTCTATGTTTAGATATTCATTATCAGACTTAGAATATTCTAAATGTTTTTTTAAAGATTCAATCGAAGAAACAAGCGAAGAAAAACAATGACTATTTAATGACTCTAATATTTTAGACAATAATTCATCTAGAAAATATCTCTCAGAGATGTTTTGATTTACAGATTCTAAAAAAGGTAAAAAATAATCAATATGATTTTCTAACTTATCTTTGAAAGTTTTTTCTTGATCATTAGCTGTTTGTTCTTTTTTTAATTTTTTATTTTTTAATAAATCATTATTATCTTTTATGTACAAGATAAGATATTCAAGATTTTTTTCAAAATCATTTATTAATTCATCTTTATAAAAAGAAGCCAATTTATCAATAAGTTCTTTCATTGAAGCATTTTCATTCTTTTCATATTTTTTTATATTATCTTCTGTTGTAACAATAGAAAAATAATTTTGTACTGATTCTTCATGTTTCTCAATAAAATCAATGACTTTCTCTTTAATGTTTAAAATATTTTTATGATCTTGAGAAATTTTATCATTATTTACATCATTATTTACATCATTAGTTGATATTAATATGTCTAAAAAATCATCACTATCAATATTTTTTAATTCTTCAATCAATTTTTTAATCAAATTATTAAATCTACCTTTTCTATGAAAGAATTCTTTTTTTATTTTCAATGCATATTTTCTTTTATCATATTCATTAAAATAATCTTCAATATCCTTTAATATTTTACTAAAAACAATTGAACCATTCTCAAAAAAATATTTTTTTTTGAATTCTTCATAAATAGAAATTAAATTATTATAAAAAGATAAACTATTTGAAGGCATGAAAAATTCATGAGTTAAAAAAAATAATAAATCATTGATTGATTTCAAAGAAACCTTATCTGTTGTTTTTTTACTTTTTTCAAAAATTTCAGAAAAATAGTTATAGATTTCAGGATGATTATTTTTTAATCTATAATAAAGCATAGCATGTTCTTTATCATGATAATAAAATAATAATGGACAGAAATAAATATTATGAGCAAAAATAAAACCATCATTACCATGATTCAACATATTAAATAAATAAGATGAAGAAGTTTTACCTAAAAAAATATCATTAAAATCTTCAATAGACTGAATATTCTTATCATCCACTAAAAACATAGGCTTAAGAGCAATAACAGTTCTCATATTTTGATAAAAATTTAGATTATTCCCAAAACTTTCTACCATTTCTTTATAAAAAGAAGAATTTAAAGATTTGTTATTTCCCATAATGTTTGTTTGAAAACAATTTAAATAATAAAAAAATTCAAAAAGATCTAAAACATTTTCAATATTTTCATAAAAAAATTCAATTTTATTTTTTAGTTCATTCTTGAATTTTTTCTTTTGTTTTTTATTTAATTTTTTATTATCATCTATAAGTTTGTTTTGAGAAAAATATGTCCAAGAAATAACTTTTTTTAAAAATTTTTTTGATTTAATATCTGAATCTATAATTTTTTTCTTAGCTCCCGATACAAAGTTATACTCGAATAAATGATATGGTTTTTTCACTACATTTTTCTCTTCTTCTCTATGTTTTTTTATTTTTTTTGGATTAAAAAAGAAGTTTTTTCCTGATTTTTCATCGACAATCTTTACTAAATCTCCACTAATTGAACCATCATCTATGTCTTTTTTAATATAAAAAACTATACGATTATTCTCAATCACAAAGAAAAGATTAGAGATTAAAAAATCACAGATTTTATCTTTTAATGAAATATTGTTATTGATTGCATAAAAATTTTCTTTTCTAAAAAGATCATTCTTAATAAATTTTTTTATACCTTCTTCAATGAATTTAAAGTCAATAAAATAGTTTTCTTGAACAGTATTTAACAAAAAATCATATATTTTAGTATTCAAGTCAGATAAGTTTTGAATTATTTCTTCTCTTAGATTATCTGCTGAAAATGACTCATCATTATCTTCATTAAACAATTTTAGTTCCATAGAAGAAAAATCTATGAAAGATAATGTAAAAACTTTATAATAAATTTTTTCTTGATCTGTCTTCGCAAAAGAGATATCTATTTTTTCAAGACCATAATTTTCCTGTTTTTTAAACAATCTATGCTTAACTAAGTGACCCTTGAAGCCATATAACTCACTGTCATTTTTTATATAACATGTATTAAATTTTTTTTCATTTTTGTACTCTGTTTCTGATATTTCTTTAAAAAAATATCTTTCTTTAAAAAAATATCTTTCTTTAAAAAAAGATTCATCATCTAAGAACAACAAATTTTGATTTTTTCTTTCAAGAAAAGAGAAACACTCTTCTGGATCTTCATTTGGTATCTGGGAAAAAAGAAAATCGTAAAAATCACTCCACTCTTTTTTCTGATCAGCGAAGGAAGGTGCCTCTATTGGCTGAGCCCAATCTTTTTCATCAGATTTTTTAGCCCATAAAAAAGTACTCGTTAAAAATAAAATAATAAATGTCATATCAATCCCTATAAGCAAAACAATGGTTATACATCAAAAAACACTTTTATCTCAATAAAGATGGTACTTTTTACAAAAAAATAGATAAGATTTAAATTATCACTTTTATCACTTTAAGCCACCTACCCCCATTTCTTGACAATTCTTATCTTAAAGCTCTATATAAAAATCTATGTCTAGAGTAAGTCGTAGCTGTGATATTACAGGTAAAAAAAGATTAGTCGGTCATCAAGTATCTCATGCCAATAATAAGACTAAAGTAAGAAAATACCCTAATCTAAGAAAAAAGAGGTTTTTTGACCCTGAAACAGGTACTTTTATTACTTTAAAGATTTCTCAACAGGGACTTAGAACTATTGATAAAAAAGGTGGTTCTATTATTGATAGTTTTTTAAGCTATTTTTAATTGGTATTCCTTGTTTTAAAATTTTATTTTTTTCAGAGAACTTAATTGATAGATATTTAAATTAAAGTTTAAAAATAAAAATCTCTCTTTCTTTATAAGAGCATAATTTTTATTATTATTAATTTTTTGTAAAAAAAACAGAATAGTTTTTAATTTTATAAATTTTAATATATCTAATATTATAATATGAGCAAAGTGTTTACTTTTTTTTATGTTTTCTTTTACTTTTTGTTACTAACTTCTTGCAAAAATATAGTAGATTCTCTGAAATATATGGGTTATGAAGATTACAAAAAATATGAAAGAGATCGAAGAAATTTTTGTGATGATAAACTGAGCAGAGTTGTTTTAATAACGAAAGCTTATTACAACGATAAAAATAATGATTTTAAAAATAAACTAATAGATCCTGTTTTCAACAACGATACTATTTTGAAATCTTGTAATCAAACCACAACACCACCTTGCAAAGATTTTCTTTATCAACGATCTCTTCAATTATCTTTTTTTAAATACATAATAGTAAACAATGATCATTACGATTTTTTAAAAAAAAAACATACATATTACACAAATCATTTTAATGAAGAAAATACTTACTTTTATGAAATAAATGCTTGGAATTCACTTTTTAATCAAGGTTCAAATAAAAATTGTTTTATAACATTATTAAACAAGAATACCATTCCTTCTAAAATTTTGAATTTTGGAAGATTAAATCAATTCTTACTTGATGATGAAAAAAATTTTCTTTTCAACGATCTTCTTCCAAAAATTCTTTCTAATTATAAATCTTTTTATGAGTCTAATTTAATAAAAGAAATGACGATGTTTTATGTTCAAAATCCATTCATCAATAAATCATACACTTCCACATACGACAATCATTCTTTTGACTCATATAATATTTATGACTATATGGCACAAAAAACATCTCTAGAAAAATATTACTTTGAAATAAAACAATCTTTTTTACAAGATAGTATTAAATTTGATTTTGAATACAATGCTGTATTTAAAGAAAAAAGAAACACAAATAACTCAGGATCAGGTTACAATCATTCATCATATCAAGGTAACACAAACAACTCAGGATCAGGTTATCATCATTCATCATATAAAAGTAACACAAACAACTCAGGAACAACTTTAAAAGAAAAAGAATTTATAAAAAAAGAGAAAGAATTATCTGATTTCATTAATTTTATGCATAAGAAAGAGTATGAAAAAGCAGAAAATGATGATAAAAAAATTTTTCATGAAAAATTTTTAAAATTTAATTCTACTATCTTTAAAATTATTTTTGATCAAAATGAAAATTTAAAAGAAAAAATTATATCTTATTTTAATTATGAAAACATAGAATTTGAAAATACTTACTTTGACAAAGTAGAAATTCTTAAAAAATATTTCGATATAAATAAAATAAATTATGATCCTTCTATTTTTTCAAAAAAAAGATATATTCTTGTTTTTTTAAATTCTTATTTTTCAGAAATCATATCTAGTTCAAGTTCAGAAAATGAATTAGAAAATACTTTAAATGAATACAAAAAAAATAATCAATTTTTTTCTTTAACTATTGAAGAATTAAAAAAATACACTCACTTATCTTCTGTTTTTTTTAACAAATATTTAAAAATATAAAAAAAGTACTTAGCTTGTATTTTTTACAGACTAAGTACTTTTTACTCAAAGGTAATAAATACTTGTAAAAAAGATGCCCTGTTGAAAATTTTTCATTGTAACGATAAGTTTAGTATGAGAATGTTGTTTTTATTCTTTCTTTCTTGCCATACTGAGCCTAAAAAATTTGCCCAATCAGATAAAATTTTTCCTCATTCTTCTTTTAAGAAAGCAAAAATAGCCTCTCAAAAAACAAAACCCTTGCAAACATCTGGATCTTTTATTCATTTAGAAAAAGTAAATCAAAAAGATCTTCAAGTTTGGTTAAATTATTTTAGAGGTAAAGGGAAATCTTTCTTAGAAAAAGGTTATAAGAATTATCTTACCTATGAAAATATCATTATTCCTATTTTAAAACAATATAATCTTCCTGAAGATTTAATCTATGTAGGTCTTATTGAAAGCGGGTATCAACTCAAGGCTAACAGTCCTATGAAAGCTGTTGGTCCTTGGCAATTTATTGAAAAAACAGGAAGAAGTTATGGTCTTCAAATTGATCAATACCTAGATGAAAGACAAAATATTTACAAGTCTACTTTAGCAGCAGCAAAATACTTTGTAGATCTTTATAATATTTTTAATTCTTGGGAGTTAGCCTTAAGTGCTTATAATGGAGGTGAATTTGGTCTTATTAATAAAATAAGAAGAGCTTCTACAAGAGACTTTAAAACCCTAGCTCAAGAAAAACATTTAGCCGAAGAAACCATTCATTATGTTCCAAAAGTTTTAGCAGCTAAAATGATCGTTGAAAATGATTTTCAATATTTAAAACATCAAGTAGCAAGAAAAAAAATTAAAACATTAAAAATTAATCAATCAACAAGCTTAAAAGAATTAGCTCAAAAATTCAAAATAGATGAAGCAGAATTAAAATTACTAAATGCTGACTTAAAAAAATCTTTAACTTCACCTAAGGGTCAACTTGTTCTCATTCCAGATAAAAACATTCAACTCTCTGAATATAGAATTCAAAAAGCAGAAAATATTCATCAAGCTAAAATGATTCATAATGTAAAAAATGGAGAACAACTAAATGATATTGCTAAAAAATATGAAGTCCCCCTACATGAAATTCTTGAACTTAATGCCTTAGCTTCTGATTACACTTTAGTTCCAGGACAAAAATTGATTATAAAATATCTTTAAGAACAAAGGGTAAAATTCCTTTATTTTTAAAATATAAAAACTCTTGTTCTGTATCAATTCTTACTAAAACTTTTAAAAAAGATTCGATGGTTTTATTTTTGTAATTTAAAGTAAGAATTTTTTTAGGTAAAATTTCTTCTTCATAAAAAAATTCTTCTTCACCAGTAAAGATCTTTCTTGAATCTCCTTCTAAAAATTGTAGAGGTAAAATCCCCATCCCAATAAGATTTGATCTATGAATTCTTTCAAAGGATTCAGCTAAGACAACTTTAACTCCTAAAAGGAGAGGTCCTTTTGCTGCCCAGTCTCTAGAAGAACCAGTTCCGTATTCTTTTCCAGCAATCACAATAAAGGACTGCTCTCTTTTTAAACTAGCTTCATAAATTGTCATCTCTTCTCGATTAAAAAGAGTATAACCACCTTCTCTAGTAACAAGTTCATTTTTTAATCTAATATTGGCAAAGGTTCCTCTTTGCATTACTTCATAATTTCCTCTTCTAGCTCCATAAGAATTAAAATCTTTTTTAGCAACATTAAGAGAGAGAAGATATTGTCCAGCGGGGCTTCCTTCAGCAATAGATCCAGCAGGAGAGATATGATCTGTTGTAATAGAATCTCCAAAAAGAGCTAAAATTTTTAAAGGTTTATTTTCTTCTTCTTTAAGGTCAAAAAAAGGAACTTTTTTAATATAGCTACTTTCTTGATTCCAAGAATAGCGCTGAGAAGTTACGACAGGTAATGAATTCCAAAATTCATCTCCTTTAAAAACTTCACTATAACGTTTTTTAAAAAGATCTTTATGAACATATTGATCAATGACAGTCTTAATTTCTTCTTTTGAAGGGAGTAAATCTTGAAGAAAAATCTTTCCCTGAATTTTTTCTTCATAAAAATTAATCAACATATGCCCTACTAGAGCATAAGCAATAACCAAAGGTGGAGAAGCTAGATAATTAAGCTGAACCCTTGGATGAATTCTTCCTTCGAAATTTCTATTGCCTGATAAAACTCCCGCTACTTTTAATTTTTTTTCTTCAATGACTTTTTCTAAATCATCTTTTAATGGTCCTGAATTTCCTATACAAGTAGTACAACCATAACCCACTAAATGAAAACCAAGTTGATCTAAGTATTTTTGCAGACCAGAATTCACCAGATAATCAGTCACTACTTGAGAACCTGGAGCAAAAGAAGTTTTAATTCTAGGATGAATTGTTAGATTCAATTCGACAGCTTTTTTTGCCATGAGCCCTGCTGCAATCATCACCTCTGGATTAGAAGTATTGGTGCAACTTGTAATTGCTGCTAAAACAACAGTGCCATGATCAAGCTCCGTTAAAGAAGGTTTCTCTTCAAACAAAGAAGAAGTTTTCTCTTTCACTTCTTCTATAGAAAGTCTATCTTGTGGTCTTTTTGGTCCACTAATACTAGGTCTTAGTTTTGTTAAATCTATTTCTAGAATATCTTCATAGGCTTCATCACTAGTAGAATAATCTTGCCATTCTACATATTTTTTTACTTCTTCGTAAGAACGATTAGTGAGCTCTAAATACTCATAAGTTTTTTCATCTATGGGAAAAATTCCGCAAGTAGCTCCGTATTCTGGAGCCATATTGGCTATTGTCGCTCTGTCAGGAAGAGGCAATTGATTAAGAGCTGGACCAAAAAATTCTACATAAGTCCCTACCACACCTTTTTTTCTTAAAGCCTCAGTAACAGTAAGAACAAGATCGGTAGCAAAGGTATCTTTTGGTAAGATTCCTACTAATTTTACTCCAAGAACTTTTGGAATCGTTAAGCTCATTCCTAAGCCAAGCATAGCAGCTTCTGCTTCAATTCCTCCAACACCAAAACCTAATATACCAAGACCATTAATCATTGTTGTATGACTATCAGTTCCTAAAAGAGTTTCAAAGGAAAGAATGTTTTCTTGATTAAAAACAACAGAACTTAAATATTCTAAGTTCACCTGATGACAAATTCCAGTCCCAGGAGGAACTAATTTAAAATTATCAAAAGAACTTTGTGCCCACTTTAAAAAAGCATATCTTTCTTTGTTTTTTTCATATTCTTTTTCAATGTTAAATTTTAAAGCCTCAGCATGTCCTTGGGTTTCAACAATGAGAGAATGATCAATCACAAGATCCACTGGTATTTTAGGATTTACCTTTTTAGGATCCTGAACATAGTCTCTCATCGTCGCAAGATCAACCATAGCTGGAACACCTGTGAAATCTTGCATTAAAATTCTTGAAGGATAAAACTGAAAACTTTCTTGATGATTTTTTTTTAATAAAGCTTGAATTTTAGGAGAATTTTCTCCTTCATGTCTTAAAATATTTTCTAAAAAAATTTGTGTTACTAAAGAATATTTTTTAGATTCTTTATAAGGCTTAATATTATAAAAAATATATTGATCTTTTTTTACTTTCATAAATTAATTGTTTTTCCTTCCCAAGCTAAAGAACAAGCTTCTTTAATGGATTCACTTAAAGTTGGATGTGGAAATGAACATCGGACCAAATCTTCACAGGTAGCTCGGTAGCTCATAGCAATTTGCAATCCAAAAATCATCTCTCCAACATGAGGACCAAGAAGATGAGCTCCTAGAATTTCATCAGTTTTTTTATCTGCTAAAATTTTTACAAAACCCTCTTCTCTAAAATTTGCTCTCGCTTTTCCATTAAATTTTAATGGGTAGATTCCTTTTTTATAAGCAACCTTAATTTCTCTTTCTTGAAGACCTATGCTAGCAATTTCAGGATCAGTATAAACAACACTAGGAATATGATGTTCCTTTTGAGGCTTTTCTCCTGCTAGAAATTCTCCTATAAAACGACCTTCTCCTTCAGCCCTATGAGCTAAAAAAAGAGGATCAATTAAATCTCCAATGGCATAAATATTTTTTACTGATGTTTGAAAAAAATCATTGACCTTAAGAAAACCTTTTTCATCTTTATCTAAAGAAAAATCTTTTGTATTTGGTTTTCTGCCAATGGCTTGAAGAACAATATCAACTTTAAATTCTTGTCCTTTTTCTAAGATAACCTGAACCCCATCCTTGTCTTCTTGTAATGTCTTAACTTTATTCTCTAGATAAAAAGTCATTTGATTTTGAAAAATTTTATAAACTTCTTGAGATAGATCTTGATCTAATTGAAATAAAGGCAAGGGTGTTAAATCGACTAAAAAAACTTTTACTCCTAGAGTTGTAAAAGCTTGGGCTAACTCAAGACCAATAACTCCAGCTCCAATGATTAAAAGAGTTTTTGGTAAAACTTGCAAAGAAAAAATTTCATTGGTTGTTAAAATTCTTGGGCTCTTAGGAAAAATTTCTACTGGAGATGAGCCCGTAGCAAGTAAAATACTCTTTCCTTCATATTTTTTTTGATCAATAAAAATTTCATTATTTTTTAACTGAGCTTTTCCTTGAATCACTTCAACTTTATTTTTCTTCATTAAATAATCTAAGCCATCTCGTCCTTTTTGAACCACGCCTGCTATTTTTTCAAAGACTTTTTCTTCTCCAAGCTTTAACGACAGAAGAGTTTTTGAAGGAATACACCCTACATTTAAACAAACTCCTCCTAAAAATTTTTCTTCTATTAAAGTAACCGAGAGTCCTTTTTGAGCAGCTCTAATAGCTGCAGTATAGCCCCCTGGACCAGCCCCAATAACAATAAGATCTCTCATATATCAAGCATTAACCTCACAGGATCTTCTAATTTTTCTTTCACTGTTTTTAAAAAACTTACAGAATCTTTACCATCAATCAAACGATGATCATAAGTAAGAGCAATATACATCATAGGTCGAATTACTATTTGACCATTTCTTACCACTGGTCTTTCCTGAATAGTATGCATACCTAGAATCGCTGACTGAGGTGGACTTACAATAGGAGTGGATAAAAGTGATCCAAAAACTCCACCATTGGTGATAGTAAAAGTTGCTCCCTGTAAATCTCCAGGCAAAAGACTCTGATTTCTTGCCCTCTCAGCTAAAGATTTAATTTCTTTTTCTAGAGTGAGAAGAGATTTTTCTTGAGCTTTTCTAATAACAGGAACCATAAGCCCTCGTTCAGTAGAAACTGCAATTCCTAAATGAACATCTTGAAAATAAAGAATATGATCTTCTTTTAACTGAGCTTGAATAATAGGAAACTCTTTTAAACTTTCACAAATAGCTTGAGCAAAAAAAGACATATAGCCAATATTAAAACCATATTTTTTTTCTAACAATTCTTTATAATCTTTTCTAATTTTTTGAATTTCCAAAAGATCAACTTCATTGAAAGTAGTAAGAAGTGCTTGTTCATTTTTAGCTTTAAGCATTCGCTCAGCAATAGTTTTTCTAAGTTTTGTTAAAGGCTCTTTTTTAAGATCATTTTTTTGAACAACAACTTCTTCTTTTACAGATAAAAAATCTTGCTTTAAAACACGACCATCTTTTCCCGTGCCCAAAGGGATTTTATTTTCTTCAACGGATTTCTTTTTTGCTGCAGGAGATAAAATCACTTCTTTAATAACTTCATTTTTAATAATTTCTTTTTTTTCTTCTTGAGCTAAAATCTTTTCTTCAATCTTAGCAAAGACTGTTTCAATAGGAAGAACATCTCCTACATTTTTTAAATAAGTAATCACTCCACTAGCAGGTGCTACAATAGTTAAACTTGCTTTATCTGATTCAATCTCAGCAATAGCTTGAGATTCTTCAACAAAATCTCCTGTTTTCTTTAATAATTGAGATAAAGTAGCTTCTTGAATAGATTCACCTAAGGGAGGAATTTTAATATCAATACTCATAATAAAGCTCTTTTTACTAATTCTTTTTGTTCTTTTTCATAGACTTGAAAATAACCTGTGGAGGGACTTGAACTCATAGGTCTTGCTAAATAATCAAAGGGTAAGTCATAAGACTTAAGATAAGAGATATAACCCATATTGGCAGGTTCTTCTTGAACAAACAAGGCTGTAGGTTGATTAAATTCTTTTAAACAAGATAAAATTTCTTCTTTAGGTAATGGAAACATTTGTTCAATTCTCACAATTAAAACATCTTCCTTTTTTTCTTCCTGTAAATCATAATAAATTTTTCCACTACAGAAAACAATTTTTCTAACATTTTTCTTCTCTTCCTTTAATAAAGATTGAAAAGGAGTTGTCAGATCTTTTAAAAAACTTTGATTCAAAGCATGACGTAGAAAAGATTTAGGCGTGAGAACAATACTTGGACGCTTCACTGATTCCACTTGTTTTTTTAACAAAGAAAACAATTGAGCCGGAGTCGTGGGATTATAAACTCTGACATGATCTTCAGTAGCTAGTTGTAAAAATCGTTCTATCCTAGCACTGGAATGTTCTGATCCCTGACCTTCTTGTCCATGAGGAAGAAATAAAACCAAAGAAGATAATTGTTGCCATTTTATTTGAGCACTCATTAAAAACTGATCAATAACAATTTGAGCACCATTTACAAAGTCTCCAAATTGAGCTTCCCAAATAGTTAATCCTGGACTCATTAAAGAATAGCCATATTCAAATCCCATAGCAGCATATTCACTTAAGGGTGAATTATACACTTGCATTTTTGGTAACAAGAGGTCTTCATGAATTTTTAATAATCTATGTGAAAAGGTTCCTCGAACACTATCTTGTCCTACTAATCGCACAGGGATGTTTTGTTCTAAGAGAAAATCATAAAGAAGAATTTCTCCCATAGCCCAGTCAACTTTATTTTCTTGTAACAGCTTTAATCTTTCTTTATAGATTTTATCTAATTTAGTATAAAAAATTTTTTTCTGAAAAAGAACTTCTCCTCTTTCTTTTAGTTTTTTTTCTTCTATTTGTTTTAAAAAAACAGGAGGTTCAATAAAAGTAGAACTTTCTATTTCTTCAAAAGAAAGAAATTGTTCTTTTGAAAATTCAAGGTCTTTAAATTGTTTATAAGCAGGTTCAAGTTGAGATAATTCTTCATAAAAAGCATGTTGAGTAAATCTTGGTTCATCTCCCTCATTGTGACCATATTTTCTTGAACCCACTAATCTTATCACCACATCTTTCTTAAATTTCTTTCTATACTCTAAGGCTAAGAATCCAGCTTTTAAAATAGCTTCTATACTAGCTTGTTTTACATGCAAGATAGGTAAATCAAAAGCCTTAGCTAGACTGGAACAATATTCATTAGATTTATATTCAGATGCTTCAGTCGTGAAACCCAAAAGATTATCTAAAATAATATGGATACTACCACCAACATGATAAGCTGGAAGTTGTGCCAACTGAAAAGTTTCATAAACAATCCCTTGACCAGCAAAAGAAGCATCCCCATGAATCATAATAGGTAAAGAGGATCCTTGTGCTTTTAAAAAACCCTGCAAGACTGGATTAATAGCTTCTAGATGCGAAGGATTTGGAAGGATAAAAAGTTTTTTATTCTTTTCTGTAAAATAACCTAGGTGATATTTAACATCACCACCCTTAGAAGGTTTTTCTTTTTTTAAGTCAAATTCTTCATAAAAAAACTTTAAAGGCTTATGAAAAATATTTCTTAAAACATTGAGTCTTCCTCGGTGAGCCATAGCTAAGCCCACAATATGTTCTTCATTTTTTTCAATAAGAACTTTAAGCAAAGGAATTAAGCCTTCTAATCCTTCTAAAGAAAATCTTTTTGCTCCTGGGAATTTTTGATGCAAATGTTCTTCAAAAGCTGTAGCATAATAATAATAGTTCATGAGCAATTTTTTATCTTCTTCTTTTGAAGCAAAGGTGAAATGTTTAAAAAGATCTTTTTCTTCTTCTGATAAGTGAAAAATTTCAAAGCCAAGATCTGAACAATATTTTTTTTCTAAATTTTCATCAGGAGGAAGAGTATTTTTTTTATTTAAACTCTCAAGAGGATAGATTTTAGCAAACTTATAACCTTCTTTTATATAAAGATCTTCTAAAGAAAAAGATTTTTCTTCTTTAGAAAATTCTAAGCCTTGAAAAAAAGCTCTCCAATGAGAATCTAATTCATGTCCTTCTTGATAAAGTTTATATAAGCGATCTATTTCTTCTCTATTATCATAGTTCATATGAAAGCTTATTTAGTGTAAGATTTTTCTTAATCTTTGAAAATAGAAATTCTATTCAAATCTTATTTTTTGAATTAAATCAAGCTGCTCCTCAGTAAAATCATAAAGTATAATTTCACTAAGGTAAAATCTTTGTAGATCTCCTTCTAAAAGAAGAATCATGTCTTTTAGACTCATAAAGATTTTATCGGACTAAAAGAATTTTTCCACCACCTAGACATTTTTCTTCATCGTAGAAGACAACATATTGTCCTTCAGTAAGAGCTCTTTGTGCTTCATCAAAGATGACTTGATTATCTTGAACACTTGCCCAAGCTTCTTGTCCTTGGTGTCTACTTTTGACCAAAACTCTCTCTTTTTTTTCTCCTATCCAGTGAATAGATTCACAAAGAACTTCTTTTTGAAAAAGCTTTTCATGAGATTCTGATCCTACATAAAGAATTTTTTTCTTTAAATCTTTTTCAATCACGATTAGAGATTCCTTTTGTCCACCCAAATGAAGTCCTTTTCTTTGACCCTTGGTATAGAAGTGGATTCCTTCATGTTGTCCTAACACTTTTTTACTATCTATATGAACAATATCTCCTTGTTGTTCTTCTAGATATTGTTTTAGAAAAGCTTTCATGGGTTGCTTTCCAATAAAACAAATCCCCATGCTTTCTTTTTTTTCTGCTACAGAAAGATTTAATTTTTTAGCAAGATCTTTTACTTCTGATTTTAAATAAGACCCTAAAGGGAAATAGCTTTTTTTTAATTGTTCTATGCTTAATTGATGTAAAAAATAAGTTTGATCTTTTTTACTATCTTTAGCTCTGTAGAGAAGACCTTTTTGACTTTGAGCATAATGACCAGTTACTAAATAATCAGCACCAAGATTTAAAGCCTCTTTTAATAATAAATCAAACTTAATTTCACTATTACATAAAACATCTGGGTTAGGAGTTTTCCCTTCTTTCCATTCTTGTAAAAAATTTTTAAACACTCTTTCTTGATAATCTTCAGTGTAATTCACTAAATAATAATCAATATTGAGTTGAGAGCAAATTTTTTTTACATCTTCAAAATCTTGTTCACTAGAACAAGGACCATTCCAATTTTTCATAAAAAGACCAATCACATGGCCTTTCTTTTGACAAAGATAAGCAGCTACGGCTGAATCTACCCCTCCAGATAGACCCACAACATAAGTCTTCATAAAGAGGGGATTATAAGTTGTTTTTATTCATTAGACTAGAAGGTAAGTAGTTTTTTAAGTAGTGTAGTAAAAAATTTAGAATTTCAAACCAAGTCTATAGCCAATAGATAAATCCATTTTAACTCTTTTCATAAAGCCAGTAGCTACCCAAAATAAACCCGAAATGTCTTCTTCGTCTATTTTTTTATCTAATTGAGATAGATTAGTATTGTTGTTTTTATCTTTGTAAGATCCAGTAAAAGCATATCCTAAATCAATACCCAAATAAACCTCATGTAAAAACTGATCATAAGCTTTTTGATATCCTAAAGCAAAATGAATTCCACTAGACCATAATTTTAAATCTAATTCTTTTACATTATTTTCACTCACAGAGAAATTATCATAATGAACAAATAAACTAGGTTTTGCATAAAAACCATTAAAAACTTTTAAAGATTTATTATAATAAAACTTAGGACCAATTGTTAAATAGAAACCATAAATAGTAGGATCCACGTTTTTTGGTGCTGCATATTTATTTAACCATTTATAATATCCACCTATATTGAATTCTAAAGAATGATTATTCCAAATATTGGCTCTTTCATACGTTGTACCAAATTTTCCTAGAAGCGACATAGCAATAGGATTAATCTTAATAGCATTAAGTTTTTCTATTTCAACCACAGGTGTAGGTAACATCGACGTAGTTGCTTTAGCAGTTTCTCTTACTTCAGAAGCAAATATCAAATTGATAATTAAAAACATTTTAACCCCACATTAAATTTTTTTTTATAGCAAGAATAAAATCTTCTGTTGTTAAAAAATCTTGTTTTTTAATAACAGAGGCTAAATCCTTAGTCATTAATCCTTTTTCAACTGTTTTTAACACAGTTTCTTCTAAGAGTAAAGCAAAATTTTTTAATTCTTCTTGTGCATCTAGTCTTGCTCTTTCTTGAAGAGCTTTAGTCCAAGCATAAATACTAGCCACGGAGTTTGTTGAGGTTTTTTCACCTTTTTGATAAGCTCTAAAATGTCTAGTTACCGTTCCATGAGCTGCTTCCGATAGGAAAACTTCGTTATTCACCAAGTAAGAGGTCATGAGACCCAAAGAACCAAAACCTTGAGCCAAGGCATCAGATTGAACATCTCCGTCATAATTTTTACAAGCCCATAAAAAACCACCTGAGCTTTTCAGAGCAAAGGCAACCATATCATCTATGAGCTTATGTTCATAAACAATATTAAGAGCTTGAAACTTTTCTCTATATTCTTGTTCAAAAATTTCTTGAAAACGATCCTTAAAAAGACCATCATAAATTTTTAAAATCGTATTTTTTGTAGAAAGATAGAGAGGAAGATGTTCTTTTAAACTCATCTTAAAACAAGACCTAGCAAATTGATCAATAGAGTCTTTTTCATTGAACATAGCTAAAGCAACTCCATCAGACTTAAATTCATGCAAGAGAAGTTTACTCTCTCCATCAGTTAAATGAACAACTGAGCCTTTTCTGACATTTAATTCTCTTGCCTTATACTGATCAGCATAAGCATGCCTAGCTATAAGAATAGGTTTAGTCCAAGTAGGAATTAATCTTGGAATATTAGAGATCACAATAGGAGCTCTAAAAACCGTTCCATCTAAAAAATTTCTAATGGTTCCATTAGGAGATGGATAAAGTTTTTTTAATTGAAATTCTTCTAACCTTGCTAAATCTGGTGTAATAGTTGCACACTTAACTCCAACTTTAATCTGTTTTAAAGCCTCAGCTGCTTCTAAAGTAATTTTATCTTCTGTTTCATCACGATGAGTGATAGAAAGATCAAAATACTCAAGAGGAAGATCTAAGTAAGGAGTAATAAGTTCTTCTTTAATGAGGTGCCAAATGACACGAGCCATTTCATCACCATCAAGTTCTACTATAGGATTTTTGACTTGAATCTTCATATTATGCTTTGGAGCGCGCAACAAGATTCGAACTTGCGGCCTTCTCGATGGCAACGAGACGCTCTACCAACTGAGCTATACGCGCGTAGATAGATTAATCCTTGAAAAATCTATTTTTGTCAATGGCGTTTTTTCCCCTGTAAAAGAGAAAAGAGCTTCAGGTTCATGAAAAGACTCTGGATTATATAAAGGAGTTTTTCCTTTTCCTTGAGGAAGATCTAAAACATATTGAGGAATCATCCATCCAGAAAGTTCTTTAAAAAGACTTTGATAAAGTTTTCTTCCTTCAGAGATAGAAAGATAAAAATGCATAGCACCTTGAACTTGATCAGGATGATGTAAATAATAAGGTTTAATAGAAAAATTAGAAATTTTTTTAAAAAGATTTACAAGAATCTTAACTTGATTATTCACTCCTTTAAGAAGAACTGATTGGGAAAGAAGAATATAGTTTTTTAAATAATTAACAGCTTCATAACTTTCTTCATCTAGATCCTCAGGATGATTAAGGTGAAAGACAAAAACAAATTGAAATCTTGAATCAAATTTTTTTAATAAATTTTTAAAATCTTGATTAATTCTTTTTGGGTGAGTCACTAACATTCTTGTATGAAATCTTATGATGTTCAAAGAAGAGATTTCAGAAAAAGAAGTCAAAAAAAACTTTAATTCATCATTAGTAAAAGTGAGAGGATCTCCACCGGTAAAGATTAATTCTTCTATTTCTGAATGTTGTCTTAAATAAGATAATGTTTGATTAAAATCTTTTTTATAAAGACCATGATCTTTTTCATTTAAAGTATTTTTTCTAAAACAAAATCGACATAAAATTCCACATTTATTTGTTCCTAAAAAAAGAACTCTATTTTTATGTCGATGAATAAGTTGAGGAGCTTGCTGAAAAACTTGATCATAGATAGGATCATAAAGTCCTTCTTTATCTTCTTCCTGAGAGTTATAAATAAATTGTTTTTTAAATTCTTCGCTTGCTGTTAAAAATTTATTTTGAATCCTTTTAGGAATAATCTCTTTCATAACTTTGTTGTTCCATAAATAAGGAAGGATCCAAAAAGAGCCAAGCCAAGAAAATGATAAATTAAATCATTTAAATTTTTTCCGTAAAATAAAACATAAAGAATCCAAGCAAGATGAATTATATAAAAGAGAAAAATAGTTGGTTTAAAAAGCTTTTTCATAAAAAGTAATATCTTTAAGATAAAAATATTTTAGCTGTCGATCTTTAAAGCACTCTGCATAGATAGCCCAACCTTGAGGCAAAGAAACGAGAGATTTAATTTGAATCATTCTTTTTTTCTTTTTATATTCTATATTTAAAACTTCTTCTAAAGATTTTTGTAAAAAATCTAATTGATCATGATTCTCTACCAAGTAAGGAATATCACAGACATAAGATTCTTCTTTAGAAAACTCATTTAGGCATTTTAAATAAATTTTTAAGCAAGCATAGGCATCATGAAGAGCTACATGTGAACTTACTTCTAGTTCAAAATGTTTTACTAAAAAAGGCAAGTTATTTTTTTCTACTTGCAGTCTTTTTTTGGTTATCCTGGCACTATCAAAAACTTTTTTCTCTTCTTTTAGAACTAAATTTTCTTTCATGAGAGCTAACATAAGAAAACTAAGATCAAAACTCACTCCATGACCTAAAAAAGAAGGAATATCTTCAATAAAAACTAGGAAATTTTTTAAAACATGATCTTGAGAAGAAGCTTGTAGGGTTTCACTAATGCCATGAATATGACTATTATAAATTTTTTTCTCTGTATAAACCAACTCATCAAAAACTTCAATGATTCCATTTTTAATTTTTAGAGCACTGATTTCAATGATGACATCTTGATAAGAAGATAAACCTGTTGTTTCAAGATCAAAAACAATAAGTCCTTCAGGAAAATGTTTTTGGCAAAGAGAAAGTTCTTCTGTGGTAAAATGAATAAAAAGCTCTTTTCGCACTAATTTTTTATATGCTAGATTAGTCTCAAATGAAAACCTTTGATGTAACTATTATAGGAGCAGGTCCAGGAGGTTATGTAGCCGCTATTAGAGCAGCGCAGTTAGGACTTAAAGTTTGCCTCATAGAAAAAGAAAAAGTAGGGGGTGTTTGTTTAAATAAAGGATGTATTCCTACAAAAGCTCTTTTAGAATCGGCTCATCTTATTGAAAGACTTCATCAAGCTCAAGATCACGGAATTGAACTTAATGTTCAAGGTTATCACTATGAAAAAGCAGTAAAAAGATCACAAAAAATTGTGACTCAGCTTGTCAGTGGGATTGAATTCTTATTAAAAAAAAATAAAGTTACTCTTTTACAAGATGAGGCTACCTTTTTAGATCCTTTTA
This sequence comes from uncultured bacterium, assembly GCA_964652255.1. GTDB lineage: Bacteria > Bdellovibrionota > Bacteriovoracia > Bacteriovoracales > CAZZBM01 > CAZZBM01. Next base: position 199,679 of record CAZZBM010000001.1, read on the forward strand.
CTTTAAGAACTTCTCAAGAACAAATTCACAGTCGTTTTATTATTATTGCCACTGGAGCTCAGTATAAAACCTTACCTCAGCTTCCTATTAACAACAAAACAATTTTAGGAGCTTGGGAAGCTTTAAAGTTAAATCACTTACCCAAAAAAATAGCCATTGTTGGAGCTGGAGCTATTGGAATGGAATTTACTTATTTATGGAATCAATTTGGAAGTGAGATTCATCTTTTTGAAAGAGAAAATCATCTTCTGCCTTTAGAAGATCATTCTATTTCTCAGGTTTTATATGATCTTTATCAAAAGAAAAAAAATCTTAAGCTTCATTTAGGGGTTAGAGATTTAGTTGTAGAAGAAAAAAACAACAAAGTTTTAATACAAGAAGAGAGCTTTGATTTAGTTTTAAGTGCTGTAGGGATGATAGGTAATAGTGAATTTAATCTAGACTTAGAAAAAAATGGATCTTTTATTCAAGTCAATAATTATCAACAAACAAATTATCCTCATATTTATGCCATTGGTGATGTAGCCGGTCCTCCTCTTTTAGCTCATGTGGCTTCTCATGAAGGGCTCTTAGCAGTAGAACATCTAGCAGGGCTTGAGGTTCATCCTATGAATAAAAAATTCATTCCTTCCTGTACTTATTGTGAACCACAGGTAGCAAGTTTTGGTTATAAAGAACAAGAATTAGAAAAGAACAGTTATTCTGTTGGTATTTTTCCTTTTAAGGCTTCAGGAAGAGCTCTCACTTCAGGTGAAAGTGAGGGTTTTGTTAAAATCATCACAGGTTCTTCAGATGAAATTTTAGGAGCTCATTTAATAGGGTCTCAAGTATCAGAATTAATTCATTCTTTATCTTTAGTTCAATACTTAGAAGGAACAAGTGCAGAGATTTTTCAATCTATTTTTCCTCATCCTACTTTAAGTGAAGCTTTACAAGAAGCTTTTTTACAATCCAAAAAGAGAGCTCTGCATTTATGAAAAGAGAAATCAAAATGCCCAAAATGGGTGAGTCTATTACTTCAGGAACCATTACTCGTTGGTATAAAAAAAAAGGTGATTTTATTAAATTAGATGAGCCTCTTTTTGATTTAGCTACAGATAAAGTTTCTTCTGACATTCCTTCACCAGCTGAAGGAATTCTAACTGAAGTTTTTTATGAAGAGGGTTCTACTGTTGATGTAGGCATTGTTCTGGCTATTATTGAAGATGAAGTTCAATCTGAAAAAAAATCAATTGAAACAACAAAAGTTGCTCCAGAGAAAATTTTTGTCAAAGAAGAGAAATCTTTTTCTCAAAAAGAGCTGTCCAGTAAAACTTTTTTCACTCCTCTTGTTCGTTCTTTAGCTAAGAAAAATCAAATTGATTTAGCAAAAATTGAAACAGATAAAAAACGTTTTACTAAAAAAGATTTAGAACCTTTTTTAAGTACTCATAAAAAGATAGAGCCTTTTTCTCCTATGAGAAAAATCATTGCTAAAAATGTTGTTTATTCTAAAGAAGTATCCCCTCATGTTTATTCTTTTTCTGAAGTGAACTTAACTCACTTAGTTGCTTTTAGAAAAAAGTACAAAGATGTTATTAAAGAAAAATATCAATTTAATCTGACCTATGTTCCTTTTATTTTAAGATCTCTTGCTTTAGCTTTAAAAGATTTTCCAAGAGTGAATGCTTCCATTGAAAAGGATAATCTTGTTCTCCATGAAGATATTAATTTAGGTATGGCAGTTTCTTTGCCTAATAATGGTTTAATTGTTCCTGTTATTAAAAAAGTGAATGAATTAAATTTTCTTGATCTTTGTTTCATTATTCAAGAGTTAGCTTTAAAAGCAAGAGAAAATTCTTTAACTTTATCTCATTTAGAGGGGGGGACTTTCACTTATTCCAATGTAGGTAGCTTTGGAAGTCTTATGACTTTTCCTATTATTGTTCAACCTCAGTTAGCTATTTATGGTTCAGGGATTATTCAAGAAAGACCTCTTGTAGAAAAGGGTCAAATCTCTTCAGGTTTTCTCATGTATGGATCTCTTTCTTATGATCATAGAAGCATTGATGGAGAGCTTGGGATTAGCTTTCTAGAAAGAGTCCATCAGTATCTCAAAAACACAGAACCCTCTTCATTGATTTCTGTTTAGGTTTATGCTATAGAATGGATCTAGAAGGAGGTGATGAAAAGTGAGTTTTGAAATTAAAGTTCATGTTGATGAGCGTTTTGGAATTGATAAGGTCATTAAAAAATTCAAAAGAATTTGTGATGCTTATGGAATTGTAAAAGAATTTAAAAGAAAAGTAGAATACAAAAAACCCTCTGTTCTAGCTAAAGAAAAACTTGAAGCAGCGAGAAAAAGACGTTTAAAAAACGAATCTAGACTAAAAAAGATTCAATTTAACAAAAGTCAAAGTAGTTATCAAAATAGTTAATTTTATAATCCCCCTAAACTAGGGGGATTATCTTTTACAATTTTTCTTAAAAAGAATTGTAAATAAAAAACATTTTTATAATTTCAAATTATCAAAAAAATTAAAATCTGATAATTATCATAGAATGCTTTCAAAAATATTAAATTTTTTATTACTTATTTCTCTTTTCTCTTGTTATACTGAAGAACTATTTTATACTGGAGGACTATTCGAAACCGAAGAACAAAAAGCATTCAGAGTAGAAGCTTATCAAAAACAAATTCAAAAAATGGAAATGATAAGATCAACTGTTATTGTTCACAACAATAAAACCTCTTTAAATAGATGCCGCTTTCTACAAGAAGTAGAGGGAAGTGGTGACTCTAAAAAAAATGCTATTTATTTTGCCAAAGTAAAAACCTATGAAGCTAAGGGTAATGCCTTATTGATCACAGATATTTCTACCAGTGTCAAAACTAATATTGAAGATAGAAAAACAACTGAAGAAGTTAAAGATCCAGAAGGTAAGAGAACAACGATTACAAAAACCACACCCGTTTCCATAATTTCTACTTTTTATGAAGTAACTGGTAGAGCTTATTCTTGCCCTTGAATTCTTAATGATTGAAAAAATTAAAAAGTTTTTATAAACTCTTTCTATGTATTTGATTAAAATATTAAATTTTTTATTACTTATTTCTCTTTTCTCTTGTTATACTGAAGAACTATTTTATACTGGAGGACTATTCGAAACCGAAGAACAAAAAGCATTCAGAGTAGAAGCTTATCAAAAACAAATTCAAAAAATGGAAATGATAAGATCAACTGTTATTGTTCACAACAATAAAACCTCTTTAAATAGATGCCGCTTTCTACAAGAAGTAGAGGGAAGTGGTGACTCTAAAAAAAATGCTATTTATTTTGCCAAAGTAAAAACCTATGAAGCTAAGGGTAATGCCTTATTGATCACAGATATTTCTACCAGTGTCAAAACTAATATTGAAGATAGAAAAACAACTGAAGAAGTTAAAGATCCAGAAGGTAAGAGAACAACGATTACAAAAACCACACCCGTTTCCATAATTTCTACTTTTTATGAAGTAACTGGTAGAGCTTATTCTTGCCCTTGAATTCTTAATGATTGAAAAAATTAAAAAGTTTTTATAAACTCTTTCTATGTATTTGATTGTAGCACTTTTAAGTCTTATTTCTTGTCAATATTTTAAAGAGATGGAGGAGCGAGAAAACAGAATAAAGAATACTGTTTCTGTAACTGAAACGCCTCCTAATTTAAAAAAATGCATGAAGCTAGGGGATGTTTTTGCTGAACAAAATATTAATTCTAACTTAGAAAGGACCTATTTCAACTTAAAAGAACAGACCTTCTCTAAAGGTGGTAACACTGTTTATATTGTAAGTAAAAATCCAAGAACTATTCATCGAACAAAGACTATTAGTCAAGTTGAAGAGACTTACAAGGATAATAATACTAGAGCAGACAAGGTCATTGAAAAGAATAAAGAAATCATCATCCCTGAAACTATTTATGATTTTCATGGAGTAGCTTATTCTTGTCCTTGACTAAATTCTTTTAATCTCCACTTTAGCTTCAATTTCTTCAATAAAATCACTCCGTAAAGGTTGAAAAATAAGATCTAAAGCAAGAGTTTCTTGAAGGATATAATCTTGGTGTTTTCTAAAAACTTGTTCTAAATTTTCATCACAATCTATAAAAAGATGAATCCTTTCTTCCAACCTAAAACCTTCATCTTTTCTTTTTTTCTGTATCACAGAAATTAATTCTCTCACTAAACCCTCTTGAATAAGATCTTCATTGGGATTTAAATCATAGGTAATAATAATATCTCCATCTGTAGAAGAAGAGGTGTAGTCTTTTAATTCTTTTTTAAGAAGAAGTTCTTCTAATAAAATTTTTTCTTCTTGAAATATAATAAAACCTTGTTTTTTAATTTGATCTAAATCTTGCAAACTTAAACCTTTTAATTCTTCTTGCACCATTTTTAATTTAGGTCCTAGTTTTTTACCTAAGATCTTTAGATTAGGTTGAATCACAGGATAAGCAATTTCATGTTCATGAGTAGAATAAATAATATTTTTTACATTAAGCTCTTGTTGAATAAAACCTTCTACTTGCTTTAAAAATTGAAGTACTTTTTCATCATCATAAGTAATTGTTAAAGTAAGAAGAGGAATTTTAATCTTAATCTTTTCTTGAACTCTTTTTTGACGACCCAAGAGAATAACTTTTTGCATCCAATAGAAAGTTTCGTTGAGATCTTTTTGAATCAATTCCGCTTTTGGAAAATCTTCTAAATGAACAGAGAGTAAAGTCTTTCCATAAGGTTTTAAATATTGATAAAGACTTTCAGCAAAAAAAGGAACAAAAGGAGCTAAAATTTTACTTAAAGATAATAAAACACTATACAGAGTTGTATAAGCTTTCATTTTATCTTCATTAAGATCTTCAGTCCAAAATCTTCTTCTATTAAAACGAATATACCAATTTGTAAGATCCTCAATAAAATCATTCAAAGGCTTAATCACTTTATAAAGTTCATAAGATTGTAATTCTTTTTCAATAGTCATGAGTAAATCATTTAACCTAGATAAAATCCACTGATCAAAAAGATGATCACTTACTAAAGATTTTTTATCATTCCAGTGGTCAAGCTGAGCATAACTAGTAAAGAAGCTATAGGCATTTTTCAAGGGTAAAAGAATTTGCTTAACCATTTCTTTGGGACCCTGGTCATCAAATCTTAATTCTTCTCCTTTAATAAGAGGAGAATTAATATAATAAAGTCTTAGAGCATCTGCTCCATGTTGTTGAATAATGTCCATAGGAGGGGTAAAGTTTTTTAAACTTTTAGACATCTTTTTTCCATCTTTAGCTAAAATTAAACCCGTCACAATGACATTTTTAAAAGGAGCTTGTTTTTTAATAATAGTTCCTAGAATCAAAAGAGTATAAAACCACCCTCTTGTTTGATCTAAGCCTTCAGTGATAAATTCTGCTGGATAAAGGGCTTCTTGACCTGAAAAAGGATAATGATTTTGAGCAAAAGGCATAGCTCCTGACTCAAACCAACAGTCTAAAACTTCTTCAATTCTTTTATAAAACCCTTTTTCTCCCTGAAGAGTAAAAGAAAGTTGATCAACAATATCCCGGTGTAGATCATCAACTTTTTTTCCAGTTAATTGTTCTAATTCTTCTTTAGAACCAACACAGTAGTACTTTTTTTCTTCCTCATTATACCATAAAGGGATGGGAGTTCCCCAAATTCTATTTCTAGAGATAGCCCAATCTTGAGCTTCTTTTAACCACTGACCAAAGCGACCCTTTTTTAAATGAGAGGGAACCCAGTGAATTGTTTCATTGTTTTTCATTAACTCTTCTTTTATTTTTTCTACAGCTACATACCATGAGGGGATAGCTAAATAGATTAAAGGAGTATTGGACCTAGGACAAAAAGGATAAGAGTGAGTGTATTGTTCTTGCTGAACAAGTAAAGTCTTCTCTTTTAAATATTTAATAATTAATTTATCAGCTTCTTTAAACTTAATTCCTTTTAAAAAATCAAATTCTTTTTTAAAGAATCCATATTGATCTAAAGTATAGGGTAAAAAATAGAGTTCATTGTTTTTTAAGATTCTTAAATCATCTTCTCCATAAGTGGGAGCTAAGTGAACAATTCCCGTTCCTTGCTCATCTGTCACATAAGAATCAGCAAAGATTTTAAAATAACCTTCAGATTTTTTTTCTTCAAAAAAAGAAAAGAGAGGTTCATAGCTTAAACCCACAAGATCTTTTCCTAAGACTGTTTTTAAAATTTTTTCTTCTTGAACTTTATTTTTTAAAATAAAATAATTTTTTTGTTCATTTTCTACTAGAGCGTATTCTAAATCTGGATGAACACATAAACCCAAGTTAGAAGGTAGAGTCCAAGGAGTAGTTGTCCAAACTAAAAAATCAGCTTCTTCTCCTTTAAACCTAATGGTGATACTTGGATCTTGTACAGTTTGATAATTAGAATTAGCTTCAAAATTTGATAAAATAGTTCCTAGTTGTGGGCTATAGCCTACAACTTTAGTACCTTGATAAATAAAATCTTGTTTCCACAACTCTTTAAAAACCCACCAGACACTTTCCATAAAGGTGGGATTTAAGGTTTTATAATCATCTTCAAAATCAACCCAGCGACCTAGTCTAGTGATTTCTTCTTCCCATTCTTTTACATAACGAAAAACAATACTTTTACATTCATTATTATAACCAGCTATGCCCAGTTTACTTACAGCTTCTTGAGCACTCATTTTTAGTTTTTTATCAATTTCATGTTCAATAGGAAGACCATGGCAATCCCAACCAAAACGTCTCTCTACATAATGACCCTTCATGGTAAAATAACGCGGAAGAATATCTTTTAAAGTACTCACTAAAAGATGACCATGATGAGGAAGTCCTGTAGCAAAAGGAGGACCATCATAAAAAATATAGGATTTTTTATTTTTATTCTTATTTAGAGAAAGTTTAAATACACCATGAGTTTTCCAAAAACCAAGAATAGCTTCTTCCTGTTCCACAAAAGAGTCTTTCATGGAGAAGAACTTATCAAAAAAGCACTGATTGGGTCAATTAAAGAGTCTCTTCCTGATTTTTTTCAGATTCTAAAAAGAAAGTTTCAGGTTCTTCATAATAAAGCTCAGATGAAGATGTTTCCTCCTCATCACTAGGTGGCACCACTGGTGCACAAGCTAAAAATAAAGCAAATAAAAACTTCATTAGCTCTTAAGATCGGCATTTTTTGCCTAGATCTTTAGCTCTTCATAAATAACCTTGTGTTCATGGGCTCCAAGAACTTCAATCACTTCTTTAATTTGACCTTTTTCTAGATAAATCACCTTATGTAGGTTTTGACAAAAAAGCTTAAGACTAATTTTATAATCTAAGTTTTTAACATAAGCTGTATATAACAGAGCTAGTCTTTCTAGGGCATTCACAGCTGAATCAGCATGAAGAGTTGTAAGAACGCCTCTATGTCCCGTATTTAAAATTAACTGCAAAGAGAGCACTTCATAGGATCTTATTTCTCCTAAAATTAATCTATCAGGGGTCATTCTTAAAGCTTTCGGAACAATCTCTTCCAATTGTCCCCCTACTAGTCTAGTTGACTGAGTCCCTAAATAACTAATCTCTTCATGATCTTCTAAGATAATAACATGTTCTTCTTTCACTTCATTTAACAAAGAAGAGAGAAGAGTTGTTTTACCACTGCTCGTGGCTCCGCAGATTAAGACATTATTTTTTTCTTCAATGATTTTTTTTAATAAGAGTTCATTGGAACAAAAAGCATTTAAATCCAAGGGTTTAAAATAAAGTTTTCTTAAAAACATTTTTGGACCTTGAGCTGTATAGATCAAAGTGCATCTTAATTTTTCTTTTCCAATAAAAGTAAAAAAAGATAAAAAATTATTTTTTTGATTCCAATCTACTTGATGTCTCATAGCAAAGCTTTGCAAAAAAAGAATAAAGTCTTCTTCAGTATCAAAAAAGGAATAAGTGCTTTTTTCTCCTTGAAACCTCTTGAGAATGATAAGATCAAATTGATGAAAAAAAATTTCTGCTAAATCTTCTACTATAAAATCTTTTAAAAAAGATCCTTCAAATATTTTTTTATACCAACGAAAAAAATCATCATCAGCTTCTTTAAAAAAATCTATTTTTGGAAAAATTCCTTTTTTCAAATATTCTTTAAAAATATTTTTATAATTTTCCATGATTCAACTCCACAACAAGACTTAGATCATCTCCAAGTAGGTATTTTTTATTTCTATGACTTAATAAAAGCTCTTGATTATAAGAGATACTTTTATGAGATTGTTCACTTAATAGTATTCTTTTTTCTTCTATATAGTCACATCTATACTTTAAAACACCTTCACTATAATCTCCTTCAAACATAAAATAGGATTCATTTTTATATCCTTTTTTTACCTGAAATTTTTCTTTTTCTAAAATAGAAATCACTTCATGAAACACAATCTTTTCTTTTTTTTTAATTTTAATACTTAGAAGCAAAGGTTTTTTAAGATAATTCCAGTGAATAAAATATTTTTCTTCTATTTCTTTTTTTAAAGGAAAAGATCCTTCGCATTTCAAGTGAATTTCTTCAAAGAAACAAAAAAAGTTCTTTCCAAGAGAAAAAATATCTTCATAGATTTTTTTTACTAGTTCTTGTTTAAAGTTTTTAGAAATTTTTAACTTAAAGAATAAGTTTTTTTCTTCTTTTTTTAAAAATAAATAATCTTTAAAAGAATGAATTACTCCTTTTATACTGACCTTTGGATAAAAACCTATAATAGAGAAATTTTTCAAGTTTTTTTTTAGATATTCTATCTTTAAAGATTCTTTTTTTGTTAAAACATAGCATTCTTTTGAATAAATCTTATTTTCCTTCCAGTATTTTAGATCAGTGACTCCTAAAGCCTTGCCCTTAATGAGAAATTCTTGATTTTGCACAATCCCTGCTAGAATTTCTTTATTCCCTATAGAGAATTTTTCAACCCCCTGATCTATAACTTTTTGCTCTCCCTTATAAAGAAAGCAGAGGGTTTGACAGAAAGCATGTTTTTTTATACAACCTAGTCCCATGGCTTCCAAGACAAAGAAAACAAAAATTATCCGTAAGAACAAAAGATCTAAAGTAGGATCTACAAGAAAAAAAGAATTACGTAACAAGGGAACAACTCCTAAGTTTTCTATTCATCCTGAAAAATCTTAAATAACTTAAAATCTTGAATATCTTTAAATAATAAAGTTAAATTATCGGCACAAAGAACAATGCCTTTTTTCTCAAATTTTTCACAAGAATAAGGATAAAGAACTATCCATCCTTTTGGTATTTGATATTTTTCTATTAATATCTTCTCAATTTTTACTGCCTGAGATTCATTCAAAGAATAATAGATAAAAAAGATATTAATAAAAGACTTCCTTAGACTCATAATCAATTAAAGGATAAATATGATAAAACTCTTCAAAATCAAAACTTTTTAAATCTTTTTCTTTCACTTTTAAAATAATGAATTCTTCTTCCATTTTTTTTAAAAAACCTCCCAATAAAAAAATTTTGTTTTTATTAAAAATTTTAATCTTTTTATCCACTTCAAAAGAAGTAAATAAATCTGCCTTTATTTTTATATCCACAAAACCTTTTTCTTCTTTTTGAGTAGGTAAAAAGAGAGTAAGAATAATCATAAAAACAAGAAGAATAAAACCTAATTTCATAAGTACATTTCTTGTTGTCTTATCTTAATTTTTTTTTCTAAAAAATTATAAATTCTTAAAAATTCAAAAAAAGATAAAATTAAAAACAGCATAAGAAACAACATTTCTAATAAATAAAAACCTTTTTCTCTATTTTTTTTTCCCATACTTCCTGCCTTATTTTTAAGTAACTACACCAAAATTTTGAACAAAATGATTCTTCATATCGAACCTGAAAACAAAGATTGTTATAAGGAGAGAAAACTATTCTTTTAAAGACAAAAGACATCATTGTTTGAAATCTTATGATTTCAACTGAGCATAGACTTCTAGTTTTAGGATTTAAAGATAGAGTTTTTATCACCAAAGAATGATATCTTAAAGCTTTTTCATATTTTTTATTTTTTCTTACAAAAGACATAAGATCCATTATCTTTTTTGATTCAAGAAAAGATTCCATTAAGAGAAAAGACCAAAAAATAAAAATAAAAGTTAATAAAAAAAGAAAACTAACAAAACCTTTTTGATGAAAATAATTTTTAGCTTCTTTTTCTTTTTCTTTTAAAAAAGATTTATAATGATAAAACTTTTTATTCATGAATGAAAAAGTCATAAGAGTAAAAAGAAGAAAAAAAATTAAATTCAATAAAGATTCAACCAATGTTGATATACCTTACAACATGGGCTTTCATTTTTTGAATTCTTACTTTAACGGTTTCACCAAATTGTTTAATAGCAACTAAACAAAAAATTCCTATTAAGCTTGTTAAGATAACATACTCCATAACACTTTGACCTTTATTTGATTTCATGTTAGGATTTTTCTCAGATTCTAAGGGGGATGTATAAGAAAAATAGAGCTTTATTTCTTATTTGGAATAATTCTTTTACTTTCTTTTGGCTCTTTCTTTTTAGGCTATCGAGAAGGCAAAAAAGAAAGTCTTTCTCTTCTTTTAGAAAAAATACCTGTCTTACAAAAAATAAATTCTCCTTATGCTCTCCTCGTAGGAGTTTTTCCTACTGAAGAAGAAGCCGTTTTATTTCAAGAAGAAGTAGAAATTAGAGGGAAAAAGGCTTCTTTAAGAAAAGTTTTAGAAGAAAACAAAACTTGGTATTGGGTTTTCTTTCCTTGTGACAATGAGCAAGATTGTGAAAAAATTGTTGAAAATGATCCTATTTTTTTTCAAGAACAAGAATATTTTATTAAGAAGATTTAATACTGAATGAGTATATTTTTTAATCTCATGACAATTCTTTCTTCTATTTGACCTAAGAATTTTTCTAGGAAAGCTTCATTAATAACTTTTACTTCAACATATTCACTAGATTTTAAGTTATGTTCTTTTTGAATAAATCTAGCTAATTCTCTGACTCCACCAATTTGATCAACAAGACCTTTTTCTAAAGCCTCAGCTCCAGTGAAAAACATGCCTGTAGCGTAATCTTTTAAATCACCTTTTATTTTTTGAGCTCTTGTCGCCAAAATATCAAACATAAATTGTTCGTGAGTTTTTTTCAAAGATTCTTCTATAAGATTTCTTTCTTCTTGAGTTCTAGGTCTTGTAGGAGAAGTAATATCTTTATATTTTCCAGACTTATGATTTTCAACTTTTACTTGATATTTTTCTAAAACCTTAGAAAGATCTAAAAAAGTTGTAATCACTCCAATAGAACCAGTAATAGTCCCCTTAGAGGCAAAAATTTGCCTAGCAGCTGCACCAATATAATAACCTCCACTAGCTGCAACAGTCCCAAAACTTGCATAAACAGGCTTGATTTGATCTAGTCGTCTAATCTCTTCATAAACTTCTTGAGTAGGAGCTACTGCTCCTCCTGGAGTATCTATTCTTAGAATAACAGCTTTAATTTTATTATCTTTTTCTACTTTTGCTATTTTTTTTAAAAGAGTCTCCGACTTATCAATCACTCCTTCTATTTTAATTAAACCAATGGAAGCATCCGTTTGATCTTCATTCATCATTTCTTTAAAACCTTTTCCACCAACAAAGAAAAGACTAATCACAGCAAAAAACATTAGTCCTAATAAAGCCGTAAAAAAAAGACTAAGAGACATGATCATAGTCTGTAAAATTTGTACTAAACGTTCCATAAGAGTAAAGTTTTATCTTATTTTAGTATTTTTGGCAAGTTTTAATCAAATCTAATTTGGGATTTCACATCTTGTTTTCAACATATAATATTTTTCCCAAATTTCTTGAATAGATTCTTGTCCATCAATTAAAGATAGGTTGTTAACATCTTTAATATTATTAAATTTTTGAACTTCAATATTAAAAGAATCTACAAATTGTTTAATATTTTTTCTTTTTTTTATCAACAATTCAATAAAGGAAAAATGCCAGTAGAATTTATTATGTTGATAAAATTTATTACGATTATAACTACATTTTGCTGATATAAAATTACTATTTACATAGCTTTGAAACTCTTGGCTAAATTCATTTTTTTTAAAGCTTTGTTTCAAATCACTTAAGAGTTTAGTGTACTGAAATCTTAAATTCATAAGATTCTCATAAATGCTTTCTAAGAATTCTTTATTTTTACCATTGTTTTAAATATTATATGCTATAAATCTTTTATTAGTATCTTTATCCCAAAATATTTTATTAAAATTTTCTGAAATTTCTTTTTCTAATTTTTGAAGCGATGCTTTGTATTCATCTTCTTTATTAGAAAAATCTTCAACTAAAAAATAAAAAAAAGTTAATAATAACATTTATTTCACTATAACTGAACTTTTTAACTGTCCACAGGCAGCTAAAATATCAGGCCCTTTTGTTTCACGAATAGTACAACAAAAACCTTTTTGGATCAAAGCAGACATGAATTTTTTCACTTTTTCAGGACTAGGTCTTTTAAAGGGAGACCCTGGAAACTCATTAAAAGGAATAAGATTAATTTTTGATTCATGAAGAGGAAGTAGTCTTACTAATCCTTCAATATCTTCTTTTTGATCATTTAAACCTTCAATAAGAAGGTATTCATAGGTAATTTTTCTATAAGCTTTTAAGGGTATTTTTCTAATAGCCTGAAATAATCTTTCTAAATTATGAACTTTATTCACAGGCATTAAAGATGACCTCACTTCATCTCTTGTGGAATGAAGAGAGATCGCTAAATTAATAGGAGGAAAATCTTTAAAATTTTCTAGTTCATGAGCTAAACCAGAAGTAGATAGCGTAATTTTTCTTTGACTTAGACCATAACCAAAAGGATCTAAAAAAACATAGGTTGCTTTTTTAACAGCTTGAACATTATGTAAAGGTTCCCCTTGTCCCATATAAACAATATTGGTAATTTTTTGATCTTTATGTTTTTTTAACCATTCATTAGCAACAAAGTATTGTCCAATGATTTCACTGGTTTTTAAATGTCTTTTTAATCCTTGAGTAGCTGTGTGACAAAATTTACAACCCATAGCACAACCTACTTGACTAGAGAGACAAATAGTAACTCTATTTTTGGAGAAGATAAGAACAGTTTCTACTGTTTCTAAATCTTCAAATTGCATAAGAAATTTCACTGTTCCATCTTGAGACTCTCTCACAAGATAAATTTTAGGAACATTCCAAGTGAGATTTTCCTTAAGCCAAGATAAATGAGTCTTAGAAACATTTGACCAATCCAAAATTTTTCCTTGTTGATAAGCACCTTGAAAAAGTTGTTTAGCTAAAAAAGGTTTTAAAGAATGTTCTTTAAATAGATTTTCTAGATCAACTCTTGAATAATCAAAAAAAGAGGTTGTCATATAAAAGACCTTTTACAAAGAAATCTTTTCCTTGAAAAGAAGAAGAATTTTAGACTATAATTTCTACCTATGTGGACTCTTATCAAAGAAGCTTCTTGGATCGTTCAAGGAGTTCTTCTTATTCTTTTTATCTCTTCTATACTATCTTGGGGGATTTTTTTTGAAAAGTTTTTTAAATTCAAAAAAATACAACTTTCTGATTTTCTTTTTGAAAAAGACCTTAAAAATGATTCTCCTTTATCAATAAGCAGAAAACACAGTAAATCACCTAAAGCTTATCTTTTAGAACAATCACTTTCTTCTAAAAACCTCAATCAAGAATTTAACTATCATTTAGATAAAATGATGCTTCATCTTGAATCTAAGCTTTATTTTCTAGCCATGATTGCTAATATTGCTCCTTTTTTAGGTTTATTTGGGACAGTTTGGGGAATTATGGAAACCTTTAAAAAGATGGGGGAATCAGCAAATTTTCAAGTGATTGCTCCTATGTTATCAGAAGCTCTTTTTGCTACCGCTGTAGGTCTTTTTGTAGCTATTCCAGCCAGTTTTTTTTATAACTATCTTTCAGATCTTTTATCTAGAAAAGAAAGAGATTTAAAAATTTTTCAAGAAGTAGTACGATCTTTTCATGAGAAAAAAACATCTTTCTGAAATTAATGTCACTCCTTTTGTGGATGTTGTTCTAGTTCTTTTAGTCATTTTTATGGCGACAGCTCCTCTTGTTTATTCAAAAATAAGTGTTCAATTACCTGAAGTAAATGCTGGTACAGCTATCGATGAAAAACCTGAATATACTTATATCACGATTAATTTAAAAAAAGAGATTTTTTTAGATGATAAAAAAATTTCTTTAGAAGAATTTAGGAAAAAACCAAAAGATCAACTCTATATTAAAGCAGATAAAAATCTTCATTATGGTGAAGTTCTTCATATTATGAATGAGCTTAAAAAAGCTGGTGCAAAAAAAATTCATTTAATGACAAAAAATTTTTAGATGTATTTTTTAATATCATTTTTTATCCATTTTATTTTTTTTTATTTTATCATTCCTCAACATAATAAAGAAATTATCTACATTCAAGCACCTTTGGAAGTTAACATCATTGATCTTCCCAACAAAAAAACTTCCTTAAAAGAGTCATTCAAAGAATTTCCTTTGTCTGAGAAAAAATTATCTTCAAAAAAAACAGAAACAAGTTTAATTGATTTTTTAAAAAAAGAACAAAAAAAAGCTGATGAAGTTTTTAAAGGAAATAAATTAGTTAAAGGGTCTAAAGTTTTAGTAGAAGGTCAAGTTTTAGATACAGAGATGTCTTTAATTTTAAATCATGTAAGATCTTATTGGTACCTACCAGAAGATCTTTTAAAGAAAAATGACCTAATTCGAATAAAAATAATTTTAGACAACAAGGGCTTTATAAAAGAAAAAGATATTATAGAGAAAAAATCTTCTCAAGAATATTTAAACAGAGTCTTAGAAACCCTAAAAAAATCTGAACCTTTTCCTATAGGTGAAAAAGAATTTATCTTAGGTTTTCCCCTCTAAGATTTTTTTAAAGAATTTTTTAAAAAAATCTTTAAAAAGAATTTTATTTTCTGAATACTCTGGATAAGGGAAGAGAAAATCTACTATTTCTTCTGCCATAAAAGCATATTCTTTTTGAAGATAGAAAATTTCTATTTTATTTAAATTAATGACTTCTTGTCTGAAAAAATAAAATATTTTCACAATTTTATCCTTAGAATCTTCATCTCTATGGTGAAGAAAAGAAAAAAAAGCAAGAGTGAGAGTTTCAAGATAAGGTTCAAGATCTTTAAGACTTTTATCTTGATATTTTTTATATTCTTTTTCTGTAATTTCTTTATTCATAAAAAGCCAATGGAAGATATCTTGATAAGAAATTACGTACTTATTTTTTAAAAAAGAGTAATTTTCTAAAGATATTTTCAAGGCTTTTTTTTTAAAAAAAAAGTAGTCTTCATAAATTTTTTTTTCATCAATCAGTCTTTTAATAATCATTGTTTTTAAAAACAAACTTATTTTTTCTTTTAAAAAAGAAAAGTCATCCTCTTTAAAATCTAAGAATATTTCTTTAAAAAAACCCTTTTTATACATTAATGACCTATAGTTAATTTTACCTTTGAGAAAAAAAATATCATCAATGATGGCTTCATCAATTATTTTTTTTTTAAAAACATTCAATTCATGAGGAAAGTATTTTTCATAAAATTTTTTTTTATAATCAATTTCAACTATGATTTCTTTAATTTTCTTTTTAGTATTAAACTCACTAAATTCCTCTATTTCTTTTTTAAAGAGATTCTTCAATGTATCTTCATTTGGATTTTTAAAAAAATCATATAAATTTTTATCCAACGAAGAGTTTGATATTTCTAGGCAGATATCCAGTGAATCAATAAAAGTTGTTTTCTTATCTTTTACAAGATAATAGACACATTGTTCGACTCTTTTATTTTTTATTTTTTTATAGATTTTATTAATCTGAAAGTTTTTAAGAGTTTTTCCTTCCTGTAATTGTAATATTTTTTCTTTTAAGCTTCTATCCTTACAGGAAAAAATTAGTAAAAATAAAAACATAAAAAACAATTATTATTGATCAATTAAACTAGAGAAGTCTTTATCAAAAAAATTTCTAAAATGAATTATTGAAAAAAATAAAGTATTTGTTTTGTTAAGTCCTTATAATAAGAATCGTAAAATGATCCTTGATCATAAACAAATTGAGCAAAATCAACAACAGGAACCTGAAATTCTTTAGCCACTTTTCTAAAAATATCATTAAAAATTTCTTCCATCATTTCACAAGAGCAATCTAGTTGTGCTGCTAGAATTAAATGCTCTATTTTTTTATCTTCTAAGTATAATTTTTGATAAATTCTTGAGCTAGGAGGAATAGAAGTAAAATCTGATGGAAGAGGGCCTTGGTAGCAGTCTTTTTTTAAAAGATTTAAATCAATGGGTTGAGTGACAAGGAGTATTTTTTTTCCTTGAGATAAATAAGACTGAAAAAAATCACGAATCTCTTTTTCTAAAGATTGATAATGATAAATTTTATTATCAAGGATTCTTCCTATAGAAAGATCTTTTAAGTGTTTTAATTGGTACCTACTGGTAAAATAAATGAGGACTGATTCTTTTCTATCTTTGGCAACTTTAACACTTTCTTGAAAGTTTTGACCTTCCTTGGCTAGATTTTTTAAATGAACTCCTGTTAAGGAAAAATCTCCTTTTAAAGACCAAGTTAAAGCAAACTCATCTCCTAAAACAAGAATTGTCTTCTTGGGTAAAAAAATAATATAAATTAAGATCAAAGAAAAGAATATTAAAAGAAATCTTATACCCTTTCTTGACATCTGTTTAGAGCTCTTCCTATAAAAAAGCCTATGCCTGAAATTTTATCACCCGTAGGAAGTTTTGAGAAGCTTTTTTATGCTTTATATTATGGAGCTGATGCTATTTATCTTTCGGGTCAATTTTTTGGACTAAGAACAGCTTCTAAAAATTTTTCCTTAGAGGAATTAAAAAAAGCTAGATTACTTTGTGATCAACATCAAGTGAAAATGTACATGACTTTAAATGGTTTTTTACATGATGAAGATCTTCTTCTTTTAAAAAATTTTTTAAAAGATCTTACTTTTAAACCAGATGCTTTTATTATTTCAGATTTAGGAGTTATTAAGACAGTTCAATCTTTAACTAATATTCCCATTCATCTTTCTACTCAAGCTTCGTGTATTAATCGTTATCAGGGTCAAATTTATAAAGATCTTGGCATTACTAGACTAATTTTAGGACGAGAGGCTTCTTTAGAAGATGGAGCTAAAATCAAAGAAGCAACAAAATTAGAAGTGGAAATGTTTATTCACGGATCTACCTGTATGGCTTATTCAGGTCATTGTACTATTTCTAACTATACTCAAGGAAGAGACAGCAACAGAGGAGGATGTTCTCATAGTTGTCGTTTTAGCTATGAAAAAAAGGGGACATTTCTTTCATCAAAAGATCTTTATGGTTTAGATCTTATTCCTAAATTTCTTAACTATGGTATTGATTCTTTAAAAATAGAAGGTCGCATGAAAAGCCCTCTTTATTTAGCAGCAACAACCTATGCTTACAAGCAAGCTTTAAAAAATCCTGAAAAAATTTCATCTTTAAAAGATCTTTTAGATAAAATTCCTCACAGAGAATATTCTTCTTTAAACCTTTTAGAATCTAGTAAAAAAGATGTTTATTTAGAACGAGATGAAAAAAAGACTCATCAATTTTTGGGTTCTATTTTAGATACAGATGAAGATTTTGCTTATCTTTATGTTAAAAATACTTTTAGTCCACATACAAAAAGTTTTGTTTTACAGCCTGAAGGATTATCTCAATATACTTTTCAAGATATTTATTCTCTTTCTGGAGAAAAAATAGAAAAAACAAAACCAAGTACTTTAGTCAAAATTCCTAAAAAAAATCTTACAGCTTATTCCTTACTCCATTGTTAATTTAAATCTGTTATTAAAAATATTTTAATTTCAAGTTTTTAATCATAAAATTTTCTTTAAAAAGACTTTCTTTTATATTTTACCATCTTTCTTTTCAAAAATAAATTAATCATGATAGGTCTTTTTCATGAAATTGATCTTTTATCCAGACATTGAACTTCTTCCTTATCTTCTTTCTTTTAAAGATCAGTGGGATTTTTTATTGGATTTAAAAGGACTTTCTCGTTATGGTCAAAGGAACTTAGATCAAGCTCATGATCTTCATAAGATATTAAAACAAGAATTTATCCTAGAATGGGATGCTCTTCAAACAGATCATGAAGTAGAAGAGAGACTAACAATCTTTACAAAAATTCAACCTCTTATCAAAAGAGTTCGGCTTTTAGATCCTGGGATGTCTTCTCTTTTTAGTGAAGATATCGAACTTATTTTAGATCAAGGTCATTGCAATCTTGTTTCTATTGAAAGTTGGAAAAAATTTTTTGGATTAAGATTAAAAAAAGTTATTTTATCTTCTCAACTTTCTGAGCATAAATTAAAAGATTATGTTGAAAAACTTCAAATTCCTTGTGAAATTCTTGGTTTTGGTAAGATTTTAATTTTTCATAGTCCAAGATATCTTCTTAATGATCAAGTGATAGAAGATGAAGCTTATCTTTCTTCTGAAGAAACTCATCATAAAAACTTTTATTTTCAGCAAAGTTCCTTAGGAACCAGCATGTTTGCTCCTAAATTTTTATCTCTCTTATCTTACTTACAAGAACTTACTTATTTAGATAGTTTAAGAATTGATCTTAGAGGTTTTTCAAAAGAAGAAAGATTAAGTATTTATCAATTTCTTTTTGAACAAAAAGAATTAAAGCTTAATCAGCCTTCTTTTACAGGTTTTTTTCATCAAAACAAAACAGATGTTCTTTTTAAGAAATTAAAGAATCATCATTTTAAACCTAATCCTACAGCTAGAGTTGTAGATAGAGAAAAAGGTTCTTATTTGACTTTAGAAGTTTATAATAATTTTTCTTTAGGAGATGAACTTGAACTCATCACTCCAGAGGGAAAATGTTTTTATTTTAAAGTGCAATTTTTTAAAAAAATATCTTCCAAAATTGTTCTTGTAAATGACCAGGGAGTTCCTACAGAAAGTTTACTTTATTTAAAAAATTCTTTAGAATAATCTTTATGAGATTTTTATTAATTTTATTGGCTTTAAGCTGTGCTTCTGAGGGAAATAAAGGAAAAGTTATAGGTGGAACCAGTGGTGCTCTTGTAGGAGCTAGTATCGGGGCTATTGGTACTAAAAGTGCTGGAGGAGCCCTCGTAGGTGGACTTATTGGTGGAGCCATAGGCTTAGGAGTAGGTCATGCAGTAGACTCTAAAGCAAAGGAATTAAAAGAAAAAAGACTTCTTGATATGAAAAAAACAGCTGAAGGAAGATATGAAGCAGTGTTAAGGAGTGATATTCTTTTTGATCATAATTCAACAACGCTAAAACCTTCTGGACAAAAAACCATTGGAGATATTGCTAAAGTTTTATCTGATTGTGGTACTTGTAAGATTATTTTTAATGGATATACCGATTCCACTGGGACTCTTGAGTACAATAAAAATCTTTCTCAAAAGAGAGCTGAAGAAGTGAAAAGACATTTTCTATTTTATGCACCAAGTTATCAATATAGAGTTTTAGCCTATGGACAAGGTATTAGTACCTCTAAATCAAGTGCTTCAGAAAACAGAAGAGTTGAAATGATTTTGTATGAATAATGCAAATTGTTTTTTTAGGAACTTGTTCTGAATCTTTCAGGTTAGCTTCTTACTTAGAAAAAGATTTTTCTCTTACTTTTTTTTCTTCTCCTCAGCCTTTTTGGTCAACAGAGTCTTGTCCTTTTCATTTTTCTATTAAAAAAGAAAACGTTCTTCATGTCAGTAAAGAGGAATCTTCTTTTAGAGTTTATTATTCCAGTGAAGAGGGGTCTCATTACATAGAGTGTCTCTGTCTTGTTTCTAATTTCACCTTTGATCATTTTTATTACCCAGCTAATAGTTTTTTATTTAAAGACAAAATTAAAAATGGTCTTCATTTTTCTCTTTATAAAAATCAAGCTCTTTTAGGAGATGATGATCTTTTAGATCTTTACCAAAGCTATTTTCCAGAAAATAGCTTTTATCCAAGATCTCAATATGATCTTATTTTTTTAGATCAACCTAAGGAATTTTGGATCACTCTTGAGCATCAAAATAAAACTCTTATTAAAAGGCATGAAAAAGTTCATCTTCTTTACAGATCTAAAAGTCTTCTCATGCCTTTTTTATCCTCTTATTCTTTTCAAAGCCAAGATCATGGGGGTTGTTTTTTTTTAAGACCAGAAAATCAAGATTTAGAAAAAATAGCCCATCAAATCAAAGAATCTTGTAATAGTCGCTTAAATGCTTTAAAACTCTGAGAATGATTTATATTTTACTAGCTTGTCTTTGCTGGGCAATTGATCCAGTTTTAAGATCTTTTTTATTAAAAGATCATTCTTCTTTTTCTTTTATTCTAATAGGGGAAGGTCTTATTACTCTTTTTGTTTTTTTAGAAAGTAATATTAAGAAAAAGAAGATTTTTCAAGATTTAACCTTAAAAAAACTTTTTCTCATGTTTTTATTTAGTCTTTTTTGTTCAGCTCTACCTGTTCTTCTTTACTCTGAGTCTCTTGTTTATCTTGGGGCAGGAAAAACTATTCTTTTTTTAAAGCTACAACAATTTATTGCTTTTTTAGGAGCTCTTTTACTTCTTAAAGAATCTTTAAAAAAATATTTTTTGCCCTTATTTCTTTTAGCTTTAACAGGGTCTATTCTTCTTGGAATAGAAGACTTTTTCTCTTCTGAGTCCAAGCATCATATTTTAGGTTATATTTTTATCCTTTTCACTGTTCTAGGATGGGGAAGTTCTTCTGTTTTTGCCAAAATACTTTTTAAAAATATCTCCCAAGAAACTCTTCTTTTTTTTAGATTCTTTTTCAGTTTTTGTTTTTTCTTTATTCTTTCTTTGATAAAAGGATTTTCTTTTAACTTTACTGGTCAAGATTTTATTTATATTTTTCTCATTGCTTTTATTTCAGGATTTATCGGGCTTAGACTCTATTACAAAGGCTTAAGTGCTACTCTTTTACAAAGAGTAGCACTTCTTGAACTAAGTCATCCCCTTTTTAGTCTTTTTTTAAGTTGGATTTTTCTTCACATTCAACTCACTCCTTTGCAACTTTTAGGAGGACTTTTTATTATTACAAGCTCTCTTCTTTTAGATTTAGTAAAATGATCTTTACAATATTATTTTTATTAAAAATAATATTGTATGATCTTTTATTTATTAAGTTCTAACTTAGAAAATTTAGCTGAATATATTTTAAATAATACTTTTTGGCAAAAAATAGAATTTCAAAATGAATGTTTTTTATTAAGTATTCAAAGTGGTAACTTTTCATGTAAGCTTGATCATGAGGACTTTATTAAAAATCTTTCTTTATCAGGTTATACATCTCATATAAGCACTTTTTTGAATCAAACTTCTGATGTATTAAATTTAATTAAAAGAAAATGTTCTTTTTTAAATGAGAAAAATTTGTCATTACTATGGTTCTGGAAAAAAGGTCATTGGTCTAAAAATACCTGTTTACCTATGGAAGATTCTTAAAATACCAATCGCAGTAAAAAATTCATAATGTATTGTCTATACATTTTTTATATTTTATATGTTCTTTTATGTTTTTTTTATTTTTTATTTGTTTAGGAAACACACAACAAGATAGTAACATTCAAAAATTAGTTGAAAAAACTTTTTTAGATTTAGGAATAAAGTCATTTTATTCTTCAACTCCCTACTGATCTTTATCAACACATATCTTTAGAAGGTGATAATAATACAGGTCATTCATTTTTTGTGTCAGACTTACATAATTCTCATCAAGATTATCAATTTGATGATTTAACGATGTCGTTACGAGTAAGAAAATTTTACAACATTTTAATCTCTTCTGTAAGAGAAAACTCTTTATTAACAACAGAAGATTACTTAAAAACTGTGATTGATACAAATATTAAAGAGGATCTTACTCAAGGACCTCTTTCTGAGCAAGAAGAAAATAGTCTTGCCATTAAATATGTTAAATATAATCAATTAATGGTAAAATTAAAAAATAATCATGAATTTAATCATGAATTCAAATTTTTTTTTAAAAAAGAAAAAATTGAATCAATGTTTAATAAACTTAAAGAAGAACAAATTCAATTAAATGAAGATAATCCAAAATTAAAAAATATGATCCTAGAAATAAATCCTATTTATTACACTGATTATATTTCTTATATTGAAAAAATTACTTCTACAGATAACAGTTATAATTCTAATACTGAGTATCATCTTTTAGATGCCCTACTTTTTCTATCTTCACCTTTTTCAACCATTATTTGGGACATTTTACGTTTTCATACATATATTTATAACTTTGTAGAATTAAATAATGCGAATAGAAGAGAGCATCAAAAAGTAACAATAAAATCATCAATAAAAAGTGTCAGTGATATTGAAGTTTCATTAGATGATTTTATACAAACAGTTGAAAACACTCTATCATACTTAATAGCTAATAGATGTTTTAATATTTCTATCCCCTCTGATTTAATTTTATATTTTAAGCAAAATAATAAATCTTATGAAATTAACATTTCACTTAGATCTTTATTTCATGCCTTGATGAAAGAAATTATAAATACTTTTGAACAAAAAATCATAAATAAAGAAACAATAGACAAAGAACATGCTTTTTTACAACTTATAGATTCTTCTTTAGAAGAAGAATTAAATTTTTCTTTTAAAAAAATTTCTGAAGAAGGTGTTCATACTAGGAATGAAATTATAAAAAAAGCTCTTTTTGAACTGATTAAAAAGGCTATTCAAGATCAAAATATTTCTCTTGATCATTATGATATTATTCTTGAAAATATCTTTATCCGTTTATAAAAACTTAAGCTGCTTTTTCTAAGTTCACTTGAGAGTTTTTGGTAAGCTCCTTCATAAGATAAAGAGCTTCTTCTAAATAAGCATCCCTTCTGATTTTCTTTTCATCTTCTAAGAGAGTTTTTTTATCTTTTTGCTTAAAAGGAGTTACAAATTTTATTTTTAATTCTTTTAAAAAATCAATGACTTCATCTTTTTCTTCTTCTTGTTCAAAAGAAAATTTTTTTCTTTCTAAGATTTCTTTTTTGTATTGATTATAAGACAAGGTTCTTAAGGTATTTTTTTTCTGATCTTTATACCAAGTTAAAATTTCTTGAATTCTTTTAAAATTTTTTTGATCTTTGACTCTTATAGCTGATTGAGCTTGAAGTTCTTTTTTGTTAGAAATTTGATTAAAAGAAGTATAGCTTAAACTTTTAATTCTAGAAGGAGGAACAGCATTCTTTGAAAATCTTTCTCCGAATTCTTCAATCATAAAAATATCTGGAAGAATAATATCAGGGATCACTCCGTTAAACTGGGTTGTCTCCCCTGAAACTCTATAAAATTTTTGAGTTGTTATCTTAACAGCTCCTCTGGCAGGATGATTTTCTCCAAAAAACATTTTTAATAATCGATCTGAAAGATCTAAAAAGGATTGAACGGTTCCTTTTCCGTGAGTTTCAGGACCACCAACAATAAGAGCTCTGGAGTAATCCTGTAGAGCTGCTGCTAAAATTTCAGAGGCTGAGGCGCTTAAATAGTTAGTAAGAACAATCATAGGTCCATCATAAAAAGGTCCCTCTTGGACTTGTGGTCTGGGAACAATAACTTCACCTTTATGGTCTTGAATCTGAACAACAGGTTTTTTTCCTACAAAAAACTGAGAAATTTTCATGGCATCTTCTAAAGAGCCCCCTGTGTTATTTCTTACATCAAGAATTAACCCCTTAATACCTTCTTGCTTAAGTCTTAAAAGATCAGCTTTAAGATCATCAGAACAATTTTTTCCTGAAAAACTTGAAAGATCTCGGTAAAATTTTGGTAAAATAATATAACCAATTTTTTCTCCTGATTTTTCTAAAACTGAAGAACGAACTAAACTATCTTCAATTTGTAAAATATCTCTCGTAAGAGTGACTGAATAAATTTCTCCATTAGCTCTTTGAAGAGTGAGCTGAACTTTGGTTCCTTTCTTCCCCTTTATCACTTCTACAGCTTCAAAGATACTTAAGGCAAAAGCATCCACTTCTGTTCCATCTGTTTGTTTTATTTTAAGAATTTTATCTCCCTTCATCAGCTTACCATTTTTAGCAGCAGGACCACCTGGAACGATTTCTTCTACATAAATATAATTATTTTTTTCTTGAAGCATAGCTCCAATACCTTCAAATTCACCCCTCATGCTTTGAGCAAAATTTTCATTATCTTGTGGAGGCAAATAATTTGTATGAGGATCATATTCTAAAATAGCATTATAAAATTTAGACATAAGTCCAGTAATTTCACCTGTTTTTTTTGGAGAAAGTTTTTTTCTCTGTCTTTCTATGTATTTATTCCAAGTGATTTTCATTCTTTCAATAACTTTTTTTTCTAGAGAAGTTTTATCTACGATTTTATTTTTTTTTTGTTCTTCTTCTAAGTCAAATTTTTTAGAATAATAATCCATTAAAAGCTGTCCTTTCCAAAGCTCTTCTAGCTCTTTTTGACTCCTAGGATAGGATCTTTTTTTAGAATCAATTTCAAATTTAAAAGAGTTCTCTTCTTGAATAGGATTATTTAGAAAATTCTCCACAAAAGCACTCATTTGATTATATCTTTGTTCTAAAATACTTTTCGTCAAAGCTACTAATTTTAAATTTCCCATTAGAAGTTGATCTAAAAAATCTTTGCCTATTTCTTTTAACTGACCTAGATCTTTTTCTGTTAAAAGAGTTTTATTGGCATCTATTTTTTCCAAGTATCTATCAAAAAATTCTGCTGGTTTTAAATTTTTCAACTTAGGTCTCATAAGATGAGTACTTTCTAAGGTTGTTTTTAAGGTATTACCTAGCAACAAAAGCTGATTTCTTTCATTTTTTTCCTCTGTTGTTAAAAATTCTTGTTCAGTGTTTTTCTTAGGAGTACAACAGGAATTTAGTAGTGTTAGAGCAAAAAAAAGATATTTCATAGTCTTTTACTATAATCTTAAAGAAATTCTTCTACAAGACTTGACGATTGCTTCTTTTGCAATTAACTTGCAGTCATGAAATTTTCATTGTTTTTAGACCGTTTAGGAATCTTTCTTTCTTCTTTATGTTTAGTCCATTGTTTTTTAGTACCTGTAGCTTTAATTTTCTTCCCAGCTTTTAAAAATTCTCTTTTTGCTGATTGCCATAGTTTTCATTTTTGGTTTGGTTTTATGGTTCTCTCTGTTGTAGCTTTTAGTTTTATTCCTCTTCTTTTCAAGAAAGTCTCAAAAAAACCACTTTTAGTTGCTTTACTAGGATCTAGTATTATTTTTATTAGTGCCTATTATCATCTACATCAAGAAGTTTCATTTTTAGGTATAAGCTTTGAACTAGATCATTTGTTTTCGATTTTAGGAAGTTTTGTTATTATTTATGCTCATTACTTAAGATTGAAGCAAAACAAGGGTGCTTGTTGTGAATCTAAGCTATCTTGCGATCAAGTAGCCTAGTTGGCATCCTTCAAAAGCCAGGTTGTTTTTTAGAACATAACGATCTTGTTCATTTTCTATATAAAATGAAATCTCACTAAAGCCAGCTTCTAGTAAAAGATCTTTAAGTTCAAAAGGTTGCCATAATCTCCAATCATACCTGAAGACTCTTTTATGGAGTTGAGAATCAACAAGAAAATGGATGGAAAAGACTCCTTCTCCCGTTAAAGCATTATAAGATTCACAAGCCCAGTAATACTTATTATTTTTTTTTAATTTTTTAGATTCTTCTCCTACTTCATAGGCTTCGGGTCCAAAGAAAAAATCCAAGAGAAAGAGTCCCTCTTTAAGAAGAGTCTTTTTAACATTTTTAAAATAATTTAAAAGAAAAAATCTTTCCTTAAAAATACAATAGGAAAAGTTAAAGGCAACAATAAGTTCAGCTTTAATTTTTGTTTCTAAAACATTTTCTTGTCTAAAAATGACCTTAGTATTATTTCCTTTTAAGCGAGCAAACTCTAAAGGTTCTGAATCTAGATCAATAGCATAGGCTTTCATCTTAGTTTTTTCACTAAAATAGAGACTTAATGCCGAAGAACCAGAGAAATCCTCTCTTAAGATAGAAGGTGCTCTTTGATAAGTTTTTTTATAGATTTTTTGCAAAAAATCCACTTCAAAATCAACAGATTGGACAGCTTCTTGGTAAAGTTCATATTTTTGTTTAAGGGAAAGTTTCATAAGGATAGAGATTAAATCATAAAATAAACTTTTAGTAAATTTATCTCTTGCTGAGTTGAAAAAATCCTTTTAGAATAAACGACAAAGGAGATTAATTTAACATGAACAAATCAGAGCTTATTGATGCTATCGCAAGTCAAAAAAATGTTGATACAACTAAAAAAACTGTAGGTACAATTCTTGATCTTTTTATCAGCACTGTGCAAAAGGCTGTTAAGCAAGGAGAAGATGTTTCTCTCGTTGGTTTTGGAACTTTTACTCGTGTAAAGAGAAAAGCTAGAAACGGAGTCAATCCTTCTACTGGTGAAAAAATTAAAATTAAGGCTAAAAATAGCCCTAAATTTAAACCAGGAAAAGAGTTTAAAGAACTTGTCAAATAAGGTCAATTCCTCAATAATGTAGGGGTCTTTCAAAGGGCTCCTACATGATTCAAGAACAACTCATTCGTCTTTTTTATCTAGAAACAAAAACTTATCCTACTTCTTTTGAACCTATCATTCATTCTGGTTCTTCTCAAAGACAATATTTTAGATTAAAAAATGAAAAATTTTCTTTTATTGGTTTATATCACCCTCATGAAGAGATTAATCAACAATTTCTATTTTTAACAAAAAATTTTTTAAAAAAAGAACTTTCTGTTCCAAAAATTTATCAATTTAACAAACATCCTTATTACTATCTTCTTGAAGATTTAGGCTCTCAAAGTCTTTACAGTTCTGAAAACAGAGAAAATCTTTACCTTAAAACATTGCCCTTTTTAGCTAAATTACATTTTTTTGGAGCTAAGAATTTAAAACTTTCAAGTATGTCCAGTGAAGACATTGAAGATATTTTTTCTTATTTTTGTTATTCTTTTTTGGGTCCTTTTTCTTTTTCAAGAAAAGACATTGAAAAAGATTTAAAACATTTAAAAAAAGATCTTTTAAAGTCAAAAAAAGATTTTTTTATCATGAAAGATTGTCAATCCAGAAATATTCTTTGGCATGATCAAAAGCCTTATTTTATTGACTATCAAAGTGGTCAAAAAGGATCTCCTCTTTATGATTTAGCTTCTTTATTTGATCAAGCTTCTGTCTCTTTAGAGGAAGATTTCAAGGAGAAACTTCTTTCAACCTATCTTCATGAGCTAGAAATAATTTCAGAAAAGAAGCAAGATCATTTAAAAAATGATCTTATTTATTTCAGGATCTTAAGAAATTTACAAGTTCTTGGAACTTATGGTTTACATGGTGTGTATAAGAGAAATCTTTATTTTTTAAATAATATTTTACCAGCTTTAAAAAACTTTAAATATTTTACAAAAGATTATCCTCAGTTAAATAAATTAGCAGATCCTTTATTAGAAAAATTTCAAAAAAAGACAGATAATTTTCCTGAAGTTATCATTCAAAGCTTTTCTTATCATCAAAAAGTTCCTCAAGAAGGATTTAACTTTGACTGCAGAGTCCTTTATAATCCTGGTAGACTTCCTGAATATGAGAAACTTACTGGTTTAGATGAAAAAGTTATTCATTTTTTAAATCAATATTCTGAAAATTTTCTAAAACCCATTTATCAAATCATTGATGAATCTTTAAGAATATTTTCACCAGAAAAATATGGAAAAATTGTTCTCAACTTTGGATGCACAGGTGGTCAACATAGATCAGTTTATTGTGCTGAAAAAATAAAATTATATTTAGAGAATTATTACAATATAAAATGCAATGCCTATCATTTAAATAAATTGAACTGGAAGATTTAATATCTTATTATATACAAATCAATTAATTCAATAACATGTTCATGAATCATTAATAAGAAATCTTTTTTTAAATGCGAATAATTCTTGTTTTTTCTATTCTTTACATCTACTTCTGTTTCCAACAGAATATTATCTATACTTTTTTGAAGAGAAAAATTCTTTATAACTTTTAAAAAAATATGATTAGGATAAAAATAATCAGATTTTTCTAAACCATAGATTTTATTTAAAATTTTTTTAAATAAAATAATAAATTTTTTTTGATTTTCGTTATCTATTTTTCTCAAATATTTTTCAATATACTCTTTAATTATATTAAAATAATAATCTTCGATTTTATTTTCTTCGAAATAAATTTTTATTTTACGATATAATTCATTTTTTAAATCTGATATTTTTTTATTTTCAAGACTTTCTTCTTCAATAAACTCCATTGGCAATAGAAAGATTTTTTGATGAATTTTTTCAATATTTTTTAAAAAAATCATCTGATCAAACCAAAAATAATATAAATCATTTTTATGAAATAAAAAATTAAGATCAAAAAATTTATCATAAAAAAAACATTCATAATTTATTAAGTATTTTAATGAAAAAATAAAAAAATCTTTATAATAAAAAGTAATATCATCTTTTTTTATTTTTTTAATATTAGTAATAAAATCTTCATAATGATTAAAACTAAACTCATTCTTCATTTGATCTTCTGATTTTTCTTTTTTAGTATCATTAAAGTTTTTAAAAACATAATAATAAAGATTATTGAACTTTATAATATAATTAGATTTTTTTGATTTTTTTTTATTGTCAATTTCAATAATTTCTTCATCACTAATTTCATATTTTATAAAAAATAAATTCTTTATTACAGACAAGAACTTAATTTTTATCATAGATTTTTCTAAAGAAAAAAGACTTTGATAGTGAATCATCATTAATGAATTTTTTTTAAAAAAATAAAAAATTTCTCTATTTGTTTCTTTTAATAAAGATTTTTCTAGAACTTCATACAAATAACTTATTAAAGCTTCATTATGAGCTAAATAAAATTTTTTTAATTCTTCTTGAGAAGAATCTATGTTTTTTAGTCTAGAAAGTACTAAATTTCTTAATTTAATATATTCTTTTAAAAAAAATTTTATATTTTTTTTTGTGTTATTAAATTGATTTTCTAACTTTTTTGAATTAATTTTATTTTCTTTTGCAAATTTTTCATTAATTTTTTTAGTTAATTTATCAATAACTCTTAATAAATCATATTCTTGATTTATTGTTTCATAAAATTTACTTTCATATGGACAATGGATCTCTTTAAGTAATGGTAAAAAATCATTCTCATAACTAAAAGTATTTTCTTCAGAAAAAAGATAAAATAATAAAGCTAACATAAGAAAAGAGTCATTTTATCAGAAATTCTTTTTAATAGGGTTTAGAGTAAAAAAATTACAAAATTTTACTCATTAACAGGTTCTTTTTTTGGTAGAAATCTCTTAACAAGAGTATAGATGAAATATAGTATTATTAAAGCTAAAATAAACATTTTAAATCTTTTTATGGTACTCAGAATAACATCACCATAGGTAGCAATAAAATAAAGCTGTAGAGGGGTTAAGGTGCCTACAACAATAAGATCAACTAGAAAGAATTTCCAGTAAGGGATTCTAAGCATTCCACAAACAATATGTCCAAAGAATCTAATTCCTGGGGTAAAACGAAAAACCCCACAAGCAAAATAGCTATATTTATGGAACCATTCATTGATTTTTTCCATAGCTTCATCAGAAACAAATCTTTTTACAATTTTCCATTGTAAAATCTTTTTTCCATGAAAATAGCCTAAAAGATAGATAATAGTATCAGCAAATATCACACAAAAAGAAAGCCAGATCATGATAGTAGTTAAGTTTACAGGATTATAAACTCCTTCTGGAGGAGGAAAAAGATCTGGGTGCATCGCCATGTAGGCAATAAGACCTGAAGCTATTAAAGTCACTTCTTCAGGAATAGGGACTCCAAATCCTGAAAGAAGCATAAAAAACATAATATAAGAATAAAGTTTTATAGGTTCATGGGCATAAGTTGATAAAAAAGCAAAGATCTTACTTTCCATGGTTTATTTCTTATTATCATGGTGAAAAAGACTTGTAAAATAGTCTTTATAGACTTTTTCTCGTTCTTTAAATAAAGAGTAAAGAATATATTTTATAGGAAAAGAGGAGCTATATTGAACCTTATCTTCAATGATAGAATGTTGATTAAGAGAAAAGATTCTATGTTCATGACTCCAACTTTTTAGTGGCCAAGGAAGGTGTTTTCCTTCATCAACAAAAAAGTAAGAATGATGGTTTTGTTGAACCTGAGTAATAAGGCTTTCCCAGTGTAATCTTTTATAAAAAAGATTAAAAACAAGATGAATTTCAGCTCCAGGATAGTGTCCATCATAACGTAAAATAGTAGATTTTTTAGGAAGCAATCTTTCAAAGAGTTTTTGATTAAAATGTTCTTTAACTTGTTCAAAGGGGTAAAAAATTTTTGTTTGAAAAAGAAATTCTTGCATATAGAAAAAAGATAACATAATTTTAAGTTGAATAAAGTATTTTTTATAAAAAGGAGTTTAAATAATGTTAGACATTGGTTTATTTTTTTTAAGATTAAGTTTTGGTGGGGTTATGATCTTTTTCCATGGGTGGCCTAAATTAATCAATTTTACGGAATTATCTTTAACATTTGCTGATCCTTTAAACATTGGTTCTAAAATTTCTCTGGTTTTAGTTATTTTTGCAGAAGTTTTTTGTGCTGGAGCTTTAGTAGTAGGTTTATTTACAAGATTAGCAAGTATTCCTCTTTTTACAACTATGTTAGTGGCTTTATTAAAGGTTCATGCTCTTGATCCTTGGTCTGCTAAAATGCTCCCTCTTCTTTACGCTTTTGCTTTTTTTGGACTTATGTTTACAGGAGGAGGAAGACTTGCAATTTCTGAGATTTTTAAAAAATAGTTTTTTTAAATCTATTGCTTCTATGATTATAGGAACAGCTATTATTTTAGGAGTCGTTTTTTTTGTAGGTTTGTTGTGGAATTTTTTTTAGACCATAAAAAATTTTTTATTGCTCTAAAAAAATTAGAGCAACTTATAGAACAAGGTGATGCTCATAAAACTCTTCTTTTTCTAGAAGAAGAGTTTGAAAATGAGCTTGCCCTTTATAAGCATGATTTAGATTTTTCTTTAAGACACAAACATGATTGATTATGTGATTTTATGTGCGGGTAAGGGTACTCGTTTAAAGAGTTTTATCCCAAAGCCTTTTGTTCCTATTTATGGAAAAAGTTCTACTGAGTATCTTTTGGATTTGATTTCAGAAGAGCCTTATTTAGTTTTAAGTCCAGAGAATGTTGTTTATAAAAAAAATCTTCGTGGAAAGATTATTATTCAAGAAAAGCCTTTAGGGACAGCTCATGCTGTAGAATGTTTTTTAAAAGAAGGGACAAAGAGTGATTATGTTTTTGTTCTTTTAGGAGATATGCCTTTAATCAAAGAGACTTCTTTTAAGAAATTTTTAACCCATAGACCTAAGCATTATGTTTTAGGGGTAGCTTCTTTAAAAAATCCTCAAGGTTATGGAAGAGTTTTTAAGACAGAGAAAGGTTTTTTTACCAAATCAGATCAAGAATTATCTGAAGAAGAGAGAAATCATTCTCTGATTAGTACGGGATTTTGTTTAATCAATAGAAAATATTTAGAAGAAGCCTTACCTAAAATTGCTTTTAGAGGAGAAGAGAAGCCTTTACCTGGAATTTTTAAAGGGAATTTAGAGGGTGAACTGATTGAGATGGAGGAGGAGGAGTCTTTAGGGATTAATACTCCTGAAGAATTTCAAAAAGTGAGTGAAATTTTAAGAAAGAGAATTATTAAATTTCATGAAGATCAGGGAGTTATCTTTAAAGATAAAGAAAAAGTTTTCATTGATAGTACGGTAAAAATTAAACCTGGAGTGATCATTGGATCTCATGTGACTTTAAAGGGAGAAACTTTTTTAGAAAGTGGTGTCAGTATTGAAGATAATTTAATCTTAGAAGATAAGACTATTCATGAGAACACTCATGTTACTGAAGAATTCTTAAGAAATTCTAATTCATATTCTTTTTGAAAAGATTTTTGTAGATATTTTTTTAAATCTTGTTCATTAAAAACAAAAAAATCTTTTAATCCTTTATACTGATCTGGTTGAAGAGAGCAGGGCTTTAGTAAAGCAATCATTTTTTGATCTAAAGATAGATTGAGGGCTATGCCATGAAAAGTCACTCTTTGATCAACTCCTAAGCCAATAGAGAGAATTTTTTTATTATTAAACCAGAGACCATCTTGAATAGAAAAAGTTTCAGAGAAGAATTCTTCTAGAGATTTTTTCATAGTTTGAAGGAGAAAGTAAAAAATTTTTTTTAAACTTCTTTGGGGGCTAAGATAGAAGTGAGTATAGAGGATAAATTGATCAAGATGATGAAAAGTCCAAGTTCCTCCTCGTTTAACAAGATAGGTTGGGTATTGTTGTTCTTTTAAAAGATCTTTTTTATTTTCAGCTAAAGTATAGCAAGGATAATGGGAAGTAATAAAAAAATAATCTTCATGAGAAGATCTTACTTTTTGACAAAATTCTTTTTGAAGATTCAAAGCTTCTAAGAAAAAAGTTTTCTCTTTAAGATAGAACATGGAGAAAATCACTGGCTCGATAAGAACTTCTCACTAAAGGACCTGAGACTACAAATTTAAAACCAAGATTTTGTGCAAAATTTTTAATTTCTTGAAATTCTTCTTGAGAATAAAATTTTTTAACAGGAAGTTGTTTAGAGCTAGGTTGTAGATATTGACCAAAGGTGATAATATCCACTTTAATTTTTTTGAGATCAAAAAGAGTTTCATGAATTTCATCTAGGTTTTCTCCCAAGCCCAACATGAGAGAAGTTTTAGTATAGATTTTAGGGTAAAATTTTTTATAAAATTCTAAACATTTTAGAGTTTGTTCATAGCTTGCTCTTCTGTCTCTTACGTATCTAGTAAGAGATTTTACCACTTCAATATTCTGAGCAATAACAAAAGGTTCGCTTGAAGCTAGTTGATGCATAAGATGTTCTTGTCCTTGAAAATCAGGAATAAGGACTTCAATTTTTGTTTGAGGACAGGTTTTTTTTACTACTTGAATGACTTTAGAAAAGTGTTCACTTCCTTGATCTATAAGATCATCTCTATCGACACTAGTAATCACCACATACTTCAAATTTAACTCTTGAACTGTTTGGGCGACTAGTTCTGGTTCATGGGGATTAACTGGCAAGCCTTCTTTTGAACTTTTAATATGGCAAAATCTACAACCTCTTGTACAGGTATCTCCTAAAATCATCATGGTGGCTGTTCCTGTAGACCAGCATTCTGAAAGATTAGGGCATTGAGCTTCTTCACAAACTGTATATAAATTTTTTTCTCTGAGAGATTTTTTTACTTGAACATATTCTGTTTTAAGAGGAAGTGATATTTTATACATTAGTCTTTAAAACTTTTTACAATAAAATAGAATATAAGCAAACCAGAAAACAAACTAATGGGAATTAAATAAGGATAATATTGTTTTAAAGTTTCCACAGCTGATAATCTTCTATGGAGAAGCTTACCTCTTCTTTTAAGTCTTTTTCAAGTAAAAAAGTAGCTTTAAACTTAAGGCCATTTTTAGATAGATGAACTAATCTTTTTTCTCGTGTAATTTCTGTTGTCACAAAATTAGCTTTAAAAAGACCATGTTCTTGAACCAGAGTTTTTTCCGGTCTAAAAAAAAGAAGATAATGACCTTTGGTGAGTGCTTGAGTTGTAAGAAATTTTCCCAAAGGAGTTTCAAGATAATCTTCTTTAGATTCAGCAATGAGGTGATTAAAAGGACCTAAAAATCTAGCCACTTCAAAATATTGACTCTTCTCATAGAGGTTTTTAAAAGAGCCTTTTTCTTTAATATTTCCAGAGATAAGAACATGAACATAGAGATCTAAGACATCTTCTAATTGATGAGTGACGTAAAGAATTTTATGATTTCTTTCTAAGGCAATTCTTTTTAAAAAATCTAGTAAGGATTTTCTTAGTTCTTCATCAAGTCCAACAAAAACTTCATCTAGAAGATAGACTTTTTCCCTCTCTACAAGAATTTTTGCCAATAAAACTCTTTTTTTTTGTCCGGAGGAGAGGCTTTGAAGGGGATGATAAACTTTAATATCAAGTTCCACATCAGAGAGGGCACTTCTAGCGGAGTTTTCATCTGTAGCTAGAAAGTCCAAGACTGAGACTTGATCATTGATTTCACTAAGATAAGTAGCTTGATACTCTTTTTCTATGGCTTTTAAAAGGGTAGTCTTACCGCTTCCACTAGGGCCAATAAGAGCTTGGACCCCTTCTTTGAGTTCTATTTCTATTGAAGAAATTCCTTCAATGGTGCGTTCATCATGGTAGAATTCTTTAAGTTGAATCTTCATTAAGGGACTTTTTTATAAAAAATCTTGCAAAGTGACTAGTTTTTTTTGTAAATTAATTCTTATGCATCCTTTTAGAGATGAAATTCAAGAGTATCTTCAAGAGAGACTTCAAGAAAATTTTTTTGTTCATATTGAGAGAGATGGGGAAGATTGGATTCTTTCAGCGACAAGAAAAAATCCTCCTTTAACTTTTTTCTTGAAATTAGAAGATATTCCTCCTGTTTTATTTGATGAGATTAAAGAGGCTTTTGTTCTTTTTTTTGAAAAACCTCTTTCTATTGTTCATAAATGGACTCCTACAAAAATTCAAGATTATAACTGTTACTATAAGGTTTCAAGAGAAGACTTAGAACTTACTCTTGAAGCAGATAAACTTATTAAAAACTCATGAGATCTTCTTTATTTATTCTTTTTCTTACTCTTGTTTTATCATTTTCCTGCTATGAAAAAAATTGTCCCAAAGAAGAATCAAAAGAAATTACTTTTCCTCCTGTGAATAGTATTTTTTCAACTTCAACTTCTCTTCAAAAAAAAACTCTTATTCTTATCATAAATAACCAAGGTTTTTTAAAGATCAGCAAAGAAAGTAAAAGATTACAAGAAAATTATCTTCAATATAATATTTTTTCTTCTATTGATGGGACACCTAGATTGGTAGATAAAGAATTAATTCCTTTTAAGATTATTTATGTTCATTGTGATCAATTAGATCATCCTATTATTCAAGCCTTAAGCAGAACTTCTTTTGATCAATTCTATGTTCTTTTAACAAAAAACAATACTTACAAACTAGTCTTAGTTGAAAGATTCACAGGACAAGAAAACAACCAATACAAGATTGTTTTTTAATTTTTTGTCATTTTTATCTCCTTTATTCTTTTTATAAGATTTTTCTGTTAAAGAGAGTCTCTTATGTTTAAAACAACAATGTTATCTTTTTGGATAATTTTATCTTCAACTTTTAATCAAAATCAGGTTACTAATGACATAGTCACTCCTATGATCAATAATCCTAATGATGTTGCTAGAGTGTATTTAGATAAAGCTCCTCCAGCCTTAACTTTAATTCCAGTTCAACCCAATGATCATATTTTAAGTATAGATACAAGTGCTTTTTCTTTTGTCACTGTAGAGAAATCTGCCACTTTAATGATTCCTAATAAGGATATTACCTTTGTTTTTAACCAGACTATTCTTCAAGATAGATTTTTTGTTATTAATAATAATGAAACTCATACTTTAAATTTATTTCTTTTAAATACCAAGCATCCTTTAAAAGATATAATTTTAGAGATTCTTTATGATCTTTACCA
Source organism: uncultured bacterium (assembly GCA_964652255.1). GTDB lineage: Bacteria > Bdellovibrionota > Bacteriovoracia > Bacteriovoracales > CAZZBM01 > CAZZBM01. The sequence goes on from CAZZBM010000001.1 coordinate 235,584, forward strand.
ATCTCCTCACACCTATATATTTCTTTATATAAAGCAAAATAATGAACAAGATCAAAAGTATTTATCTACCTTCAATAAGGATCAAATCTTCATTGGAAACAATGCTAATATGGATTTTTACATGGTAAAAATAACATTAGAGTAGAACTAATTCTTAATAAAAAGAAAGATTAAAATTTCACTAAATCCTATTTTTGAAAAAAATACTTTCAGGCTTTTCTTTAAAAAAAAGACAATATAAGTCAACTTTATGATTTTCATGATTTTTTTATGTTTACTATCTTGTCAAGATAGCAATAAAAGTGAAAGAGAAAGAATTATTTTAGAAGATGTTTAATCATCAAATTCTTCTGCTAAATACTCCTTAGTAAAAGGAATATCCTCACTTTCTTCTTCTAAGGACTCTTCTATGACATCAATATCAGCTATATGAAAATCTCTTAAGAGTTGAAAAAAACTTTTTTCATCTTGAAAATTTTTTAATAAAAATTCAATAGCTTCTTCAGGATAGATCGTGAATAAAATTTCAATAGCTTTTTGTAATTTTCCTTCACTTATAATTTGTCTTTTAGATTTTATCTTCTTATTATTTTTAAAATAATGTAAACGACAATAACCTAGGCTTGTACTTGGTTGATCACAATTTTTTTCTTGGCATTCTTCTTCTTTTTTATAGAAATATTCTAAAGTTTTTAATTCTTCTCCAAAAATCTTCCAATCAAAAAAATTTTTAGGAAGAATAATTTCTTTATCAAAATTTTGTTCTTCAACTTGAACAACAGTAGCTTTTTTAGGAGCTTCTTCTTTTTTTTTAGGAAGGGGAGCTTTTTTGTACCCCTCTTCTTTTTTCTTGGAAAGAGGGTTTTTTTTTATAGGTTCTACTCTTTTTTTAGGAAGAGAAATTTTTTTAACAGGAGCTTTTTTTTTCAGCGCAACAACTGTTTTTTTCTTTTGAATAGGAGTTTTTTTAGCTATTTTTTTTTTAGGTAGAGGTTTTTTTTTGGTAATCTTTTTCTTTTTCACCATGAATCACTCTTGTACAACTGTTCTATATCTTTTGCAAGATCATAATCTTTTTGAGTAATCATTTTTTGATCATGAGTTTTAAGAAAAAAAGTTATTTTTTGATAAGTGGCATAAAAATCAGGGTGATGATTTCTGGCTTCTGCTAAAAGGGCTACTTTTTCTATAAAAACGATCATTTTCATGTAGGAAGTGAATTTTAAATCCTCTAGGACTAAAAATCCTTCTTTTTCTATCCAATTTAAAGTTTTCATTGCTAAGATATGGCTTTTATGCTAAGGAAATTGTTTAAAGGAGTCAATCTATGGCTAATCATAAATCTGCAAAAAAAAGAGCAAAACAAAATGAAAAAAAATCTTTAGTTAATCAAATGAGATTATCTAAGATGAAAACAGAAATCAAAAAATTTAATGCTCTGATTCGTGATAAGAAATTTCCAGAAGCGAATGCTTTTATTAGAAAAGTTGAATCTTTAATTGCTAAAACAGCTAAAACAGGTGCATTAGCAAGAAATAGTGCCTCTAGAAAGATCTCTACTTTAACAAAAAAGCTCGTTGATCTTTCCGGCAAAAAATAACTTTTAAGCTCTTTTCTAGCTTTATTTTAAAATAAAGGCATGGAAGAAAAGTGGTATTATGTTCAAGAGGGTGAAAGAAAAGGTCCTCTGAATTTAGAAGAACTTAAGATTTTAATTCAAATCAAAACCCTTACAGCTGAATCTTATGTTTGGACCAAGGGTTTAAAAGAATGGAAGCAACTCAAATTTTTTCCTCATCTTTTAAAGCCAGAAGATGTAGCACATGATTTCCAGATAGAAAAAAATTTTATTTTCAATAAAGAAGAAATTCAAGAACAAATTCAGGTTCATGATTTTCAAAATGTTTTTTATCTTAGAACTGGACTAGATAGATCGCAAGGAGAGGGGTCTTTATATGGTCCCTATCATTTACAAAAATTAAAAGAACTTTATCTTCAAAGAAGAATTAATGGACATACTTTAGTTTTTTTTCCAGGGCTCAAAGACTGGGTTTTTCTAGCAGATTTGGATAATTTTAGAGAAATTTTTCAAGAATCTCCTCCTGAAATATCTTTAAAGCTTAGAGAATTAAAAAAAAACCATCCTCTTTTATCTCTCACTTTAACCCTTCCCACGGAAGAAGACCTTCACGGTATAGGTTTTCATCTTTCTTTAGGTGGGGTTCAGTGCCTTTTACCTAAACATCCTTCTTTAAGAAAAAATTTACCTGTAAAAATAACCCTTAAGGATCAATTTCAATGTGAAGGTATTTTAAGAGAAACTTCCCCAGATCTTTTTCTTCATTTTAAAAAACTAACTCCTCAACAAGAAGATTTATTAAAAAGGTTTTTATGAGAATTATTTTTTTATTATTTTTTTCTTGCACACAAGCTTCAAATTTTATCTTAAAAAAAGAATCTTCTTTTTTTCTTGATGGACAAAAACAAAAACTTAAAAGAATTTCTTGGTACAGCAATTTAAATTTAGTAGAAGATCTTTATTACGTTTCTGTTGATGATACCCTGAATCAATACTTAGACCCTATTCAAGAACATCTTTTTGCCCCTTGTTTAGAAAAAATTCTTATTTTTATCTATAGCACTAGTCATCTTATAGGAGAGAAATCTTTTTTAGAGAGAAATTTAAAAAACTCAGGAGGACAAATCTTCAAACTAGGAAGTCTGGTCTCTGTTTTTAAAAATCAAGTTTTTTATGAAGAACTTAATCTTTTTCGTTATCAAATTTTTGGTTTTTGCTCTTCAATTCAATTAAAAAATATTATTATTGGGTTGCCTGACTTTAAACCAACTTCTTTTTAGGATAGGGATCTAAATTAAGAATAATTTGTTCTGTTAAAATTTCTTGTAAAGAACAGGTTTTCTTTTTATCAAAAAGATAGACTTCTCTAAGTCCCTCATATTCTAATTCTACTTCTGAAAAATCATCTAAAACAATAAATTTAAAAGATCCATGAAGAGTTTCTTCAAAAGGATCAAGACTTAATACACAGGTTCTACACACACCTAGAGTATATTTAACTTCTCCTAATAAGCACTCTCCATATCTTACTAATTTTTTTTTCTCAACAAAGCCTTCAACTTTAAGTCTTTGTCCCACTCCTAACTCACCAAAAGTTGTCAAAATTTCTCTAACCCAAGTTACATTGTCACTAAGATTAAATTCATATTTCTCATCAGTATGACATTCAACTAGTTGAAGTTGTCCTTTTTTTTCTATTGAAAGAAGCGTTCTCATTGATTACCCTTTAATATATGCTCAAAGAAGCTTTCATTTATTCACACAAACAATATCTCAAGCCTTTGGTAGAGTGTTTAAGACAGGTTGGGTATTGTTTATACTACATAGATTTTAAAAATCTTTCTGAAAAAATTCCTTGGGTTATTGTTGATAGCACAACTTACTTTGAAATAAAAGATCTTGAGTTAAAAACGGTTCTTTTTTATAAAAGAGGAGATCAAAACCTAGATAAAGCCTTAAAATTTCAACATTTATATCTTCTTAATGAAGAGCTTGATTTGTACTTTCAAATTAAAAATCTTCTCCCTTTCTTAAGAGATCTTAATCAAAGTATTTCTGAAAATTTTCAACAAAGCCTTCAATCCCTTCTCTCTATTCAAGGATTAAGATCCAAAAAAGATTTTTTTCAAAAACTTATTGATATTTTTGAACAAGAACCTTCTATTCGCTCCTATGGTTTTTACTGGAAAAAAACAAGTAAAGTACTAGGTTCTCCTTTTCTTTCAGGTTTAAAATTAAAGCATTTACCTGATATTTTTTCTGAAGATTTTCATCCTCACCGCATTACCTACTCTCTTTTAGAAAAGGCTAGATCTCAAGTTAAGGATTACTTTATCAATCCTTTTATTATTTCTTTAAAAGGTCAGGAAGAGGTTGAAATTCTTTGTTTTTTAGAAATTGATGAATCTTTTTCTCAGAAAGCTCTTTTTCTTGACAGTGCTTTGAATGATTTTTATAAAAACTTTGTTTTAAAAAATCCTCATGAGTTCTTATTTAGAAATTAATCTCAATCATCTTAAAGAAAACTATTTATTTTTAAAGAAAAAATATTCTCAAAAAATCATTTTTGTTATTAAAGCCAATGCTTATGGTTTTGGATCCAAGTTTATTTGTCCTTTTATTTATCAAGAATTAGGAATTAAAGATTTTGCTTGTGCAAGAAAAGAAGAAGCTTATGAAATTTTAAATTCTATTGAAAATTTCAAAGGAAGAATTTTTATTCTTTCAGATCTTGATCTTATTCATGATGATCAATGTTATTCAAACATTTTTTCTTTTCATCAACTTCAATACGAACTTCCAAAAAATTTTTCTCTAAAATTAGATATTGGTCTTAATAGACTAGGTTTTTCTCTGGAAGAACTTCCTAGATTAATTCCTCTTTTAAAAGAAAAAAATATTACAATAATTCCTCATCTCATGGGACACTATAGTGCTAAAAAGCCCATAGTTTTTAAGGAAGAGGAAGAAGAGCTTCTTCTTCAAAGAAAAAGATTTAATCAGGCTTATGAAATACTTTCAGATCATTTCAAGATCATAGAAACAAGTTTAGCCAAATCCTCAGCTAGTTTTTTTTCTCCTCTTTATGAAAACACTCATTATTTAAGATTAGGTCTTTCTTTTTATGGTCTTTATTTCCCTGAGGGTAAGCTTCCTTTAAATATTCAGGCTCAGATTATAAAGAAAAAATTTGTAAAAAAGAACACTCCTGTAGGTTATCAGCAAAATAAAACTGAAAAAGAAGGTTATCTTTATACTCTTTCTCTGGGGTATGCTGATGGACTAAGTCCATTTTTAGCTCATAAAAAATATCAAAATTTTACCTTTCAGGGCTCTATTAGCATGGACTTAACCACTATTTTTAGTGAAAACAATTTAGGAGAAGAAGGTTCTTATTTTCCTCTATGGAACAACGAAGAAGAATTCTTGCAATTTCAAGAACTTAATCAAATCAAACCTCATGCTTTTTTTTGTGGTTTAGGTCATAGACTTCAAAAAAAATACCTTTATAATAATAAAGAGTATTATTATGAAGCAAGCTCTAAATACCTTAGGTGATTTTACTCTTTATTCTTTTAAAACTCTTAAAGAGACCTTCTCTCATTTTCGCTTTGATCTTTTAAGTGAACAAATTATTTTTGTAGGTAATAAAAGCCTAGGGCTTATAACTCTAACTTCTTTATTTACAGGAATGGTTTTATGTTTTCAGTCTTATGAAGGACTTAAAATTGTAGGTGGATATTTTTTAGTGGGACCACTAGTCACTTTGTCTTTAGCTAAAGAAATTGCACCTGTTTTTTCTTCTATTATCGTTGCGGGTCGTTGTTGTTCCGCCATGACAGCACAATTATCAAGCATGAAAGTTTCTGAACAAGTGGATGCCCTAGAAGTTATGGGAATTAGTCCAGAGTATTACCTGTCAGCACCAAGACTTCTAGCAACTATTCTTATCTTGCCTTGTTTGAGTCTTATTTTTATGTTCATTGCTAATTTTGGTTCTTGGGTCATAGGAACTCAACTTTTAGGAATTAGTACAGATATTTTTTTTCTTAAGCTTACACAATTTGTCACCATGACTAATGTTTTAGAGGGTCTCATTAAAGCTATGCTTTTTGGTCTTCTTTTAGGATTAATTGCTACTTATCAAGGACTAAGATCTTATGGTGGAGCTGAGGGAGTAGGACTGGCAACAAACAGATCTGTCGTTTGGAGTATGAGTACAATTTTTATTTTTGATTTTGTTCTTACCAGTGTCTTAGTGAATCTTCTTTATTAAAATGATAAAATTTGATCATGTTCATTTTTCTTATTCTGAACAAAAACTTTTTAAAGACTTATGTTTAGAATTTGAAGAAGGAAAAATTACTTGTATTTTTGGTTTTTCTGGTTCTGGAAAGTCTAGTTTATTAAAATTAATTTTAAAATTTTTTACTCCCCAGCAAGGAGACATCCAAGTTTTCAATCAATCTATTTTACATTTAAAAAATATTTCTAGTTTTCGTAGAAATTTTGGAGTAATTTTTCAATATGGAGCTCTTTTTGATTCTTTAAGTGTCTTTGATAATATTGCTTTTCCTTTAAAAGAAGTTTCAAAAATGAATCACAAAGAACTTTTACCTATTGTTGAAGAATTAACAATAGAAGTAGGACTCAGTTTAGATGACTTAAAAAAATCCATTCATGCTCTTTCTGGAGGTATGAGACGTAGAGTCGCTATTGCTAGAGCTCTTGCTTTAAGGCCAAAAATTCTTTTAGCAGATGAAGCTACCACTGGCTTAGACCCTATTAGTACTAGGCAAATTTTTCAACTTATCGCTGAAAGAACAAAAAAATATAAATTAACTACTTTAGTCATCTCTCATGATATTAGAGAGGCTCTTCATATTGCTGAAGATGTTTTGTTTTTAGAGAAAGGAGAAATAGTAGAATTTACCTCCAAAGAAAAATTTATACAGACCAAAAATACCACCCTAAGACAATTCATGCAATGATTTTATACTTTTATATAGTATTGTTATGAAAACACTACAAGTTGGTTTTTTTGCTTTTCTCACTCTTAGTGTTTTCTTTATTCTTTCTTTAGCCTTAACCCAAAAAACTTCTATCTTTGAAAGTTATAATGAATACTATACCGAACTTGCTGATGCTGTTGGTCTCATTGAAAAAGCTCCTGTTAAAATTGCTGGTCTTAATGTTGGTCGTATTGAAAAAATGAGCTTACAAGGTAAAAAAGCAAAGCTAATTTTAAAAATTCAAAAAAAGATAAAATTACCACAAGATAGTGTTGTTCAGATTAAAAACTCTGGTGCACTTGGAGACAAGTACTTAGAAATCATTCCAGGAGATGATATTCATTTTTTATCTTCTAAAAGTTTTATTGCAACTACTAATATTAGTGGAGACCTTTATGGTGCCAGTGAAGGTTTGGCTATGGACCTACAAGATATAGTTAAACATATAAAAAAACAATTTATTGGACAAGATGGTTCTACTTTAAAAGAAATCACAGATTCTTTAAGAGATATTTTATCTCAAATAAAAAAAACAACAAAAGTTTTTGCCAATATTACTACTCAAAATGAAAATCGTTTACAAGTTTTAGTAGAAAATCTTTCAAAATTTGGAGAAAAACTTTCAAAGCTTGATCTTAATGCTTTAGAAGATTTTAGTAAAAACATGGCTCTTATCTCTAAAAATCTTACTGAAGGAAAAGGAACCTTAGGAAAACTTTTAACAGATGATGAATTAATTAATAAAACCACAGAAACTATGGAGTCTTTAAGACAACTAACACAGAAATTTAACACTACAAGAACTGAAATTGATATTTATAGTACCTATAATAATGATGCAGGAGGTTATGCTTCTTTTCATTTAGATATTATCCCTTCTCCTGAAAAAATTTTAAGGCTTGGACTCTCTTCATCTGACTTTGGACCAAAAACAACAGAGAGAAAAGAAACAATTAAAACAACGGGAAGTTTAACCACAAATACCTATAAAACTGTTCATACTGAACCTATTTACAGAATTAATGCTCAAGTTGGAAGAAAATTTTCTGATTTTGCTCTTAGAATTGGTCTTATTGAGTCTTCTGGTGGGATTGGACTTGATTACTATTTTCCTAAGCTAGGAATTAAAACAAGCTTAGACGCTTTTGATTGGAATAGGTATAAAACAAAGCCAACATTAAGGCTTTCAGGAGAAATAAGACTTTGGAATGTCATCTATATCAAAGGTGTGGGAGAGGATCTCTTTCATTTAAAACAAAAAGGTATTAGTTACGGAGCTGGACTAAGACTAAATGATAATAATGTTTCTAGCTTATTAAGTTTTATTAAATGAAAAAGCTACCTATTTATCTTTATAAAAATCGTTCCCAACATATTCAAGGTCCGATGGAGGAACTTGAATTAAAAAAACTTTACTTAGAAAATCAAATTCATTTAGATGATTCTATCTATAAAGAAGGAAATCACTGGAGATTAGTCAGGGATGATTTAGAACTTTTTCATAAAACACCTGAGGTTTCTTTTTTTCAAAAAAAATCTTTTCTTTATCTTGTCCTCTTCATTTTTTTCTTCTCACTTCTTTACCTAGCTCTTTCTTGACAGTCATTCACTAATCTAGTTATATTTCTTCCCTACAAAAGGAGATTTATGTTGTTAATTTTATCTATTTTATTTGCTGAAACAGCACCAGGATTTAATCAAGTTCAAAATGATCTTATTGATCCAAGATTTGCTCAAGAGCCAGGAATCACCCTTCCTCAAGCAAGTTTTGTTTACAGTAAAAGATTTTCAGGACCAAGCTTAACTAACCTTGATTGGTTTGCTCCAGATGACGGTACAGGGGAGTTAAAAGATCCTCTAAGTACACAACATTCTTTTGTCTTTAGAACCCCTTTAACTTTTGCCCCAAAGATTCAATTTAGTATTAAACCTGGATTTATGCTTAATTTTAAAAATACAGATAAAGAAGGTGCTACTGTTCAAAAAATAGATCCTTTAAATACAGTTTTTGATCTTTCTAGAGAGCTCTTTGATAATAATAAGATTTCTTATTCAGGCAAAGTTGGAATTTTAGTCCCAACATCAGTTTCAGCCTTATCAAACAGACAATATATTTCACCTATTCTTGGGCATTCTTTAACTATCAAAGCTTTATCTAAATTTATTTTTAATATTGAAAACTCTTTTACAGCAAACTTTTTTCATGAAAAAAGTACTAAAAAACATTTTCTTTCTACAGTTTTAGAACTAAATACAACCATTCAATTCTTTGAAAAATTAGCCTTCAAAGCAACCTATGATACAAAATTCACTAGTGATACTAAAGATAACTTTTTTAGTATTACTAACAATATTAAGCATTTAATTCACCTAGGTCTTGTTGTGACTTATTTTAAAGATCTTACAATCTATCCTCACATTACTCTTAATGCTAAGAATAACTTTAAAAATCCTTCTATTAATTGGGTTGTTACAAAAAAATTCTTTTAATTTCTTTTAAGAGCTCATAGAATAACTCTATGAGCTCTTATGACGACTCAGACTTATTTCTTTTTAAAAAAAGATTAAAAAAAAGAAAATTAAAAAAGATTTTTCTTGATAGTCTTATTTTCTTAATTTCCTTTATTTTTATCGTGAGATTTTTATTTTCTGAAGGAGCTTTTTTAGATTATCTAAGATCAAAAAAAAATTTAAATAACAAAATTAAAGAACTTTCTGATCTTAAATTAGAAATTGCTTCCTTAGAAGAAGATATTAATATTTTTAAAAATAAGTTTCATCAACAAAATATTCTAAAAAAAAAACTTGGTTTAATTAAAAAAGATGAACACATTCTTATTCTTTCAAAGAACATCAATAGGCATAATGAAGGTACAATAAAGAGTAATGAGAAATAGGAATTCTTAAAGGTAAGCCTCCAAAAGGTTGTGGATTCAAAAATGGGTTAGGATTTTTAATCGGAAAAACATGACTTTTACTCAATAAAAAATTACTTTCATGTTTTAGAATACTGATAGGTAAAAAGGTAAAACTCTGAAGAGAAATTACTTGTGGCATTTTTTCTTCAACTTGAAAAGTTAGAGTTTTTTTAGTGGGAGTTTCTTCTTCTAGTGCATTTTTTAAAAAACCCATAAAGGAATATCCCTCTTGTTGATAGAAAGATTCTTTAATAAATTCATTTTGAGGATCAAGAAGGGTTAAATTTTTAAAATCATGATGTTTAAAACTTAAATAAGAATATTTTATATTTTCATTCATAGGATTTAAAAAATTATGACTAGGGTCTAAAATAGATCCTGGTAAAAAATCTATGTTTGTTGAATTATTGACAATATATTGGGTATCAAATATTTTAAAGTTTAAAGGTAGACAAGAATCTAAAATTGGTTCTTGAGATTTAAAAACATTACAAAAAGAATCATTTTCTGTAAATTGATAGCTTTTAGCAAAAGTTCTTATAGGTAAAAAATAATTTGTATTTTGAAAATTTTCATTTTCTATAAGTTCTTTTTTAGCAGTTTTTAAAAGATTTTCTTGATAATTTGACATAGAATCATAAAAATTTGCTTCATGAAATAAAGCAAATAAAGGATGTAGTGAATTTTTAATTTTATAAGAAATAGCATCTTGAATATTTTGCTTTTCTTCAAATTCCTGTAAATACCCTTCTAATCTAATTCGATTTTTTAATCTTAAGTTTACAGCATCAAATTGCAATCCAGAATGTATATGAATAATAGGATTTTCATTGTTATTAGTGATTAAACCTGTAACATCAGCCAAGTTATAAGTAGTAAAGCCTACCTGCATTTTAGCCCAAGAATCTTTATTAAATGGATCAGCCAATGGAGCAATATAACTTTGCATAGAACAAAGTAGCTCACCGGCACCAGCACCCACTCCTGGTGATCCATAAAGAGATAAGAATGTTGTATCAATGCCTAATCCGATTAAATATTCATACATCATTCTCTGTCTAAAAATTCTAAATTCATACTGAGTTTGACTTCCTTGTACAGTATTGTAATAACCCACATTAAAATCATTAAAACATAAGTCATTCAAGGATCTGTTAATAAAAGGTAAAATATTAAAAAAATTTCCATAATAATTACTAAGTCCATTAAAAATTTCTGTATCATTACTTATAATTTCTGTTAAACTTAAATCAGTATCATAAATACCACTTAAGGGTTTAGTGAAAGACCATTCATTATATTTTATTTGTGAAAGAACATCTTCATAAATAGGATAATCTGGTTCATCTTCATCATATTCATTGCTATAAGGAAATTTACTTTCATCAGTTACATTCATAAGCTCTGAAATGAACCCATTATCATTATTAAATGTATTAGGTAGATTTTTAAAATTAATTCCATCTACACCAACAACATTAACAACTTTAGGAAGAACAAGATCTTCACTATAAATATCTTGATTATTTTCTAAATAGGTAAATTTAAAGCAAATTTCACGAGCAGCACTTTCTCCTTTACTAATAGCAATACTATTATTTGTTCCATCATTAAAAATATATCCCTTTGTTTTAGCCAAAGCCTTTTTATTAAAAACAAAAGAAAAAGTATCGGTTCTTTGATCCCAAAAGAATTTATAAGGATTTCCCTCAATATAGTTATTAGGATTAAAATCACTATCTACAATAACTTCAGGATACTTAAAGTAATAAGAGTCAAAATCTGATGTTGTTACATAAGCGAAGAGATCATAAAAAACAGTGTAGAGAGAAGTATCTAAAATACTGCCATTACATAAACCAAGCTCAACCTTAAGAGCTGTTTCTTCATGAGGAGTTGTTCTAAATTTTAAATTAATCTTAAAATGAACATTATTATTTAAAGAAGAAAAAGTTCTATTTTGAACTTCATATTCTTGGTATCCCCCATTAAAAGGTTCAAAACTTAAATCAAAAGCATTAGAGTCAAGTTGGTAAGACAAAGATAAATTAGCACTTTGATTACAACTATTAGGTAAATTCAAAGAAAGGCTAGCTTGTTCTCCACTATACGGGGTAAAAATTTCTACATATTGTTCAAGACCATGCCAATAAATATTTTTAATTTCACAATTCGTACAAGTAAAATCATTTTCATTTAAAATATCATTACATCCTTTTATAGCCACAAGATGTTTTGAAGCTTGATGATTTATTTCACTAGAGCTACTTTTTAAAATCATACCAAAAGCTTCAAGATAATTGTTGTTATTGCTATTTAACAATTCATTTTCTTTTTCTTGCAAAGCTAAAGAACAACTTGTTAAAAATAACAATATAATTTTAATAAGCATAATCCACCATCACCGAACCATAGTTAATAAAAGGCATCATAATAGGTCTATAGAGCATAGGAATACCTAAAATGTTCCCAGAAGAATCACTATTTTCGCTTGAAAAAACAGGTCCTAAATTTTCAAAATTGGTCGTTCCATTATTCCACCACCAAAAAAGACCTCGAATCCAAAGAGGCAATTGAGTATGAATAAGTAATATTTTTCTTTCAAATTTTTTATGCTCAGATAAATCAAATATAGTTTTAAATTTTTTTTCTTTTTTGTGTAAATCAACTAAATGAGTGTTAAATTCATGATTATAAATTGTTTTTCTATTTAAATTATTTTTTACTGTTACATTGACATTTTTTGGTGGATCTATAAAAGGAGAAAAAGGTTTTTCATTACCAACATCTATTGGATCATAATAAGAATAAGTTGTTTTTAACAATTGATGTGTACTAGGAGAACAATTATCTATATAAGGTTTTTCATCATTAAAAACATTACAATAAGAATCACCATCTAAGATCACTGCACTCACAAGAAGATCTTGTTCATGACTAACTAATTGATAAGATTTTTTTTTATCGTGATCTATGCTATAAAAATTTTGAACAAATTGATTTCTTGAAGCTACACTTGCTGATTCTAGAAGAGTGTTACCATAGATTAAAAAATCTTCATCATAAACAATGTCATTATTATTATAATTTTGTTTTTTTTCAATTTCTACTTTAGTAGATAAGATTAATTCACCAGATCCTGAATAAAAAATAAGTCCATTTCTTAAGCTTGAAAATTCATTCATATTTTCTTGTATTTTATTGTGACTAGCTGTCACTTCAGCAAAAGAACTCTTGTAAGCCAATTGAGCTTTAATAAAAGAACTTTTTAAGTTTCCATAATCTGAATGATTTAAAAAAGAAGATGTTTTACAAAAAACACTTTCATTAGCTCCAGTAGAAAAAAAATTAGGAGCTAAAGTGCTGTAAAAACTACCATTATGATGATAATCATCAATATAACCAGTATTAATATGTTTTTTAATAAAACGTGCTTTAAATTGATTAAAATCAATTTGATCTGTATGAAAATAGTCTGTATTCCATGAATCGCAAAAATTTAAAATTCCATTATCAAAAAATTCTTTGTAATCAATGGGAATAGTGCTAAAAATATCACCATAAAAATAACTATACCAATTACTAATACTATTTTGATAAGAAAGATCAAAATCAGTATTATCTTCTTGTAAAGTATTTAAGTCCCATTCAATATATTTAGGAGAAAAATTTTCATCAAAATCATTAACAAGATCTTTATTCTTCTTGCAATGAGAATGAGGATAATGATTTTGATCAGTAATTGCTGCCATGGTAATAAAATATTCATCGGGACAATCTTGAGAGGAATTAAAATTAATCATCTCAGTCCCTACAATATTAAGAACTTTTCTTAATTCTATTTTTTGAGTTTTTAAATCTTGTTGATTTTCTCTATAAAAAAAGAGTATACAGTATTCTAAAGGTTTTTCATTGTCATTAGTATAAATTTTTTTAAATGTTCTATTAGTTTCTTGAGCTATTTTATATTTATCAAATAAAAAACTTAGCTTTCTTTCTTGTCTGTCCCAATGAACCAAACCACTATCATAATCTTTTAAAGATTCATTAAAATCAAAGGGGCTTCCTGCCCCAGTTATAGTATCCTTAACCGGTAGTGTTGTCGTTATTTTTTCTTTTACAAATTCATAAAGATCAAAAATAGCTTCATACCTTATGATATCATCATCATTTTCTTTGCCACAGGTTCCAAATTGAACCTTAAGCTCAGTTCCTTCATGAGGAATATAATCAAAATTTAAATCAACCTGAAAATAAACTCTCGTATTTATATTAGTATAAGTTTCATCATGTAAATTTTTTCCTTGAATTCTATCTTGTAAAGTTACTCCTGCCTGAAAATCATTGGCTCTATCTTTAAACTTATAGGAATCTCCCGAAGCAGACGCACAAGAACTATTCACGTCAAAATTTAGATTCACTAATTGTCCTGTATAAAGTGGTAAAATCTCTACATTAAACTCTTGATCTCCATAAGGAGTGATACTTTTTATTTCACAATTAGTACAAATTAAATCATTTAAAGTTAAATCTGGACATTTAACAGAGAAATTTCTTCTTCCTTCATCGCTAGTTCCAGAAGTGATACTGTTCATTAAATGAATTCCTATTCCCAAATCATGATCAGGATTATTGTTTGAATTAGTTGATTTAATTGTTTTTTCCTGAAGAGCTAAAGAGCAAGATGTGATAAAAAGAAATAAATACTTTTTCATGTTAATAACCATAATCAATAATTAAATAAGAATAATTTACAAGAGGCATTTTAACGTATTGATGATAAAAAGGAGTTAGGCTTTGAGGATCAAAAATAAAAGGAGAATGTTCAACACCATTTTTCATCGTAGGAAATAAATCCATAGTGTGATAAATTCCTATAGTTAATGGATAAGAGGAATTCTTGAGTGAAAAAAGAGTTTCACTAATTCTTTTTTGTTTATACTCTTCAGTTAAATTATACTCAGCATTTTCATTGTCATCTAAAAAAATTTCTACAACTTTAGTAATAAAAATTTTTCCTAAATAAGATATTGCAGAGCCATTAGTTTGAATAAAACTTATTAAATCTTCTTTAAAGTTTCGATCAACATCTATAACAAATTTCCAATAAGAATCAGGTGGATTGTCTTCGTATTGAATTTTTAAAGGATAAAAATTATCTCCCTGATAATTTGTAGATGAACTTATAGTATGAACATGTGTTCTAATTGTAGGTTCATCATTAAGTAACTGTCTTAAGACATCTGTATTAAATAGTTCTTCAGTGTTTCTAAAAAGAGGACCTACTTCTAAAATATAAGCATAACCCCCTGTGAATTTTTTATTACTCTCTCTAAAAAGATCTCTATCTCCAGATAAATTATGAGAGCCTGGTCCAATTTCAGCTGGATTTTCTAAATCGTTAATTTTAACAACAGAACCCTTTAATCTTGCACGAACATCAAGTGTTTCACTAGCACTATAAAAATCAATACTTGCTTCTAAAGAAAAATAATCCTGACCATCTTGATGTTGATCTTTTATTCTATTGTGAATCATTGTAAGTTCTGGCAAAAAATTATTGTTAAAAGGTAATTGATTCTTAAACCAAGTTCCATCTGTTTTTAAAGGAGATAAAAGATCAACATCACTTAGAACATGACTTTGATTTCGACAAAGAGTATTTTCAAAAATAAAACCTTGAGTTAATCCCTGCCAAAGACTTCTGACCTCAAATTGATTTAAAGAGTTGTTATTTTGATAGACTCCCAAAAGAGGAGGACAAGTAAAGTTTGTGTCTTTTAAGGGCATAAAGCTAAGATAACTTCCAAAATAATTATTAAACCAACTAGTAAAATTATTAAAAGATGCTACTTCACTTAAATCTTTTAAGGGCTCAATCTCAGCAAAATCTAAATATTTTGTTTCAAAAAATGATGGTTTTTTAGCAATTTTAGCACTTTGGCAATTTGAGTTTGGAAATTTAAATCCTTCTTCATGAACAGCCCCTAAGGAATAATAAGTTTGATGTTGTCCTATACTATCAGGACAAGTAGTATGTTCAGAAGTATTAAATAAAGCAGTTCCTACAACAACTGGTATTTTCTTTTGATAAGTTTTAGAAGTACTTACTAAATTACTATTATTAACATTAACAACAGTATCACCTTCTTCATAATAAGAAGCTTCTAAACAATAATTTTTTGCTGCTGTTTTAAGTCCAGGATCAGGTGTAACGTTGTTATATTCATCAGCATATACATGATTATTAGCAAAAGCTACTTTTTTTTTATCTAAATAAAAAGAAAGTTTTTTCTCTTGTTCATTCCATTGCCAAATAAAAGAACTCTCTGGATTTAGAGTTAAAGCATGATCAATAAATCTAAAGTTATGTGAATTACTACTTTCATAAATGACTGATGTATTAACTGTTTGAGGAGATTTTATTTGATCATATAGATCAATAACAATCTCGTAGCTATCTCCTACAATGTTAAAATCTTGATTACACACTCCATAACTAATTTTTAAATAAGTATGTTCATGTGGTGGATACTTAAAATAAAGATCATGTTTAAAAAAAATTTTATTATTAATACTTTTATAGTTAGAGCCTTCAATATTTTTAATTAAAAAATTTCCGTCTTCAACAGTTGTTTTAAAATCAACAATAGCATTAGGTGATTCTTTGAAAAAATATTTTCCATAAGTAGGAATATTTCCAGAATAACAAGAACTTAATGGGTTAAAAAATAGACTTACTTCGTGTCCAGTTTTATGAGCTAAAATAGTCACATAATGTTCATAATTTCCATGAGGATTAATTTCTAAAATACGACAATTATTACATTCTAAGTCATTAAAATTAAGATTAGGACAATTTTTAACAGAAACAACCTGCTTGGATTCTTTATTATAAGAATCATAAGAAGTGCTTATAAGAGTAAGAGCTGGTTCAAAATTGTTATTAGGATCATTAGAAGTAGTAGAGGATAAACTATTTTCTTTTAAAGCTAAGGAACAGGAGAAAAAAAAGAGTAACAAAAGCCTCATATGTTCTTATTTTATCGTTTTTTTTCTCTTTTCAGAGAATGGTAAAAGTTGTATAAAAAAGCCTTCATGAAAGATTTCTTTATCTATGACAAAGAACTAAAAAACATTGATCAATCAGATCTAGGCAAAAAATTCACTCTGTGTGGTTTTGTTTCTCAGGTGAGAGATCTTGGTCATCTTGTTTTTATTGATTTAAGACAAGAAAATTATTTTTTACAACTCAACATTGCCAAGGAATTTTATCAAAAAGCTTCCCTTGAAAGTGTTATTCAAGTCGAAGGTATTCTTTCCAAAAAAGAAGAAAATAATGAAAAAATTAAAAATGGTGATTTAGAACTTATTGTTGAATCTATGATTATTCTTTCCCTAGCTCAAACTCCTCCTTTTCTTCCTAATAAAGAAGCTAAAGAAGAATTAAAATTAAAATATAGATACCTAGAGTTAAGAAACAAACAATCTTTTTTAAAATTTAGAAGCGATCTTTCCTTAAAAATAAGACAATTTTTTCATCAAGAACATTTTACTGAAATTGAAACACCTTTACTTTATAAAAGCACCCCTGAAGGATCTCGTGATTATGTTGTTCCTAGTAGAATTCATCCAGGGCATTTTTATGCTCTTCCACAATCTCCTCAAACCTTAAAACAATTATTAATGATCAGTGATTTTTCTAAATACTTTCAAATTTGTAAGTGTTTTAGAGATGAAGATTTAAGATCTGACAGACAACCAGAATTCACTCAAATTGATTTTGAAGTTTCTTATCCAGAAGTTTCTTTTTTTAAAAAATTTAATGAAAAACTTTTTTCTTTTCTTCTTAATCAAGATATTACCTTTGAAGAACTTAGTTATGATGATGCTATAAAATTTTATGGTTCAGATAAGCCTGATTTAAGATTTGATTTAAAGTTTCAAGATCTTCCTTCTCATGATTTTGATCAAATCAAACCCTTATCTCGTTGTTTGTTTTTAGATTCATCTTATTCTCTTTCTAGAAAAGAAATTGATGATCTTTGTGGTAAGAAAATCTACTGGTTTAAAGTTGAGAACAAGTTATTATCAGGTGGGATAGCTAAGTTTATTAAAGGACAAGAATTAAAATCAGGTTTATACTTTATAGGAGAAGCTCAGGATCTTCATTCTCTTAGAAAATTTTTTGCACATAAATTCAATCTTTATAAAAGAGATTATTCATTTCTTTGGATTTATGACTTTCCTCTTTTTGAAGAAGGAGAAGAAGGAATTCAAGCTAAACATCATCCTTTTACAAGAGTTCAAAGAGATCAGTTAGACGATTTTTTTGAAAATAAAAATTTATTAAACCTAAAGGCTGATGCTTATGATCTTGTTTGTAATGGTTACGAATTAGGGGGTGGTTCTTTAAGAATATTTTCTGAACAAGAACAATATCACCTTTTTAAGATTTTAAAACTTTCTGATGAAAATATTAAAAATCAATTTGGATTTTTTCTAGAAGCTTTTAAATACGGAGTTCCTCCACATGGAGGAATGGCTTTAGGATTTGATAGAATTTGTATGATTCTACAACAAACAGATAACATCCGAGATGTTATTGCTTTTCCAAAAACTACAAGTGCAACAGATCTTATGAGTGAAACACCTAGTAAAATCTCTTCTGAACAATTAAAAACAGTGCATCTCTCACTTGACATTAAATAAAAATACTCATATCTTTCCATTTCAATAGGTCTTGTAGCTCAGTTGGTTAGAGCATCTCACTTTTAATGAGAGGGTCCTGTGTTCGAGTCACAGCAAGATCACCAAAAGGGCTCCCTTCGTCTAGCCCGGTCCAGGACATCGCCTTTTCACGGCGGTAACAGGGGTTCGAATCCCCTAGGGAGTGCCACTTTACAAGTATCAAAAAAAGACTTTTAATATTGATCATGATTCTTTTTATTTTTTTGTTTTTTTTCTCTTGCAAAACATCCTCTGAAAATTCTTCCAGTGATAATTTCGAACTCAATGAATCCCGTCCCATAGATCCTCAAAAAGAAAAAAAAATCTTCTCTTCTATAAAAAAAATCATTATTCAAAGTGAAGGTAGTCTTATTAAAGTCTTACCTCACTCACAACGTGATACGGTGATTACTCCTCCTCAGTTTGCTTATGGTTGTTTTTTTTCCATAAAAAGAAGTGGAAAAGAAGTCAGTCTTGAGGTGAGAAGTGAAATTAATGCAAGTTTAAAAAGTTGTGAAGTTCTTATTCAAACCAATAAAGAACTCTCTTATGATCTTACTTTAGATAAAAATAGTGAAGCTCTTTTTGACGTCGATAGTGAAGATCTCAACTTAAATATTCAAGGAATTTTTGAACACAAAAAAGAAATTGAAAAACTTACAGGTCAAGCAGAAAAAGCACAAATTAAAATTGCTAAAGTAGAAGAAGGTTCTTTTACTCAAATAGAAGGTATTTCTCAGTTTAATTTTCGTCATTTAGAAAAACCTTTTACCTTAAACTTACAAAAAGGAAAAACATATATTGATATTGATTCACAAATGATTATTGATCCTAAAAGAAAAAAACTACCTGTAGTAGAAAAAAAAGGATTTTTTAAGAAGAAAGAAATTGTTCCTTTGCTTGAAATTAAAAATAATAAAGGACAAGTTCTTTTAATTCAAAATACAGGAAAATCCTCGTAGATCTTCCTGTATTTTAAAACGTGATGAGCCTTAGTTAAAAGGCTTGATTTTCTGAACTAAAATTAAAACTCTTATCAAAAGCAGCTGAACCACCACCTTTTGGTTCTGGAAAGTTAATTGATCTTAATACATTAGAGATACAAGCTCTTCCAGCTTGACTCCATTGATTACCCTCAACCTTAACTCCACTCACACTAGCTCCAGGGTTAATAATAAAAGAAACTTTAACCACTCCCCTTAATTGACTATTTTTAACAAGTTCTTGTTGATAGCAATATTGAAACTGAGATTTAGCTTCATTTAATAAACGATCTACTAGTTCTGGATCAATACTTCCTTTTAAAACTGTTCTTGTACCACCTTTGGCTGTATCA
The DNA here is from genome assembly GCA_964652255.1 of uncultured bacterium. Classification (GTDB taxonomy): domain Bacteria; phylum Bdellovibrionota; class Bacteriovoracia; order Bacteriovoracales; family CAZZBM01; genus CAZZBM01. The sequence goes on from CAZZBM010000001.1 coordinate 255,159, forward strand.
AGAGATCCTCTTTCAGCAAGTCCTCCAGCTCCATAACCAGCCTTTGAAACAGCTCCGGAATAATCTGAACCTACTCCACCCACAGCTCCAACTCCAGCTCTAAGTGATCCACCCGTGTTATCAGAGTTAACGACAACCTGACCACTTTTTACTCCTTCTAAGCTGTTTGACTGAGCAGCAGTCACTGATCCACCATAAGCTTTTTGACTTGATCCCATAAGATTAGCAAAAGACCCTTGGCTTTTCACACCACCAAAGGTTTTTGCTGGTGCTGGAGCTGGAGGAGGTGCTGATTGTGGAGTTGTAGGTGCTGGCTGAGATCCACGAGTACTTTGTCGTTTTTCATCCATAGAAATTTTTGGGATAGCAGCTTTTTTTGTAATTTTAGGAGACTCTGTTTTAGGAGATTTCATGCCTTCATGAGCCACTTGTTTTTTAGGCTTAGAAACAGATCCTACTTTTTCTTGAGCAGCCGGAGCTAATTGTTTTTTTGTATTTGCTGCATTTTTTTCTTCTTTAAGAGTTTTATCTTTCACTCCTTTTTGCACCTCTTCAGGTTTCTTTTTAGCTTTTGGTTCAGGGGGAGTTTCAGTTTTTAAAACTTCAGGTTCTTTCTTAACAACTTTTTCTTTAGGAGGAGTATAGATAACAGCAAGTTTTTTCACTTCTTCTTTTTTAATAAAAAGAGAAGGGTCTACTAAAAGTAAGATTAAAAAAGGAAGTGCTAAAGGTAAAAAAATAAGAAGAGCTTGCATTAAAAAAGCTCTTTCTCTGGCAAAAGGTGATAAAGGTAAAATTTTTGGAGGTTGATCTGAAATTTTTAAAACAACATGCTGAGTTTTATAAGTGCAAATAATTTCATCATCAGTTGTTACATCATAAAGTTCTTGCTGGATAATTTCTTGATTTTTCTTTTTAGAAAATACTTTTAAATCTTTTTGTGGATAAAGTTGAACTCTACCACCACTCACTTGAAGAAAAGAAGATTTAACCAACAAAGAATCCATTAAAAGAGTGTCTTTATCCTCTTCTGGTCCAATATACCAAGTTTTATTTTCATGAATATTAAGATAATGAATATCTAAGATAATATCTTTCTCTGTGACAAAAATTTCTAAACTTTGACCTGGATTATCTTGAATAATAGGAAAAATTTCTTCACTAGATTCTAAATCTACATATTGATCAGCTACTGGCTCTATTTTAGATAGAGGTGATACTCTTAAAGATGAAAAGTCCTGTTCAAAATGTAGATAACAATATTCATCTTCTATTAATACAGGTTTTTGTTTTAATTGTAGATTTGGAACAAAAGATTGTTCTATTTTTTGAAAGATCAAAGAAAAAACTTGATCTTCAACCTCTAAATAACAAGAATCTTTGGTAATAAATTCTTGATACACTTGACCATGAATTTTAAAGGATCCTTGCAAGGCTTTAATTTCAACAAAATCTTCACCTACATTAAGACTAAGAAGGGTATTTTTAAGTCCATTACTTGCATCAATAGTTTGAAGACCTAAGTAAAGATCTTTTAAACCTTGATCAGATTTTAACTGAAAAAAACTTGGGACAATTTTTTTTGCTTCACTCATTTTTTTAAACCCTCATTAATCCTACGTTCTAAAGATAGTGTTGTATCTGTGGGATCTTTAATATATTTCAAAATTTTTCTAGCTTCTTTTAACTGATTGTTTTCGATTAAAGCTTCTGTATACTCTATAATATAATCTTCACTGATTTTTAAATCTTTTGAACTCATCATAGAAAAATATTTAACAGCTTCTGGATAATTTTTATTTTTTTTATAAGATAAAGCTAAAGAAGATAATATAGAAGGATCTTTTTGATTGATTTGATAAAGTTTTTCAAAAGATTCTATGGCTTTTTGAAAATAACCATATTCTAAATAAATTTGTCCCAAGTTATAGACAGGAGTCACCAAATTAGGGTTTTCCTTCTGAACTTTTTGAAAAATATCAAAAGCAGCTTTTATATTTTTTTGTCCAAGATAAATAATTCCTATATTATTTAAAGCAGCTGGATAAGAAACTTTATTTTTTTTAGCTGTTTCAAGAGAATAGTTATAATAAAATTTTGCTTTTAATAAATTATTATTTAAAAAATAACAATTTCCTACTTGATTCCAATATTCAGGATCATTTTTTCTTGTTTTTACTTCTTGTTTTAAATGATCTAATCCTTCTTGAAATTTTCCTTCATGACAAAGTGCAACACCTTTTAAGTCTGAATTTTTCTTTTCTATTTCACCTAATGTTTTTTTATTATATTTAATTAAAGACTCATTAGCAAAAATATTTTTTTCTTGAGAATCAGTTTGACAAGCAATAAGTAATAAAAAAATTATTTTTTTCATTTTTTACCTTTTAAATTTATTCCTTTTTGAGTATCTGTTGGTGCAATCATTTTTTTATTTCTAGTTTCTCTTGCACCTTTTAATTCTAAATTCTTTTTAGTAAAAATCATGTTATTTTCACTAGCTTTTAAAGCTATTTGATTAAAATCCTTCGCTTTTTTTCTAAGATCATTCACAATAGGCTTCATAGCTTGTTTAAAAGTTTTAACATACTCTGGACCTTCATTTTCAGGGTTTATAGCATCAATATCATTAGCCACTTTTTCATAACCAAGACTCAAAGATTTATATATATCCAAAGTAATTTGAGGAAAACCTAATTTTAATTTAATGTTAGCTTCATCTGTATAAGCAGTTAAAGATTTAAAAGCTTTATCTAAATCAGCTTGAAAAATCTCCTCTTTAAAGGGATTGTTAGGTCTAAAATAATTGAAAGATTCTTTTTTTATCTTATCCACAAAAGCTTGAGAATTAAACACATCTCCCACTTTTTTATTAGAAGAAGCTAATGGACCTAAAACAGATCTAATTTGTTTGACTTTTTCTAACTCATTATATTCTTGAGCATACCAGTACATACTCATATAAGCATCTATGAAATAGATTTCATAATTTTTGTTTTTTCCATAAATATTATAATATTTATTTAAATAATCTATGTTCTGAATATCAGCTATTTCTTTAATATTTTGTAAAACAACTTCATTATGTTTTTTAGGATTTACCCCACAAGATTCACCAAGTTTTAGCATATTTAAAGATTGATCTACTTTGCCATCTATTAAATAAATATAAGCAGAGTTAGAAAAGAATTCTTCTTTTTCTTTAAAATTTTCCTTACAATATCTTTCTAACATCATTTTAGATAAATCTGCTGATAAAGTAAGTTCTTGATAAGTATAATATTGTCTCACAATAAGAAGTATTTTATCTCTTAAAGAAAAAACTTCTTGATTAGACTGCATTTTAAAACTAGCACTTAAATATTCATAAGATTTTTTAAACTGATCTAGCTCTAAAAAAAGACCAGAAGCATTAAAAGAAGCTTTTGATTTTATTTTATTACCAAAATTATTATTAGCATAAATTTTTAAATATTCATTCGCAGCTTCTTCTTTTTTATTAGCTTTTTCAAGAACTTCAATTTTTTCAAAATACAATGAAGCAACTGAAGCTTCTAAGTTATCTTTAAATTTTTCATCAAAACCTAGATAACCTGTTTTTGTTTTATTAAACCAGTATAAAACTCTCTCTAAATTTTTCTTTTTTAAATCTTCACTCACAATAACATTAATCATACCTTTTTGTATGGTTTGATTTTCAGGAAAATTTGCAACAAAAGGTTCAATTAAACCATTAGCTTCATCATATTTATTATGTTTAACATAAAGGTTAAACAACTTAGGATAAATACTTTCACTAACTTTATCTTTCGGCCATAAAGTAAGATAAGATCTATAAGAGTAGACAGAGTAATCATAAGTCATTTTTTCATCTAGAACATTTTCACCTAAAATAGATAACATACTATTAAGACATTTCTTTTTTAGATCCATTTTATCTTTAGGATTCATCTTTAAAGAAAACTCTAAAGTATTTCTATAAGAAACCATCGCTCTAACATATTCTAAAGCTCCGTAAAGAGTTTCTGATTGGAAAAATGTATATTCATCAATTTTAACTGGATTTAAAATTTTTAAAGCATCAAAATACTTTAATGTGACTTCTAGATTTTGAGGACTATATTTTGATCCTCTTTTTTTATTATCACGATCAACTGATTCAATGACTCTTTTTTGAAACAAACCTGCAATATCAGTAATTTCACTAATAGCATTTTTTTTATCATCTTCACTAAATTCTTTATAATCTTTAACCTTAATAATAAAAGGTAAAGTTTTAAAATGTTCGTTTAAATCATTATTTTTTCTATAAATATCTAGCATAGCCATATAAGTTTTAACTTCACCTGCTAAATCTTTTTTTTCTATAGTACTTTTTCTAGAATTATCTAAAATATATTTAGTTTTTTTAACATCACCTATTTCAAGATTTTTATAAGCATACGCTACTAAAAATTCTCCTGGATTAGGAGCATTTTTAGAAATAAAATCAACACCTTCTTCTATTCTTTTAGTAGAGAGAAAAAAATAAGGCGAAGCATATAAAATTTGTTCTGATAAATCAGCATAAATTTTTTTTCCATCTTTTCTATACTTTGAAAGCTGAAAAGATGTCTTTAGGGTGGTCAAAGCTTCTTCTAATTTTCCAACCTTACTTAAAGACCAAGCATAGTTAAAAAGATGCTTAGTTAACCATTCACTGTTTTTATCTTTAATAATCTCTTGATAGTAATTAACAGCTTGTTTAAAATCTTTTTTATTATAAAAATGTTCAGCCAAAGCAACTTGAACATTATAAATAAGAGGACTTTTTGAAGGAGTTTTTCTTAAAGCTTCAAATAGAAACTGTTCTGATTTTTTCATATCAGCACCAAAGTCTCTTGCATTAAGTCCTAATGTTAAATAAATTTCTCCAATTCTTATATAATTAGGATTTTTATTAACAATATTAACACCAAAACTTTCTATTTTTTTATATTCGGATAAACTTTTTTGAAAATAAGGTTCTTTTTTTAAATTTTTATTTTTTTTTACATCTGTTATATATCTAGCATTTTCTTCATCTCTAATAACCTTAAGTCTTTCGGTATAAAGTTCTAGTAATCTAAATTGTAATTCAGGTCCAACAGTTCTATTTTTAATGATTTCATTTATTTCTGAATTAATCAAAAACAAATTCCTTGCTCTTCTTTCTCTTTCACTAATAGCTTTAACAGCATCTTTGTCAGATTTAATCACAGTGTTAAAATCTTTTTTATTTTGAGTTTTTGCTATAAGAAAAAAAAGAAGCATCATTTTTCAAACCTCATTTGTCACAATCAATCTATATTTTGGAAATCCAGCAGCAGCTGTCGTAGTAAAAATTTTTTTTAAATTTTTATAAGGAACAGTCTTATCAATAACTAGATTAATATGTTGATAAATTTCTTCTCCAGAAAAACCCATAGTAAGAACGTCTAATTGTTTTTGACCACTTTGCACTAATTGATTAAATTTTTCTTCTAATAATTCTTTCTCAACTTTTAATTTATCAAAAAGTTCTGGAATCACCATTACTTGATCATCTTTAATGCTACCTATAAGTTCATCTTTAAGATAGATATTTCCATCAGAAGCTAACTGAACAATAATTTCATTACGACCCATTTGTTCAGATAAAGATGTTACCATTTCTAAATTTTTTGCTAATTTTATTTGAACATCAGATGCTGTATAAGCTGTTAACAAAAACACCACTATAATAGTCACAATATCCATTAAAGCTGTGATATCTTGCTCTAAAACTTCTTTTTGTTCTCTTTTTTTTCTAAACATAATTTATCCTATTGAAACATGACCATTTCAAATAAATTTCTTGTTTGTTTCAAATTTCCCTGTTCATCTTTTATTGTAATAATAGGCGTTGAATGATTTTTAGCTATCATTTGACCACGATCAACAACTTTAACAATAGAATCATATTCAACGTTTGCTTCAGAAACGATAATTAAAGAGTTTTCATAAGGAAATTCAACCTTTGTTTGGATAAAAACATCTTGTAATTTAGATAAAAAATCCTGATCACTAAATTTCAAACTAGCAATTGTTCTTTTTTCTGACCCAATTCCTCTTTGAATTCTAACATTTTCTAATCCTATAAAAGCAGTCAGGTTTAAAGGTTTTTTATCTGTTTTTGTATTATTCAATTCTGAAAAAACAGGAGCTTCTGAAATAATATGTCTAATTTCAATAAAATTAGCATTCATCAAAAGGAAAAAAGTAATAATAAACATAATATCCATAATGGACACAATGCTTCCTTGTTTCATGGATAAAGATTTAATATTTCTTTTTTTATACATTAGGCTGCCTCATCTAAAGCATGATTTGCTTTCGTTGTTAATAAATCTACTAATTTGACTGAACTTTGATCAATATCTGAGATCATTTTTTGAGCTTGAGAACTTAAATAAGTATGTAAAACTAATAAAGTGATAGCAGATACCAGACCAAAAGCAGTTGTATTCATAGCTACTGATATACCTTTTGCTAAGAGTTGTTGTTTTAAATTAGCTTCTGCTGTTGCCACAGCTGAAAAAGACTGAATAAGACCTTGAATCGTTCCTAAAAGTCCAAGAAGAGTACTCATGTTAGAAAGAAGAGCTATATAATTAAATCTTTGCTCTATTTTTGGAATCACTTCAAGCATAGATGCTTCCATAGAATCTTGAATTTGAACCTTAGATTGATTAGCTCTTTTTAAACCATTCTTTAAAACAGTAGCTAAACCTGATTGAGACCCAGCACAAATCTGAATAGCACCTTGAACATTATTTGAAATAACCATTCTTTTGATTTGACTAAAAAAACTTGGACCATCAACTGTCACTTTTTTTAAATAATTCCATCTATCAATCACTAGAATGATCCCAGATATCCAAACAAAAGAGATGACGAACATAAAAACGCCACCTTCTGTCATAAATCTAGCAAACCATTGTAAAATATTTTCATTTGTTGTTACTGCCATTGCAGCTTCATTCATTACTTGTGTTTCCATTTTTTCTCCTTTTATCTAATCATCATCACATCTTTTATTGTTCTATCTTTCAAACTTTTCCTATTGGGAATTGTTCTTTGAAAGTTTTGTCTCGATCTTTCTAAAACAGTAAAATCTCCAGGTACAAAATTAGAACCACCAACATCTAAACTATTTAAATTAAATGATTCAAATTTTTTATATTTGACAATCACTTTATCTGTTGGTTCCTTTGCCATAATAAAAAACAATATAAATGGCATCATTTTTTACCTCTTTTCTTAGAAGTTTTAGTGTTTTTTAAATCATTTTTATTTGAATTTTCTTCAATGTTAACAGTAGCTTCTTTTTCAGTTTCTCTTTTTACAACTGAACACTTAGATTCAAGTGCAAAAACATAATCACCAAGTTCATCCGCCCAAAATTCTTGTTTGAATTTCCAGTACATTTCATCAGATTCTTTATCTACTTTTGACGAACCTCTAGATCTATCTGTTACAAGAGCTTCATTTTTATATTCAAGACCTCTTTGCATCGTTAAAATATTAAGTTTTAAGTTAAACATTTGATAAGAGAGAGAATTTGTTTCATTAATAAAATCATAAAAATATTTTTTTACAAAAAAGTTCACTGTTGACTTTAAAACAGCCATATCTACTTCTAAGTTTTTAATAAGATTATCTACAAAAGCTGTTCTTTTGCTTTTTCTAAGAGCTTCTAATTCTTTCATGGCTCTTAGGTATGCATTTAAATCTAAATTAAATTTAGTTCTTTTTTGTATTTGAGTTAAAAGATTTTTCATGAAGGGATCTGTATTTCCCTTTTTTTGCATATGTTCTAAGATCAATCTAAAAAAGTAATCATCAGATTGAATATTTATTTTTAAAATATTTTTAATATTTTCAGATCTAGCTTTATAAACTTCGGTGTATCTATCAATAATTTTTAAAGCATCACCCCATAGACATAATTTGAAGTAACTTAAAGCTTTTAGAAGTTCAACTTCTGGTTGAAAATAAGTATCTAAACTTGGAGCATTATATGTCGCTAATAATCCTAATGTTCTATTATAAATTCCTAGATGATAATTTGCCCAAGCTTTTTCCAATAATCCATATGGCCACAAATAAGATTGTTTTGTAACCTTATAAAATTCTTTTAAAGATTCTTTATATTTTCCTTGATCAAAAGCCAAACGACCAATATTCATTTGGCAACTATCTTTGATCATTGAATAATATCTTTGAACTTTAGAATCACTTTTATCTGCTTGAACAGAAAAAGCTTGATCATAGCATTTTTTAAAAGCCGTTAGAGCTAAATCATTTTTATTTTGAGACATATACATAGTTCCAATGGTGAGTTGAGCTTCAGGATAATGTCTGTGTTTTTCAGGAATAATAGTAAGATATTTCATCGCTTCATCATATTGTTTATTCATGAAAAACTTTTTTGCTATTAATAAATAAACAGACTGAACACCAAGTTTTTTCAAAACTTCATTTTTAGTTCTTGAAAGAAGCTCAGTCCCAGTTTTTGATATAAGCTCTTCTAAATATTTTTTAAATTCAGGATCTAAAGTTGAAACACTATTAGCATGTTCAATAGCATAAGTAAGAGCAGAGAAGTAAAGCTTTCTTTTATAAAGCAACACTGAAACTTCTTTTAATGAAAGTTGTTTCTGAACAGCTGCTGCTGAAGAAAAGCTAAAATAAGATAAAAATAAAATCCACATTTTCCTTCCTTCCTTAGAAAGACACTCCTAGTTTTAAAATCACATCACTTTCATTATAAAAACCTTTCTTTTCTTCTTTATTTTCACTAATTAAATTAGCTCTATAAATTCTATGAAGGTAATCAACTCCAAGACTAAAATTTTTATTAAGATAAAATTTAAGAGCAACTTTAATATCACCTGAATAATAGGTTTCTTCTTCCATTTGAGTAGCTTTGTCTTTTCCACCGGAATTATCTATAATTTTTTTATAATTTGATTCACCTTTAATGTAAGAAGCGCCTAAACCAAAATAAAGATCAAAATAAATAATTTGATTAAAAGTATTAATTTTACCATAAAAAGGAGCAAACAAAATCATTCCTCCTACATCCCATTTATAGTTAATAATATAAGGTAATAAATTTTTTATTGTATCATTTGTTTCAGCAATAATTTTATTCACAATGTTGGTATAGGTGTTATTATCTCTATTAAAATAATAACCTCCTCTAACTTCTATCCCAATCTGTTCTGTGAAGAAAAAATCTAAGTTTCCTTGAACACCAAAAGTTGTTTGATAGGGGTTACTAAATCTATAAAGCCCACCTGCATCAAAAAAGACTCTCATTTTTTTTGGAAAGAGTTTTTTTTGTAAAACGTAAACTTTTTTATCTTGATCTAGCCAAAGAAATTTATATAAATTATCCTCAGCTGCGAAAAGATGATTAGCAAAAAATAGACTTAATAAAACAAGTATTGTCTTTTTCATGATTTTATTTTCCTCTAAAATTTCAATTCGTGTTTTTAGGTAAAAAGCTTTACTTGACAAAGAATTGAAAGAGATTTACTAGGCAAAAATGACTTGGCAAGAATACTTTATGTCTCAAGCTTTACTTTGTTCTCTAAAAAGCAAGGATCCTAATACAAAAGTAGGCTGTGTTATTGTCAATGATCAACAAAGACAAGTTGCTTTAGGTTATAATGGTTTTGTTGCTGGTATCAATGAAAAAGAACTTCCTCTTTCAAGAGATAGGTCACTCCCACTTTATGAACAAAAATATGCTTATATAGTTCATGCTGAGGCTAATGCTATTTTATATGCTCAAAGATCTCTTCAAGGATGTACTTTATATACAACTCTTTTTCCCTGTCATGAATGTGCCAAAATGATTGCCAGTGTTCAAATTAAAAAAATTTACTATTATTCTGATCTTTATCAAGGTAGTCCTGAGGATATTAGTGCTAAAAAAATGCTTGATTTAGCAGGAATTCACTATGAACAGTTGATTTTTTCTCCTGAAACTTTATCTACTATTAGTAATTTTTTTACTCATCTTAAAGTTTAAATTTCATCTTACCGAAATAAAGCCTATATGAAGAAAATCATTTTTCTTGCTTTATTCTCTTGTCAACCAAAAAATCAAAATTCTCCTAGTGATTCTTTTAATAATGAAGTTTTAAATGCTGCTATTCCCACAATAAAATTTCAAGAAGAAGAAAACAAAGTATTTTCTACCCCTAATTATGATGAGGATTTTGAAATTTCTATTACCCTAATCACTTCTAATGGTTTGTTTGGAGATTTAAATTCTTTAAAAGATAAAGTAATTTGTACAAATTGTACTATAAAAAGTTTATCTTCAGCTGAAAGTACAATGAGTGAAACAAAGTATGAAATAATTCTAACAGCTAATCCAGGTGTTTTTAATCTTTTTATTAAAAATAATACTTTGCCCTACCAAAATGAAAAGTTTTATCCTCAAGACTTAAGTTCAAATTATCAATTTATTACCACTGGCGGAGTAACACCTTCTGATGAGTCTTTACCTGAACCTATTGCAGAGTTAGATGAAGAAGATTATTCTTAAATAAGTGAAGATTATTTCAAAAGAAATTTTTATTCAGAAACTTTTACAACCAGGAATTTTTTCTCTTATTGATTGTTCTAGAAATCCATTAAATTTAAAAAATACTCAAATATATTCAAAAAGTCATCAATATGATGAGGAGAGAACAATTTTTTTTTCTTTTGACGAGAAACTCAATCTTCAAAAAGGATATTTTTTTTATTCTTTAGAAAAAGATTTTTTTAAAAAAAATTTCTCAGCTTAAGAGAAAGCCTCCTACTTGCGCATCCCAAAGACTTTTATAATAGGGTCCATTTTTTAATAAGTATTCATGAGACCCTTCTTCTATAATTTTTCCTTCTTTAAAAACAAGAATTCTATCCATTTTCATGAGGGTTGAGAGCCTATGGGCAATGACAATAACAGTTTTATCTTTTAAAAAAGACCAAAGATTTTTATTCATAGATTCTTCTGTAAGAGAATCTAGTTGAGAAGTTGCTTCATCAAGAATAAAAATAGGAGCATTTTTTAAAATTGCTCTTGCAATAGCTAATCTTTGTTTTTGCCCTCCTGAAAGTTTAAATCCTTTTTCTCCTACAAGAGTTTCATATTGTTTAGGAGTTTTCATGATAAAATCATGAGCTTCAGCTTTTTTAGCAGCTTCCATAACTTCTTCTAAAGAGAACTTATCATAAGCAATATTATCAAAGATAGTTCTATTAAAAACAGAAGGTTCTTGTGGAATAAAGCTAATAGACTTTTTTAAAAATTCTTCTTTTAAATCACTAATACTTTGATCATCAATGAGAATTTTACCTTCTTTGAGATTAAAAAATCTTAAAATAAGATGAACAAAAGTTGTTTTTCCACTACCAGAATGACCTACCAATCCAACTTTTTCGCCACCTTTAATAAAAACATTTTTTCCTTGAAATAAATTCATTTGATCATAGGAAAAATTCACATTATTAAAGGCAATAGATCCTTTTTTTATTTTTAAAGAGCTTTTTCCATCAATAATTTCTAGAGGCTTATAAAAAAGAGATACTGAAGCTTTAATCATACCATAAGCATCTGTAAATCTAATAATATCTCGACTAAAATGCCATAAAATATTATTAAAATTTTGATTTAAAGTGAGAACAAAAATAATATCACCCAAGGTAACTTCTTTTTCATAATAACCTTTAATAAGGAAGTATAGACAAAGAAATTGATAAGTAAAAAAAACTATTTGTTGAAAATTAGTTAAAATCAGCTGTTGAAAAAAACCTTTTTTATAAACTTTTTTTTGATAATCACTAAAGATTTCTTGGAGTGAAGAAACTTCTCTTTTTTCCATGGTAAAGAGTTTAATAGTGAAGATATTTTGAAAAATATCCACAAGATATCCCATAATTTTTGATCTAGATCTTGAAACTTCTTCATTAAGTTGAGCCAAATGTTTTGCTGAAAGAAGCATAGATAAAATAAAGATAAAAATCCAAAAAAACATCATATAAGAGAAAAAGGGTTTTACTGTTTTTAAAGTACTGAAAGCAACAATAAAGGAGATAAAAATAGGTAATATATCGTTAATAGTAATATTAATAAGATCAGCTACTCCGGACATACTTTCTCTAATTCTATTGGTCATAGATCCAGAAAATTGATTTTGAAAAAAACCATAAGAGTGTTTAAAAGATTGTTCTAGAAGATTTTTTACTACAGATTTTCTTAGCTGTGGATCCACTTTAAACCCTAAGTAGTCATGAATTCTATAAAGAATTAAAAGAACAAAATAGGAAAGAAGAAAAATAGTGACTAATAAAATTAACTTCGATGTTAAGAAGGTTGTAGAACCAATTTCATCAAAAATTTTTTTCAATAAAAAAGGTCTTATACTCAGATCTAAAGCCCATAAAAGAGAGATTAAGCCTTGAATAAAAAGAGTCTTTTTAAACTCTTTTGCTGACATTAAAAGAAATTTAAAAACACTCATAAATTGAACTTTTTTTATCATAAAAAAGGTTACTTGCCAAAGACTCTATGTCATGTTAATCAATGATCTTAATAAAAAACATAAAGGAAATATACTTAATGAAAACAGGTAAAGTAAAATGGTTTAATAACGAAAAAGGTTATGGGTTTATTCTAAGTGATGATGATGGTAAGGATGTTTTTGTTCATAAAACAGCTTTACAAGAAGCGAATCTGTCTCATCTTAATGATGGTCAAAAGATTTCTTTTGATCTCTCAGAAAGAAATGGTCGAGTTTCAGCTATCAATTTAAAGTTAATCTAACCTTTAAATTTTTTCTTTTCTTCTTGTTGAGCTTTTTGTTGCTCTTCTTTTTGAAAAGAAAGAATTTTAGCTTCTTTACTAGCTTCTTTTTTTCTTTGTTTCAAAGCAAAATAAGCTAGTAAAGATAAGGCTATAGCACCCATAGTTCCAAGAAGATAAAGAGTTGTTGTATTTGCTACTTCTATTGAAGATTCTTGAACAACAAATCCATTTGCTTGTAATTGGTTTTTAAGTTGAGCTCTTTGCTCTGCTGTTTGACTGGGACTATAATCAAGAATAATTTTTTTCTCTACAGCTGGTTCTCTTTCAATTGACCATAAAATCCATAAGATCATAGAGATATTATACCTAATGTTTTATTATTTTACAAAAAGCTTATGATGAACTTATTAGAAGATTTTTTATGGAGAATAAAAAGAATTAAAAACGAACCGGATTTACCTATTTTTGCAGCTATTTATAAAGATAATAAGCTTTTAAGCTTAGCGAGCAATTTCAAGGAAAGGGGTCAAGTTTCTTTTTATCATGCTGAGATCCTAGCCATTAAAGAAGCTTCTTTAAAATTACAAAATTGGAGATTATCAAAATGTACTCTTATCACCAATCTTTGTCCCTGTGACTTGTGTTTAGAGGCTATTGAAGAGTCTAGAATTGAAAAAGTTTATTTTTTAGCCTATAGAAAGAAGAAGATTACTAAAAAATACTCTTTTAGTTTAATGGGTGGATTTTTTCATTTAGAACAAGAAGAGCGTTTAAAAAAGTTTTTTAAAGATTTAAGGGAAAGTTGTCCGAGTGGTTTAAGGAGCACGCTTGGAAAGCGTGTATAGGTTTATAGCCTATCGAGGGTTCGAATCCCTCACTTTCCGCCAGAGAGATAGCTATGAGCTGCTCATGCATCATTGCAGTTTTTAGTTATGGTCAAAGAGGAAAAAATTTTAAAAAAAGCTTTAAGTTTTCTTAATCTCTTTTATTCAAACTTTGAATAAAAGCATTAACTGTGTATTCTTCATCTAAAAAGTTGTTAACAAGATCATTAGGATCTTCATTATTACCTTGAGAAAAAATAGTCTCTTTAAGTTTTTTTCCCATATTAGAATCTAAATAATTATCTTTAAACCTTTCATGTAGAGCTTCAACAATAATTTCAGACCAAAGATAAGAATAGTAAGCTGCAGAATAACCTCCAAAAAGATGACCAAAGGTATAAAGAGTTGTAAGATCTTTTTCTTTTACAGGAAGAACTTCATTGTTAAGATCTTGGAAAAGTTTTTGAGGATCATTAGCTCCTTTTCCTTGAAATAATTTTAAATCTGCTTCTGCCATTTTAATCTGTTTTAAGTATTTAAAAGATTTTAAAAAATTTAAAGATTTATGTAATTTATTAAATAAATCTTCTGATAAAACTTCTTTAGTTTTATAGTGTATAGCAAAACTTTTTACTAGATCATAATTTTGAAGCCATCTTTCTAAAAGTTGAGAGGGAACTTCAACAAAATCTCTTTTAACCTGAGTCCCAGAAAGAGCATAATATTGAGTTTTAGAAAAAAGAGTATGTAATGCGTGTCCAAGTTCATGAAAAAGAGTATTGACTTGATCAAAAGAAAGAAGAGAGGGTTCATTTTCTGAACTTCTTTGAAAATTTCCAACAATAGCACAGTAAGCAGGAGAATGTTCTTGTTGATTTCTTCTGCTGTGTTTTAGAGTGAACTGAGCAAAATGTCCGTATTTTTCATTAGCTGGTCTTGGAAATAAATCTAGATAAAGAGAACCTAAAAAAAGACCATTTTCATCTTGATCATAAAATTTTACCTCATAAACAAGATCTGTTGTCCAAGAAGATTTTATTTCTTTAAATTCATAGCGATAATTAAACAGTTGAGAAAAAATTTTCAACATTCCTTCTAAACTTGTTTTCATTTCAAAATATTTTCTGATCTCTAAAGGATCCACTTGATAATGTTTTTCATTATAAAGTCTTTTATAATAGGCAATATCCCATATATTGATATCACTTAAGTTAAATTCTTTTTTTAGTGCATTTAATTCTTGTTGAAATTTTTCTTTTAATTGATTAAAAATTTTATCTTGTTGCTCAATGACATTTTCAGGATTTTTAGCCATGTTATTTTTTAAGTTATAAGCAGTATAATTTTCATGTCCTAAAGCCTGAGCATATTTTTGTTGTTCTTTTAAAAAAAGAATAAAATTATCTTTATTGCTCATTCCTCTTTTATTAGCTGCCAAGTAAAAGGCTTTTCTTTCTTTTTGATTTTGAGCAAAATCCATAACTCCTTGAGTATCAGTCATAAAAGCAGGATTTAAACCTGTTTTATTTTTTTCTTTTAAATGAGGTGGTAAGCCTGTATCATCTTGAAGTTTATGAGTTAAAGTATTAGACTGAGCTAATCCTTGATCAAGTTTATCTGAAAGATCTTTAATCGTTAAAGATATTGTTTGTATATCTGGATAATTATTTAAATGAAGACCTCTTTCTTCTAAAGATTTCTTGCTTTCTTGAACATATCTTTGTGTTGTTAGATCTAAATTTTGAACTTGAGAAGCTCTTAAAAAAAAATCATAGAATTGTTTGGTTTGAATTTTTTCTACATAAAATTTGAAAAGATCTTGTTCAAAGACTAATCCTTTTTCTCTAATCTTTTTATCATCATGGACTGATTTTAAAAAATAAGCATAATTCATCTGAGAAGAAAAATCTTCTAAAGTTTCATCTAGTAATTTAAGAGATTCTTTAGAAATATCTTGAGAATAAATTTCTTGTAAGATTTTTTCTGTTTTTGTTTTAATATCATGAGCTTGGTCTAAAAAAGATAAATCATGGATATTCATAGTTTTTTTTATAGAATAACTAGCACAACCTGTCATGAGTAAAAAAAATAATTTCATGAAAAGTTTTATAGCAAAAAAAAAAACTCTTTGCCTAGAATTTAAATGGCATCAGATTCAGATTCTATGTAAGCTAGAGGATCAACGACTTCTTCATTTTTTCTCATTTCAAAGTGAAGATGAGGTCCAGTAGATCTTCCTGTGCTTCCCATGTAGGCAATCTTATCGCCTTGATAAACATGATCACCTTTTTTCACTAAGTTCAATGAATTATGTGCATAAATTGTGATAAAAGAATCAAAATGTTTGACTATAACTATTTTACCATAGCCATTCATTCTACCAGAAAAAATAACAACACCATCTTTAGCAGCAACAATAGGAGTTTTTCTAGGATCTAAACCATTTTTATTAGGTCCAATATCAAGACCTTTATGAATTCTAATTTTTTTTCCAAATTTTCTTTTAGCATTAAAGTGTGAAGTGACTCGGCGAGACTCTGGTACCGGCCATATAAAACCAGCTTTATTAAGCTCTTGTTCTTCTTGAGAGAGAGGGAGATCATCTTTTGTAATAGTTTTATTTCTAACAGAGAAACAAGAGAAGAAAAGAAGAAATAAAAACTTCATAGATTCATTAAAGTACAAAAAAAATTTTTAGTCAAATTTAGAAGAAAAGAATTCAAAAGAGTATGTTAAAAATTTTTTTAAATTTTTTCTTTCAACAATTTTATCAATCAATCCTTTTTCTAGTAAAAATTCACTTCTTTGAAATCCTTCTGGTAGTTTTTGTTTTAAGCTTTGTTCAATCACTCTTGGTCCAGCAAATCCAATCAAAGCTTTTGGTTCAGCAATAATAAGATCTCCTTGAAAAGCAAAGCTTGCTGCGACACCTCCTGTTGTTGGATGTGTTAAAAGTGAAAGATAAAAAATTTTTTCTTGTCTGAGTTGAGATCTTACTACTGAAATTTTTCCCATTTGCATAAGAGAAAATAATCCTTCTTGCATTCTTGCTCCACCTGAAGCATTCAAAATAAAAGCAGGAATTTTTTCTTTGAGAGAAAGTTCAAAAGTTCTTGCAATTTTTTCTCCCATGATAGTTCCCATAGATCCTCCTAAATAAGAAAAATCTAGACAACAAGCGCTAATTCTTTGATTGCCAATTCTACCTATACCTCTAACAGCAGAGTCAAATCTTTTAAATTTTTCATAGGATTGATTGAGCCGTAGATCATAATCGATAAAACTTAAGGGATTTGATGTTTTAAGATCTTGATCTTTTTCTTCAAAATCATCAAACAGATTTTTAATTCTTTCCTGAAGAGGCATTAGATGGTAAAAATCACAATGATAGCAAACATAAAGATGATTTTGAAATTTTTCTTTATCTAGAATTTTTTGGCAATTTTTACAAAAAGTAGCTTTTACTTTATTTCTTTTATCTTCCAAATAAATGTTTCTTTTATTAGGCAAGTAGGCAATATAGGACATAAAGAAGAACTTATAAAAAGCTTCTTTATAAATCAATAGGTCTTTTTCTAGAATTTTTTACCTTTTAACTCTCTTTTAGAAGATGGTTTTAAACTTATTCTATGAGTCTTTCTACAAAGATTTTTCAGGAAAATCGTTTCTTAGTCGTAAAGTTAATTGGTCAACTTAATTATTCCTTTGCTATACCTTTAAGAAAATCTCTTTTAGAAGCTGTGACAAATTCTAATTTTGAAAAAATTTATTTAGATCTTTCAGAGGTAGAGTTTGTCGGTTCTTCTGGAATTTTACATTTTGTAGAGACCATTAAGACAATTTTTACCATTGCACCTAAAAAAATAGGTATTAAAAAGATCCAACCAGAATTTGTTCAGATATTTAAAATCTATAATTTACACCTTGTAGAAGAAAAAGATTAGAGAAAATTTTTCTTTTTTCTGTAAAAAAAATCTTTTCTATAAAATAAAAAAGATGCAAAGACTTTTTTTTCTTATTTTAATTTCTTGCGGAATAGGATCTATGGATCCAGCTTCAAGTGTTGCAATTATTAATAATGCAAAAGATTTTGAATTTAATTTTTATTTTGATACAGATACACTCAAAAATCAGTATGAAGAATCTTTAAAAAAAATTCAAAGTATTGATATGATCTCTGATGAAAATTCAGAAAATAACTCAGATAATATTAATATAAATAACTCTGAACCTACATACATAGAAAAAAAAGTAAAAGAGTATATTCTTTATCAGCTGGGTAAATTTTATAATCCTTTTTCTCATCTTAATCTCCAAAACATTGTTTTTAAATTGAATAGATTTAATCATTCCAAGCAAACAATATCAGATAATGATCTTTCTGATTTTGTGAAATCTGTAAATAAAAATTCTTCTTTTACCGCACCTACATTTGAAATAAATATTTTTGTTTTAGAAAAAATAACATTTCATAATAATGGTGATAAAGTTTTAGGACGATCTAAACTTTATCAAAATTCTATGTTTTTATTTGAAGCAGTTCTTCAAAATCATAGAAATGCTCAGAATTTAAATCTATCTGAAGATTATAAACAAGCTTTATTTTTTCTTTTGCCTTCTATTCAAACAATTTTACATGAATTTGGTCATTTAATTGGAACTTTAAGTTGTTCCGAAGAAGCTAGTAGTGATAAAGAATTTCATTGTACAACTAATAATTGTTTAATGAATAAAAGTAATAATGGAATGGGTGCAAATAATCTTTATTCAAATCTTATAGACAATATTCTATCTTCTGATTTTTCTAAAATCGAATCTCATTTTTGTAAACACTGTCAGTCTTGTTTGTTAAAAAAAGTTTTAGCTCAATGAAAATTCAAAATTTTTAGAAACAAAATCCCAAGAACAGATTTTCCAAAAATCTTTTAAGTACTGAGCTCTATCACTTTGATAGGTGAGATAGTAGGCGTGTTCCCAGACGTCTATAGCAAGAAGAATTTGGCATGATTGTTCCATAAGAGGATTATTTTGATTTGGAGTAGAGATAATTTTAAGACCTTCTTTGTTTTTAATAAGCCAAACAAAGCCTGAACCAAACTGAGCTTTTCCTGCATTTTCCATGAGTTCTTGAAACTTTTCAAAAGAAGAAAAGGTTTTCTCAATTTCTTCTTTTAGCTGAGAGCTAGGTATTTGAACTTCTTCAATAGGTTTTAAGCAGTTCCAAAAGAAACAATGATTAAAATGACCACCTGCTTGGTTTTTTAAACCTTGGGCTAGGGCAGGGGGGTAAGTATTCAAGGTTAAAAAAAAATCTGACCATTCTTTATTAATATCTATATGATTTTGTTCCACTAGATTTTTAAAGTTATTAATATAGGTTTGATGGTGTTTTGAGTGATGAACTTTCATTGTTTCAGGGGAAATTACAGGGGAATAACCTTCATAAGAAATTTCTGGTAGTTGAAAATGAACCATAGGACTTTGCTCCTTTTCTCTCTTGACGAAAGATGCTTAATAGTAATAAATAGAGCTTCTTAGAGTCAAGAGGAGAATAGATGGCTAAAGCAATAATGGGAAAATCAAGTTTTAAGATTCAGCGTCGTTTAGGGGTAGAATTACCTGGTTTAGGAAAAGCAGGGGCTTTATCTAGAAGACCTTATGGTCCTGGTCAACATGGAATGAAAAGAAAGAAACTTTCTGATTATATGGTTCGACTCATGGAAAAACAAAAACTTCTTTTTCACTATGGATTAAGAGAAAAATATCTAGTTAATCAAGTGAAAAAAGCAAAAAAAGACAAGTCCCACTCTTGGGTTGATACTTTAGTAACAACCTTAGAAAGGAGATTAGATAATGTTGTTTTTAGAGCTGGTTGGGCTCCAAGTTTATCTGCAGCAAAACAAATGGTCACACATGGTCATGTTTTAGTAAATGGTAAAAAAGTAAACATTCCTTCCTATGTTGTCTCTGTTGGGAGTGAAGTTCAGTTAAAAGAAACAGCTCTTCAAAATGGATCTTACTTACAAGCAAAGGCAAGACCAAGATTAAGTACTTTACCTGCTTATTTAGAAAAATTAGGAGCTTCACATAAGGAGCTTGTTACTTTAAAAAGCTCACCTTTACCTGAAGATATTCCATTTCCTTTTGAAAAACGTCTTGTCATTGAGTATTACTGGAAAGTTTAATTAGAATCTTTTATACTATCAATAAGTGGAAAAACGTTTACTTGTTCTTATTTTTTATTCACTCCTCCTTTTATTTTTCTTTTCTTTAAAATCATATCAAAAACATTTTAAAGACGATTTTTCTTTTGCATCTTTCTTTTTACCTAAGAAAGATGTTGTGCAAGAAAAAAAAGAGGAGCCTTTATTTGAATTACCTCTTACAACAGAAAAATTACAAAGAGGTTATAAGATCTATCATGAAAAGGGAGAATGTCTTCTTTGTCATGGAGCTTATGGTGAAGGCAATCCTGAGAGAGAAGGACCAATTTTAGCTCATCAATATGAGTGGTATTTAAGAGAACAGTTAGATTTATTTAAAGAAAAAAAAAGAAACAATCCAGAGATGTATCCTTATCTTTTAAAATTAACAAAAGAAGACTTTGATGATGTAGCTCATTATGTTTCACATTTAAGAATTGTTTCTAGACAATTAAAAGAAAAACCTATAAAAAACTAATTCTAAAAGGGATCATAGCTCAGTTGGTTAGAGCTACCGGCTCATAACCGGTTGGTCCAAGGTTCGAGTCCTTGTGATCCCACCAATTTTAAAATCATGAATAAAGCTAGTGTTGTTGTTTTTTGTACTTTAAAGGAAGAATTTATTTTATTTCCTAGAAAAGGTAGCTTTTTACTAGAGAGCCCTGGGGGAAAATTAGAACCCAATGAAACCCTTATTGAGTGTGCTATTAGAGAAATTCATGAAGAGGTGAATGTTGTTTTAACTAAAAATGATCTTATTTTTTTTAATACTATGCTTCATAAAAAACCTACAGAAAGTACTCTTATCTATACTTATTTATGTTTAAACAAAGAACCTTTTGGAACAAAAATTCCTTATAGTAAGTTGCAAGATTACCCCTTAGCTTTCAAAGAAGATATTCTTGGTCTTTATTTGAATATCATTACCTTTTTAAAACAGTGCTCTTTCTAAAATTAAAAATATTTCAAAAGAATACCGTAATAGTTAGTTAAGATGTTTCTATTTTTTATTCAAGCTTATACTTTTATAAGTTCAACTGAGGTACAAATTGAACCTGGATATAAGTCGAGTACTTCTTCTTGTTTTTTAAAATCCCCCACTCTCCTTCAAAAAGATCCTAGAAAGCCTTGTACTTTAGTAAAAGGGGAGCAAAAATTAATAATTCCAGCAACAGAATTTTCTTTACAACTTTTAGGTTCTCCTAGAGAAAATCCCATTAAACTTCAAAGTTCTATTGCTTTAGATAAAAATGAATTAGCTAAAAAAATCAAGGGTTGTACTATTGTGAATATAGAAAATTTATCTTCTCAAACATTTTTAATTACAGTGGCTGAATCTTGTATTTTTAAACTTGAAAGAAATTCTTTGATAGTTGAAGGGATGGTGAATCAGGAATTTATTAAAAATATCTTTATTAATAAATCTTTAGCTTCGCAACCCATAGAAGATAGTCCAAGAAGAGCTTTAGCGAGTAAAAAATCTAGTATCAAAGAATCTTTAATGGAAGAACCCTCTAGAGAGGTTACTAATCTTGAAGAGGTTAAATCTAGCACTAAGAGTCCTTCTGTTGAGCGTAAAATTAATTCTATAGATCAGCAACAACTTCCTAAAGAGGAAGAGTCTCCTTCTTTTCAGCCATGGAATGAACCTTTTGAATCAGAAAAACTCATAGATTTCTCACAAGAAGAAAATACTTTCTAGGAAAAAAGACTCTCACTAAATATTTTTCTCTCTTTCTTTTAAAATAAGAGGTGTGGTTTTTATTTTACCTGAAAGCTTCTTGTGAAAATTTCAAAGATTTTGATTTTTCTTGTGCTCAAAATCAAGTTTCTAAGTTAAAAACCTTAGAAATAAAAATAGAAACTTTATCTTCTAAAAAAATTCTTGTTCAAGATGATAAGGGTTATCTACATTTATTTAAGGTTAGTGATTTAATTAATTCTCAAACCACTTGTGCTCTTTATTTTCATCATAAAAGCTTTAAGAATAATGCTTTTACTTCTACCTCTTTAAGAACTGATTTAAATTATGGAGCTTGGTCGAGTGCTCAACTAGAGGGTTTATTTTCTTTAAAAAAATCAGGTAAAGACTGTCTTCTTTCTATTGATAGAGGACTTATCTTAGAAAAAGATCTTGAAAAAAAAGAAGAAAATTTATGGGTTATTATTCTTTCTTTAACTCTTTTAGGGCTCAGTGTTTTTCTCATTGCCAGAAATCTTTTTCAAGAAGAAGAGCAACTTCAAGCTAGCCAAGGACTTGAAGAGAGTTCTAGTGAAGGTCAATCTTCTTTTTTATTAAAATTAAAACCTCTTTTAAAGCAATATCTTGTTCCTCTTTTAAGTCAAAGAAAAAAACAACTCCAAGAAGATTACAAAAGATCCTTGGCTATGGCAGGTTTAACCAAGAGTTTAACTCCAGAAGAATTTTTTTCTCTAAAGCTTATTCTTATTTTAATTTTTCCTCTTTTATTTCTTATTTTTAGATTTTTACTAGAAGCTCAGTGGAATGTTTTTTATGCTTTACCTGTAGGTCTTTTAGGTTTTTATTATCCTAATATTTGGATCAAAGGTTTAATTGAAAAAAGACAGGAAGATCTTAATTTACAAATGCCTTTTGTTGTAGATATGTTAGCTCTTTCTGTTGAAGCAGGATTAGATTTTTCAGCTGCCATAGCTAGAATTATTGACAAGGCTCCAAAAGGTCCTCTAGTAGAAGAGTTCTCTATTTTTTTAAAAGAAGTTCAGGTAGGTTCTTCTCGAGCTGATGCTCTTAGAAATCTTAGCTGGAGAGTGAATACTATTACCATTGCCTCTTTTACTTCTACTTTAATTGCAGCTGATTCAGTAGGAGCTTCTATTGGTGGAATCTTGAAAGAACTCTCAAGAGAGTTAAGACAAAAAAGAAGTACTTTAATAGAGAAAAAAGGAGCTCAAGCTTCTACCAAGATGATGTTTCCGATGATGTTATTTATTTTACCTGCTATTTTTATTATCATTGCTGCCCCCTTTGTGATACAATTTTTCAATACATGATTTCTTTAGATGGAATTTTAGTTGAAGATTCTTTTGTAGCTCAAAATATTTTCACTTCCACTTTAGGTTACATGTTTAGAAAAGAACCTCATTATTCTATGATTTATTTTCCTAAATCTTTTTTAAGATTGAATTTATCTTTTCATACTTTTTTTTGTTCTTTTCCTTTAAACTTTTATTTTTTCAACAAACATCAAGAGGTCATTGGTTTGTTACTTCAAATAGAGCCTTGGGGTTATTTTTCTATGAGATCTCAACATTATGAATCTCTTTTAGAAGTTCCCACTTCTTCTTCCTGGAATCAATCTCTACGTTTAGGAACAAAATTATGTATAAATTAGTTGTTGTTGGTGGCAAAAAAAGAGGTTTAGAGTATGTTTTAAAAGAAGGAGAAAACATTTTAGGTTCTGATAGCACTCTTGATATTGTTTTAACCCATAATAGTCTTTCCAAAAAACATTGTAAAATTACTTTAGATAATAATTCTTTATTTTTAGAAGATTTAGGTTCTACCAATGGAACAATTCTTAACGGGAGTCTTATTTTACAAAAAAAACTAGAAGAAAATGATCTTATTGCTATTCCTGGGTATATTTTTAAAATTATTTATAAAAAAGATCCTATTCTTACAGAAGAAGAGAAGAAGCTTTCCTTGCAAGAAAAAATTCTTCTTCTTTTTAAGAAAAATATTTTACCTCTTTTACTCACACTTAATAAAGACTATGAATGGAGATTTTTGTGGGTTAGTTTTTTAGTAATTTTTACTTTTTTAGGAACTCTATTTTCTTTTATTCCAGTTTTTAATGATCAAAATTTTTATCTAGAAAAAGAATCTTTAGATAAAGCTGAACAATTTATTCAAGAAGCCATCAGAAAGAATACCCTTTTTTTAGCTAATAAAAGATATGAGGAAGTTCAGATTGATTTTTTAGATAATAAAGACGGAGTTTTATTTTATGAACTTATGGATAAAGAAGGAAGGATTTTAAGACCAAGTTATAAAATGAATACTTTTAGTGCGGATTCTTTCTCTCTTGAAACTCTTTCTTTTTTTGGAAAAAATTCTGAAGAAAAAAAGTTCTTTTCAAAGAAGATTCAATCTAATGAATATGGAGTCGGTAAAGTTATTAAAGCTTTTAATGAGAAAGCTGGTCGAGAAGAAACTGTAGGTTATCTTACTTTAAAAATTCTACCTACTAATTTACTTCTCATGCAATCAAAGGAGGGAATTCAACTTATTAAAAGTTTTTTCATTCTTTTATTTTTTGCTCTTCTTTCTTATTTTATTGTTTATTATTTAACAAAATTTCATTTAACAACACTGCAGGAAAAAGCTGAAGAGGTTTTAAAAACTCCTGATCAAGAGTTAAAATATGACTACAAAGTAGAAGAATTTTATCCTCTTATTAGTCTTTTTAATAGTTTATTAACCAAAATCAAGAGTTATGAAGGAGTTTCCCCTACAGAAGAAGATGCTCAGTCTTATTTAGATTTAGCTGATTATTTTCATCAGCTAGCATCAACCCCTTGTGTTCTTCTTAACGGGGAAAAACTTGTCTATAAAATAAATTCTTCAGCAGAGGAACTTCTTGGCTTAAGACAAAGTTCAACTCTGAATCAAAGTTTTTTAGAGCTCATTAGAGATCCTGGTCTTTCCAGTCAATTACTTAATCTTATAGATCAGTGTCAGTTTTCAACATTATCTAGCAATAATTATGAAATAGGAGGCAGAAACTACGCTCTTTCTGTTTTATTACTAAAGGGAAAAGATCTCAACCCAAAAGCTTATTTTTTACAATTTAAATCTGAATAATTTCAAGAAATTAACCGACATAAGAACAGGAGAGAATTGTTTTTATGTTAAGTTACCGAGTTTTAAAATTAAAAAACTTTGAAAAACCTCCCTTAAAAGGTGCTTATCATCGCTTAGTGTGTTTAAAAGGAGAATTTGAAGGTTCCATTCTTTATCTTATAGGGGAAAAAGTGACCCTAGGTAGAGATGTTCATCATGATATTCATGCTCAAGATCTTTATCTTTCTAAGAATCATTTAGAATTTTATCAAAAAGGCTCTAAGCTTTTTATTACAGATCTTAAAACAACCAACGGTACTTTTGTTAATAATGAAAGAATTTCTCAAAAAGAACTTCAAGAAGAAGATATTATCTCTATTGGAGGTCTTCTTTTTAAATATGAGTATGAAAAATTAAATGCATCTTCTTTAAAAATTTCTAAAAGGTTTTTATATTTAAGCCTTATTGCTCTTTTACTTCTTTATCTTCAAAAAAAACCTTCATCTTCTGCTCCTATAAAAATTTTACCTAAAGAAAATATTATTATTGATGAGGAGCCTATAGAGAAGAAACATTTCATAGATGAAGAATTAGAAAAATTTTATAAAAGAGGATTAAGGGAATTATCTCACAAAAATTATTTAAGAGCTGAAGAAGAATTTAAACAAGCCTTAGCACTATACCCAAAAGATTCTTATGCTTCTTTTTATTTACAAAAAGCACAAGATTACTATCAAAAACACTTAGAACATATTCTTCTTTCTGCTGAGAGAGCCGAAGGAAAAAAACAATATAAACTTGCGCTTAATTACTATTGTTCTCTTGTACCTTCTTTAAAAAAGAAAAATAAAAAAGATCTTTTAGAAAAGATCAGTCAAAAAGTGAAAGAATTAAAAATCAATTCAAAGGATTATCATGAAGATCACTGTTTATGAGTCAGAGGTTCTCATTGAAGAAATTTCTTTAGACATTACTCTTTATCCAGAATCTTCTCCTTATGAATTCACTTACAAAGAAGTTCCCTATTTTAAGCTTTATTATTCTAATGATGAAATATTTCTTCTACCTATTGTTTCTGATCTTTCTTTTAACAGAAATCTTTGTAAAGAGCAGGAAAAGATTTCAAATTATGATAAAATTTTCTATAAAAATCTTAGTGTTCTTTTCACAGATATTAATTTTCAATTTTTCTTTGATCAAGCTAAAGAGCTTTCCCTTTTTGATTCTAGTAAAGAAGATCAAACAAAATTAATTAAAAATTACACAAATCCTTTTTTTGAAGATAAAACTCAATCAACTCTTTTACAAAAACCATCAGAAGAACAACAAAATCCAGTTCAAGAAGATAATCCTTTTTTTTCTTTAGATAATCCCCCTACTGCTCTTCATGAAAAAAAAATCAATGAGACTTTTGAAAGTTCTTCGCAAAATGAAGAATCTTTTCAAGAACCTCCATTAGAAAATCCTATTGAATCAAATTTTCAAGAATCTTCCTTTCAAAGTCCTCAAGACAGTTTTTTCTCCTCTGAAAGTCAAAAAACCAAGCAAGTAAGCATTAATCAAGCTAATGATGATTCCACTAGAATTGATAACTTTTTTACTCTTTTTAGATTAAAGCTTTTCGGTGAATATATTCCTTTTGATTATTATATTTTATCAAAAGAAGAGATTTTTATTGGTCGTGATCCTTCTTGTGAGATCAGTATTTCTGACCCAGAGATTTCTAAAAAACATGCTCGAATTATTAAAACCTATGAAGGTTATCAGGTTGAAGATTTAAATTCCAGTAATGGAATCATTCATGAAGGACAAATTACTAATAAAGTCTTACTCTCTTCCGGAACTGAGTTTATTTTAGGGTCTACAACTTTTAAACTAGAGATCAAATCTTCTTTTGTTAAAGAAGAAGAATCTATTCTTATGCCTGTTGAGAGTGATCTCAAGGAAAATATTGCACCAGAAAAAACTTCAAGTAAAAAAATTCCTCCTATTCGAATTGCTCTTTTTATTTTTTTAGGAATTTTTTTAGTTCAGCTCATGAGACCTAAAAAAGAGCCAACTAAAATCGTAGAAAAAACTACAGAATCTTCTACTAAAAAGTATTCTCCTGAAGAAGAAAATTTTTTAACTTCTAATTATGAGTTAGCTAAGCATTACCTTAAAGAAGGTCTTTTAGCTGAAGCTAAAGAAAAAATTGATCTGATTAAAAATATTGATCCTCAGTATAAAAAAACACAAGTCATGGAAACAACTCTCAATGAAAGACTTAGGAAATTGCAAGAACTAGAATTAAGAAGAAAAAAGGAGCAAGAACAGTTATTAATTAGAGAGTTAGTTTTAGAACTTAATTCAAGATTAAAAACAGCTCTTGAAAATAATGATTTAATTGCTGTAGAAATTTTAGTTCAAGAAGTACTTTCTCAAGATCCAGAAAATCTTTATGCTTTAGAAGCTAAAAGTATTTTAGCAGAAAAAAAGAGATTAGAAGAAGAAGAAAGATTACGCTTAGAAGCTCAAGAAAAACTCAAACAAGAGCTTTTAGAACTTCTTATTCCTGCTCAACTAGCTTTAGCTAGAGGCGATTATTATTTTGCTGTTAATTCTCTTAATGAAACTCTAGAAAAAACCATTGTCATTAATGAAGTTTATGAACAAGCAACTTCTCTTTTAAAAGAAGCCAGTACTCGACTTGAAGAAGCCAAGGGACCCTTATTAGAAGAAGCAAGAATAGCTTTACAAGAAAAGAGCTTTAAGGAAGCTTATTCTCTTTATGAGAAAGTTCTTAAGCTAGATCCAGCTCTGGTAGAGGCTTTAGTAGCCTTAGATCAAATTAAAAGTTTTTTAGAAGAACAAAACAGAAAGTTTTTTCAAGAAGGGGTCTTTTTAGAATCCTATGGTTATCTTACAGAGAGTAAAGAGAGTTTTAAGCAGGTTTTAGACTCCAGCCCAAACTCCTCTCCTTATTCTCAAAAAGCTAATGTAAGATTAAGTTATTACCTTGATTAATCATCACCATCATCAGTAATATCCCAATAATCTTCATCTGTATTAGGATTAGCAAAAGTATTTTCAGAAAAAAAAATTGATACAAAACTAAGAATAATAATTAATAGCATCTTTTTCATTTTTTATTAAAACCCCTATCGTGCCAATTAGTTCCTTTCTTCCCAGCAAAATAATCCTTGGTCCACTCATCGTTACATGGATGGTCTGGAGGTAACTCTGGAGGCGGAGTTTTTTCATCAAAATTTTGACCAGATTCATTTTCTTCTTCTTTCTCTTTATTAAAGAGTTCTTCTGCAAAAATTTTTTCAGAAATCAAACTCAAGATACAAATTAATAATATTTTTTTTATCATAATTCTTGCCCTTTGTTAAATTTGTCTTTATTATCTTCTTCCCCCTGGTGGTTTATCTTCACCTTCTGCCCCTGTTGGAGATAACCTATAAGGACCTTTTCCATCTGAAGGAATATCTTTAGGATCTGTAACTTGTACTGTAACTACACCGACTAAAAATAAAAATAATGTTTTCATAATTTAATATTTAAAAATTTTTTCTTATAAAGACAAGAACTTTTTAAAGATCTATTCAAAAATTATAAAAAGAAGTAACCTAATTTTATGAAAAAAATTTTTATTGCTGATGACAGTTTAACAATTCAAAAAATTTTTAAACTCACTCTTGAGTCACAAGGTTATTTGTTAAAGTTCTTTAATGCTCAGGAAGATTTACTAAACACTTTAAAAAAAGAACTTCCTGATCTTCTTTTTCTAGATGCTCATCTTCCAGGTTTATCTATTGAAGAATATTTAAAAAAAATAAAATCTTGGCAGTTAAAAATTCTTCTTATTACTCATGAATTTGATGAGTTTTCTTTAACTCAATTTCAATCTTTGCAAGTGATTGATTTTTTACAAAGACCTTTTGAACCAGAAAAAATTCTTCAAATCATAGAAAAAATCTCCTCTTCTATTCCTTTACAGGAACCTCAAGATTGGGACATGTCTATTCCCGGGCATGTTTTAGACTTTAACTCTAAAGAAAAAATTCCTCCTATGATTGATCCCACCCCAAGTCAACATACTAATCTAGAATTGAAGCAAGAGCCTTATCAAGTTCATTCGGAAGATGAAGTTCTAGAAAATCTTTTAAAAGGTCATCTAAGAGAAGATATCGAAAAAATTCTTTGGAAAATTGTTCCTGAAATTACAGAAAAAATCGTGACAAAGGAGATTCAACAGATTAAAGAAGATATCTTAAAAGAATAATGATCTCTTCTTGTTATCTCCATGTTCCTTTTTGTCTTCATCTTTGTAACTATTGTGATTTTTATAAAAAAAAACATGAAACTAGTAGTTTTAAAGACTTTGAGTCTTTCTTAGATAAAACCTTTGCTCTTTCTCTTTCTCAACATGAAGAACAATTAGGTCCTTTAAAAACACTCTATTTTGGGGGAGGAACACCATCTCTTTGGTCTCCTGATTATACAGAAAAAGTCCTTCTTAAAAAACTCTCTCTTCATTCTACTTACGAATGGACCCTAGAAATTGATCCTTATAAACTAGATCTTAATAATGTTCAAAAATGGATTCAACTAGGAGTGAATCGTCTTTCTTTTGGAGTTCAATCTCTAAATGATGCTGTGTTAGAAAAATTAGACAGACAACACAGGAGAGAAGATCTTCTTCCTATTTTCTCTTTTTTAAAAGAAAAAAATATGAACTACAGCATTGATCTCCTTTTAGGAGCTCCTAGTGTACAAAGAAATCTTATCCAAGAAATTCAAGAAATGCTTAGCTACAAACCTAGCCACCTCAGTCTTTATTTTCTTACTGTAGGAAAAAATTATGTTCATTTTCATGAACTTCCTTCAGATGAACTTATTAGAGAAGAATTTCTCTCTATTCAAGAACTTTTAGAAAAAGAGAGTTTTATTCATTATGAAGTGTCTAACTATGGTAAAATTCCTTCTCAGCATAATCAAATTTATTGGTCTCAAAAAAGTTGTTTAGCTCTAGGACCTTCTGCTTCTGGCTACTGTTCTATAAAAAAAACTCGTTATAAAATAACACCTTCTGGCTCAGTTCAATTAGATCCTCTCTCTTTAGATCAAGTGCTTTTAGAAGAATTCTATCTTAACCTTCGTCAATTTAAAGTCAGAACTGATTTATTAGAAAAATCTTCTAATAAAACTCTTGATCAATTAAGAGAATCTAATCTTATTCATCAAGATCAAGTAACAAAAGAAGGGATTCTTCTTTTAGATTTTATTGCCAATGAACTCACTCCTCATTTGCGACCAACAGAAAAAACAGAAGGTTTTTGTTGAAAAAAATTCTCAGCCCATTGTTGAAAGGAAGAATGAGATAATTTTTTTAACTGTTCTTGTCTTTTTTGTTCAAAATTTAAATCTAATCCTTGAACAAGAAAAGGAAGTTTTTCATCTAAAAAATCGTCTGGTGACTGCTTTTTCATTAAATATTGATAATGAAGTTTCTTTTTTACTTGATCAAAAACCTCTAGACTTAAACCTTTTCTTAACTTTTTTAAAATTTCTTTTATAGCCTCAATGGCTTCTTCTTTTTTTTCCGGTGTTGTTCCTATGTAAATTCCAAAGTAAGCTCCTAGTAAACTCGTCATATACACAGGACCAACAGAGTAACATAAGCCCATTTCATCTCTTACTTTCACAAAAAGTTCTGAAGATTGTCCCTGAAAGTAATTTTCTATAATAGTAAAAAATAAAGAATCTTGCTCTTGATATTTTGCTGCTCCATAAGAAATAAAAACATGAGTTTGTTCTCTCTCTAAAGGTAAATGAAAATTTATGAGTTTTTTTGGAGCTTCAATCATTTCATAGTCAATTTTTTTACCCAATAAAACTTTAATTTTTCCTTCCAAGGCACTCAAAACTTGTTCTATTTTTAAATACCCACAAAAACCAAAAACAACTTTTTGCAAATGTTTTTCATGAAAATCTTTTAAATTTTTAGAAGTAAAAAATTTTTCAGAAGATTTAGTTCCAAAAGGAAACTTACCAAAAGGATGATCTTTAAAATAAAGTTTTT
Source organism: uncultured bacterium (assembly GCA_964652255.1). Taxonomy (GTDB): domain Bacteria; phylum Bdellovibrionota; class Bacteriovoracia; order Bacteriovoracales; family CAZZBM01; genus CAZZBM01. The sequence continues at coordinate 285,928 of CAZZBM010000001.1, forward strand.
CTTGAACATTTTTAAATAATAACTTTACTGGATCTTTTAATCTCTCCTCTCTAATAGAAGAAAGAATCTTTTTTTGTTTTAAAACAGATTCTTTTTTGAAAGAAGGAGTATATAATCTAGCTAAAAGTTCTCTCACTAAAAAAGGAAAATCTTCAACAAATCCATGAGTTTTTAACCCATAGGACATCTTGCCATTAAAAGAATAAAAAGAAGCAGCTCTGTTTTGAATTTCTTGCCAAAAGTTTTCGTAAGGGTAAACAGAAGTTGAACTTTCATAAGTTAAAAGTTCTGAAGTCATTAAAGACAAACCTTCTTTGTCTTCTCTTCCTTGCCCACCTTGAAGATAAGCATGAAAGGAAAAAGTAGGAATATCTTCATAAAACTTATAATAAAGAAGACTTTGATCATTTAAAGGAATCAACATTTCTTGATCAGAACTCATCTTTTGTTTTTCTTTTTTATTTTCTTGAAATAAATTTCTTTGAAATTGTTCACAAGTTTCTTTTATCCCCTCTAAAGAAGATCCTTTAGGAACCTGTAAACTTAAAGAAAAGTCCTGAAAAAACTTTTTTGGATCAAAATCTAAAACTTGCTCTAAAGCAAAAAAATAGTCTTCTTCAGCTTTAAAATTATTGGTTAAGGCGTAAGTTAAACCTTCTCTAAAAGTATAACTTTCAAGGGTTTCTTTGTCGTAAATTTTAGTAGCTTTTAATTGCCTAATAATTCTTTGAATTTCTTCTAAAGAAGGTTCTTCTTTTAAAGATTCTTTAAAAACTTTTAAAATTTCTTTTAAATTTTTTAAATCAAAATTAATAGAAAGAAAATACATAGAACCATTTTTTAAATAATAGCTAGACCCCTCTACAGAAGAAGCTAGGTGAGTCTCTACAAGCTGTTTATAAAGAATAGAAGTATGCGGAGCTGTTAAATAGTTTAAATATAAATCTCTAAAAGGTGTTTCAGGATGAGTAAAAGATTCTCCTCTCATGATAAATAACAAAGAAGCTTGCGCCCTATCTTTTTCATGAAGATCAAAACCAGGTTTCATTTTTAAATCATAAGAAGATACCTTTTCTGAACTTGGCAGTTCTTTGTTTTTCAAAGCTTCTTCTATTTTATCTAAATTATAATTACCACCCACTAGAAGAAAAAAATTTTCTTTCACATAAAATTTTTCTCTAAATTTCACTGCTTGTTCATGAGTAAAATTTAAAATAGAATCTTTCACTCCTAAAATAGAATCCTTATATGGTGGTTCAAAAAAAAGATCTTGAACTCGTTCAAAATGATAAGAAGCAGGTTGATCTAAATATCTTAAATACTCTTCATAAACAACTTGCCTCTCCATCACTAAATCTTCTTCTTTAAATAAAGGAGAGCAAATCATATCCATAAGTAAATCTAAAAACTCTTTTTGATATTCACTAGGACCTTGAATGTAATAACAAGTATAGTCAAAAGAAGTAAAAGCATTAAATTCACCTCCTAAATTTTCTACTGTCTCAGTGAGTGTTATGCCTGGATATTTTTTTGATCCTTTAAAAAATAAATGCTCTAAAAAATGAGCAATTCCAGGAGGTGAGTCAGAAGAACTTCCAACTTTAAACCAAGCTTGTAGTGATATTTGTTCATGAGGTGTTTTTAATAAAAAAACTTTTAGCCCTTCAATTTCTTTTTCTAACATACAATGATCCTTCTCTTACTGACACTAAACCCTCTTTAGTTGCTAACAAAGCTTCTCCTTCACTATTTATCCCTTTAAAAAAACCTTGATGCTGATGAATTTCAACAAAATCATTTAGATGATAACAGGATTCATTAAATAAATCTAACAAAGAATCTAATTTTCTCTTTCGAAAAAAAGAAAAAAATAATTGAGGAAAAATAAAAGTAAGCTTTTCTTTGCTACTTTTAATTTTCACTCCTTGAGTATGATTTATATTAAGACCTACTCCTACAATAGAACCTTCTTTTTTTTCACTTACTAAAAAACCTCCTACTTTTTCTCCCCTAAAATTCACTAAATCATTGGGCCACTTTAGATAAAAGTTTTGATCAAAATATTGTTTTAAAAATAACTTCATAGAAATAGCCACTTTAAGAGCCAAAGCCTGTTCTCGATTCCAAGTAAAAGAAAAACAAACTCCGTCTCCTACTTGAGTCCATCTTTTATCTCCCCTTCCTCGACCTGCACTTTGATGAAAAACACTTACAAGAATATTTTTTTCAAAAGATTGATTTTCAAGAAAGCTTTGAGTAGAAGGTAGTTGATCAAAATAGTAAAATTTCATGATAAATTCTGTACAAAATTATTTTCTTAAAGACTACCTACAAGAACTAGAAGAGAGAAAAAAGTTTTTAAAAAAATTTTCCTATAAAAAAGTTCCTCTCTTAAAAGCTCTTCCACTTTATCACTCCTTTATTGTGGATGGAACTGCAGGTCTTTTACAAGATACTCTATGGTTTTTGGCTCATGATCTTAAAGTCTTAGCCTTTGAAAAAAATGATCTTGTTTATGAACAATTTAAAAATTTATCCCTTCCAAACTTAACTTATAGAAAAGGAGACTCTCTCCTCTATTTAGAAAATAACCCTATCTCCCTTTTTTATCTTGATCCTTTTTTTGAAAAGAAAAAAACAGCCTTAGAAAAAAAAGAAATGCAACAATTAAAAGCTATTTCTCAAGAAGAAGTTTCTCTATCAACACTTCTTGATTTTAAACACCATCTTCGACATCTCGTAATCAAGAGATATAAACACCTCCCTCCTTTTTTACCTTATATTCCCAACTTGATCTATGGAAAAAAAGTTAGGTTTGAACACTACTTTTTTCCTTAAAAAGTCTTTCCAAGGCTATTTTGCTCATGTATCTTAGGGCTATGATTTTAAGAAAAGTTTATGATCTATTTTCCAAAGATTTAGCTATAGATTTGGGAACTGCTAATTGTTTAGTTTATACCAAAGACAAAGGGATTATTATTAACGAACCTTCTGTTGTCGCTGTTCATCAAGGTATCAGAGGAGAACAAAAAGTTCTTGCTGTAGGAACAGAGGCTAAAGAAATGCTAGGTAAAACCCCAGGGTCTATCAAAGCCATTAGACCCATGAGAGATGGGGTCATTGCTGATTTTGAAGTCACTCAAGTGATGTTAAAATATTTTATCAAAAAAGCCCTTCAAGGAGGAACTAATTTTTTACCTCCAAGAATTATTATTTGTATTCCCTACGGAGTCACTCAAGTGGAAAGAAGAGCTGTTAAGGAATCAGCTGAACAAGCTGGAGGAAGAGAAGTTTATCTCATTGAAGAACCTATGGCTGCAGCTATTGGAGCAGGGTTACCTATCACAGAGCCTACAGGCAATATGATTGTTGATATTGGTGGTGGAACCACAGAAGTTGCTGTCATCTCTTTGGGAGGAATTGTTTTTTCTAAAAGTATTCGTATTGCTGGAGATAAATTTGATGAGGCTATTATTAACTATCATAAAAAAAATCATTCTCTGCTTATTGGTGAAAGAACAGCTGAATATATTAAAACTACTATTGGCAATGCTCTCATTAACAAAAAATCTGAAGATACTCTTGAAGTGAAGGGTAGAGATCTTATCACAGGTTCACCTAAAAATATCAGAGTTCATGAATATGAAGTGGCTGAAGCTTTAAGAGAACCTATTAATGAAATTATTGAAGCTATTAAACAATCTTTAGAAAAAACACCTCCAGAACTTGCTGCTGATATTGTGGATAATGGTATTGTTTTAGCTGGGGGTGGTGCTCTTCTAAAAAACCTTGATATCTATATTAGAGAACAAACAGGACTTCCTGTTTTTATTGCTGATGACCCTTTAACTTGCGTGGTCAGAGGTTGTGGTAAAACTTTAGAATCTTTAACATTACTTAAAAAGGTTTTATTTCATTGAGAATTCTTCTTTTCTTTCTTCTCTCTTGTCAAAGTAATACTGATCTTCGTCAATATCCTTTAGTTATTTCTAAATACACTCTTACAACTCCTCAGGGAACAATTCCTCTTCTTTCTCATAATAAAGCTTCTTTTATTAAAGAAGAGTACGCTGGAAAAAAAGTTTATCTTAATCTAAATCTCAAAATCATGAAAGAAAAAAGTTGTTTTTTTCCCAATAGAAGACTGCTAATTGACGATTTTGAGCTCTCCATTACTAAGGAGACTCCCAATAAGCAGATCTACCAACTTCCTTATCAAGGTTTTTTCTTTTCTGAATTAAAATTTGCCTATGATGAATTGATCAAGAAAAAAAAAATTGCTCTTATTTTTGAAGATAAAAGTCTTTTTGAATCAATGAAGGAAGATTTCAAAATAGTCTCCGTTACTACAAAACATGAAAAAGAATGGACTTTTATAGAACTAGAAATAGATCAAAATGTTCTTCTAATGAAATTTAAAGACAAAAAATTTTTAGGTTTATATTGGCCATCTCAAAATTATAGCTTAGAATATGTTGATTAAATCTATTCTAGATCAAGGAATTCACGATCAAATTTTTACTCACTATGCTTGCTCCTTTGAAACTCATGATCATTCTTATCATTTTTTTTCTAAAGATTCAGAACAACAATTTGACTTAGCTTCCTTAACTAAAATTTATGCTACAAAAATTCTTTATCATTTTCTTCTTCAAAAAAAAGTTCTTTCTATAGAAGATAATATTAATAACTATGATGAAAGATTACCTTCTTATACTTTCAAAAATCTTTTTAATCATGAAACCCTCTTTCTTCCCTGGGCTCCTCTTTTCTTAGATCAAGATCCTATTGAAGGCTGTTTAAAATATCATCTCAATTCTAAATTTGAATATAGTGATCTTAATTATGTTCTTCTTTGGGAACTTTCAAAAATATTCACTTCTCCTTTAGAAACACTTTTAAACTTTTATCAAAAAAATTTTCTAAATCTCACTTTTTTTTTAGATGAAAAAAACTTTATTACCTCTACAACTTCTAATCTAGAGGAAATAAAATTAACAGAAAAATTAAATTTAAAAATAAATTTCCCACCAAGACCTCTTCTAAGTCTTAATGATTATAATGCTTATAAAGGGGTTTTAGGTCATGCAGGTCTACTGGGAAACTCTTTAGATATTTCTTATTTAAACAAAATTTTCTATCAAGAATTTCAGGAACAACCCTTTGGTTTTAAAAATGAAAAAAACTTTCAAGAAGATTTTTATTTACTTGGTCATGATGCTTTTACTGGTTGTTACAGTTTCATTCATGAAAAATTTTCTTTTGTTTTTTTAACTAATCACCTTATTTACGGAAAAAAAGATCTGAAAGATTTTAGAAAAAAACTTCTGATGAATCTTATTCAAACTTATTTACCAACTTTTAATTTGAAGAAAAAATAATTTCAGCGTTTTTATCACTATAAAATGAAACAACAAATTGATATTCTGGATGAGAATAACACTCATCACTAGGACTTTTTAAACTATTTTTCTTTAAAAAAAAAGTTCTAGAATAAGGCAGAGAAGGAGAAGTTATAGGGGGTGAGTAGTACTGCAACCAAGGATTTACATGAACCCCACCTACTTGAGCTCTAAATTGATAAAGACCATTATTAAAAAAAGATCCTGTTGTTGATGATTGCAAACCATGAGATAAAATACTCTTACCTATTCCTATATTCCAAGACTCAGTTTTAACTTCTTTAATCGTTTTTATAAAAAAACCAACAGTATCTTTAGGATAAGAAAGATAAAGAGTTGTTGGTTCAAAGATAATATTTCCTAAAGCCACATACTCAGAACAAGTAGTTGAGGTACCATCCTCTTCAGAATTACTATTTGTAGGTTCTGAATTTTCTTCGGTATTGATTGAAGCAGCTATTGTCTCTTCTGAATTTTGACGACAAGAAAAAAACAATAAAAAAACTAAGCCTAACACAGTCTCCTTATCGGATTTTACTAATAAAAATAAATATCCCAGCCCTCTTGTAAAAAACCTATTTTTATTCTTTGATCAGGATGCTCATAACACTCACCCTGAGGATCTTTTAAAGAATTTTCTGGCAGGTATTCTTCTAAGAAATAAGGTTTTTGAGGGATAGCAATGTTGTAATATTCAATACTAGGATTAGCATGGGGTCCTTTGGTTTTAATGGTATAATGATAAGATCCTAGATAAAAACTACCCCCTAAGACTGTTCTTAAAGCTCCCTTGGAAAAATTTGCTTCACCTAAAGCTAGAGTAATTGAAGAAATTTGAAGAGCTTTATTGGTTTTTAAAAGAATAACAGCAGTATCTGGATCACTTTGATTGAGACCTTTTTCAAAAAATAGATCTAAGCTTTGACAAGAAGAACTTACATTTGAGTTTAAATCATTTAAAATATTATTATTTTGCTCCTGACAAGAAAAACACAGAAGCAAAATAAAAAATTTCATTGTTGAAAAGAAACATTCCAATTTTTACTTGTATAAATTATTTGTAACTTCACATCCTTATCAGAAACATCCCCATCAACACTTCTTAAAGATCTCTTTGGAATAGTAAAATTTAGAGCATAAGGAAAAGAAGGGTTTACAACATCTTTCTTTTTAAAAATATTTTTATGAGGTCCTGTAATTGTAAAAAAATAAACAAAAATATTGTTTTCTAAAAAAGGACCAGCAACACTACCAATACATCCATTTTTTAAACAATAAGGGCCTATAGCATTTAAAACAAGTTGTTTATTGAAAAGAGGTTTTGTTGATTTAATAAGCATATGAGCTGTTCCACCAGTATTTTTCTCTTTAAGATTTTTTTCAAATAGTATTTCATAAGAAGAAATTTCTTCTTCTCTTTCTATGTCTTCAAAAGCATGCAGATTTTTATAATTAAATAATGCTAGTAATAATAAATATTTTTTCATGTTTATCTCCTTAGAAATTAATATTTCTATGAAGATATTTATCGGTAATTATGACATTTATTATAATCTAAAATTCCAACTATATTGATCATAATCTATGTAAAATTTAATATCTTGTTCATTTTTTGAGTTTAACTCTGATTCAAGAGAATAAGCTGGATAATGAAGCTCTAGAGTATAAGGAAGAGATGGACTAGAAACATTAGTCCAAGGATTTCCATGAGGACCTGTAACAGAGACAAAATAAGTATACTTTTTATTTCCTACTGGTCCAATTAAACTTCCGCCATAAACACTCACCAAACATCCCTTTTGAAGGCATTGATTCCCTAGAAGTACTACTAAATCTGTTGAATCTTGAAGAGCTTCATTAGTCTTTACTTTAATATGAGCAGTAGAATAATTTGTAAATTTTGTATCTTTCTCTAAAATAATTTCTAAGGGGTTAGTTTCAGATTGAGGTTTTACTGTCTGAACAAAAGGAGTTAACTGATTTTGAATGGTAGAAACTGGAGTGTTTTGATCAGACTTAATTCCTGAGCTTTTTCCAGCGATTTCAACGTCATTTTCTTTTTCAGATATATCCTCATTAAGAGATGAGTTTTTTCTTTCTTGATGAGGATTAGATAATTCTAAACAAGAAAATAATATTAAAAATAATAATTTCATTAATTACCCTCCTGAAAGGATACTGTGATTTTTTCTTCTTTATTCCAAAGATTATTAGAATTATTTAGAGCTTGAAAAGTTTTAGGTAAAAAAATAAATTCTAAATTTTTAGGCAAATTATCTTTATTAGTAATTTTTATTTCATATTGATATTCATATCCATCATTATTATTGATTTTTGTTACTTTAGGGTAAGAAGTTGTACATTTTTTTTTACAAGTAAATTTTAAAAAAGCAGATAACACCAGAGCAGGACAAATAAAAGAATTGCTAAGCATATTAACAATAACATGATCATTCATTACATTATAAATTTTTTGAGGAAATAAAATTTGAATATTAGAATTATTGTTTGGATCTATTGGTTCTATGTTTTGATCAGAATCTTCTAAAGAATAATCTTCAGGACTATAGCTATTGATAATATTGTTAATATTCTCTTGAGTTGAAGATGAACTCTCTGATTTTTTATTTTCTCTACAAGAAAACAATACTAAAAACAATACAAACATTTCAATAATGTATCGTCTTATTTGTAAAAAATCTTAATTCAAAGTGACTCCAAAAATTTTTCCAATAAAAAAAGTTCCAAGTCCAGCTATTAAACCAAAAACAAGCTGCCTAAAACCTGAGTATATTGGTGATTTATTGGTAAAAAGAGTAATTAAGGCTCCTAAAATAAAGAGTCCTAATAAACTCCAAAAACTTGACCAAAAAAGAGTCCACTTAGTAATGAAAAAAAAAGGAATAAGAGGGATAAAACCACTGACCATAAAAAGAATAAAAGAAGCCAAAGCAGCCTCTAGAGGTGAATCTTGTATTTCTTCATTTCTTAGATTTGATTCTTCAAGTTGAAGGAACTCTTCTTTTTTCTTTTCATCTTTTATAAGATTTTCTAGTTCTTTTTCTAATCCCTGAGTTTTTAAAATTAAAAACAACTCTTCTTTTTCTACATTTTTATTTTCACTTATTTCTTCTTCATGAAGGACAAGAGAGTGTTCATAAAGCTCTCGTGAACTTTTTACTGAAATCCACTCTCCCATAGCCATAGATAAAGCTCCTGCTAATAATCCAGCAAAGCCTGACAAAAGAATTTCTTTTTGTCCCATAGTTGCACCTGCAACACCAGCTACTAATATAAAGATAGATAAAAGACCATCATTAGCTCCAAGAACAGCCGCTCTTAAAGCATTAGCAGCTCCAGGTCTATATTTTTTTTCAAAAGAAACAAGATAATTATGTTTGAAAAAATCTTTATTCCATAAATTATTAAGAATGATAGCGTGAGCTGTATCTGAAACTTTTCTTTTTTGACGTAATTTTTTTCTAAGAGATAAAACAGCTAAAGAGTAACTTTTTTCTTCTTCTAACAATAAACTCTCTACATAATGAAAGCCAAATAGTTGACCTAATAATTTTAAAAGATGAACTCTTAAAGAAGGTTTCAGATCTTGTTTGGCTAGTTTTCTTTCTATTTTAGCAAGAGAAGCATAAATCTCTCTGGATAAAGCATCCTTTGCTTTTTTAGATAAAACTTCATAAAGAAAAGCTGTATCAATATGTTTTTGATTCATGCTTTATATTGACAAAAAAATTATTATTTTAGAATTCTTTATTTTTTTTCCATGTTAGTCCTAATACCGTTCAAAATATTTGAATTTTGTCTGTTTGAAAATTCTAATCTCTCTGATAAGCATTATGCCTTATCCACAAAGCTTGATAAAAGTTCCATATGCTTGCTATCAAAAAGAGGCAAGGTACTTTTTACCAACTCCACAGCTTTATTACAATTTTTAATGGCGCCATCTAGTATATCTAAGTATCCTTCTAATATTTTTATTAGATCATCTACAGATATGTTTGATTGAGGCAGGTTTTCTATAATTTTTTTTTTTTAATTTCTACTACCTTTAATGTATCTTCTGCTTATTTCAAACAAAAAAAGCTTGATCAAAAGCTGCACTAAAATTCTCTGCTAATAAAGAATTCATTTCTACTGATTGCTTTACTTGTTGTTTTAAGCAATTTATTTATTTTTCTAAATTTAAAGCTAAAAACAAGAGGAATGATTTAAGTGACATATAACATATATGTCCTTTTAAAATTATTATATCTTTAGTAAATTACGTCTAAAAGGTCAACACTTAAGAAATACAATAGTTAATAGTTATTGGATTTAAGTTTTTTTAAACTTAAATCCAATTTTCATCAATCAATTATAATCAACGATAATCTCTATCTATTTTTAATTCTGCTTTAATTCTTTAACATATAATCCCCGAATGCTTCAATATAAGGCCACGTTCTTTTGTTCAAAGACTTAAATATTTCATCTATCCAGAGGGTACCCTCATTAATTTTTTTTAAAATAGCACTTTTTTTTGTGTTTAAAGAATCTTTTGTTTCATGAGGCAAATTACTAGCATCTATGCGACGTTCTATTTTTTCTAGTTCTTCTCGATATTGAGATAATTTCTCCAATAATTCTATTGCAAATTTCATTATTTTATTTGATTCCTCTATTGCTTCCGAGGGAGTCAGGCTAAATTTTGCTGTATATTCTACGAAAACAAAATATTTCACCTTTAATTCTTCAATACCTAAAGATATTTTTTCAAGTTTTTCATTTATAGCACCTATTGATTTTTTTAGATCTCCCTCAAGATCTGGACCAGTAACATTATCATCTGAACCCACAGAACTAAGAGTAGAAGATGTTTCAACCACATTAGCTACAGGTTTTTCATTATAAACAACAGCAGGCTGTGGTGCTACAACATTTTCAGAAACATGGACAACTCCTTTTTGTGGCTTTGGACTTGGTGGTAGAGCAGATGAAGGTACCCCTGTGTCTAAACACCCTGTAGAAGGTAAAACAGCAGTAAGTAAAACAAAAAATATTGATCTCACTAACATAAAATAACTCCTTATTTTTTTTATTTCAGTATTCTAGTGAACATACTTTATTGAAAAATAAAAATCAATCAAGATCGCCCTATTAACAACAAAGACATTTTTCCCTTCCACTTTCTTTTCTTTTTCTCCTGTGTTATTTCCTAAGATGTCTTTTGAGAGGATTGGGTTATTGCTGATGTCAGAGGAAAGTCCGGACACCACAAAGCATCCTAGCGGGTAACGCCCGTCCATCGCAAGATGAGGACTAGTGCAACAGAAAGAATGTACGCTTCTTTGAAGGCTGTAGTGAAATCAGGTAAACTCTAGGAGGTGCAAGTTCAAATAGGCTAACATTGTTTGCTTTGACAAAAAAGTTAGCGGGTAGAACGCAAAGAAATCTTTGGTAACAAAGATTCAAGAGAAATAATAACCTTCGACAAAATCCGGCTTATAGATCCTCTCAAAAGACAAAAACTTTTTTTATACTCATAGCTAAAAAAGGATCAAGGGATCCTTCTTTAGTATTTCCACTTGAAAGATTAAAGGCTCCAAAAGGAACATGATCTAAACGATAAGAGGGTCCTTCATTAAGAAGGAGGGTTCCTGTTTTTAAATGCTGAAAAAAATATTTAATTTTTTTTTGATCTTGAGTTAAAAGTCCTGCTTGAAGCATGTATGAACTTCGATGAATTTTATTGAGAACTTCTTCTTCTGTTTTAAAGGAGAACAAAGGAAAAACAGGACCAAAGAATTCTTCTTTAAAAAGATTTTCTTCTCCTCTTAAAAGAATAGGATTTAAATAAGCCTTTTTAGGTTTAGTAATCAAGAGAGGCTTTAAGGAACTAAATTGATCATAAAGATCTTGTGCACTTTTTTCAGTTACTAATGGTGCAAGTACACAATTCTGATCATAAGGAGAAGAAGCTTCAATGGTTTTTAATTTAGAAAATAATTTTTCTTCAAATTCTTCAATTAAACTTTCATGAATAAAAAATCTTTTAGCAGCAGTACATCTTTGTCCAGAACAACCTAATCTATGAGCAAGAGCTAGTTCTATCCCTAAGTTTAAATCAGCATCTTCTAATAAAATTAAAGGATCATTACCACCAAGTTCAAAAAGATGTTTTTTTCCTAAACTATTTTTTAAAATTAGATCAGCAACTATAGGACCTCCTGTAAAAGAGATCCCTTCAATTTTAGGATGAGAAATTAATTTCAAAAAATCTTCATTACTAGGATTTATCATTTGAAGATCTTCTTTTGAAAAACCTGCTTCATACAAAAGATCAAGAAAGAAAGAAGCAAATTCATAAGTTTGTGGATGCGGTTTATACAAAAAATGATTTCCCATAAGATAAGCTGGTACAATTTTATGTAAAGCTAAATTTAAAGGAAAATTAAAAGGAACAATAAGAACTAAACAACCCAAAGGAAAAAGTTCAGTAAAAACATATTTTTTTTCTTGATTCAGATAAGTATCAGAATAATAAACTTCTCCTTTGATTTGTTGATAACAACTTAAAGCTGATTCAAGAGTGATAAGACCTCGATCAACTTCTATTAAACTTTCTTTCAAACTCTTTCCCATGGTTTTGGTAATAAGGTGAGCTAATTGTTCTTTTTCTTTCTCTAAAAGAGAGGCAAGTTTTTTAATCACTTGTGTTTTTTCTCTTGAACTCTTTTCATTAGGTTTTAATATCTCTAATTTTTTCCAAGGTTCATGATCAAGAGGACTTTTTAGGGGAGATTCATCAATAGGACTTCTCATGAAATTCTTTGTACAAAAAATATTAAAAAAAGACAAAGAAGCTTTTAGCTAAAAAAGCTAAGAAATAACTTAAAAGCAAAGAATAAAAGATAAGAGAAAAAGTCCAAAAAAAACTTTTACTCTCTTTATAAAAAGTCACAAAAGTAGAAAGACATAAAGGAGCTAGAATAAACCAAAAAAGAAGAGCTATTAAAGTTGATTTTGGATAAGTGAGTAGAAGTGCTTCACTTAAGGAGTATTGATCAGAAGCAAACAGTGTTCCTAGACTTGATACAATAACCTCTCTCGCAGTTAAAGAAGCTAGTAATGTAGTATTAATTCTCCAATCAAAACCAAGTGGAGAAAAAATAAATTCTATTTTTTTTCCTATGAAAGCAGCAAAGCTATTTTCTCTACTTTCTGGATAGTGAGATAAAAACCAAATAATAGAAGAAGAAATAATAATTACAGGACCAACTTTTTTAATAAAAGTGATGAGGCGATAAGCTACTTCTTTAAACAAAAACTGAATCTTTGGCCACTGATAAGTTGGAAATTCTATGATGGAATGTAGGAGAATCTTCTTTTTTTTAAAAAATATTTTTAAAAGATAAGCTGTTAAAAAAGAAAAAAATAAGGAAATAAAATAAAGTAAAAAAAGAAAGAGACCTTGATAGAAAGTATTCTTAACTAGGGTTTTAATGAGAAGAGTGTAGAGGGGCAAACGAGCAGAACAAGTGGTAAGAGGAATGATAAAAAGAGTAACTAGACGCTGAGAAGGGTGTTCAATGGTTTTAGTACTCAGCATGGCTGGAATAGCACAAGCGTGACCAGCTAAAAGAGCAATAAAGGATCGACCAGAGAGTCCAAGAAATTTCATGAGATCACTAAGGAGAAAAGTCATTCTGGTGAGATAACCTGAAATTTCTAAGAATAAGAGAAAAAAGAAGAGAAAAGTTAGGTAAGGTAAAAAAGCAAAAATAATTTTTAATCCTTCTAAGATACCTTCAACAAAAAATTCTTTGTAAGGAAGAGAAGATGTAAGAATTATTTTTTGAAAAAATTCAAAAATAAAAGCAATGAATTCATCAAAAGGTTTTGCCCAAGAAAATAATATTTGAAAAAAAACAAATAAAATCATCACAAGACTCATAAGTCCCCAAAAAGGATGCAAAATAAAACGATCTAAGCTATCTGTCAGTTGATCATTTTCCAAAGGTTTAAGAGTCATCTTTTGAGCAAGATGAAGAGCTTGTTTGAAGGCTTCTTCAAAATCTAATAATTCTTGTTTTTCTTCTGGTTTTTTCCACAAAAGAGGAAGATGTTTTTTTATTTCTTCTTTATAAATAACAGGACAATCAAGTTCTTTTTCTAAGCTTTGAAAGTTTAAAACCTGACCTCTTTTTCTAGCTAGATCGAGCATGGTAGGAACCACTACTACTTGAAATCCTTTTTTTTTAAACTGAAGAAGAAGAGCTAAACTTTTTCTTAAATGAGTCACATCTAAAGCAAATAAAAGACTTAACCTATCCTTATCTCTTGTTAAAAAATAGGAAGTCACTTGTTCTTCTGCATTTTGTGGATTGGAACTTGTAATCCCTGGAAGGTCTATTAAATAAACAGATTCCTTTTCACAAAAACAAAGAGCTTCTTTTTTTTCAAAAGTGACTCCAGAATAATTAGCTATTTTTTGTCTTTCTTTAGTAAGTTCATTAAAAAGAGTACTTTTTCCTGAGTTAGGAAGTCCTAAAATAGCATAAGTTTTCATTGAAATTTTAAAAGAGAAAGTTCATCTTCACTAAGAGATATTTTTTGACCTTCTAATTCTAGAAGATAACTTCTACGTACTAAAGGACAAATATGAAGAACTTTAAAGCTTTCTCCAGAGATAAATCCCAGTCTCACTAAAAGAAATTTTAAATATTCTTCATAGTAAGAAAGATTAGATTTATATCCTAAAATATCATAGGATTTTCCTTCTTGAAGCATATCCTTCTCTTCTTATCATGAAAAGATCTTAGGCGTCTATCTTGAAACTTTATCTTTCAAAAGAATGTTTTTTTATGTATATAGCTTCTTGTCCCATGGAAGAACAAAGTTTTTATAGATCTTGGATTTATCCTTTTTTTCAATCACCTTTAAGAGAGATTACTCTTACCTTGTTTTTTATCTCAGCTAGTTATCCTCCCTTAAGATCTCTCATGACTTCTTTATTTACTCATGAATTTGGAACAGAGCAAACAATTCCAGCTTTAGCTCTTTCTGCTATTATTCTTCTCCCAACAACTTTCTTTCTAGGTTTGTCTCAAAAGCGCTTTGGAGTAACAAAAACTTACTTAGGGGTTTCCTTTTTTTCTATTCTTCTTATTGTTCTTATTTATTATCTTCATGCTTTAGGTTTTAAATCTTTTACCTATCTTTTTTTCATGTTGAAAAATATTTATATGATTCTTTTTCTCACTATTATCAGAGGAAGAATCAATGTGACTTTTCCAACAGATTTTTTAAAAAAATTTTATGGTCCTATGGGTGCTTCAGCTGGTATCGGCACTTTTTTAGGAGGATCACTCATGAAGTATTTAAATGAATACGGAATTTTGATTCTTGGAATTATTTTTATTCTTTTAGCAGCTTGGACTTTTTATCTTTCAAGAGGGTCTGATTATGAAGAAAAAAGCAAACATTTAGTAACTTCATTAAAACCCATTGCAGGATATGCTAGATCTATTATTCTTATTATTTTTCTTTCTCAGTTTTTTCTTTTTTTTGTAGAATATCGTTGGACAAAACTTATTGAAATTAATATTGCTGACAAGCTAGAACGAACTCAATATTTTGGTTGGTGTTTTAAATTTGTAGGTCTCATCGAAACAGTTTTTCAATTATTTATTACACCTTTTCTTTTTAGACTCATCAAAACAGAATACATTCACTATGGTCTCTATGCTCTTTTTTCTTCTTTAGCTTTATTTACTAACAGCACAGCTTCTCTGGGCATAGCTACTTTTAGTTATGTAACATATAAAAGCACGGATTACTCTTTTTTTGCTGTAGGAAAAGAATTTTTCTATAGACCTTTTACACCAGATCAACGTTATGGAATTAAATACTTTGCTGATCTTTTAGGTTATCGTTTAGGCAAAGTTGGTTCAGCTCTTTTACTCTTGTATACAACTTCTAGCGAATTAGCTTTAAATCTTACTATTATTTTTGGTTGTTTTCTCTGGGCTTATAGTCTTTATTATCTTTTCTTCTCTAAAAAAAAACTTAATTATGAGTGAACAACTCAGAGCTTATAATGATTTAAATGAAGACCTTGGATTACTTGAAAGATCTCTGATTCACAAAGAGGGCTATTGGCATAAAGTCATTCATACTTTTGTTCTTCACCCCCAAGGTTTAATCTTTTCTCAACGAAGTGATTCAAAAAAATTTCAGCAAAATCTTTTAAGCACTTCTTCTTCTGGTCACTACCAAGAAAACACTCCAGTTTTTCAAGAACTAGAAGAAGAGCTAGGAATCATTCCAGAAAAAAGTCAATTTTTAGGACGAAAACTTTTTTTTCATGAACAAAGAAATTCTATTCAAGATAAAGAATATCAAGATCTTTATGTAGTCACTTATTCTCAATTAGATTTTAAAATAGATCCTCTAGAAATTAAGGCTATTTTCTTTTTTCCTTTAGAAAAAGGAATCCCTTTTTTCTCTCAGAGAGGGGTTAATCTTGAGCTTAAGGGCTTAAGCTCTTCCTATCATTCTCTAGAAAAAAGCTTTACCTATGAGGACTTTCTTCCCTTGGGAAGATCTTTTTACCTAACCTCTTTTTATCAAATTCTAGCTTGGAAAAAATCTAATTTTGCTCCCCTTGACCTTTTTTAAAGAGCTCCTATCTTAGAGAGGTATGAAAGAAGAAAAAGAGACTACAGAAGGTAGCTCAGCAGAGAAAGATTACAAAAATGATTATCTTTATTTGGTAGCTGAGTTTCAAAATTTTCAAAAAAGAACAGAGAAAGAAAAGGAACTTCTAGTAAAATTTTCATTAGAGCATTTCTTTAAAGAATTTATTGAAGTGGTAGATAATTTTGAAAGAATGTTTTCTTCTTTAAATCAAACAGAAAATAAAGAAGTTAAAAATATGTTTTTAGGACTTGAAATGATTCATAAACAATTTCTAATTCTTTTAGAAAAATATGGTTTAAAGCCATTAAATCCTGTTCATGAATCTTTTAATCCTCATGAACATGAAGCAACAGGGCAAGAAGAGAATAAAGAAATAGAAGAAGGAAAAATTTTAAAGGTTGAACAAAAAGGCTATAAATTACATGAGCGTCTTTTGCGTTCAGCTAAAGTTATAGTGAACCAAAAGGGAGAAGAAAATCATGAGTAAAATTATAGGAATAGATTTAGGAACAACAAATTCTTGTGTGGCAGTTTTAGAAAATGGAACTTATAAGGTCATTCCAAATTCTGAAGGAAAAAACACAACACCTTCTATTGTTGCTTATACAGCTAAAGGTGAAAAATTAGTAGGGGATCCTGCTAAGCGTCAAGCGGTCACAAATCCAAAAAAAACCTTTTTTGGGATCAAGAGATTAATTGGTCGAAAAGCTAGTGATGCAGAAGTAACAAAATTTAAAGGACTAGCTCCTTTTGAAATTAAAGCAAGCAACAATGGTGATGCTTGGGTTTATGGAGACAAAGATCTTTCACCTCAAGAAATTTCAGCAGCTATTCTAGAAAAAATGAAAAAAACAGCTGAGGATTATTTAGGTCAGAAAGTCACTGAAGCAGTGATTACTGTACCAGCTTATTTTAATGATGCACAAAGACAAGCTACCAAAGATGCAGGTAAAATTGCAGGCTTAGAAGTCAAAAGAATTATTAATGAACCCACAGCAGCAGCTTTGGCTTATGGTTTAGAAAATAAGAAAGATCAAAACGTTGTTGTTTTTGATCTTGGTGGAGGAACTTTTGATGTTTCTATTTTAGAGATTGGAGCTGATGGTGTTTTTCAAGTTAAAGCGACTAATGGTGATACGTTTTTAGGTGGTGAAGATTTTGATTATGTGATTATTGATTATGTTGTTGAAGAATTTAAAAAAGAGCAAGGCATTGATCTTAAAAAAGATCATATGGCTCTTCAGAGATTAAAAGAAGCAGCTGAAAAAGCAAAGCATGAACTCAGTTCTTCTACTCAAACAGATATTAGTCTTCCTTTTGTTACAGCTGATCAATCTGGTCCAAAGCACTTACAAATCACTTTAACAAGAGCAAAATTTGAATCTTTAATTGCTCCTTTAGTAGAAAAATTAAAAAAACCTTGTGAAATTGCTTTAAAGGATTCAGGATTGAGTTTAAGTCAACTTCATGAAGTCATTTTAGTAGGTGGAAGTACTCGCGTTCCTCTTGTTCAAGAGATGGTGAAGAAAATTTTTAACAAAGAACCCAATAAAAGTGTAAACCCTGATGAAGTGGTTGCTGCTGGAGCTGCTATTCAGGGTGGTGTTCTTTCTGGAAATGTCAAAGATGTTCTTCTCCTTGATGTTACTCCTTTATCTTTAGGTATTGAAACCTTAGGTGGAGTATTTACTAAAATTATTGATAAAAACACAACGATTCCAACAAAAAGATCCCAAGTATTTTCCACTGCTCAAGATAATCAACCAGCAGTAAGTATTCATGTTCTTCAAGGAGAGAGAGAGTTTGCTCAAGATAATAAAACTTTAGGTCGTTTTGATTTACTAGGCATCCAACCGGCACCAAGAGGTGTTCCTCAAATCGAAGTGACTTTTGATATTGATGCTAACGGTATTATTCATGTAGGAGCTACAGATAAAGGTACAGGGAAAGAACAAAAAATTGTTATCACCGGTGGTTCTGGTTTATCTAAAGAAGAAATTGAAAAAATGGTTAAAGATGCTGAGCTAAATAGAGAAAAAGATCTTGAAAGAAAAAAAATCATTGATCAAAAAAATATTTTAGAAGGTCTAATTTTTAACTGTGAAAAATCTTTACAAGATAATAAAAATCTAAGCCCAGAAGATCAAACAAAATTTCAGGGATCTATTGAGGAAGCAAAAAAACATTTAACTTCTGAAAACTTTGATGAGCTACAAAAAGCAACAAGTGATTTAGAAAAAGTTGCTCATGAATTAGCTCAAAAAGTTTACTCACAACAAACAGCCGAAGAAAAGCCAACTGAAGAAAAAACTGTTGATGCTGACTATAAGGAAGTTTAATGTCTAAAGATTACTATTCTATCTTAGGAGTCCCAAAGGGGGCTTCTAAGGATGATATTAAAAAAGCTTATCGTAAGCTAGCTATGCAATATCATCCAGATAAAAATCCTGGAAATAAGCAAGCTGAGGCTAAATTTAAAGAAATTAGCGAAGCAGCTGAAGTTTTACTTGATGATCAAAAAAAATCCCAATACGATCAATTTGGTACTAGAGCTTCGTCCCAGCAGCAATATTCTCAACAAGGTAATTTTGATGATTTGGGTGATCTTTTTGGAGATATTTTTCAAGAATTTTTCGGTACTCGTCAAAAAAAATCTTCTCGATCAAGAGAAGATTTTCAGGGAGAAGATTTAGAGGCAACCATAGATCTTACCTTAGAAGAAGTTTACACAGGCTTCTCTCATGTCCTTACAGGAAAAAGATATGAGCTTTGTTCTGACTGTCTTGGATCAGGAGCTAAAGGTGGACAAAAACCT
Organism: uncultured bacterium; assembly: GCA_964652255.1. GTDB lineage: Bacteria > Bdellovibrionota > Bacteriovoracia > Bacteriovoracales > CAZZBM01 > CAZZBM01. Next base: position 304,843 of record CAZZBM010000001.1, read on the forward strand.
ACTACTTGTTCTGCTTGTCAAGGACAAGGAGAAATCAGAAGACAACAAGGCTTTTTCATGTTTTCTCAAACTTGTCCTCAATGTCAAGGTTTAGGAACAGTGATTAAAGAAAAATGTTCTACTTGTTCAGGAAAAAAAAGATTACTCAAAAATTTTCAACTTCAAGTTCAAATTCCGGCAGGGGTAGAAGATGGGCAAAAACTAAGATTATCCGGTGAAGGGCATCAAGGGTCTCAGTCTCAATATAATGGTGATCTTTTTGTTAAAGTGCATGTTAAAAATCATGGACACTTTCAAAGACAAGGAGATGATCTTCACTCTCAAGTTCAAGTTTCTTTTGCCAGCGTTGCTTTAGGTTCTTCTATTTTAGTAAAAGGTCTTATGGGTGATTATGAAGTTCAAATCCCAGCAGGAACCCAAAGTGGAACTATTTTGAAAATTAAAAACAAAGGTCTTCCTAGGTTAAATTCTTCTTTTAAAGGGGATCACTATTTAAAAGTACAGGTTATGACCCCCACTAAACTTTCTAATGAAGAAAAAGAACTGATTAAAAAGCTTTCTCAACTTGAAGATAAAAAATCTTTTTTTTCTCGATTCACCTCCTTCTTTTCATTAGTTTTCACTAAAGCTATATTGGCTAAATGAAATTTATTTTTTTAATTTTTCTTTCTTGTCAAAGCATAAGTCTGCGTCCTCAAACAGCTGAAAATTTTCTTTCAAAAGTTGAAAAATTGATTCAACAAAATAAGTTATCAGAAGCTAAAACTAATTTATTAACCTACATTCCTGAAGAGAAATATTTAAAAGCTCAAAAATATAATTTATTGGGACTGATTTCAGCAAAAGAAAAAAATATGGAAAGCGCTTATCAACATTTTCTCATCGCAAAAGAAGAAGATCCTTTTAATGAATCTATTCTTTTTAACTATTTTATTAGTGCTTTAAAAACAAGAAGATACAATATTGTCAAAAAAGAACTTGAAAACAAGCAAGTGAATAGTTTTAATCTTGAGAATAAAAAGAAATTTTACTTAATTGAGTATTATCTTTCTCAATATGAAAACAATAATCTAAATATGTTCAAGAGTCTTTTTCACTATATTAAAATCACTCAAGGGAGCTCTTCTCCTTATATTAAAAGGCTTAACTATCTTTATAAGAATTTAACTTATGAAGATCAACTTTATATAGATCAAAATTATGCCGTTATTGATCCAAATCTTTTATCTTTTTTAAAACAAAATCAAGAAATAGATTCGAGATTAAACCCCCCTCTAGAAGAAAATTTTTTTCAAAAAGAATTTAACCAAAAAGTTTTTGTTTTTCTTTATCCAGAAATTAAGTTTTCAGAAAAGATTATTAATACTAGTAAATTATTTCAAAAAGAATTTCAAGATATTAACATTGAATATATTGATCACACTAACACTCTTCCTTCTAACTCTATTCTTATTGGTGGACTTATTCCTAACAAAATTCAAGAGGAATTACAGTTAGCAAAAAAAACAGGCTCTTTTTATATTTCTTTAACTCCTATTTCTTCTGATCAAAAGAATCCTTTCCTTCTTGAAATACCGCCCTCACTAGATTCTCAATTTTATGCCCTTAAGAATAACTTTGGATTAGATCATTTTGTTCTTATCACTCTTAACAATCTACCTGTTCAAGAAATTTTTAAAAAAAATTTCTCTCTTAAAGAATCCTTTAATCTTAATCTAGAAGACCTTAATTTTTTTTTTTTAAAACCTTATGAAGAAGAATTAAGCGCTGAAGACTTAAAAAAACTAGAAGAAAGATCAGAAGAGTTAAAATTAAAAGAAAAAAGCTTATCTTTAATAAAGAAAAAAACTCTTAATCAGAAATTCTACATTCATTCTCATAAACCAAGTGATTTGATTACTTTTTTATCTTATCTAGAAAATTCTAATTATTCTTTAAAATACTTTTATACAAATCATCTCATTCATCAAACAAGATTTCAAAAGAAGATTCATTACTTTTATGATTCATCTTATGAGACATTTAAACAAAAATACTTAGAAGAATATTCCCATTCTCCTGGAATATTTCCGACTTATTTTTATGAAGCCTTATCACTTATTAAAGAAATTCAAGAAAAAAAAGAAACACTTCAAAGCAAAGAGTCAGAATGGAATCTAATTGAAAATCAATGGATTAAAAAACTCAAGACTTCTTCATTAAAGCTTTAATTTTTGCTTTTTTTCTTGATTGATTTTTTCTTCTTTTCATTTTTACAATAGTACGACTACGTCCTTTTCCCATAGTTTTCTATAACTTAAACTTGATCTCTTGAAAAGAGCTTTCTCCTATTATACAGTCTCTCTTATGCGTCCCTTAACTGTTTATAAAGCTCAAAATCCTTTTAGAGAAGCTCTTTTTTGGCAACAAGGACTCACTCATCTTTATGTAACTTGTTCTCTTGAGCCAACCCTTCCTCCTTTTTTAAAAGGATCTTCTTTAGGTTGGATTCATATTGAATATGCACTCGCTCCGGGATCTACTCCGGAAAGAGGAGAGCGAGAAAGAAAGGGAGCCAGTGGAAGAACCTTGGAAATTCAACGTTTTTTAGGAAGAGTTTTTCGGTCTATGGCACAATTAGATCTTATCAAGGATCATACTTTAAGACTTGATGTTGAAGTTTTAAGTGCTGATGGTTCTACTCGAGCAGCTGGTATGAACGCAGCTTTTTTTTTAGCTCAATCCTTCTTTAAGAAAAAAAATCTTTCTTTTTTTAAAGAAGATTTTTGTGCTCTTTCACTTGGTTATAACAACCAAAGAGATTTTTTAATAGATTTAACTTATGAACAAGACAGTGAAGCTCTTGTTGATTTTAATATCGCCATGACAAAATCTGGGCGACTGATTGAAGTTCAAGGATGTGGTGAGAAGACTCAACTTGATTTAGAAGAATTCACTCAAATGTTAAAAAAAGCACAAATAGAATCTAAAAAGATTTTTGATTTCTATGAACAACATTTATCTAGCTTCTCTTAATAAGCATAAACAAAAAGAAATAGAGAGTTTTTTGCAACGAAAAATTCTTTTACCTCCTTCAAAACTATCTTATGTAGAAAATGGCTCTACTCTTTATGAAAACGCTTATACTAAAGCCAAGACTTGCTTTGAACTCACTCATGAATCTTCTTTAAGTGATGATTCAGGATTATTTTTAAAAAATTTTCCTCATCTTTTAGGAGTTCATACAGCTTTATTTCATGAGAAAAAATCTTGTTTTGAAAGAAGTAAAGAACTTCTCAAACTTCTCTCTCAAGAAGAAGAAGCAACTTTTAAAACAGTTCTTTGTCTTTATTTAAACTCAAAAGAGATTTATTTTTTTGAAGGAGAGAAAAGGGGTCTTATTTTAAATCAAATTCATCCGGGCGTTGGTTTTGGATTTGATTTTGTTTTTAAACCAGAAGATCATCTTCAGACTTATTCTCAAGATCCTTCTTACAAGCAAAACTTTGGACACAGAGCTTTAGCCTTAAAAAGAGCAAAAGAATTTTTAGATAACTCTGGTCTTTTTATGTAAAAAGGGCTATATAAAGAGAGAAAACGGGGTGTAGCGCAGCCTGGTAGCGTATCTGCTTTGGGAGCAGGTGGTCGGAGGTTCAAATCCTCTCACCCCGACCAGAAAGGTTGAATGAGAGTTCAGAAAATTCAATTGCAAGGTTTTAAATCCTTCAAGGATAAAACCGTCCTTTATTTTGACGAAAAAATTACAGGTATCATTGGTCCAAATGGATGTGGCAAGTCTAATATTGTAGATGCCCTTTTTTGGGTCATGGGAGAGCAATCTGCTAAGCACTTAAGAGGTGCTCAGATGCAGGATGTAATTTTTAATGGTTCTAGTCAGTATGGACCAGCAGCTTTTGCTGAAGTGATGCTCACTTTAAGTAATCCTGATAAAAAAGCTCTTATCTTGGGTCCAAAAAGTTTTATCCCAGAAGAGATAGAAGTAAGCAGAAAGCTTTATCGCAATGGAGAATCTGAATATAGGATTAACAACATTCTTTGTCGTCTTAAAGATGTTCAAGAACTTTTTTTAGGGACAGGTGCTGGAGCAAAATCTTACTCTATTATTGCTCAAGGAGAAATTGAAAAACTTATTGGTTCTAAACCCATTGAACGAAAAGAGATGTTTGATGAGATTGCTGGTATTGCAAAATACAAGATCAGAAAAAGAGAGTCTCAAAAAAAGATCGAAGCAGCAGAAATTAATCTTAGGGAGCTATCTTCCCTTATTAAAGAACTAGAAAAAAATCACAAACATCAACTACAACAAGCTGAACTAGTCAAAAAAGCTCAAGTGATTAAGGAAAAAATTCAAGCTACAAAGCTTCATTCTATTGCTCATGAGGCTTATAAAATTTATTCTTCCTTGGAAGATCTCCTCCAAGAAAACTCTTCTTTTCAAGAAGAGTTAGAAAAGCTCTCTTTTCACAGAGACACTTCTATTTTAGATTTAGAAAAAATTAAATTAGAAGAAGATGAATTTAAAAAAACCTTTGAACAATCTTCTCGGTCTCTAGAAGAAAAGAAAAAAAATCTTCAAAAGATTCAAGAAAACATTGCTTTACATAAAAAATCTTTAGAAGAAAAAAAGAACCTAGAAGAGCATCTTGTTAAAAACCTTTCAGAAGAAGATGAAAGAAAGGCTTCTAAAGAAAAGATCTTAAAAGAATTTTCTTTTATTGAAGAAGCTAGTTTTGAACCACTCATTCAAAAGAAAGCAACCTATGAAAAAGAGCTTGATTCTCTTTTAAAAAATAAAAATAAAATTCAATCTGATTATTTTGAGTTAAAAAACTTTTTGGAGAAAGAAGAACCCCTTTTAAAAGAAGAAGAAAAAGAGATTCAACAACTCTCTTTTTTTCTTAAAGAAAAAAAACTTGTTTTATCTTCTCTCACTAAAGATCTTGAAAATTTTCAAGAAGAAAGTGATTTAACTCAATTAGAAGAATCTTATCTTGAGGTTCAAGATAAACTAGAAAGCTCTTTAAAAATCCTAGAAAAAGAAAAAAAATCTCTTCAAGGCAACTTAGAGCATCTTAACTCTCTAAGAAAAGAGTTAGAAGACCTGTCTTTAAACGTAAAAAAAACAGAATTAGCCTTAGATCAAGTCAAGCATCTTTCTCCGAAAGATTTAACTTTTTATATTGAAAATCCTTTGTTTGAAAACTTAGATCTTACTTATGCTGAAGAAATTCTTTTAAAAGACATCTTATATGTTTCTACTTCTTTTCTTGCCAAAGATAATGAAAATACCACTTTTTTTCATGAAGGCATCTCTAAGAAGAAAAAAAAACTACAAGCTCTTAAGTCTTTTCCTACTTTTTTCATAGCTCAAGATTTAACAGAAGAAAATTACCAAGATTTTTGTCTCACGGAGATAGATCGTTTAGTAAACTCAACGGGTAGTGTTGTTATAAAAAAAATAGCTCCTGAAAAATTTCAGGTTTTTTTTCTAAAGAAAAAAGAATCTTCCTTAGAAGAATTTAAAAAAAATTTAACTCTTCTTAAAAAAGATCTTCATGATCTTGAAAAAAAAGAGACTTCTTTACAGAAAGAACTGCAACAAGAAGAAGAACTTTTACAGGAAAAAAGAGAGCTTCTAAAAAAAGCGGAAGAGAATCACCGACTCTTAGAAAGATCTTTTTTAGAAAAACAAATCTTTTTTGAACAAAAGAAAGAAGAAATTAAAAAAAATAAATCTCAAAAAGAAGAAAATGAAAAACAATTTAAAATTCTATCTCAAGAAATAGAAGATAAAGAGAAGCTTTTTGAAAAAAAACAAAAATATTTTTCAAGCAAAGAAATTATCTTTGAAGAAAAAAAATCTTCTTTTCCTAGCATTGATCAAGAATATAGATCTCTAGAGAAGCAAGAAGTTTTTCTTCATCATGAAATTAAAAACTTAAATCAAGAGCTTCTTCATTTAAAAAGACAAAAAGAACAACAAGAAGAGTATTACCAGTCTCTAAAAGAAGAATTAGATAACTTTGAAAATAAAAAAAAAGAAAAAGAAAAAAATCTTCTTGAACACCAACAATCTATTAAAAATCTTCTAACCCAAATTCAACAAGAAGAAGTCTTAGAAAAAGAAACTCTGAAAGCTCTTCAACCTCTAGAGAAAAATCTTCAAAAAGAGCATAACGAATTACAAGATTTTTTAAATAAAAAAAAGTTACAAGAAGATAAAATCAAGGAATTAGAAAAATCTATTTATGCACTAGATAAAAATTTTTTAGAAAAAAAGATCAAAATAGAACATCTTACAGAAGAGGAATCTAAAAAAGTTTTAGAATTTTATAATTTCTCTGAAAAAAATTTAAGACTTAGTTTTAAAAACTTTTTTTCAGAAAAAACATTCCATCTTTTACTGCCTTTAAACCTTTCTGCTGATTATCTTGAGATTGAGCTAAAAGAAGTTCAGCAAACTCCCAAGGAAGATCTTTCTAAACTAGAGAAAGATCTCTCTAAAATGGGAGATCTTAACTGGCAAGCCCCTGAAGAAGTTAAAAAGATCTCTAAAAGATTAGACTTTTTAAAATCAGAAGAAAATATTTTGCAAACATCTCTTCATGATCTTCATGAAGCCATCACCGAGATGGATCAATTAGCTCAAGAAAGATTTAAAAAAACTTTTGAAGAAGTTAATGATCGTTTTCAAAAAGTTTTTCCTCTTGTTTTTAATGGTGGAGAAGCTAAACTTGTTTTAGAAAAAGAAGATCAAGAAGAGGGGATTCATATTTATGCCAGGCCCCCTGGAAAAAAAATGCAAAATATTCGCTTAATGTCTGGTGGAGAAAAAGCTTTAACAGCTATTAGCCTTATCTTTTCCATCTTTTTGGTAAAGCCCTCTCCTTTTTGTCTTCTTGACGAAGTGGATGCTCCTTTAGATGATGCCAACGTGGCAAGATTTAATGAACTTTTAAAAGAAATGAGCTCAGAGTCTCAATTTATCGTCGTGACTCACAATAAAAAAACCATGGAAATTAATCGTAAACTTTATGGAATTACCATGCAAGAACCTGGTGTTTCTAAATCTTTTTCAGTGGACTTACAATGATTTTTTATCTTTTAACTTTAAAACACACAGAAAAACCCCTTAAAAAGGGACCTACCTACGAGATTACTAGCAAACTTTCTTTTTCTCCCAACAAACTCACTCTCATTCAAGAAACTTCTGGTAAACCTCCTTTGCCTGGTTTTTCTCTTTCTTGCGATGCAATAACTTGCAAGTTAACCCAAGGAAAGACAACAAAAAAAGTGGATGCTTCCATGAACTACTTTAAAATCCTAACTGATATGGTTTTTAACAAAAAAATTCCCTTTAATCTTGATCTTATTCCCGGGCAACCCTTAAGGCTTCCTTTAAAAGAACAAGGGTTGAAAGAATTGTACTTAGAATGCACTGATCCTTTTAATCCAAAAACCTGGACCAAGCTTTCTATTTATAATATTAAAAACGAACTAGAACGTGTCTATAGCATTTCTCATTGAGTGGTCAAAAACTCATTTCTCTCATCTTCCCTGGAGAAAAAATCGTTCTTTTTATTCCATTCTTGTTTCAGAGTTTATGCTTCAACAAACCACAGTTGCCACTGTATTAAAAAAATACCCTCCCTTCATTGAAAGATTTCCCAACTTTCAGACTCTTCATGAAGCTTCTTTAGATGAAGTTCTGCTCTTCTGGTCTGGTCTTGGTTATTATGCCCGAGCAAGACGACTAAAAGAATTAGCCTCTCTTTTTAAAGATCAACTGCCCTCTACTTACAATGAACTTATTCAATATCCTGGTATAGGTCCCTACACAGCTCAAGCTCTTTTATCTCTTTACTATCAGGAAAAAATCTTTGCTTTAGATACAAATTTAAAAAGAGTTCTTTCAAGAATAAATCTTCATGAGTACCCCTCTCTTTATCCCTCAAGAGAACTCAATGAAGCTTTCATGGACCTAGGAAGAACTTATTGCACAGCAAGATTTCCAAAGTGTGAAGAGTGTTTTTTAAAGACAACTTGTCCTAGCGCTTTTAAGACTGCAACACCTCCTGTCAAGAAAGACAAACAAGAATTAAATCTTTTAAGGTTTTACTTTTTTGATGAGCAAAAAAGACTCTTTCTTTATAAAAGAGCTTCAAAAGCTTGGCTTCAAGATCAATTTGAAGTTCCAACCTTTAGTCTAGAGCCAATCTCACAATATCCTCTTTTCACACAAAAAATAGATCTTCATAAATTTTTTAAATTTAAAACAACCATTACGAAATACACTATTAATAATTTTATTATTTTAAATAAAATTGATCATAAAGGAGAGTTTTTAAATATAGAAAACATCCCCCTTAGTAGTGCTACTAAAAAGGGGTTGGAATTGATTCTACAAAAAACTAGCTATTAAGATTGCTATAATCGCCATTAATTTAATAAGAGTGTTCATAGCTGGTCCAGAAGTATCTTTAAAAGGATCACCTACAGTATCTCCTATAACAGCTGCTTTATGAGCTTCAGATCCTTTTTTTTCACCCTCGATAAGATTCTGCTCTATAGCTTTTTTAGCATTGTCCCAAGCTCCACCAGAATTTGCCATGAATAAAGCAAGAATAATTCCAGTGATAGTAGAACCTGCAAGTAAACCTCCAAGGGCTTCTTTACCTAGAAAAAAACCTACAAGAATAGGAGCAGCGATAGCTACCAGTCCAGGAATAAACATTTCTTTGAGAGCAGCTTCAGTAGCGATAGCTACACATTTTTCCGTTTCAGGCTCAGCTTTTCCTTCCATAAGCCCTTTAATTTCTTTAAACTGACGTCTCACTTCTTGAACCATTTTTTGCGCTGCCTTACCTACAGCATCAATAGTGTTAGCTGCAACGATAAAAGGAATAATTCCACCTAAAAAAAGCCCTACAAAAACGTAAGGATTCATAATGTTGATATTTTCTAAATCAACTGATTGAGCATAAACAGAAAATAAAGCTAGGCTTGTTAAAGCTGCTGAAGCAATAGCAAAGCCTTTTCCAATAGCTGCTGTAGTATTTCCCAGCGAGTCTAGTTCATCTGTAATAGCTCTTACAGAAGAATCAAGATGTGACATTTCTGCAATTCCACCAGCATTATCAGCAATGGGACCATAAGAATCTGTTGCCATCGTCATTCCTGTTGTGGCTAGCATTCCTACAGCAGCAAGAGCTATGCCATAAAGACCAGCTAAAGAATAACTCAGTAAAACTGTCACAGAAATTAAAATAATAGGGAGAACCACTGAATACATTCCCATGGAAAAACCAGTAAGAATAATGGTAGCTGGACCAGTTTTTCCAGCATAAGCTATTTTTCTAACAGGAAAAAAACTGTTGGAAGTAAAAAACTCTGTAAAAAAACCAATAAGTGTACCCATTACAGAGCCCAAAACTAAAATATAAAAAGGATTTTTATGAGAAGAAAATATATTAAAATTTATTTGCTCATTAAGGAGATAACTAGCTCCTAAAAACAACAAAGTACTTAAAAAAGGAATAAATCTTAAAGAAGTGGCTGGTGAAAGTTTTTTAAAGACATTTATAAGAAGAATACCAAAAAAAGAAGAAAGAACCCCAAAGACAGTAACAATTAAAGGAAACAGAATACTTTCATGACTCATGGTATTAAAAGTACTCCCTATAATCATAGCTGAAATTAAAGCACTCACATAAGATTCAAAAAGATCAGCCCCCATGCCGGCTGTATCACCGACATTGTCACCAACATTATCGGCTATAGTGGCTGGATTTCTAGGATCATCCTCTGGAATACCAGCTTCAACTTTTCCTACAAGATCAGCCCCTACATCAGCAGCCTTAGTGTAAATTCCACCACCAATTCTAGCAAAAAAAGCGACAGTAGAAGCTCCTAAAGCAAAATTGTTTAATAGAGATAACTCTAATCTATTGGTTAAGTATTCAAAAGCAAAATAAACACCTAAAAGACCTAAGCTTGCTACAGTTAGACCCATGACAGATCCACCAAAAAAAGAAATTCTTAAAGCCTCATCTTTTTTGTTAAGTCTTGCTGCTTCAGTGGTTCTAACATTAGCTTTTGTTGCTGCTTTCATGCCCATAAAACCAGCAAAAAGAGAAATAATCCCGCCAAGAAGATAAGCTAAAGAAGAAAAAATTCCAGAAAAATAAAAAATTAAACCAGCTACTAGAAGTATAAAAATGCTTAAAATAGCATATTCTTTTTTAAGAAAAGCCAAAGAACCTTTCTCAATTAAAGAAGCAATCTTTTCCATCTTCTCTGTTCCAGAAGGAAGTTTTTTTAACCATAGATAAAGAGCAATGACAAAAAGAAAAACACCTATCATTAAATGAGGTGTATAATAATAAAAAGATAAAATGATATCCATAGACAAAACTCCTTTTTTCCTCTAGAAAGATAGAAAAAACGAGACTTTATGTCAATCAAAAACCTTTTAAAATACTCATTTAGAATGACTCTTGCTGTTTTTATTTCAAGATTTATTGGTCTTTTCAGAGAGCAAATGTATGCTCTCTATTTTGGAGCTACTTCTAAATTTGACGCTTTTCTTGTCTCCTTTAGAATTCCTAATCTTTTTCGTGAACTTTTTGCTGAAGGAGCTGTTGCCTCTGTTTTTGTTCCTTATTTTACAGAAAAAAATAAAAGTGAAAAAGAAGGTAGTTATGCTCTTTGGTCAGTAGCTATTACTCTTTTTACAGTGACAATGATTATAGCTACTTTTCTGGCGATCTTTGCCAATGAAATTTTTCTTCTTTTTGGACCCCATCTCACCCCTTCAGGCTTAAGAGCTATTAACTATTATCTTCCCTTAGCTAGCCTCTATGCTTTATTTAGTAGTGCTCTTAATACCTTATATCGTTTTTTTCTTCCAGCTGTTCTTCCTGGCTTATCTAATTTAGTAATTTTAATTGTCATTCCTTTAGAAGCTTACTTTTTAGGTGAAGCTACTATTCAAACCCTTAGCTATACTTTTGTTGGGTACATGTTTACTCAGGCTTTCATTACAGGAATTTTACTTCATAAAAAATATCCTTTTTATGCTTTTTCTTACAAAGAAGGATTCTATGTTTTAAAAAAAATGCTTCCAGCTTTTTACACAGTCCTTACAGCTCAAGCTAGTACTTATTTACAAACATCTTTTGCTTTAAGACTTGGATCAGGAACCCTTTCTTGCTTAAATTATGCTTTTAAGGTTTTTCAACTTCCCATAGGGCTTCTTGGCATTGCTTTATCTAATGCTCATATTGTTCTTTTTTCTAAAGCTTTAAAAAATGGTGAAATTGATTCAGCTAGAAAAATCTTTTCTGACTCGGTTAAAATTATTATTTTATTTTTCCTCCCTCTTCTTTTCTTCTTTTTTCTTTACGGAGAACAAATCATTACTATTATTTATCAAAGAGGGAAATTTACTGAAGAAGCAGTGATTCAAACCACTAAAGCTTTCCAAATGTATCTTATTTGTCTTCCTTTCTATGCTCTTACTAAACTCACCACACCTACTCTTTTAGCTTTAAATGAAGCAAAAAAGCTTCTTTTTTCAGCGACTCTTTCTCTCATTATTCAACTTGTTATTTATTTTTTTTTCTTAAAAAACATTGGCTCATTAGCTCTAGCAACTTCTCTTTCAGTCATTAGTTCTACTCTATGGCAAAGTCTTTTTATTAAAAAAGCTTTAAAAAAATTTCAATTATTTCATAGAGAATCTTTAGCTTTACCTGTTTTTATGGGTTTCAGTTATTTTATCTTTAAAAAATTTCCATTTGAATATGAATATTTCTTTAAAGATCTATTTAAGCTCGCTTTACACTTTTCTTTTCCTTGTGTTCTTTATATAATAATAATTCAAGTGCTAAGAAAAAAGGAGATTCATGAGGACTGATTTTACCTCACTAAAACTATTTGCTGATCATATTCTTAATCAATTAAGACAATTTCATTTACTGGAGTTTTCTCTGGACACAAGAGCTTCTCTGATAGAATCCTTAGCTGAAGAACTTAATGTAGGTCTTCTTACCGAAGAAGATCTTCAGGAAGAAACCCTGGAAGAGCTTCAAGAAAAATATGGTGAAATTGAAGCCGCTGATATTACTCAAAATGAAGCTTATATTCATGCCAGAAAAGAACTCATTAAATCTTTTAATGGAGAAGCTATTTCTGGTTTTTACTTAGCTGAATCTCTTTTTAAATTAGCAGAAAGAGTTAAAAACTTTTTAACAGATTCATCTCTAGTCGAAGAAGTCTACGGAACAGATGAAGAGTTAGTTTCTTTTTTGGTTCAAAAATTTAAATCTTATGAGCCAGCTAGAACTCTAAATCCTTAAAAATTTTTTCCACATAATAATCTTCCACTCCTGCTTCAAAAACTTTACTCACACTCACTAGGTATCCTTTTTGTTTTCTCATAAAAAACAAATGCCTTCTCTCCTCTAAAAAAGAACCTTTTCCTTGAAAGTAATCAAAATTTTCAATGTTTTCATCTAGAATCCAACTTTGCAGAAAAGAAAGATCTTTTTCTAAAACCAAAGACCAAGAAGAAGTATAGATTTTATTTTGATCTTGTTTCCACCAAGAAGGAACTAAAAATTCTTGACCATAAAAAGAAATCTTTTTTTTTGGATAAAAAAAGATTTCTTTTGTAAGAAAAAAAATAAAAATTAAAATGAAAACAATTACTAAACTCATTTGCAGACTACTATTTTTTTAGTAAAGAAAATTATCTCTCTATTTACAAAAGAGATCAATGTTTATGAGTAAAAAAGATCTCTTAACACTTATTCAATCTTTTCCTAATGATCCTGGGTGTTACCTTATGAAAGAAGATGACATTATCCTTTATATAGGAAAAGCTAAGAACTTAAAAAAAAGGATTTTGTCTTATTTTCAAAAAAAGCAAGAAATTAAAATAGCTTCCTTGATTCACAAGATTACTTCCATTGACTATATAAGAACCCTAAATGAGACAGAAGCTCTTCTTCTAGAAAATAATCTTATTAAAAAACATCAACCTCTTTATAATTTTCAATTAAAAGATGATAAAAGGTATGCTTCCTTATTTATTTCTCATGAACCCTTTCCAAAGCTTGAAATCACACGAGAAAAACCTAAAGGGCTAATTCTGGGACCCTATCCAGGTCTTTCCGTTAAAGATCTTGCCTTAAGATTGAGTGATTTTTTGCAACTTAGAAAATGTTCTTTAAAAGAATTTCAAAAAAGAAAAAAAGTTTGTGATTACTATCATTTAAAAACTTGCAGTGGAACTTGTCTAAAATTAGAGTCTGAATCTTCTTATACAAAAAAACTTGAACTCATTGAACAATTTTTTAAAAAAAAGAACAAAAAGCTTTTTTCTTTGGTTGAAGAAACAATGTTTAAAAAAGCAGAGGAAGAAAAATTTGAAGAAGCTCATGAAATCAAACAACTTTATCTTCTTTTAAAAAAATTCTTAGAAGAAGAAAGATTTCAACGAGTAGAATCTCTTCATCACAAGAATAGTGACTTTCTTCTCCTGTCCACCAAAGATCACTGTTCTTTGGTTAGATTTTTAACCTTATCTCAAGGTGAACTTATAGCTAAAAAAGATTATTTTTTTCTTAGTGATTCACTGGCATTAGATTCTTTAGTTTATACTCATTATCTTTATGAACAAAAAAAACACACACTTTATACTGAAGAAGAATTTATTGTATTAGATCTAAATCTTAGAAAAATTCCCTCTTCGTTAAAAAAATTCTTTCAAGAACAAAAAGAGCTTTTAGAAAAAGATCTCTCCAGACAACTTCACTTGTATCATCCTTATCTAGCTCTAGTAACCCTTCAAAATCTTCTTCAGCTTCAAGATCTCCCTAGGGTTTTAGAAGCTTATGATGTAGCTGTTTTTCAAGGATCATCTCCGACAGCTTCTCAAATTGTTTTTAAAGATGGATTTTCTTCTTCCAAAGATTATCGTTATTACAACCTTAAAACTCTTCCCGAAGGAAACAATGACTTTAAAATGTTAAAAGAAGTCTTTTTAAGAAGATTAGAAAAAAAACCTTATCCTGATCTTATTCTTATTGATGGAGGATTGCCTCAATGGAGAGTTTTTAAAAAAGTTTTAAAAAAACTTAATCTTTTTATTCCTTTTTTAGCCCTAGCTAAAGAAAAAAATCAGCTAGAAGAAAGACTTGTTTTAGATGAAAACAGGACTCTTGCCTTGAAAGATTCTCATCTAAAAACTCTTCTTGTTCAGCTCAGAGATGAAGCTCATAGATTTTCCAGAAAACTTCATCATAGAAAAGAGCAAGAAAGGTATTTTAAAAAGTAAACTTATGTTCTATAAATTAAAAAAGGAGAATAAGTATGGGTCAATGTGGATGTAAACAATGTAAGTGCTCCCCCCCAAGCAAGCCTAATGAAGGATGTTTTGGTTCTTTGATTTTAATATGTTTGACTGTAATAAGCTTAACAGCAGCAGCAAATTCTTTCGTAATGAATAGATTTTTAGCGGTGAAAAATACACCAGTTTTAGAAACTACAAAAGATAGTTCTTCTTATGCTTTTTGCTTAAAAAATTGCTCTATTGATGGTGAAGAAGAATAAAAAAAGATAGATTTTTTGTATTTTTTATCAGGTATATTCTCATATAAGAGTTAAATTCTTTATTGTCTTTTTCATGAAAAAAAAAAGAATCTTTAAATCATAAAATTCAAGGGACTATAGAAGACGGTATTAAAAATATGCCAGGTTGCTTAATTAGTGGCTTATTCGGCTCCTTCTTAATAATTTCTTCCTTGGTTTCTTCTTGTTATTTGCTTAATTCTTCAAAAGAATCCACTAGTATATCTGTGCCTACTAAAATAGTACCAACAAATATACTAGACAATACGATCCCTTGCTGTGAAAATTGTTCTATTGATGGCGAACCTAGTGAAAATTAAATTAATTTTAAAATAAATAAAAGGAGATTTTATGAAATATTTGTTATTACTAAGCCTATCTAGCTGTGCTACTCTTTTTGAAAAAAAAACGCATGATCTTACTGTTAACTCTAACATTCCCGGAGAAGTCTACATTGATGGAACTCTTATGGGGAAAACACCTCTTGTGCTATCATTAAAGGCAAACAAAAGCTATACTGTTCAAGTAAAAGCTAAAGGTTATACTTCATCAACAAAAATGCTCAACAACAAGATAGGTATACACTGGGTTGTTCTAGATGTTTTAGGCGGATTACTTCCAGCCTTAATAGATTTAGCTACTGGAAATTGGTATACTCTTGAAACACCTGTTCTAAATTTTCACTTAGAAGCAGAAAAAAAATAATCTAAATTAGATCCAATCTTTTTAAATGACGCCCCTCTTCAAAGGGGGTGTTTAAAAAAAGAGATAAAAGTTCTTCCTCTGGTAGAGAAAAATTTCTACCAGCAAGACATAACACATTAAGATCGTTATGAGCTCTTGCTAACTTTAGCTCTTCTAAAGAATGAATCACACTAGCCCTGATATGACTAAATCTGTTAGCGGCAATATTCATTCCAATACCACTCCCACAAATCAAAATACCCTTATCTTCTTTCGTTACAAGTGAGCAAAGTTTTTGAGCATAAAGAGGGTAATCACAAGAGTTCAAAGAATCAGTCCCTAGGTCAATTAAATAGGTAAATTTTAATAAAAAATTTTTTTTCACTTGATAGCCCGCATGATCACTGGCTATATAGACCTTACTCATGAAAAAACATTCTAAGAGCTACTTTGCCTCTTGTCCAGTTGGCTTTGAGCCTTTTTTAGAAGAAGAAATTTTAAAAATTTCTAAAAATAAAGCTAAAACAGAAATTAAAAGAGGAGGATTATTCTTTGAATGTTATAATGAAGATGCTTTAGAGTTTTTATTAACAACAAGAATTGCTAGCAAAGTTTATAAACTTTTTTATAGCTTTGATTTATTTCAGGAGAAAGATCTTTACACTCAAGCTAGTCAAATTCATTGGGATAAAATTTTTTCAATTGAACAAAGTTTTTCTATTAAAAGTCTTTTTCTAGGCAGAAAACATCTTTATGACTCTTCTCTTTATTCTTCTCAGTTATTAAAAGATGCCCTTGTGGATTCTTTTAGAAAAATCTATGGTCGAAGACCTAATGTAGATAAAGAAGGCGATGTTCACATTCTTTTTGTTACAGAACAAGAAGAAGATCACTTTAAAGGATTTATCTATGTTGCTCTTTCTCAATCTTTAGGAAATAGACATTATAGAAAAAATTCCTATGAGTTTTCTCTTAAAGAAAATATCGCTGCTGGCTTACTGAACTTTTTTCATTCTACCAGTGAAAATTTTTTTGATCCTTTTTGTGGATCAGGAACTCTTCTTTATGAAGAGATTATTAGACGTTATCATATAGCTCCAACCTATTATTCACTTCTTAACAATCTAGTTTTTCCTTTTGAGAAATTAATATTTTTTCAAAAGGATCCTTATCTTAAAGAAAATTTCACTAAAATTAAAACAAGACTCTTAAATCATTTTCACAAGGTAGAAAAAAATTTTAAAAATACTTTTTACGGCTCTGATCTTTTACCTTCACTTCAAGAAAATTACTTTCCTCTACCTATTCACTACCAATCTCATTCCTTTGAAAAAACTCCTCTCTCTGGAGATATTCTTTGTAATATTCCCTATACCAACAAAGAACTTCCTTTAAAGCTTTATACTTTTCTAAAAAAAAGTTCTCATCAAAAAGGCTTTATTTGTTCTTTAGAGCAATATGATTCTGTAAAAAAAACAGACCATTTTGTTTTTAAATTTAAAAATGGTCCAAAAGACTGTGTTCTTTTTTTAATCAAAGATCATTAATTTCAACTTTCTAATTCTTGAAATCTATTAAAATTATCAATAGCTTTTTGATAATCTTGATAATATTTTTCAAGAGCTTTACGATTATTAGATCCTTTTTCCCATCCTTTTCCAGCTTTATCTGCATCGTTAATTCTTAATTTTTTTTCCTTTTCAATAACATTTTTATAATTATTTTTTGCCTCATTAAAGTCTCCAGTATTTTTAGCTTTCAATAATTTGTTTCGAGCGGCTCTATTTTCATTTTCTCTATCATTCATTTCTTGGACAGGAGTTTTAGTTCCAGGTTGATTCTTAAAATACTCATCTACATAAATAGGTGGCATAGATATCGCATTAGGTAATTCTAATTTTACACTTGATTTCTCTGTTTTCTTTTTTGGAGATGGTGTAATTGAATCTTTTGTTTTCTTAGTTTTATCTTCTTTATTAGAATTATCTTTAAGATCAACTTCTTTTTCAGAAGAACTTGAATCTTTATTAGAAGACTGTTCTTTCTTTTTTAAAAACAATGTTTTCCCGTTAATGCAAGAATTCACAAATAATGTTTTTAAATATCCTTCTTCAAATTTTTCTATATAATCAGGGTTATAATATTTACAAGCAACCTGATTAAATTCATCTAGATCTTTTTGAGTCATCAAAGGTCGACTTAATAATTTTTCAACATAGTTATTGGGTCCATAACCTATATTTTTATTGCAATCTTTAGCTGCTTCCAGAAAAACAGCTGCTGAATTTTTATAAAAACCATTAAAAAAATCCTGATGATCATTTTTAGTAAAATCTTCTAAAGTATAGTTTTTTGAACCTATTCTGTAACCTTCTTTATTGACATCAACATATTGAGCAAAAGATACATTCCAATGATCTCTTCTTTTTGGATAATTAGATATCTTTTTATCAGCATAATAATAACCAAATAAATTCTTTTTTAAAGGTTGATAATTTTCAATTCCCTTGCTAATCAATTCAGCAGATTTTAGTTTCATTAATTTTTCAAAACCTTCTCTGTTAGCACAAAGAACTTGATAGTTAGGTTTCATTTTTTTAAAATCCAAACAAGCTTCATTCATGTTTTCTTTAAAAACAATAGCGCTTTTTTCCATAGAAAAAATCCTTTTTTCAGATTCATGAAAAGCTTTCAATGCAGGAAAAAACCTAGCATTTAAAAAATTCTCAATTGTACTAGAACCATTATCTGCAGAGGTGAACCATGTTTTTTTTAAAGAACAAGAACCAAGTTTTAAATCATAAAGATCAAGACTATTTGGTACACAGATACCGCTTGTATTTTTTGTATCTGTTTGAAAAACAATGGGTTCATAATTATATCCAGAATTACTTTTTAAAAAAAATACGAATAACAACATTATCACTCCTCAAAAATATCTATAGGTCTATTGGATTGATTTAATCCTTGATTGAAATTATTAAAAAAAGAATTAGTTCTTTCAAATATATTAGGTTGAGGGTAAGGACCAGGTGTAAAAACAGGAACGCCTGTAGGCGTATAAAATCCAGGATAAGCAAAAGGACTAGGATAGGGATTAGAAGGCATAAAATAAGGATTAATTCCGTAATCTATAGGTCCATAGAAATAATTATTTATAACTGTTGTTCCAGGAATTAATCCCGTTGGTCTTGGCTGAGGAATTTCTTCTGGTTTTGGAGGTTGAGGTGTAGGAGAATTTTCATTTTTTGTCATTAAGTCTTTAATAGCTTGTTGCAGTTCTGCTATTTGTTTTTTTAAATCATCAATAACACTTGTTTCTTCTGGCTTCACAGTAGGAGTAGGAGTAGGAGTAGGAGTAGGAGTAGGAGCAGGAGTAGGAGTAGGAGTAGGAGTAGGAGTAGGAGCAGGAGTTAATTGACATAGAGTGTTTGCTTTATCTTGAAGCAAGTTATAAACAGTTTTATTATTAATTTTATTAGACCATAAAGAAGTAGAATAGTTTGAACCTACGGACTCTTTAGCTAATTTTTTTTGAGGTTGATTTGTATAAGTATTTATTGTTTTTTCATCGGGAAGGTACTTCAAAGCTTTCTGATAATAAGTTAAATCTGACATCAAATGTTGTTGCCCTAAAATAAAGCTTAATTTGTTTTTAGAGTTATCACCAGAGCAAAATATTTTTTTTAAACTTTGATCATCTATGACTTTTTCTAAAGTCATAGATGTGGACATCACCTGAGCACATCTATTTAAAGATTCAGCTAAAATCACTGGTGACTCCATAAGTGCTTTTTGAACTTGTTTAAAGACTATTGGAGAGAGATTTTGCGATTGATTATTTGTTGTCTTAAACATTCTATCAACATCTTTGCTAAACAAATATCCTTTTAAGTGATTTTTAATCAATTCTTCTGGATCAACATCTTGAGAATCAATAGAGCAGCTCTTTGCACCAGCAGCAATAACTTCTATGGCAACTAAGTTCATAACAGTATTTTTAAATAATGCAGGATCACTACAAACATTGTTTGATTTTATAATGGGACCCAAGCTTGGGTCAATACAACCATCATATAAAGAACTTATACGTTGACAACGCTTTTGAGGTTTATTTCTAGGCAATGACTCAAAAACAAGAGAGCCTAAAACACTTAAATAATCATTAGTATATGTTTGATATTCAGAGAAAGAAAGATAATCTTTGCAATTAAAAGAATTTGCTGAATATAATGGACCCTGAGGAGGGCAGTTCAACTGAGTTAAATCTAGTTGAACATCTATCTGTGAAGATGCAACTTGAGATGGTGCAGTTGGAGAATTACAGGTAGAGCCAGGACAAAAACTCCCTTCTAAGGGAAAACTATTCGCTCTTTCTTGTTTTGAAACAAAAGAAGATAGATTAGAAAAAAGTAAGAACACAACAATGTTCAACATAAATTATTATTCGTCTTTTTCAGAAAAAAAGCAAAATTCAAGATTATCTGTAGGCAAGATTTTCTCCTTAAGTTTATTGTTTTTAGAATAAAAGTAGGGTTCAAAGTGAGAAGATGGAACATAGAAGAGATCTTTTGTCATAAAATTTTTAAAAAAACGTCTTTCAAAGAAACCAAAATCTTGAATTTTTTTTTGAGAAAATTTAATAATAATAATAAGATCATAAGAGTGAAGATCAAAATGAGTAAATCTTAGGTATCTTTCTAGAGGGAGAATCTTAACTTTTTTTTGATCTAAAAAATAAGAATAACTATCTTGAAAATCATTTTTTTTTTTTATTAAACCAAAGAGATATCTATAAGAATAATCCAAGTTTTGATTTAACTCATAGGCTTTTTTAAAAGACAAAAAAAAAGATGTTTTTAAGTTTATATTTTTTATTATGAATTTTTCTTCACACCATCTTAAAAAAAAATCTTTTAATCCTTCTTCTAAGGTGAGCTGAATGTAATTCATTTTAAAAAGATCTACAATTTGATAATTTGTTTCACTGAGAGGTAAAAAATTCTTCAAATTTTCAGCAACAATAAAAAAAGATTCATCTTGATAATTTTTTTTATAAGAGGGTTTAAAGTTTAAAATGAGATTTTCTATCATCCTAAAATTTTCTTGCTCAAAGAAGCTGTTTCCGAAAAATGGTATCTCATAAAAAAGGCATCTTTATGCATGAGTGAACCTAAAGCTAAGTAAGAAAAATACCTTAAAGCATCTAAAGAAGAACTTAAATCTTGAGTTGTTAAATATTTTTTTAAAATCATCTCTCCTACCTCAAAAGATTCTTTTAAAGACTCTTGGTGAAATTCTTTTTTAAAAAGATAAAAAAGCTCTCCCTGATTATAAATTAACTTTCTAGTGATAAAATCGTGAGCCTGAATACCATTAGTTCCTTCATAAATCATAGCAATTCTACTATCTCTTAAAACTTGAGCTATAGGATATTCTTCCATATAACCATAGCCTCCAAAGATCTGAAGAGCATCACTAGATAAAAGAAATCCTTGCTCTGTGCAAAAAGCTTTAAGTAAAGGTGTTAAAAAATCTAAAAGAGATTTTTTATTCTTATCTTCTAATAAAGAAGCAGTTTTTAATAACCATAATCTCATGGCTGTAACCATGCTTTCAATTTTTTGCAGGTGATATTTTACATCATCATGTTCTTTAATAGGTTTTTTAAATTGAATTCTTTCTTGAGCATATTTTTGAGCTAATTCTAGAGCACAGGCAGCAATGCCCTCCCCTTGAACAGCACAATAAATTCTTGCTTCATTCATCATTAAAAACATTTGTTTTAATCCTTGGAACTCTTCTCCTATTAAAAAACCTTTAGTTTCTCCTTGATGAGAAAACACAAGTTCACAAGTAGGAGAATGTGCCAAGCCCATTTTATGTTCTAATTTGGCACAATGAATAAAATTACTTTGTCCTTTTAAAAATTTAGGAACTAAAAACAAAGAAATACCCTTTGTCCCTTCTTTTTTTAAACCTTCAGGGGTTTTAGCTAGAACAAAATGAATAATGTTGTCATAAAGATTATGATCTCCTCCTGAAATAAAAATTTTTTGACCTTCAATTTTATATGAACCATCTTTATAAGTAGCTTTAGTTTTAATCTCAGAAAGATCACTTCCTGCTTGAGATTCTGTAAGGCACATAGTTCCAGAAGCTTTTCCTTCAATCATCAGAGGAAGATATTCTTTTTTTAACTCTTCAGATCCATAAGCTTTAAGTAATCTAATAGCTGATCTTGTTAAAGCCGGAAAAAGAGACCAAGAAAGATGGGCTTTGGTCATCAAAGAAGTCATAGCAATTAAAAAAGGCTCTGACACAGCCATTCCTCCATAATTTTCTTCTTGACCCAAGTGAAAAAAACCCAACCTATGAAACTCTTCAAGACTTGCTTTAAATTCAGAAGAGAAAATAACTTTTCCTCCTTGATATTCTGGCTTAAAACCCTCTCCTCTTAAAGGAATTAAATATTTATCCAAATACTCTTGAAAACTTTTTAATAAATCAATCTGATCTTCACTAATTTCATGACTTTTCAGATATTGAGTATAAAAATCCATCTCTTTAATTCTAAAAAGATTTTCTAGAAGTGACTAGTTTTTGTTTTTTTTACATTACTATTGTCTTGATCTATTTATTGATATAAGAATTATTGCTTATTTTAATTTAATTTTAATTTAGACAATAGATACTTTATCTCTTTTGTAAAATGTATTTTTCAACTTTAGAAATATCTTTGTTAAAATTAAATAATCCATAATACCTCTTTTTTGTACATATTCATAGTTTTTGATTATAAAAAGACTATGAATATCAAAGATATTTTTTACAATAACAGACAATGGGTTAAGAAAAAACTTCTTCAAGACAAGAACTATTTTCATAAGCTATCAAAAAATCAACAACCTAAAATTCTCTATTTTGGTTGTTCTGATAGCAGAGTCACAGCAGAAGAACTTATGGGAGCCCAACCTGGACAAATTTTTGTTCACAGAAATATTGCCAACCTTCTTCCCAGTGAAGATTCAAGCTCACAAAGTGTTTTAGAATTTGCTGTTAAGGTTTTAGAAGTAGACCATATTATTGTTTGTGGACACTATGAATGTGGTGGAATTCAAGCTTCTTTTAAAAAAACATCTTTTAAAAGAGTTCATCAATGGATTAATCCCTTGAAAAATCTAATCAAGACCTATAGAAAAGATTTGAAAACTTTTAAATCTCAACAAGAAAAAGAAGATTTTGTAGTCAGGATGAATATTCTTTCTCAATGTGAATCTCTTTTAAAATCAAAAATTATACAAGAATCAAGAAAAAAAAGAAAACTACCAAAAATTCATGGTTGGATTTTTAATGTAAGAACAGGTTTTTTATTAGATCTATTCTTTAAGTAGAAATTCAATGCCACAAAGAAAAAAGTAATGCCTGAATTTTAGAAGTAATTTTCAAGGCTTAATTACCTTAATAAGAAATATATTTTTGAATAAAATTTTCTCTTATGAGTTTTTCAAGCTCTATAATTTTTTTTGTTAAACTATCTAGAAACGTGAATGTATCTACAAAAAGTTTGTTTTAAGAATTTCTTTGTTAAAGGCTTTTATTTTTTAACTACTAAAAAGCTGGATGCGGGAGCAGGATTTGAACCTACGACCTTCGGGTTATGAGCCCGACGAGCTACCAGACTGCTCCATCCCGCGAGGTGATCCTAGATAAAAAAATCAATATTGTCAACGAGTAAACTCTTTTTATTTAATTCAATAATTGTTCTACTTGTTTTTTATCTAAGAAAGCATAGTCTCCTGGTTTTAAACTACCAAGATGTAATTTATGAATAGAAGTTCTTTTTAATCGATCAATTTCTAAATCAAAAGCTTCACAAAGACGACGAATCTCTCTGTTTTTTCCTTCCATCAGTTGAATTTGAAGCCAAGTCTTATTCAGAAGATATTTTAAAATCTTAACACTTGTAGGTTTTAAAAGTTCATTTTGATCAATAATCCCTTTTTCTATTTTTGAAGCTAACGATTGAGAAATTTTTCCAAAAACTTTCACTTCATAGGTTTTTAAAACTCCGTGAGAAGGATGAGTCATCTTTTGACAAAATTCACCATCATTAGTGATAAGAATCAGTCCTTCTGAATGATAATCTAGGCGTCCTACATGAAAAAGTCTTTCACGAAGCTTTGGTAGATAATCATAAATAGTTGTTCTTCCCTCGGGATCAGAATGAGTCGTGACACAAGCTCTTGGTTTATGAAAAGCAATATATTTCTTTTCAAAATGATCTGGATAAAGATACTGACCATTTAAACTCACTAGATCTTCACTGAGATTCACCTTAGTAGCTAAATCAGTGACCTTTTTGCCATTAATTTTCACCTGTCCCTGCAGAATAAATTCTTCAGCTTTTCTTCTAGAGGTCTGCCCAAAAGAGGCTAAAAATCTATTTAATCGCATAAAAGGACTCCTAACATAAAAAAATCTTCTTTTGGAAGGGGTTAAGTGAAATTTTCTTCAGTTTGAAGTGATAAACGGTTCTGCAAAATGACTTCTTGCTTCAAAAGATACTGCTCTAAGGCTTCAAAAGCCCCTTTTTGTTTCATTTCCTTGGTGAGATCTGTCTCAAGAATCCTTTCTTTGACTAAATTTTCTAATTTTGAGGTATCTAGTGCTCCTTCTTCGAACAAAGGATCACTTTTGAGTCCAATAAGATTTTTTAAGCCCTCTTGTTGTTCTATAAGCCTACTATCTACAAGCTCTTCTACTTCTTGCTCTGAAGGAAGATCTTCTAGGGATCTTAACTGAAAAAAATCTAAAAAATCAGCAGTTGTTTCATAGGAGAGTTGTTGAGATTTAGCTGTTTGAATCATTCTTTTCTCAAGAAGAACTCTTAAAAGATAAGATGAATCCACCCCTCGAATCTGATCTAGCTCTGTTTTAAGCAAAGGTTGTTTGTAAGCAATCAAAGATAAAACTTCTAAAGCCGCTGGAGTGAGATTTAATTTAGGCTTAGTATAAAATTTAGTAAGAATTTCATGAAATTCTTTTTTAGTTTTTAGTTGATATCCTAAGGAAGATTGTTGAAGAAAAAAACCACGATCTTCTTGTAATAAAATTTGTTCATAATCTTTAAGAAGTTCCTCTAAAAGAGATACAGGTATTTTTTGATCTATAAGAGTGAAAATTTTCTCTAGAGTTAAAGGTTTATCTGCTACAAAAAAAATTGCTTCTAAAAGAGCAATTTGTTGTTGATTTTTTTCTACAATCATAAAGACTCCAAATAAAGAGGATCTTCTTTTTTCAATCCTTGATAAAGATGTAGTATTTTTAACTTAGCCATTTCTAAAACAGCCATAAAAGAAAGAACTACAGGAGATCCCTTTAAGTCTTTAAAAGAAAGAGGGGATTCTTGTTGAACTTGAGTAAGAATTTCTTGAGATACTTCTTCTAAATTTTTTTCATCTAATTTAACGTATTTAAAAACTTTCTTCTCTCTCGCTTTAAATTCAATAAAAGATTCTAAAAGAAGATCTAAGGGTAAAATTCCCTCTAATTCTGATTGCAGTTCTTTTCTTTTAGAAGATAAAGGAGGATGTAAATAATATTCATAATAGTTTTTATCTAAATTCCAAAGTTTTCTTCCAAGATCTTGATATTTTTTTAAGATTTCTAACTGAGCTATAAGATCATCAGCAGCACTCTCTTTTTTATCTGTAAAAAGTTTTTGTTCAGAACGAAGAAAAACTAAAGTTGTTGCCATATGTAAAAAATCAGCTAAAAGATCAAAATTAAGATCTTTCATTTTTTTTAAATACTGCAAATACAGTTGAGTTAATTGAGGAAGATTGATTTTACGAAGTTCCAACTGATTTTTTTCTACAAGATAAAGTAAAAGATTTAAAGGACCATCAAACTGGTCAATGGTGACTAAGAGTTCCATAAAATCACTTTATAAAAAAAAGCATTGAAAAATTGTAAACAATAATGAGCTGGTTTAGTAATAAGGTAACCTAAAATAGGAAGCCCTAAAAAACTTAAGAAAAAAAAAGCTAAAAAAATATGAGGAGCGTAAAGAATAAGATTATAGACAAATCTTTCATATTTTTTTTCTAAAAAAGTACTGAGTAAAAAAAAACCATCTAAAGGAGGAAGAGGTAGAAGGTTAAAAAAAAGAGAAAGAAAATTCATAAAAGTAGTATACTGTAAAAACTCTAAAACTAGAGAAGAAGCTTGAAACTTTAAAGCTAAAACACCTAAAAAAGAAAAAAGAACTCCTAAAAAAAAGTTCATCAAAGGACCAGCTAGATAAATTAGAAAGAGATCAAATCTATTTTTTAATAAATAAGTCTTAGGTACCAAAGGCTTACCCCAGCCAAAGAGAAAGCCACCTAGCTTAAGATTTAAAAGAGGGATTAAGACAGATCCCCAGAGCTCTAAATGAACCATGGGATTAAGGGTCATCCTTTCTTTAGCTGTATGATCTCCTCTAAGATAAGCCATGAGAGCATGAGCGTATTCATGAAGAATAATGGTTAAGAGAAAACCTGGAAGCATGAGAGCTAAGCTTTGAGTAAAAGACATCTTTCCTTATTTACCAAAATATTTTCAAGGATAAAAGGTCTATGCTAAAGATTCATCATGAATCCTTATGATCTTAAACTTATGTCTTATTCTAAGGTCCTAAGGAATGAAGAGGGGTCTGTTTTTAAAGGAAAATGGTCTCATTATTTTAAAAACAAGTTTCCTTTAACCTTAGAAATTGGAACAGGATTTGGTGGTTTTGCTCTTGAGTACTTAAAACAATTCTCTCAAGAAAATTTCATTGGACTAGATTATCGTTTTAAAAGGAGCTTACAACTCATTAAAAAACTAGAGAAGAATCACTTGTCTCAATATGTTTTTTTAAGAACAGGAGCTCATTCACTACCCTTATTTTTTGAAGAAGAAATTAATAAAGTCTTTCTTCTCTTCTCTGATCCATGGCCCAAAAAAAGACATCATAAAAAGAGGTTAGTTCAAAAAAATTTTATTGAACTTATAGCACCTTTATTAAAAAAAGGTGCTAAGGTTTTTATTAAAACTGATAATGAAGAGTATTTCAATTTCATGCTTCAGGAAGATTTCCCTAGCTTTGATTCTCTTTTCATGTCAAAAAATCTTCATCAAGAAGAACACAGTTTTGAAGAATTAAAGTTGTTGACAGATTTTGAAAAAATCTTTTTAGCCCAAAAAATACCTATTAAGGCACTTGTATTAGAGAAAAAATGAAAGCAGAAGAAATTTTACAAGAAATCAAACACCAACCTATTTCATTTTTTATTGAAAAGTATATTCCTCTAACAAAAAAAGGGGCTCAATATGAAGCCTTATGTCCTTTTCATCAAGATTCACATCCTTCTTTAAAAGTAAGTGATGAGAAGCAAGTTTTTAAATGCTTTGCTTGTAATGAAGCAGGGGATGCTATAAGTTTTATTCAAAAATTTAAAAATATTTCTTTTATGGAAGCTTTAAAAGAAGCAGGTTCTTATTTAGGGCTATCTTTGGAAGAGAAAATTTCTTACAAACCTTATTGGAATTTTTTAGAGCAACTTGTTTATCGTTATCATGAAGCAGGATTAAAAAATGAAAATTTTTTATCTTTTCTAAAAAAAAGAAAGCTTAGCTTGTCTACAGCTAAGTATTTTCTCATGGGTTTTAGCGAGGAGGGTTTAGTAGAAAAAAATTCTATCAGTCAAGAGCTTGGTTATCATTTTGGTTACAGAGAATTTTTTAAAAATCGTTTCATGATTCCTATTAAATTTAAAAATAAATATGTTGGTTTCACAGCTCGAAGCTTGGAAAACGAACAACCTAAGTATTTAAATTCTAAAGAATCAAAAATTTTTAAAAAGAGAGATATTCTTTTTCATTTAGAGGAAGCTAAGTCTCAACAAGATTTTTTAATTTTAGTAGAAGGACATTTAGATGTGGCTTCTCTTTATGAACAAGGAATTAAGCAAAGCTGTGCTTTAATGGGACTTTCTTTTGAACCTAGTTTGATTCATCATTTTTCTTCTTTTAAAAAAATTTATTTTGCTTTAGATCAAGATGAACCTGGAAAGAAATTTAGTTTAAAACTTCATGATATTTTTCTTCAACATCAATATCTTGTTCGTTATTTAAACCCAAGTCCTTATAAGGATTTAGATGAATTCTTAACTCAAGGAGGAGATTTAAATAAATTATTAGAACAAGCTCCTCTTTATCTCGATTTACTTATTGAAGATCTTCTGATTCAAAAAAATTCAAGATTAGAAGATAATTTAAATTTATTAAAAAAAATTTTTCTTCTTTTAAAGCCTCTTGGACGAGATCCTTTTGTATTAGAAAAACTTCTAGAGGTAAGAGATAAGCTTAATTTAAAGATGAGTGAAGATGCTTTACTTAATTTTCAAGTAGAGAAATCTAGTTTTTCAAAAAGAGTAATTGCTTCTTCTCAAGAAGAATTAAATTCCAGTGAAAGGACTTTTCTAAAAACTTTTTCACTTTACCCTGATCTTTTTTTAGAAGAACTAGAAGTCTATACTCAAGAAATTTCTTCTTCTCTTTTAAGTTTTGCTAAGAATTTACAAAGGCTCTATTTAGAAGGGTCCTTAGATTTATTAAAAGAATCTTTAAAAACAAGCTTAACTTTATTTCAGGGAAAAGAGTCTTGGAGAAACTTTGTCTTAAAATACATAGAGAGTCGATCAAACTTGACTCTTGATGAGAAAAATCGTAAAAAGTTGTCGAGGGATTTGCTTTTGGAATTAAGAAAAAAAAGACTAGTACAAGAGAGGTCTTTTTTACTAGAACAAAAGCCTATTGCATTAGATCAACTTCAAAAGATTAATCAAGAAATACAATCTCTAGGGAAGGATACATGAGATTAGCTGAATTTTTAAAATCAAAAAAATTTCTACACTTTCTACAAGAATCAAAAGATCTTGGTGAAACTAGCATTGATCAACTTAATGATATTATTCCTGTTCAAATCACTTCTTTTAGGGATTTAGATGAAATTTTAGATCTCTTTGAAACGAAAAACATTACTCTTAAGGGTGTTGTCGAAGATTTTGAAGAAGAAATTATTGAAAGTGAATCTAAAGAAAAAGAAGAAGATTTTTTTGCTAAAAGTTCAGATCCAGTTAAGCTGTATTTAAAAAAGATGGGTTCAGTTCCTCTTCTTTCAAGAGAAGGAGAGATTGAAATCGCTAAGGAAATTGAACAAGGAGAAAAAGAAATTATCACCTCTTCTCTTTCTTCTTTTCATGCTGTTGAAGAACTTTTAAAGTTAAAAGAAAAAATAGAGCAAGCTGAAAATCCTTTAGAATTTGTCAAAGACTTGGTAAGAGGTCTTGATGATCAATCTAAAGAAAGTGAAATTTTAGCTGTTAAAAAAAAGATCTTTCAAGTCATTGATCAGGCTAATTATTTTTATCAACTTTTAAAAAAACAAGGAGACTCCTTTTCTTTAAAAAAATTAAAGCCTCAAGATAGAGCTCTTTATGATAAATTAAATGAAGAACTCATTCAATTAACTTTTAATAGAAAAATCATTAATAGTTTTGTTGAGCCTTTAAAAAAGTATTTTTTTAAATTTAAGGAACTCATTGAACAACAAGAAAGAAACTTAAAATTTTTAGAAATAGACGAAAATGAGTATAAAAAATCTTTTACTCAGTTTCAAAAAGATGAATCTTATAGAAAATCTCTCTCAAAAAAACTTTATGCAGCTGAGGCTAAATTAGAGCAAATTTTTAGAATGATTGAAGATAATCGTAGAAAACTTATAAGACTAGAAGAAGAAGCGGGTCTTCCTTTTGAAGAAATTCAAAGAGTTTATGAGGTTATTCTTAAGGGTGAAGAGAGAGCTGATAGAGCAAAATCCCAATTAGTTGAAGCCAATTTAAGATTAGTAGTTTCAATTTCTAAAAAATATACCAATCGTGGGTTGCAATTCTTAGACCTTATTCAAGAAGGTAACATTGGTCTCATGAAAGCAGTGGATAAATTTGAATATCGACGTGGTTTTAAATTTTCAACTTATGCCACTTGGTGGATTCGCCAAGCTATTACAAGAGCTATTGCGGATCAAGGAAGAACCATTAGAGTTCCTGTCCATATGATTGAAACTATTAATAAGCTTTCTAGGATTAACAGACAGCTTATTCAAGAGCTTGGTCGTGAACCCACTCCAGAGGAGCTAGCAGAAAAAATGGAAATGCCTGTGGATAAAGTCAAGAAAGTTTTTAAAATTTCAAAAGAACCTATTAGTCTAGAAACTCCTATTGGAGAAGAAGAAGATAGTACTCTGGGTGATTTTATTGAAGATAGAAAATTACTTTCTCCTCAAGAAGCTATGATGAACGTTATCTTAGCTGAACAAACAAGACAATTATTAGCCACTTTAACTCCAAGAGAAGAAAAGGTTTTAAGAATGCGTTTTGGTGTTGGAGAAAAATCAGATCATACTTTAGAAGAAGTAGGACAAGATTTTTTTGTAACCAGAGAGAGAATTAGGCAAATTGAAGCCAAAGCTTTAAGAAAACTAAGGCATCCTAGTCGTGCAAAAATATTAAAAGACTATAACATTTAATGAAACTTCTAGAAGAAGATATTCATATTTCTTTTATTAAGAAGTCTTATAATAAGATCATTGTTTCAGCTTTAGTAAATGACTATTCAGTTCATCTTAATGGCTCTTCTTCTACTTGTTCTTGTTCTGAAGAAAATCATTGTGTTCATGTTAATTCTTTAAAAAATCATTTAAATCATTACTTGCACTCTTATTTAGACCATATTATTAAACCCTATGCTTTACATTCTTTTTTAAAATCTTCTTTAAATTTTCCAGATAATAAAAAAAAACTTCCTTTAAAAAGTTTGACTTTTTATTCCCTGGAGAAGAAAAAATTTTTTTTTCAACCTAAGGTTTTTTTCACAGAAACTCTTATGTTTAAATTCTATGAAAAAAAATTAGAGCATCCTAATAAAATATTAACTCTCATTGAATCTTATTTACTTGATTGGAAAGAAGGTGTTTTTTACTTTCTAAAAGAAGATCTTCTCTCTTACTTAAAATCCATGCAAGAAAGAAGCATTGAAGAGCTTACTTTTAATAAGCATCCTCAGGTAATTTTACAAAGTTGGTCCTCTCAAACAGACAAGGCTAAAAAAATCAATCCAGGTCTTGAATTGCAAATAAGAGGTCATCAATTGTTTATTCAAAAAGGTTTTTTTACTGATTTTTTTTATTATTTCAAAGAGGAAGATCTTCATAAAGAAGAAGACTCTTTTTTTCATATAAATGATACTTTTTATTATTTACCCTTGGATCATCTTAAAGATTTTAAAAAAAAAATTTCCCCTTTTTTTAGCAAAAAAAATCATTATTTAAACAGTGAAGATCAAGCTTTAGAAATTATTTTCTTTTGCCAAAAAAATAATATTCCTATTTATTTTAATCAACATTTACTCCAAGAAAAAAAAATAATTGCTAATATTAAAGATGATCTATCTAAAAAAATAGAATCTCTTTCTTCCAATTTTTTACAAGATTTACATGAGGGTTTTTTTCTTTCAGAAAGAGATTATTTTTTAATTCAGCTTTTTAAAAATAAAAAAAACAAGCATTTATTCTCTGATGAATTTAAAAAATTTTTAGGTTTTTTTAAAGAATTTGAAGAATTTTTTCCAGAAGAAAAAAATCCTAGCCCAACCTTGGAAGAAAATCTTTTAAGAGATTATCAAAAAGAGGGTGTCCTTTGGTTGTTGCAACTAACTGAAAAAGGTTTTGGAGCTATTTTAGGTGATGACATGGGTTTAGGAAAAACAAGACAAGTTCTTTTTTTTCTAAAATATAGTACTTTTAAAAAGATTCTCATTGTTACACCTATGAGCTTGCTTTTTCATTGGAAAGAAGAAATCTCTACTTATCTTCCTGATAGAAGTCTTTGTTTTTATCACGGACTTAAAAGAGAATATAAAGATGAAGATATTCTGTTAACTTCTTATCAAATTTTTAGAAAAGAAGAAGAAAACTTAAGTGATAGAAATTTTTCTATCATCATATTTGATGAAATTCAATTTTTAAAAAATGAATCTTCTAAAACAACCAAAGTCGCTAAAAATTTTCCAGGAATCAAAATAGGTCTTACAGGAACTCCTTTTGAAAATCATCTACAAGAATTAGTTACTCTTGTTAAAATTTGTTTACCATTTTTAAGTATTCAAAAAAAAGAACCCTTTTTATTAAAAAAGATTATTCAACCTTTTTTATTAAGAAGAAAAAGAGATCATGTTTTAAAAGATCTTCCTTCTAAACAAGAACAGTATATTTATTTAGAGTTTTCTCCGAAGGAACAATCTTCTTACGATCAATTAAATTCTTCTTTAAGAAAAGTCTTAGAAGAAGAAAATCAATCTATTGAAATTTTAAAAATTTTCACTAAGCTCAGATTAGCTTGTTTATATCAGCAGAATATGAGTACTAAGATTGAATTTTTAAAAGAACAAATTTCTTCTTTAGAAGATAAAAAAGTTTTGATTTTTTCACAATTTACTTCTTTTTTAGATATTCTGCAGCAACACTTTCCTAACTCTTTAAGACTAGATGGAACCATGGATCAGAAAAAAAGAGAAGAAATGGTGAATAAATTTAAAAGCTCTTCTCAATCAGAACTGTTTCTGATTAGTCTTAAAGCTGGAGGACAAGGGTTAAACTTACAAGAAGCTTCTTATGTTTTTTTAATGGATCCTTGGTGGAATCCAGCCGTAGAAGACCAAGCCATTGGTCGTAGCTATAGATTAGGTCAACAAAATTTTGTTCATGTCTTTAAACCTATTATCAAAGGTTCTATTGAAGAGAAAGTTCTTCTCATGAAAGAAGATAAGAAGATTCTCTTTGATCATTTTTTAGAAGGATTTCATGAAGGGGAGGGTTTAGAGTCTTTTATTAAAGAACTCAAAAATACTCTTTAAAAGACCCAAGGATAAAATTTGGATAAAAATTCTTTAAAACTTAAATGTTGATAATGTTTACTCTTATCTAGAAGATGTTCCCACTCTAGAGTTGATAATCTTGTTTTATAAAGAAAAGGTTTAATTTCTTTAGGAAAAGAAAGTATTCCAGGAAGAATAAAATATTCTTGATTAAATTCCACAAGACGACCTGAAAAAACATCTCCTTGCATTAATAATGGGTGAGGGGGGCTTAAAATATATTTTTCTTGAGTAACTAAATCAGTAAGATTTTTTTTACTTAAAAATTTTTTTTTATATTCAAAAAGACTGTGCTTAGATTTTTTTAAAGATTCTTGAACAGTCACTGGAAGTGAAAAATTTTTCATGTATTTAATAAGAATCCAATCTAAAAAATTATCTAATCTTTCTTCTTTGTAATCTTCTTTTAAGGTATGTTTAAAAAACAATTCTCGTTCTTTTAAAAAAACTTCTCTTGGAATATCTTCACTATAATTTTTCCATTGATTTAAAAATTGCTCCAATCACTCCTCCACTTTTAGAACAGCCAAAAAAGCCTCTTGAGGAACTTCTACTCTTCCTACCATTTTCATTCTTTTCTTTCCTTCTTTTTGTTTTTCAAGAAGTTTTCTTTTTCTAGTAATATCTCCACCGTAACACTTCGCTAAAACATTTTTTCTTAAGGCTTTAATTGTTTCACGAGCAAGAACTTTTTGTCCAATGGCAGCTTGAATGATGACTTCAAATTGTTGTCTTTCAATAATTTTTTGAAGCCTTTGAGTGAGATCACGACCTTTATTATAAGCCTGAGATCGATGACAAATTAAAGAAAGAGCATCTACTTTTTCTCCATTAAGAAGAATATCTAATTTTACAAGATCACTTGTTTCATAATCAGTGAGTTCATAATCCATACTTGCATAGCCCTTAGATAAGCTTTTGAGTTGATCATAAAAATCAAACATCATTTCATTCAAAGGAATTAAATAGGTGAGCATCACTCTTGTACTTGTTAGGTACTGCATATCTCTTTGTATTCCTCTTCTTTCTTGGCAAAGCTGGATAATATTACCTAAAAAATCTTGAGGAACATGAAGAGTCATTTTTACAAAAGGCTCTTTAATAAAATCAATAGCTCCCTGCTCTGGAAATTTTGAAGGATTATCTAAAAGAAGAATTTCTTTATTATTTAAATGAAGCTCATAGGAACAAGAAGGAGCTGTGGAGATAAGATTTAATTGAAATTCTCTTTCTAGTCTTTCTTGAATAATATTCATATGTAAAAGACCTAAAAAACCACAACGATAACCAAGCCCAAGAGCTAAGGATTGATCCATAACATAGGTAAAAGAAGAATCATTTAAAGAGAGCTTTTCTAAAGCTTCTTTTAAAGATTCAAAATCTTCAGTATTCACAGGAAAAAGACCACAAAAGACCATAGGCTTAATGTCTTTATAACCTGCTAAAGCGGGAGTATTTTCTTTAAAAACCAAGGTGTCTCCAATTTTAATATCACGAAGATTTTTAATTCCACAGATTAAAATTCCAACTTCTCCTGCTTCCAAACTATCAATTTCTTGAAAAAAAGGTGATTGGATAGCAATCTTGATCACTTCATATTTTTGATTAGTGTGTTTAAAATAAATTTTTTGACCTCTAGTCACCTTACCTTCAAAGACTCTCACAAGGATAACCACTCCTTGATAGGGATCAAACCAAGAATCAAAAATTAATGCTTGAAAATCATGAGAAATCAGACCCTTGGGACTGGGAATTTTTTTAACCAAAACTTTTAGAAGATCCTGAACTCCAAGTCCTGTTTTTGCTGAAATTAAAGGAGCATCACTAGCATCAAGACCAATGATATCTTCAATTTCTTTTTTCACTCTTTCAACATCAGCATGAGGTAAATCAATTTTATTAATCACAGGAATAATTTCTAAGTTGTAATCCAGTGCCTGATAAACATTAGCTAGGGTTTGTGCTTGAATTCCTTGGGAAGCATCCACAACAAGAAGAGCTCCCTCGCAACAAGCTAAAGAACGACTTACTTCATAGGTAAAATCCACATGACCAGGGGTATCAATAAGATTAAGCTGATAATCAATTCCATCTAAAGAGTAACTTAAACGAACAGTTTGGGCTTTAATAGTAATTCCTCTTTCTCTTTCAATATCCATATTATCTAGAAATTGATGAGTCATAGAGCGAGTTGCCACTGCCTGGGTTTCTTCAATAAATCGATCAGCTAAAGTAGATTTACCATGATCAATATGGGCTATAATAGAAAAATTTTTAATATGTTTCATGCAATCAGTTTCTACTGATATACACTAAATAATAGTCTTGTCCAAGTCCCCTAATGGGATAACTACTGACAAAACCTTCATAGTTTTTATCTTCATCTAATTCATATTGAATCTGAATGGTTTCTTGTTCAATTTTTTCATCTGTTTCAAGAACTCGATAAATAAGCTCTTTAAGCTTTTTATCTAAAGGAGTTTCTTCATAGTATTTATTAATAAATTCTGTAGATTCTCTTTGCACAATAGAGTAAAATTCATTACTTAAGTAATGAATTTTACCTTCAGCATTAAAGATGAGAATAGGACTTTTTAAGATTTGAGTTAAAATATCAAATTTTTTTTGTTCTAACTGAATTCTATCGACTCTTAGTTGTTCAAAGTATTTTAATTGTTCTGCAAGTTTTATAATTTCTTTTGTTAAAGGTTGAAGCTCTTGGCTATATTCTTCTATGGGAAGAAAAATATTAAAATACCCTTTCTGCATATCTTGTAAAGATCTTAAGTGTTTTTTAAAATTATACTTCTGAAATCTTTGAAGAATGAGACTTAAAAGTAAAAAAGAAAAAATAAAAATAACAAAAAAAACTTTAAAAAAGAAAAGAAAATCTAATTGAGATTTAGGAAGAGAAAGTTGTTTTAATAGTTTTTCATAGGAAATAAAAAAAGCAAGATAATTATCTTGTGCTCCAGAGATTAAGTTTTCAAGATTTTTTCTTAAATCTTTAATCATTTCTTTAGGCTCTTCTATGTTCATGAGATAAGCTGATAAGTGCTTTAGGTTTTGATGAAAAATCTCTTTGGGATCTTTTTTTAAATAATTTTCTGTAATTTTAAAAAGTTGTTGATGAAGATATTCTACATGAACGAAGTGTTTTTTTTGTAATTCTCTTTCTTGAAAAATAGCTTTTTGCAGTTCGTTAATTAAAAGAAAGGTAGAAAAGAAAAATAAAAAAAGGACTCCTTGAAAAAAAAAGAGTTGTTTTTTTTTCATAAAAACTCCTTAAGAAGCTCTTCCACATCTTCAGTAAGACCTCCTACTAAAAGTAAGTCTCCTTCAAAAAACTTTTCAGGTTCTTTTTCATAGAGTAAATCAAAAGCAATAAATCCCTGTTCATCTAAAGTAGGCTTCGATTTTCCATAACCCAAAACTTGTATTTTACTTAAATTATATTCTTTACAAGAAGTATTATCTAAATGAGAAGGAATCATGACTTCTGCAATAGTATAATAATCTAAAAAATTTATTTTTTTTCTTAAAAAAGGTGCCATAATCTGATCTGAGAGAATTTCAGCCATTTCCTCTTCTAAAGACAACACTTGAGTAGCTCCTATTTCTTTTAAAATTTGTTCTTGAATAGTATTGCTTGCTCTGGCAATAATTTTACTAATTCCCAATCTTTTTAAAAGAACAATGGTCATAATAGTTTTTTCTAAATGTTCTCCCATGGCTACTAAAGCTACGTGAGCTTCTTGTAAATTAATCTCTCTTAAAGCTAATTCATTAGTAATGTCACACTGAACAGCTTCAGTCACTTGATGTTTAATTCTATCTAAAACCTCAGGATCTTCATCAATGGCAAGAACCTCAGCTCCTTTTTGTTGAAGCTTTGTAGCCATTTTAAAACCAAATTTTCCCAAACCAATTACAGCAACAATCATATTTTTCATCCTATCATAAAGTCTTCTTCTGGGTAAAAGATTCTCTCTGTTTTTTCTTTTTTAGTCCTTAAAGCAAATAGAAAAGTAAGTGGTCCTATTTTACCAATAATCATTAAAATGCCAAGAATCATCTTTGATAAAGGTTGCAATGTGGGCAAAATTCCTAATGAAAATCCTGTTGTAGAGAAGGAAGCCATGGTTTCAAAGAAGAGTGGAAAAAAATTTTGATGAGGTTCTAAATAAAGAAGAAATAAGAACGCTATGATAAAGAGACTTAAAGCTAAAAAAAATAAAGTCACTGCTTTTAAAATAAGATTGAAGGATAATCCTCTTTGAAAAAGATGCATCTTTTTTTCTTCATTTAAAAGACTTTTAAGGGCTTGGAAAAGAACCACAATAGTAGAAACTTTTACACCACCAGAAGTAGATCCTGAGTTTCCTCCAATAAACATAAGAATAAGAAAAAGATAAAGAGTGACAGGTTGCAAACTATTAAGTTCATCAAAAGTAAAGCCAGAAGTACGAGAACTCATACTGTAAATTAAAGAAGAGAAGAGATGGTTCACAAAGCCATCTCTTCTCCCTTCCTGAAACCATTCAAAAAAGAAAATTAAAAAAGTAGAAGTAACTAGAATCACAAAGGATCCCGTAAAGGCTACTTTTGACTGTAAGGATAAAAATGGAATTTTCTTTCTAAGATAAAGATAAGATTCTCTTAAAACAAAAAAACCCAAACTACCCAATAACATTAGAAAAAAAAGACTCATTTGAAAAAAGGTATGATCACTGCTGGTAATTTTTAACCCAGATTGACAAAAAGCTGTTACACTATGAAAAAGACCTTGAAAAAAAGCCTTTTTGAGATGCATCTGTTCAATAAAATAAAAATAAGAGGTTAGAATTATTCCTCCTATAAATTCAAAAATCAGAGTATAGATAAAGATACTCTTTAAAAGATCTCTTAGAGAAGAGCCCTTAATATTAAGAACTTCTCCTACAAAAATTTTTTCTTTTAAGCCCATTTTCTCACCTAAAAAAACAATAGCCACAGAAGAAAGAGTCATAATTCCAAGTCCACCTAGTTGAACAAAGAATAGGACAAAATAAAGTCCTTGGTCTGTAAAAATTTCTGTAAGATTTCCTGGAAGCATACAGGTCACCGTCACTAAACTCACGGCAATATAGATTTGATCAATAAAGGGTAAAGAAATTTTAGTGAAAACATCAAATTGAAGAAAAAGAAAGCAAAAGAGAATAAGAAGAAGATAGCTTAATAAAAAAATCTGAGGAGCTGTAAAAGAGGTTTTTTTAAAAAAATAGTGATAAAGGAAGATAAGAGCCTTGCCTAATCCCCCCACATAAAGAAATGATTTATAGAAAACATAGCAAAAAGCTAACCACTGAAAAATTTCAAATTCCAGAGGATAGATAAAAAGAAGAAAAAAAAAGAAAGAATCTAAAGGAATTTTCCTTTTTTCTATGATTTTTAAAACTAAAGAGAAGGTTAAAGAAAGAAGAAAGAGAATTTGCCATAAAGTTATGGGTTGAAAAAAGGAGAGAAGAAGAATAAGAATAGAGAACAGAAAGGGTAATTGGTAAAAAACTTTCATAAAAGAATTTTCTTTTTATCTTATCCTAATTAAAAAACAAAAGGCAAAAAAATGACATTAGGTGAATTTTTACAAGAAAAAAGACACAACCTAGGTTTATCTTTTGAAGAAATTTATAAAAAAACAAGGCTTCATCCAGATGTTTTAAAAAAATTAGAAGAAGATAGATTAAGGGCTTCTTCTCTTCATTTTAAATATTTAGTTCAAGCTTACAGTCATATTTTAAATATTTCTGACGAAGAATTAAAAGATTATCTTTCTCCACCTCCTGCAGAAGAAACCAAAATGTTTTTTTCTTGGTCTTCTTTTTTTAAAAAATTTTTTCTTGTCTTTATACCTCTCTTTTCAGCCTTTCTTCTTAATTACTTTTTAAACAATCAAGAAGAAGAAGTGGTAGAATCTCAAGTGAAAGATTTAATTTATTTGCCACACAAAGAGATATTTCTTCATTCTATTCCAAAGGTAAGAATTACCTCTCAACAATACCCTACCTATTTAACTTACCAAGTTGATCAAGGAGAAGTGAATTCTCACTTTCTTCTTCCTTATAGTTTTTTTGAGTTAGAAGGAAGTTTAATTCTTCTTGTTATTGGTGATAATAGAGAAGTTGAACTACAATACAAAAATGAAAATTATCCTTTAGATGAGAGAAGAACTCAATCATTGGTTTTTCCTCCAGAAAGAAGAAAAGAATTTAAACTGCCTTTGTTTTTTTACACAGCAGAAAAGGAGCCAGAAAATGAAAAAAATAATTTTTGAAGAAAAAGCTACAGGAGACGTTCTCGTTTATGGTGTCATAAACAATGAATTTCCAAGTTTTATTTCAGATGAAAACTTGCCTTTAAAAAAATATTTTAAATCTCAATCCCTAGAAATGTTATGGGGTCAAATTCATCATCAAAGTTATCTTTTTATTGCTTTTGACAATAATAATGAATCTATTCGTCAAGCAGTTGCTAAAGCTTTTAAAGAATTAAAAAAGAAAAAAGTAAAAAAAATTGTCTTTGATGCAATCTCATTTAAGAACCAATCAAAAATCATTGCTGAATCTTGCTATTTAGCTTCTTATGATTTTACAACTTATAAAAAGGAATCTCTAGATAACCCTCAAGTTGTGATTCAAGGAAAATCTCTAGATTTAACTTCTGTAGAGATAATCACTTCTTGCGTCAATGAAGCAAGAGGATATGGAGATGAAGCTCCTAATGTTTTAAATAGTGAAACTTACAGTGAAATGCTTAAAAAAAGCCTAGAATCACTTCCTATCAAAGTAAAAATTTTAACAAGAAAAGAAATTGAACAAGAAAATATGCATCTTTTCTTAGCAGTCAACAAAGCTTCTAGTTATGAACCAAGATTTTTACATGCTGTTTATGAACCTGAGCAATATAAAAAACATATTGCCTTGGTAGGAAAAGGATTAACTTTTGACACAGGAGGTTATTCTTTAAAACCAGGAAACGCCATGATGACCATGAAATTTGACATGTGTGGCTCTGCTACAGTTTTTTCTGCTTTTAAGGCTGCGGTACAATTAAAATCTCAAGTGAAACTATCTTTATTTATTCCCATGACAGATAATACGGTTTCAGGAACAGGAATCACTCCTGATAGCATTGTGAAATCTCGCAGTGGTCAAACTGTTGAAATTTTAAATACCGATGCTGAAGGGCGACTAATCTTAGCCGATGCTCTTGATTTTGCCTGTGATCAACATCCTGATATTATTATTGATGCAGCTACTCTTACAGGAGCTGTTATTGTGGCTTTAGGAGATCAAGTCACAGGTGTAATGACAAATAATCAAGATCTTGTGGAATCTTTTTTAAAAGTAGCTAAAGAGCAAGATGAGTATGTTTGGCAACTACCTTTAGTAAAGGAACATTATGATGATATGAAATCGCCTAATGCTGATTTAAAAAATATTGGATCAGCTGGAAAAGGTGGAACTGTAACCGCTGGAGCTTTCCTAGGATATTTTATTAAAAATAATATTCCTTGGCTTCATTTTGATATAGCAGGAACTGCTTCAGAGCAAAAACATCTTCATTATTGTACCTCTCATGGAGCTTCAGGTCTTCTCATTAGATCTTTAATTTCTTTTATTCAAAAACATACTTAACAAATTCATGAAAGTAACGACTAAAACGTTGCTTTCATGAGGTAAAAAATGCTTTTTATTTTTTTTTTATAAAAACAAACTCAAAAGATTTCATTCTAATCAACTTCTTTGAAACAACTTTCATTCTTGTTTTAATTTTTAATCAAGCAATGATAAAGATATTTTTTTTAAATAAATTGAAAAAAGGTTCTTTACATTAAAAAAATAGCGTTTATATTAATAAAAGAGTGTATAAAAATTTCAATTAGTTAAAAAAGGAGTAATACCAATGAGAAAATTCATAATTGTCGCTGTAGCAAGTCTTCTTTCACAGGAACTTTATGCTATGAATCACCAGTATATCGGCTTGCAAGGAAGTTCTGTTCGTTATGAAAGAAATATTTTAAAGAAAAGTGGTGATACTAATGAAAACTACGAAAACACAAGAAACACTTATGTAGATGTTATCTTCAATTACTGTTATCACTTTAATAAAAGAATCGCTTTTCAATTAGATTTAGGTTTGGATGTTGATTACACAAGAAAGTTCGAAGGAGACGATCAAGTTGGAGGTAACCAAGCAACAGGATCAATTTCTATTGGACCTAATTTAGTGTTTAACCTAAGACCTGGAACAAGCTTTAATCCTTTTATTACAGTAGGTGGCGGCTTTATTAAGAACATTGATTTTAATGCCACTAATGAAAGTGGCTACACTGTAGCTAAAGAAACTTCAACAAGTGATACAGGAATTTTTTACCGTAGGAATGCTTATTCTCTTTTTGCTCAGTTAGGTCTTTCTTTCGAAGTACCGATGAGTTTTTTTAGAGCTAATAATGTAAGTTGGAAACCTGGCATTTTTGCTATTTATACAAGATTTATGGGTGATAATTTGAAAGCAGCTGTGGCAGATAATAACGTAATTGCAACGACAGATACTTATACTACCTATCATGGATTAACATTAAAGGTTTTTTTACTTGCTTTTACGTTGGGCTTTTGATAGACAGGAATAAAATTTTAAAAAAAATTTAGATATATAAAAATAAGGAGTACAAAATGAAAAAAACAATGACAATTTTAATGGCTTTAGTATCAAGCCAAGCTTATGCAGCAAATCAATACATTGGAATGGGTATTGGTCAATTCGATATGACCTGGAATAGATTAACAACCAAAAATAATGATAATGATCATGCAAGAAATAATACTACAAACATTGCATTATTAGGAGAATATGGCTATGTTGTTCATCCTTATATTTCAGTAGGAATTGATCTTAACATTGCTTATACCTCTGTATCAAAGTATCCAAAAAAAGATGGTGATCCATCCTTGATAAAAAATACTTTTAATTTAAAAATTGGACCAAATGCAAATATCTACTTTATGGGAACAGCTCAAGAAGGTCCTTTAGCTCTTATTGGAGTTGGAGTAGATTATAATCGTTATAGCACTGCTATTGAAAGCACAACAACAAAAGTTGTATATCCTGAATCAAATATAGGGATTTATGCTAATCTAGGATTAGGTTACAACTTACCATTAGCTGTTTTAAATGCTAATAACGTCACTTGGAGTCCAGCTGTTTCTTTTGTTTACACTTATAGATCTTTTGGCGATGGCTTAAAAAGTGGTGAA
The DNA here is from genome assembly GCA_964652255.1 of uncultured bacterium. Taxonomy (GTDB): domain Bacteria; phylum Bdellovibrionota; class Bacteriovoracia; order Bacteriovoracales; family CAZZBM01; genus CAZZBM01. Next base: position 346,479 of record CAZZBM010000001.1, read on the forward strand.
GAAACTACTGGAACTGAAACTTATTCAAGCAACTGGGGTTGGGGAATTAATTTAAAACTAATCAACTTTAAACTATTTTTCTAATCAATAAAATTTTATTTACTTCACAAAAAACCCCTCTTTTGAGGGGTTTTTTTATGCCCAATATTTTCATCTAAAAATTAATTAAAAATATTTAAAAATTTAAACTTAACAAAATCAAGTCCAGGGAGGTTTATAAGGATCTAGTGCTTTTAAAAAGAAGTCCTTCTCTTCATGTTCTAAGTACAATCCTTCCAGGCTTACTTTAAAAGATTGCTTGATCAAGAGTTGTTTTAACTCTTTCAAGGTCTTTAAAATAGTCTTTTCATGGTAATCTTCAATAAGAGTTAAAAACCAGCCTTCTTTAAGATTTCCAAGAAAGAAGTGATCTTTTTTTAATAGTAAATCTTGCTCAAAATCTCCTTGAACTTTTAATAATAAAAAATGTTTCTGAAGATTTTTTTTTAATAAATCTGTATAGAAAAATTGAGTTTGAAAATTTTGCTCCTGAAACTGACAAAAATAACCTTGTTTATTTTGTTCATAAGAGACAAGCTCATCAAAGATCACTCTTTTATCTTGCAATTGAAAAATTTCTTTATAAAGAAATTTTTTAAAAGGATGTTCAAAAAAATCTACTCTTTTATGTTCTAAAATAAAAATTGGATCTATAAACCGAGCCCCTTCTTTTTTCTTAGAAAAAAAAAGAGGAAGTCCTACATAATTATTTGGAAAATTAATTCTTGGAGCTATAATCAAAGCTTCTTTAGGTGCATGATAATAATATTCTAAAGAATGAGTATAGATAAGACACTGTTCAGTGAGAGTCTTTTTTTTTTGTGCTTTTTTAAAAGTTTTTAAATCTTTATAATCACCTAATAACAAGTTTATCTCCAGGCTTAAGATGTTTTATAGCAAAAGAGTTATTTTTTAGTAAGGTGTAAAAAGAAACTTCCTTCTTTTTAGCCACAGTCCAAAGAGTATCTCCTTTTTTGACTGTATAGTATTCTTTAGGTCTAGTGATCAGTTTTCCTCTTTGTTGAGCTGTTGCTAAAATAGCTTGTTGTTTTCCTCTAGATTTTTTAACATAGACTGGTTCATAAAGATCAGCATAAAAAACTTCTTTTAAGTGATGTTCTTTTTTAAAAGGTAGTTGAATGACTGGACCAAGCTTAGGATTCATTTCCTTGAGAATCTCTTCAGATAAACGATAGATTTTTGCCACTGATTTAAGAGTTTCACCTTGTTTTAAACGATATTCTTTAAAATCAGTAGCTACAACTAAAGATTGATAACTTTCTTGCCAAGGATGTTTTGTAATCATAGGAATTTTTAAAGAATAGCTTTTATCTGGTGGTGTCATCCATCTTAAGAGTTCAGGATTAAGATAATGTAAAAGATCAAAAGATATTCCTAATTTTTCTGCCACAAGATCTAAGTCTGTTCTTGGTAAAACTTCGATTGTATTATAGGTTAAGGGTCGATGTGGTTGGTGATCTTCTTTTAAGTCAAAATTATTTAAATTTTTTCCAAGAATAGCTAAAGCCATAATTTTAGGAACATAATCACGAGTTTCACGAGGAAGAAATTTTCTAATACTCCAAAAATCTTTTTGTTTACTTTTTTTAAGAACTCTTGAAACTCTTCCTTCTCCTACATTATAAGCAGCTAAGGCTAATTCCCAAGAATGAAAAAGATGAAAAAGATCTTTTAAATATCTTGTTGCTGCATAAGTAGCTTTTACCGGATCTCTTCTTTCATCAACATACCAATTAATCTTAAGTCCATATTTTTTCCCTGTAAAAGGCATAAATTGCCAAGGTCCTATAGCTCTTGCCCAAGACTTTGCCTTTGTCTGAAATCCAGACTCAGCCATAGCCATATAAATGAGATCTTTAGGTAAACCTTCTTGATCTAAAATTTCACTCATAAGAGGAGCATACCTTCCTGCTCTTTTAGAGTAATTAAGAAAAAAATTTCTTCCCTGTGTTAAAAAATAATGAACCCATTTATCTACTTCTTCTCTATCTTCTACAGGAATATCAAAATGAATATTGGTAAGTTTTATATTATTATAGCTTTTTAAAATATAAATATCTTTTAAATGGTGCTCTTTTTCTAAAAAGGACCCTTGTAAAAAATCTGCATCAGGAATAAAATCTGATTGATCTGTAAGTTCTGGATGATTTAAAAGAGTATCAATAGTGAGGTAATCCTCATCTTCTAAGATAATAGGACTATTGATTTCAGTTGTTTTTTTTTGAGGAGAAAAAGTTTGACAAGAAAAAAATAATATTAATAAAAAGCGCATAAAATTATTATATCGCTTTTAAAATTATTTCCAAAAAAGATAATTTTTTTTCTGCTTAGAAGCCAAAAAGTACACAAGATAAGCTATTGGAATCATCAATAGGCACAAAAATTGCCCCATAGTGAGCGGTCCAACAAAAGAATTTGGTTGTCTGAAAAATTCAATAAAAAATCTAAAAATTCCATAGCCAAAGAGAAAGATAGCTGAGAGATAACCTGGTTTTTTTATTTTAAAAACAAAATATCTTAAAATAGCAAAAAGAATAAGTCCTTCAAAAACCCCTTCATAGAGTTGAGAAGGGTGTCTTAATCCTTCTACTCCTTCAAAGTAAAAACCTAAAAAGCTTGTTGTTTTTCTTCCATAGAGTTCTGAATTAATAAAATTACCTAAACGTCCCAAAAAAAGACCAGGAGTGGCAATAAAAACAATATTATCTCCTAACTGGAAGTAATTAAGTTTAAAACGACGAACAAAAAGAATCAAGGCAAGAGCAATTCCAATCACTCCCCCATGAAAACTAAGTCCTCTAAAGCCTTCCCAGAACCTAAAAATAGAGAGGGGATCTCTAAGTGTATTAGCTAAATCATAAACAAAAACATCAAATAATCTTGCTCCAAGAATCAAGCCTACAATTGAATAATTAAGAAGTGAATCAGCTTGTTTTTCTGTTAATGGTGAAGCTTTTTTCTTAATCAGATAGGAAAGTAATTTTCGAGCAATAATAGCTGCAAAAATATACATTAAGCTATACCAACGAATTTCAAAAGTCCCTATAGTAAACAAAACTGGATTGATGCCATGTGGTCCCATAAGAAAGACTATATTGACAAAAGAAAGAAAAGACAATAGTGTAAGGAGCTTAAAAAAGGGGTTAAATCATGAAAGCAATCGTTGAAATTCAAGGGCATCAGTACAATATTCAAGCGGGAGATTTAATTGATGTAGAGCTTTTACAAGAAGAAGTTGGAAAGACTTTAATTTTAAAATCTGTTTTATCTCTTCAGCAAGAACAAAAAGTTGAAATAGGTTTTCCAATGATCAAGGATGCTACAATAGAAGCTAAAGTTATTAAACATGATTTAGCGGAAAAACAAATTGTTTTAAGAAGAAAACCAGGAAAGTATATGAAAAAAAATGGTCACAGACAAAAGTATACTTCTCTTTTGATTACAAAAATTGCTTCTTCACAAGGAACTTCTGAAATTAAAAAAGATTCTGGACGTTACAAAAAATACTTAGATAAAAAGGATTAAACTATGGCACAAAAGAAATCTGGTGGTTCAACCCAAAACGGTCGTGATTCCAATCCTAAGATGAGAGGAATTAAGATTTACGGTGGTCAAGCTGTAAAAAAAGGACAAATCATTGTTCGTCAAAAAGGAACAAAGTTTCATGCAGGTTTAAATGTAGGCATGGGTCGTGACTTTACTCTTTTTGCTCTTAATGATGGAGTTGTTTCTTTTTCTCGTTATAATAAATTTCAAAAAAGAGTTTCTGTAGAACTTTCTTAACAAATGCGTTTCATTGATGAAGTCTCTATTACTGTCCAATCGGGCAAGGGTGGGGATGGTTCTATTTCCTTTCGACGTGAAAAATTTGTACCCAAAGGTGGTCCAGATGGTGGTCATGGTGGGCGTGGTGGACATATTTATTTTCGTGTCAGAAAAGATTTAAACACTTTAGCTCATTATCGTGGAAAAAAATTTTTTCAAGCTTCTCCAGGTCAAAATGGTTCTGAGAGACAAAAAAATGGGGCTCAAGGAGAAGATCTTTATCTTTCTGTTCCTACAGGGACCCTTGTTTATGAGGAAGATGTTTTACTTTTTGATTTCACTGAAGAAGGTGATTATTTAGCCTTTGAAGGTGGTAGAGGTGGCTTAGGCAATAGTCATTTTAAAACATCCACCCATCAAACCCCTCGTTTTGCTCAAGATGGAAGTGAAGGGATTTTAAAGCATCTTAGATTAGAATTAAAACTTTTAGCTGATGTTGGTCTTATTGGTTTACCCAATGCTGGAAAAAGTACTCTTATTAGTGTTCTTTCTTCAGCTAAACCTAAAATAGCTAATTATCCTTTTACAACCCTAGAACCACAATTAGGTGTAGTTGATGTGGACTTAGGATTTCCACATTCAAAATCTTTTCTAATGGCAGATTTACCAGGTCTTATAGAAGGATCTAGCTCAGGTAAAGGTTTAGGAATTCAATTTTTAAAACACATTGAAAGAACTAAAATTTTAGTTCACCTTCTTGATTCTTCTATTAATGACTCTTTTGAACTTTTATCTCGATATGCTTTAGTAAGAAATGAATTAGAGCAATATAAAAAAAGTCTTTTAGATCTCCCTGAAATTATTTGTCTTTCCAAGGTTGAAGTTTTACAAGAACAAGATTTAGCAAAACTTCATCAAGAATTAGAAAAAGAATTAGACCAAGAAATACTTCTCATCTCTTCTGTAGCTCAAAAAAATTTAAATCAACTTAAGCATCTCATTTTAAAAAAAGGTAATTTATGATTAAAGACTATTTAAAATCTTTAGAAAAAAATAAAGATTCACTTTATTACAGCAAAGCTATTATTAAAACTTTAAGTCATTTTAAGGCTGAAGAAATTAAACTTTTTGATACTCTTAATGAATCTAGCTTAGCTTCCTATTTTATTATTGCCACCACTCTTAATGAAGTTCAAAGTAAAACCATAGCAGACACTCTTACAAGGTCTTTAAAAGGATTTTTTCTTCTTCATCAAGAAGGTTTTCAAGAGTGGATTCTTATTGATTTTGGAGATATTATTCTTCATTTATTTTCTCAAGAAGGAAGAGATCTTTACCAACTAGAATCTCTTTGGTCTTCTTTTAAACAAATACCTCTTCAGAATGAAGATTATGCATGAAAATTACTATCTTTACCCTTGGATCTTTAAAAAAAGAGCTTCTGTTTTTACAACAAGACTATCTTAAAAGATGCCAAGTATTAAAAATCAATATACAAGAATTTAAAAAAGAAAAAGATTTCATCGAAGTCCTCACACCTCAAACTTATCTTTTAAAAGAAGATGGACTACTCCTAACCACAAAAAAATTTTATAGCTTTATTTTTACTCAACCTGAAATCTCTTTTGCTATTTCTGATCATACAGGATTTTCTTCTCAAGCTTTAAATAAAAGTAAACTATTTCTCTCTTTAAGTCTCTTAACTTTTCCTCATGACTTAGCGAGAATCCTTCTTTTAGAACAACTTTATCGATCAGAAACTCTTTTTAAAAATCATCCTTATCATTATTAAATGTATTTTTTATAAATTTTCATTTATAGGACTGAATCAAGAATTTTTATAATAAAATCTTTTTTAAATTTAGAGCCTTATCTCATCATCAAGCAAAATTTTAAAACCAAGTAAAAATAAAGCTAGTCCTATAAATCTTTCAAAGATAAGACCATGCTTAGTTAAAAAATTTTTAACAGTTTTCAACTGAATAAAAAGAATTATTAAAGAAAACCAAATAAGATTGACTAAAACAACAATCAAAACATAGAAAAGAAAATCCTTAAATAAGATATTTTCAGAGAAAAAAACAGAAACTAAATTAATAAAAAATATAATAGATTTTGGATTTAAAGTACTTAAAAAAAATCCTTGAAAAAAACTTTTCAAAAAACTTACTTGATTTTGTGAATAGAGATGATTAACTTTAAAAAGATTTTTTTTCATCAAAAGACCATTCAAGCCCAAGTACATAAGATAGCAAGCTCCAAAAATCTGAATCAATTCAAATATTTTTGGAAAGTTTTTTAAAACAAAATTTAATCCTAAGTAGCAATAACTCATATGAAAACAATCTGCTAAAATAACTCCAAAAAGAGTGTAAAAACCAATTTTTTTAGAATACCTTAAAGAATTTCTTAAGATGAGAGCAAAATCAGGTCCTGGACTAATGGTAGCAAGAAGAACAACTAAGCTGAATTTTATTAATTCCATTTTATAGATCTTTTACTTTAGATAAATCTTTACTCCAATCATATGGCCCTATTTTAGACCATAAAATGATATCTTTTTCTATGAACAAAGTCGTTGGAAAAGAAATTTCATTTATGTCTTCAAGGGTAATTCTTAGCATAGGAAATTTCAACTGATCACAATCACTTCCTTCACAAATAAAAAAAACTACATAAGAATTTTTTTTAAGAAAATTTAAAAGTTCAGGGAGCTCTCTTTTACACGGTTCACAAAAAGTTCCATAAAAATGAACAAGAGTTTTTTCATGAAAAGATAAATTTTTTGATTGCAAAAAATTTTTTATATTTTCTAAATCTCTATTATCTTGTTCCGAGATAGAAAGAGTTATGACAGGCGATTCCTTATACTTTAATAAGATAGCAAAAAAAGAGAAAAAAAGAAGAAAAAAAAGAAGATAAAAATAATGCTTCACACAAAAGCAATGATAGCTTTAGGAGCACCATCACCAAGCCTAGTTTCACCAAGTTTTAAAATTCTCAAGTACCCGCCAGCACGATTTTCATAGTTTTTTGACTTTTTAAATAACTCATCAACAATGTTTTGTTTGTTTTGAAAATAACTTAAAGCTCGACGACGAGCATTTAAATCATCTTTTTTGCCAAGAGTAATTAACTTCTCTACATAAGGTCTAATAGCCTTAGCTTTAGCTATGGTTGTTGTCATTTGACCATGAAGAATTAAACTTGCCGCTAAGTTACTTAATAAATGCTTTCTACGTTTCGCTGAAACGCCTAATTTATGTCTATGTTTTTGATGTCTCATTTCTCAGTCCTTTCTGGCACCTTCATACCAAAACTTAATCCCATTCTAATTAATAAGTCTTTAATTTCATTCAGGGATTTTCTACCAAAATTTTTTGTTCTTAACATGTCTGATTCAGTTCTAGAAACTAATTGATGAATGTACTTAATACCAGCTTTTTCTAAGCAATTAGCTGATCTTACAGAAAGTTCTAATTCTGATACAAGCTTATTAAATAATTCAACAGAAGGACCTTCTTTTCCTTTCTCTGCTCTATCAGACACAGTGGCATCATCTTCATAAAGACCTAAAAATACAGATAACTGATCTTTTAAAATCTTACTTGAAACAGCCAAGGCATCTGAAGGCAACAGAGCTCCATTGGTCCAAATTTCTAAAACCAATCTATCATAATCTGTTTTTTTTCCAAGACGACTATTGAAAATAGAATAATTCACCTTATGAACAGGAGAAAATAAAGTATCTAAATAAATCCAACCTAGAGGTAATTCATACTTCTCTTTATTCTCTAAATGAGTGACATAACCAATTCCCTTGGTTACTTTTAATTCAACATTAAACTCCGCTCTTGCTGAAAGATGAGCTACAATTTGATCAGGATTTAATAAAGTCACTCCTTCTACCAGTTGAATATCAGAAGCCTTCACCACTCCTTCACCTTTCTTATTTAACTTTAAAATAACTTCATCCTTATCCATTAAATGAAAATGAATAGTTTTAAGATTTAAAATTATTTCACTTACTTCTTCTTTAACGTGATCAATGGTTCCAAATTCGTGCTCAACACCTTCAATCTTAATAGCTACAAGACCACTTCCCTGAACACTTGAAAGTAAAATTCTTCTTAAAGCGTTTCCTAAAGTTAAACCAAAACCTCTTTCTAAAGGACGTACTTCAAATTTTCCATAAGAAGTTCTTTCTTCTTCAGTTAGCATCTTCGCTGGTCGAACTAAAGATAAAATATTTTTTTTAATAAAATTTTTACTCATCATAAAAATTACACTCTCCTTCTTTTTGGAGGCTTACATCCATTATGTGGAATAGGACTACAATCAACTAAAGATTTTACTTTTAAACCAGCAGCTACTAAAGCCCTAACAGCATTCTCTCTCCCAGCTCCAGGTCCTTTTAACTTTACATCCACTGAAACAAGTCCATGATCCATAGCTTTTTTAGCGGCTTGTGCACTTGCTACTTGAGCAGCATAAGGAGTTGCTTTTTTTGAACTCTTAAATCCTTCACCACCTGAAGAAGACCAAGCAATGGTTTTTCCGTGAGGATCAGAAAAAGTTACAATAGTATTATTAAAAGAAGCATAAATATGACAAACACCGTGAGTAATATTCTTTTTAACTTTCTTACGAGTTGTCGCTACTTGATTTTTTTGTTGCACTTTAGACATATCTTTTCCTTATGATTTCATGGACTTAATAGATTTTTTTCCAGCGATTGCCACAGCTTTTCCTTTTCTCGTTCTAGCATTAGATCTTGTTCTTTGTCCTCTGACTGGAAGATTTTTTTTATGACGCTGTCCTCTATAACTATTAAGATCTCTTAATCTCTTAATATTCATAGCGACTTCTCTTCTTAAATCGCCTTCTGTTTTGTATTGAGCTAAGGCATCTCTTAATTGCTGAATCTGCTCTTCCGTTAAATCATTAGAGCTAAATTTCTCTTCAATCTTACAAGCAGCTAAAACATCTTTAGCGACCTTAGGTCCAACTCCGTAAATATATTGCAGGGCAATCACCACTGCTTTTGATCTTGGTAAATCAACTCCTAATATTCTTGCCATAATTATCCTTGTCTTTGTTTATGTCGTGGTTCTTTGCAAATAACTCTTAAAACACCTTTTCTTTTTACAACAACACAGTGTTTACACATTTTCTTTACAGATGCTCTAACTTTCATATAAAATTCCTTTTTGATCTATACTAAAGAGACCTCAAAAAAGCAAGATCCTGCAAGAGATTTCTTATCTCTTTTCTTACTTCTTCTAATGATTGATCCGCTTTAATCTTAAATAATTTTTCCTTTTGTTCAAAAAAATTTAACAAAGGCATTGTCTGCTCTCGGTACACTTGAAATCTTTTTAAAATAATCTCTTTTTGATCATCTTTTCTTTTTATTAAAGATTCTCCACAATAATCACAAATATTTTTCACCTTAGAGGGATTTTGCAATTCATGATAAGTTTGCTCACATTTTGGACAATAAATTCTATACTCTAATCTAAATAAAAGCTGATCTTCGCTCAAATTAAAATAAACAACAATATAATCATGATCCCTTAAAAGGATATGGTGAAAAAATTCACCTTGAGATAAAGTTCTTGGGTACCCATCAAATAAATACTGCTTAGAATTTAAATCTAATTTTTCTAAAAGAAGTTGTTGAACTAAATCATCTGAAATTAAATGACCTTCTCCAAGAAGGTCCTTAATTTTTAAACCAAGTAAACTTTCAGACTTGATTTCTTGTCTTAAAAGTTCACCCGTGGATAAATGAGCAAATCCTTCTTCCTCCAAAAAAAAAGCTTGAGTCCCTTTTCCTCCCCCTGGAGGTCCGAGAAAAACTAAATGTTTCATTGATAAAATTAAAAACGACGTCCTTTCCCTGAAGAAACATTTAAAGAATAATTCTCATATCGTTGTGAAATCAAATGACCCTCAATTTGAGACATCATATCAATTGCCACACCTACAAGAATTAATAAAGATGTTCCACCAAAACGAAAAGAAGTAGCTCCAAATAAAGTTAATAAACTAGGCAAAATACAAATCAAAGAAATATATAGTGCCCCTAAAGATGTTACTCTTTCCACAACACCTTTTAAAAAAGAAGCAGTCTTACCCCCTGGTGCAATTCCAGGAACAAAGCCGCCATTTTTTTTTAAATTTTCAGCAATATCATCAGATTTAAACTGAACTTGAGCATAAAAAAAAGAAAAGAAAATTAAAAGAGAAACAAAAAATAAATTATACATAAATTGACCAGAATAGAGAAACTGATTAAAAGCCACCACAAGATTTTTCAAAGGATGAGCCTCTTTAATAAAAGAATTTAATGTATCTGGAAATTGTAGAATAGTAGAAGCAAAAATAGCAGGCATCACCCCAGAAATATTGATTTTCACAGGTATATGTGATGATTGAGGTGCTACTAATTGATTTTGCACGACTCTTTTAGCATATTGTACTGGAACTTTTCTAAAAGATCTTTCTACAAAAACAATAGCCCAAAAAGCAGCAATGATAACAATCAACATTAAAGCTAAAACAGGAAAAGCTAATTCTCCATTTTGAAATAAAGTCCATGCTTTTTTTAATCCACTTGGAATTGAAGAAGCAATCCCAGCAAAAATAATTAAACTAATTCCATTTCCTAAACCTCTTTCTGTAATTTGCTCTCCTAACCACATTAAAAACATGGTTCCGCCAATAAAAGAAAGAATAGCTAAGAGTTTAAAGTTTAAACCAGGATTAAAAACAATAGGTAAACCCGAAGGTGAATCTAACATTTCTAAACCATTGGTCACCATAAAGCCCTGAACCACACAAATTAAAACTGTTAAGTAACGTGAATATTGTGAAATTTTTTTATAACCATGACTATCTTTTTGTAGTTCTGCAACCTGAGGAAAAGACATGGCAATTAAACTCATCATAATAGAAGAAGTAATGTAGGGCATAATACCTAAAGCTAAAACAGAAAATCTTTCTAAGGCACCACCACTAAAACTATTAAAAAAACCAAATAAAGAACCACTTTTACTTTCGAAAAAAGAAGCTAAAGCTAAAGAATTTACCCCTGGGGCTGGAATCTGAGATGCTAGCCTGAAAATAATTAAAGCTACAACGGTAAATAATAATCTTCCTGTTAAATTCTTTAAAGCTTTACTTTGACTCATACACCCTCAATTCTAGATCTTTTTATTTCATCATGAAAAGAAAATTGCTTACCATTTTCTACTTGACCAATAATCTTAATAGGAAGAGATCTTTTTCGTCCTTTTAAAAGTCTTTGTTCAATCAAAGCCTCTCTTGTGACTTCTTGACCATTAAAAGATTCATTAAGAGTTTTTAACGTAATGACAGCATATTCTTTTTTAAAAGGTTCATTACTAAAACCTCTCTTAGGAACTCTTCTATATAAAGGAGTTTGACCTCCTTCAAAACCAATTCTTACTTGTCCACTTTTTCTAGCCTTTTGACCCTTGTGACCTTTTCCAGCTTGACGACCCTGACCAGAACCATCACCTCGACCAAGTCTTTTACGATCTTTTTTAGCACCCTTAGCTGGTTTTAAATTATTAAGTTTTAACATTTTATCTCTCCACCACTTCTAGTAAATGAATCACTTTTTTAATCATTCCCCTTACTTCAGGAGTGTTTTTTAATTCACGACTTTGACCAATTTTTTTTAAACCTAAACCACGAACACAGGCTTGCTGCTTCTCTGTGGCTTTGATTGTACTTTTTTTTAACTTAACAATAATTTGATTCATTTTTATTTCACCTTAGCTTTTAATCTCAATCCTTTGGACTCAACTCCTCTTACTTGAGCAATTTCCTGAAGCGATTTTAATCTTTTTAAAGCATCAAAAGTTGCTCTTACAATATTGTGAGGATTATTTCCTCTTAATGATTTTGTTAAAATGTTTTTGACACCAACAAGTTCTAAAATAGCTCTGCAAGCTCCACCAGCTTTAATCCCAGTACCATCTCCTGCAGGTTTAAAAACAATTTTTCCAGATCCAAATCGACCAATAATATCATGAGGAAAAGTTCCTTCATCTAATTGAACTCTGATCATTTTTTTAGCTGCTACTTGGCTTGCTTTTTTAATGGCATCAGGAACTTCTTTAGCTTTACCTAAAGCAAATCCTACACGACCCTTCTTGTCACCAACGACAATAAGAGTAGAGAAAGAAAATCGACGACCACCTTTCACTACTTTTGCTACTCTAGCAACAGAGACAACTCTTTCTTCTAACTCAGGAGCCAAGTCCATAGCATTAGACTGAGGTCTTTCCTTTCTTGTTGGCTTCTTTTCTTTTTTTTCAATTTCTTCCGTCATAAACCTTTCCTAAAACTGTAGTCCTTGCTCTCTGAGAGTTTCAGCAAGAATTTTTACAATACCTGTATATAAGTGACCAGATCGATCAAAAACAATCTTTTCAATTTTATTTTCTTTTAACTTTTCTGCTAAATTTTTTGCTACCAAAACAGCACTTTCTTTATTAGAAGATGATCCCACAGCTTTTTTTCCAAAAGTTTGAGCTACAAATAAAGTCACTCCTTTTTCATCATCGATAGCTTGAAGAAAAATATTTTTATGACCCTTAGTTACACAAACTCTAGGTCTATCTAATGTTCCAGAAATAGTCTTTCTAATAGTCAATTTTCTTCTATCTTTTCTTTCTTCTCTTACTGAGAAATATTTTTTTCTTTTTTTTCTAATCATCATCACACCTTATTTTTTAGCACCTGTCTTACCAGCTTTTCTGATAATCACTTCATCAATATATTTAATTCCTTTTCCTTTATAAGGTTCAGGCTTTCTAAAAGAACGAATATCAGCAGCTACTTTGCCAAGTAATACTTTATCAAAACCAAAAAGTTCAATAACATTTTTATTGACCTTACACTCAATGCCTTGAGGCAACACATAATCAATAGGATGGGAATAGCCTAGATTTAATGTTAGCTTTTGACCAACAACGCTAGCTTTATAACCAACACCATTAAACTCAAGATCTTTTCTAAAACCCTCTTTCACTCCCGTGATCATATTTTGCAAACAGCTTCTTAGCGTTCCCCATAAAGCATCTTTTTCATTTTTTGGCTTTAAAGAAAATTCTAAATCTCCTGTTTTTTCTAAAACATAAGATTCAGGCAAATTAAAACTCAACTGACCCTTTGGTCCCTTACAAGTGACTTTTTGATCTTGAATTGTAAGTTCAATTCCCTTTTCTAACATTAATGGTCTTTTACCAATTCTTGACATATTTCTCCCTTACCAAACTGAACACAAAATCTCACCACCAACCCTTTCTCTATAGGCTTGCCTAGAAGACATCACTCCGCGAGAGGTTGACAGCACAATAATTCCTAATCCACTTAATACCCTTGGAATTTCTCTGAAAGAACGATATTTTCTTAAACCCGGACTGGACTCTCTTTGTAAGCCCATAATAGCCCCTGGCTTTAATTGAACTTTTAACAAAGGTAACTTTGTATTTTCCACTACAAGAGAAAAATTTTTAATAAAACCTTCTTCTTTTAAAACATTTGCGATGGAAGCTTTCAATTTACTCGCTGGAATAAACACAGTTGATTGATCAGCTAATAAAGCATTTCTTATTCTTGTTAAAAAATCTGCAACAGGATCTGTCATCATAATCTCTTCTCCTTACCAACTAGCCTTTTTCACACCTGGAATCATTCCACGAGACGCTAATTCTCTAAATTTAATTCTTGAAATACCAAACTTTTTCAAGTTTCCTCTTGACCTTCCCGTTAATAAACAACGTGAACGCCATCTTACAGGAGAAGCATTTCTAGGAATTTTTTGTATTCTTACCAAAGCTTCACTCACCTCTTCTTCGCTTGAAGAAGGAGAAGCAATAATAGTTTTTAATTTCAATCTTAAAACTTTATATTGATCAATAAGCTTTCTTCTCTTATTGTTTTTTACTACATCACCTAATCTAGCCATTATTTTTTCTCCTGTGTTTTAAAAGGAAAACCTAAATAAGTTAATAAAGCTAAAGCTTCTTCATTGGTTTTTGCTGTTGTTTCAATAGATAAACCTAAACCTCTAATTTTATCAATTGAATCATAGTGAATCTCAGGAAAAATAATTTGCTCTTTAATTCCTAGATTATAATTACCAACACCATCAAAACTTTTTGGCTCTAATCCTCTAAAATCTTTCACCCTTGGAAGAGTAAAATGAACAAAACGATCAATAAAATCATACATTCTATCAGATCTTAAGGTAACAAAACCTCCTAAGGGTTGATTTAATCTCACCTTAAAACTAGCAATGGCTTTTTTAGCTTTTGCTACCATAGGTTTTTGTCCTGCAATTAAAGCTAAAACATTAAGAACTTTATCTAAAGTTTTAGACTCAGCTACAACATCTTTCGTCACACAATTAAGAGAAACCTTCTTAATCTTTGGAACTTCATGCTTGTTCTTATATTTAAACTGCTCCATTAATTTTGGAACAACTTCTTTTTCATAAATTTTTTTCAATCTTGTCGTCATATCTTTTTCCTCTTAAGGCAGAATGCTTCCGCACTTAACAGCTACTCTTTGTTTTTTTCCCTCTGCATTGGTTTCAATCTTGACACGAGTTGCCTTATTTAATTTAGGACTTAACAAAGCAATGTTACTCTTGTGAATAGCAACAGATTTTTTAATAAAACCACCTTCTGGAAACTTTTCATTTTTCTTTGTTGCCCTAGAAACAATATTAATACCTTCCACAAGAATTCTATCTCCCTCCAAAGAGAGCACAACTCCTGTTTGCCCCTTATCTTTTCCAGCAATGACAACAACTTTATCATTTTTTTTTATCTTGTTCATTTACAATACCTCACTAGCTAAGGAACAAATTTTTGTAAAATTTTTTGTTCTTAATTCTCTAGCTACTGGTCCAAAAATTCTTGTTCCAATAGGATCAGAACCAGCAGTTCCTAAAAGAACTACACTATTATCATCAAAAGTAATACTTGTTCCATCTTTTCTTAAGATTGGGTATTTCGTTCTTACAATAACAGCTTTTTTCACTTCACCCTTTTTTACTTTTCCACCAGGGATAGCATTCTTAATAGCGACAACAATGATATCTCCTAAGGAAGCTGAATATTTTTTAGATCCACCTAAAACTCGAATACAAGAAACTTCCTTGGCTCCAGAATTGTCTGCCACATTTAACCTAGACTCTAATTGAATCATATATTCCCCCCATAAACTTCCCATCGTTTTAAACGAGAATGAGGTTTACTTTCTATAATCGTAACGATTTCACCTAAGGCTTTTTCTTTTCCCTCATAATGAACATGATACTTTTTAGAGGCTGTCATGATTTTTTCATAACGAGGATGATTAAATCGACGATCCACTCTAACAACTAAGGTCTTAGCGGATTTATTATTCACCACTACTCCTTTTAAAATTTTTTTAGATTTATCACTCATTGTTTTTTTCCTGCTGCATTTTTTTTGCTATAGTTTTTTTCAATAATTTATACTCATGTATCTTAGGTACTTGTTTTAAAACTTTTAATTCAAGCCTCTTCTTTAAAAGAGATAACTTTAATCCTTCAATTTCTTTCTTCATTTTTAAGCCTCTTTACCCACAATCTTTGTTCTTAAAGGTAACTTGTATCCTGCTAACTTTAGCGCTTCCTTCGCCTGATCTACACTAATACCACCCACTTCGAAAAGAATACGACCTGGACGAACCACTGCCACCCACAATTCTGGAGAACCCTTACCACTCCCCATTCTCACCTCAGCTGGTTTTCTTGTTAATGCTTTATGGGGAAATACTTTAATCCAAAGATTTCCTCCTTTTTTTGCATAACGAGAAATTACAATCCTAGCCGATTCAATTTGACGATTAGTCAAAAAACCACAGGTTGTCGCTTGTAATCCAAACTCACCATAGGTAATTGTGTTACCTCGATGTGCTCGACCCTTCATTCTCCCTTTTTGGGGTTTTCTCCATTTAACTTTTTTTGGACTTAACATACTTAACCCTTATTATTTGTAAATATCACCTTTATAGACCCAGACCTTAATTCCAATGATTCCATAGGTTGTTAAAGCCTCAGCTGTACCATAATCTATATCAGCTCTGATGGTGTGAAGAGGCACTTTCTTTTCTGAATATCCTTCAACTCTTGCCATCTCAGCTCCACCTAAACGACCTGAACACTTAATTTTT
Source organism: uncultured bacterium (assembly GCA_964652255.1). Lineage (GTDB taxonomy): Bacteria > Bdellovibrionota > Bacteriovoracia > Bacteriovoracales > CAZZBM01 > CAZZBM01. The sequence continues at coordinate 362,550 of CAZZBM010000001.1, forward strand.
ATTCCCTTCACTCCTGATCTAAAAGCTAAGGTCATTACTTTTTTCATAGCTCTTCTAAAAGCCACTCTTTTTTCTAACTGCTGAGCAATATTTTCAGCAATAAGTTTTGCCTCTGCATCAGGACGTTTTACTTCAACTATATTTAAAACCAATTGAGATTTCACCATTTTAGAAAGATCTTCTTTAGCCTTATCAATACCAGCACCTTTCTTACCAATAGCAATACCAGGCTTTGCTGTATGAACAGTGACTTTTATTTGTTCAAGTGATCTTTCAATATCAACTCTAGCCACAGCTGCATTTTTTAATTCTTTGTCTAAATAACGTCTAATTAAAAGATCTTCTTGCAATTTCTCTTTATAATCTTTTTGAGCGAACCAAACAGATTGCCAATCTTTAATATAACCTAATCTTAAACCATATGGATGTACTTTTTGTCCCATGCTCTCACCCTATTACCATTGTTAAATAACTAATTTTTTTCTTAATTCGATAAGCTCGACCCTGAGCCCTAGGCATCATTCTTTTTATCGTTGGACCCTGATTAGCATAAACTTGCTTAATAGAAAGATCTTTTAAAACTAAATTTTTTCCTTCAGCTATAGCTAATCCACTCTTTAATAATTTTGTAAAAACAATGGCTAAATTTTTTTTAGGTAAAAAACGTAAAATCTTTAAAGAATCTTCAACATTTTTTCCTCTTACTAAATCAGCCACAAGCCTTACTTTTCTTGCAGAAGAACGAATAGAATTATTTTTTACAGTAATCATTTTTTCTCCACCTTCTTAGCTCCACTATGACCATGAAAAGTTCTTGTTTGGGAAAATTCACCTAATTTATGGCCGACCATATTATCTGAAATGAACACAGGTATAAATTTTTTTCCATTATGGACAGCAAATGTTAACCCTATAAATTCAGGTAAAATCATTGAACGTCTCGACCATGTTTTAATAATTTTTGTTCCCTTCTCTTGCGTAGCTTTAGCTTTTTTCACTTGTCTTTGCAATGAAAGATCAACAAAAGGTCCTTTCTTTAATGATCTTGGCATATTATTTTCCTCTCACATGACGTGATGTCACTATTGTTTTTTGAGTTCTTTTATTTTTTCTTGTTCTATATCCTCTTGTTGGCTTCCCCCAAGGAGTCACTGGATGACGCCCACCAGAAGTTTTTCCTTCACCACCACCATGAGGATGATCAATTGGGTTCATCGCAACCCCTCTTACAGTAGGTCTAATACCTAACTTTCTAGAAATTCCAGCTTTTCCAAGAACTCTTTGTTCATGTTCTAAGTTACCAACTTGACCAATAGTAGCTTTACAGTTCTTGGATATCTTTTTTAATTCCCCTGAACTTAATCTCACTAAAACATAATTAAATTCTTTAGCCATAAGCTGAGCATAAGTTCCTGCACTTCTAGCCAATTGCCCACCTGCTCCTGGATAAAGCTCCACATTATGAATAATAGTTCCTACTGGAATATTTTCTAAAGTTTTAGCATTTCCTGGCTTAATATCAGCTTCAGAAGAAGCAATGACTTCATCTCCAACCTTAAGTCCTAAAGGAGCTAAGATATAAGATTTCTCTCCATCTCTATATGAGAGAAGAGCAATTCTGCAAGTTCTATTTGGATCATACTCTATGGTTTGAACAAAAGCAGGAATATTTTCTTTTGTTCTTTTAAAATCAATAATTCTGTATTTTTTCTTAACTCCACCACCATGATGTCTTGTTGTAATCACTCCATGATGGTTTCTTCCAGCTTGAGATTTTTTTGTCACTAGAAGCTTTTTAACTTGAGGTTTTCTAACATTAATTTCTTCACTTCTAACGACAGCACGTTTTCTTAAGGAAGGAGTTGTTGGTTTAAATTTTTTTATAGCCATAATTTTTTTCCTATATAGAAGGTCCTACTTGTAGACTTTGTCCTTCTTTCAACTGAACATAAACTTTTTTATAAGGAGTTTGCTGATAAACTTTATTTTGAACACGACGCTTTCTTTTTCCTGCATAGTTTAAACTTCTTACTTTTAAGACCTGTACATGATAAATAGATTCAATCAGGTCTTTAATCTGAGTTTTTGTTGCTTCAGGTTTCACTGAAAAAGTATAAGTATTATTTTTTTCTTGTAATAAAGATACTTTTTCTGTTGATAAAGGTTTTTCTATTAAATAATATTTTTTCATTCTAACCTACCCAAAATTTGTTCCAAAGCTTGTTTTTCAAAAATAAGAAAATCATATTTCAAAGCATCATAAACATTAAAACCTAAGCTCATCACTGGTTTAATTTTTAAAATATTTCTTAAAGCTCTGTGAGCTGTAATGTTTTCATTTAAAACAACAAAAGCTGATTCTATTTTTTTACTTTGTAAAAAAGAAATCATTTCTTTTGTTTTTCCAGAAGATTCAATGGTGTCAAAAATCATTAACTTCTGATGTTCAATTTTATCTAACAACATAGTTTTAATGGCTTTTTTCATCACCTTTTTATTAACTTTTTGTTCAAAAGATCTTGGACTTGGACCAAAAACCACTCCTCCTCCAGGATTTAAAGGAGAACGACTAGACCCCTGTCTAGCACGACCAGAACCTTTTTGCTTAAAAGGTTTTGCTCCTCCACCAGATACAAGAGCTTTATTTTTAACACTAGCACTGCCTTGTCTTTTTTTAGCTCTCAATGCTTCCATCACTTGATGAACAACAGCTGGACTATAATCTTTTTCCGTTAAAGCCAAAGAGATTTCACCAACAACTTTGTTTTGATGACTAAGTACTTCTAACTTTTTCATGCTTTTATCGCCTTCTTAATTTTCACAAAAGATTTTTTAGAACCAGGAATAGCTCCCTTCACTAAAATAAAACCTTCTTGAAAATTCATATCTACTAACTCAAGATTTTGAATAGTGACCTGCTCTCCACCCATTCTTCCTGGCATCTTTTTCTCTGGAAAAATTCTTGCCGGAGTTGCTCTATTTCCCACAGAACCAGGAGCTCTATGAAAACGAGAACCATGAGCTGCTGGACCACCAGAAAAATTATATCTTTTCATCACCCCTTGGAATCCTTTACCCTTAGAAATTCCAACAACATCTAAAAGATCCCCTTTTTTAAAGAAACCTAACGTTACTTGCTGTCCTAAAAAATCAGCCTGAGGTGTAAGAGAAACTTCAAAAGAACGAGCAAAAAATCGGTCTTCAATTCCAGCTTTTTTTTGATGCCCTCTTAAAGGTTTTGAAACATTTTTTTCTCTTTTTTCATAATAAGAAACTTGAACAGCTTCATAACCTTCTTTTTCTTTTGTTTTAACCTGTGAAACAAACTGAGGAATAATTTTTAATACAGTCACAGGAATTCTTCCTTGATCATTAAAAATTTGAGTCATTCCCACTTTTTCTAGATAAACTTCAGGAAGTGCAACGCCTTCCTCTGTTTTTAATTTTTCTTCCATCTTTATGATTCCTCCACAGCATCACCTCTCTTATGAAAGAGAGGATGCGTTCATGGTTTTTTTTAATACTTTATTTGCACATCTACACCAGAAGACAATTCTAACTTCATTAAGCTATCAATAGTCTGCTGAGTAGGCTCCACAATATCAACAATACGAACGTGAGTTCTCATCTCAAATTGCTCTCGAGACTTCTTATTAATATGAGGAGATCTTAAAACTGTATACCTATTAATTTTCGTAGGAAAAGGAATAGGTCCTAAAATTCTTGCTCCTGTGTTTTTTGCTGTTTGAACAATATCTTCCACAGAACGATCAAGAATTTTATGATCATAAGCTTTAAGTTTAATACGTAACTTATTCATTTTTATCCTATAATTTCACTGACTGTTCCAGCTCCGATTGTTCGACCACCTTCACGTATAGCAAATCTTAATCCTTTTTCCATAGCTACTGGTGCGATTAACTCTACTTCTATTGAAGTATTGTCTCCTGGCATGACCATTTCAACACCTTGAGCTAATTTCACTGCTCCAGTTACATCTGTTGTTCTAAAGTAAAACTGAGGTCTGTAACCTGGTAGTATAGCTGTATGCCTTCCACCTTCTTCTTTTGTCAAGATGTAAACCTCTGCTTTAAACTTTGTGTGAGGCTTTACAGATCCAGGTTTAATTAAACATTGTCCTCTTTCTACTTCTTCTCTTTTAGTGCCTCTTAGTAAGAGACCAGCATTATCCCCTGCCTGACCTTCATCAAGAAGCTTTCTAAACATTTCAATTCCAGTAATAGTTGTTGTCTGAGTTGGCTTAATCCCAACAATTTCAACAGTATCACCGACTTTAATTATTCCTCTTTCAATTCTTCCAGTAACAACTGTTCCTCTCCCTGAGATAGTGAAAACATCTTCAACTGGCATTAAGAAGTCCTTATCTACTGCTCTTACTGGAGTTTCAATATAGGAATCTACTGCTTCCATCAATTTAACAATAGCTTCTTTTCCAATAGCAGGATCTCTTCCTTCTACAGCAGCTAGAGCTGATCCTCTAATAAAAGGAATATCATTTCCTGGAAAGTTATAAGAAGTTAATAAATCTCTTAATTCCATTTCAACTAAATCAATAAGCTCTGGATCATCAACCTGATCTACTTTATTTAAAAATACAACAATTCTTGGAACGCCCACCTGTCTAGCAAGAAGGATATGTTCTCTTGTTTGAGGCATAGCACCATCTGTTGCAGAACAAACTAAAATAGCTCCATCCATTTGAGCCGCACCCGTAATCATGTTTTTTACATAATCAGCGTGACCCGGACAATCTACGTGAGCATAATGCCTTTTTGCTGTTTGATATTCAACATGGGCTGTATTGATAGTAATACCTCTAGCTTTTTCTTCTGGAGCTGAATCAATATCAGCGTAAGACTTCTTTTCTCCACCATTAATTTCAGACATAATCATGGTAATAGCAGCTGTTAAAGTTGTTTTACCATGATCAACGTGACCAATGGTTCCGATATTCACATGGGGTTTACTACGATCAAATTTTTCTTTAGACATTTTTTACTCCTCGTATAAAATTCAAACTTTGCCTAACTTAATGAAATTTTCTCCCTTCGTCAATGATCTTTCTTAAATTCCCTAGGGTTTTTTCTTCATTTTTTCCATTTTTTTAAAAAAAAGTAGAATAAGACCTATGTATTTATTTTTTATCTTACTCCTGACCTGTTCTGATTCTAACAACTCTCTATCCATAACAGATGAATTCCCCATTTCTCTTTATCATTATAAAGATGATCTTTTAGCTCTTGATCAATGTTCTGAAAACAGCAAAAAAGAACTTTATACTTTTCTAGTTTATCTTTTTCTTTATCAACAAAAATCTTCTTCAGATTCAAACTTTTTTCTCTTTCTTGAAGAGATTATTCTTGAACCTTTTCTTCAACATAAATCTTCTTTAAATTCACAAGAACTAGATCATTTTTTTTTCACTAGTGAACTAGATGAATTGTTAAAGTTACAAATTATTAAAAAAAAATGCTTACAAGATTTTATAAACACTCTCCCTTGGTTGAAAAAACTTTTTAAAAAAACTTATCAAACAAAATCTTTTGCTTGCCTGACTTTTGATCAAAAAAAATGTCTTCTATCCCCACAAGAAAGATCTCTCTTTTACAAAAAACAAAAACATTTATTTAAAAATAAAAACATCAATTCTTTTCAATTATTTCTCTTAGCAACACACAATTATCTCTTAAAACTAGGTTTGAATTCAGAAAAATATTTTAACTTTCTTAATATTGATTCTCTTCTTTTTAACAAATTAACAAAAAAGTGCCTAACAAAAACCATAAACAAAAAATTTATTAATCAAAAGCTAGATGAAGAATTAGAAGATTTTCTAAGAAATTTATAATTTTAACCTAAAAACTTTTATTTTTTAACAAATTACTATACTTTATTTTATGTTTTTCTTTCTTCTTGCTGATTTTTTATCTGAAAAAAGACAGTTCTATCAACTGATTTTATTCCCTATATTACAAAAGAAAATTCAATCTACAAAGAATATTTTTTATTTCGTAAAAATTACTATTATAATAATCTTTCAGAACAAGATTTATTTTATTTGTTTTGGCTAGTGAAAAACTATTCTATTTATTTAATAAACGAAAATTTCCCTATGATCCTTGAAAAGGATGATAGGGGATGAGAAGATGGTGAAGAAAAAAAATTTAAAGATTTCTTTAAAACATTATTTAATCAACAACAAGAATTTGCATTAGACACATCTTGTTTGAAAAAAATTTCTTATAAAGAATTCATGAAATCTTATCATAAACTAAAAAAAAATTAAATAATATAACCTTTTTCTTGTAGAAATTTTCTAAAATCTTCTTCAGTTAAAGATTGATATTTTAAAAACTGCATACTAAAACTTGCTCTACCTTTACTCAAAGATCTTAAATCTGTACTGAAACCAAAAAGTTTTTTTAAGGCAATTTCACAGTGAAGCACTTCATTAGATTCCTGCTGAACATCAATTTTTAAAACCCTTCCTTGTCTTGCAGCAATGTCTGACAAGATATCTCCAGCTGATTCTAAAGGAGTCTCAATAGTAACATTCATAATAGGCTCTAATAAGATTAAATGATCTCTTAAAAGAATAGTCCTTAAGATTTGATCAAAAATAGATTTCATTTCTACTTCTTGCAAGGGTTCTTGTGTAGAAAATTTTTTTACTTGAACTTTCAGACCTAAAAGAGGATAACCAGTAAAAATTCCTCCTTGGCAAAAAGAATAAAAAGATTGTTTTAAAAATTCTTCTTCTGTTTCAATGATATTGTCTTCTGATTTTTCTATTTTAAGATCATAACTCACAAGAAAATTTTTTTGAAACACAGTAAAAAACTTTTCTTCTTTTTTTTCTAAAAGAGAAATTTTTAATCCTTCTCGATAAGAAACCTGAGGTTGACCTTGATTGATTCCAATTTTATACTCTCTTTTCATTTTTTCAGTGAGAATTTCTAGATGAAGCTCTCCCATCCCTGAAATAATCATTTGACCAGTTTCTTTATTCTTTTCATAAATAAAGGAAGGATCTTCTGTTTGAAGATTTTCTAAAACAGTTAATAACTCTTTTTCATCTTTTTGAGATTTTGGCTCAATCACAAGACTCATCACTGGCTTTGGAAATTGCATTAAATCAAAGGCACAAAAATGCTGAACATGACAAAGAGTTTCTCCTGTTCTAGTATTTTTCAATCCAATAAAAGCAACAATATCTCCCGCTTGAGCTTCATTAATTTCTTCTCTTTTATTGGCATGCATTTGAACAATTTTTAAAACTCTTTCCTTCTCTCCAGTAAAAACATTTAAAACCATCTCTCCTGTTTTAATAGTACCAGAATAAATTCTTACATAAGTCATACGACCTAAAAAAGAATCAAACATCATTTTAAAAGCGTAAGCAGAAAAAGGGTCTTTCTTATTAGTAATAAATAAATCTTCTTCAGCCTTGGAAAAATCTAATTTTTTATTTTTAAAATAATAAATTTTTTTGGCAGGAGCTGTTTTTGGGGAAGGTAAAAAAGTTGTTAAATGATCTAAAAAAAATTGTATTCCTTTGTTTTTTAACGCTGATCCACAACAAACTAAAACAAAGTGATTTTCATGAAAAGCTTTTAAAAAAGCTTTTAAAATTTCTTGCTTTTCTATAAACTCTTCTTTTAAATATTTTTCTGCTAAAGAATCAGAAAAATCCAAAACAATATGAAGCATTTTATCATAAAAAGGATCATCAAAAGATTCTTCGTGAATTTCTTTTCCTAACTGATCTTTAAAGTAAAAATTTTTTTCATAAAAAAAATCTTTAATTCCAACAAACTCTTCATTCTCATAGATAGGTTCCTGTAGTAAAAAAACTTTTTTCTGAAACTTCTTTTCCAAGTCAAGACATACTTGATGAAAATTTGCCCCTAATCGATCTAATTTATTAATAAAACAAATTTTTGGAAGTTGATATTTTTCAGATTGTCTCCACACTGTTTCAGTTTGAGGTTGAACTCCTCCTACTGAGCAAAGAACAACCACAGCACCATCTAAAACTCTCAAGGAACGTTCTACTTCTATGGTGAAATCTACATGCCCTGGAGTATCAATAAGATTTAAAACAAAATTATTCCAATGACACTGAGTAGAAGCAGAGGTAATAGTAATACCTCTTTCCTGTTCTTGATCCATCCAGTCCATGGTTGCTGTCCCTTCATGAACTTCACCTAACTGATGAGTCTTACCTGTAAAAAAAAGAATTCTCTCTGAAAGAGTTGTTTTACCAGCATCAATATGAGCAATAATACCAAAGTTTCTAAGACGATCTAAATCATCCATGAAATTTTATCAACTACCACTTCAAATGAGCAAAAGCTTTGTTAGATTCTGCCATTTTATAGACATCTTCTTTTTTCTTAAAAGCACCACCACGAGAATTTGCTGCTTCAAAAATTTCTTCTGCTAATTTCTCTTCCATGCTTTTTCCAGGTCTTAAACGAGCATAATCTCTAATCCAACGAATCGCTAAAGACTGTCTTCTAAAAGGACGTACCTCAGAAGGAACTTGATAAGTTGCTCCACCAATACGACGAGATCGAACTTCTAAAGCTGGCTTGATTTGATTCATAGCACGCTTAAAAACCTCATAGCCCTCTTCACCAGGATTTCTCTCTTCAATAATTTTTAATGCTTTATAAAAAATTCCTTCAGCTTTAGCTTTTTTTCCATCATACATTAAAGCATTTACAAATTTTGTAATCATTTTATCATTATAAACAGGATCAGGTAATACTTCTCTAATTTTTGCTTGATGTTTTCTACTCATATTTTATCCCTTAGTCTTTGGTTTTTTCGCCCCATACTTAGAACGACCCTGTCTTCTCTTTTCAACACCTGAAGTATCTAAAGCTCCACGTACAGTATGATATCTTACCCCTGGTAAGTCTTTAACTCTTCCACCTCTGATTAAAATCACAGAGTGCTCTTGCAAATTATGTCCCTCTCCACCAATATAAGAAGTCACTTCAAATCCAGAAGTTAACTTAACCCTACAAACCTTTCTCATAGCTGAATTGGGTTTTTTTGGAGTTGTTGTATAAACTCTTACACAAGTTCCTCTTCTTTGAGGAGAAGATTTTAAAGCTGGTGCTTTTGTTTTATTTGTTTTGTCTTCACGACCTTTTCTTACTAACTGATTAATTGTTGGCATAACTTTTCATGTCCTTATCATAATTTAAATTAAAAAGGAAGAATAATCTTTTTCTTCCGACCTGGCTTCATAGTCACTATAAAGGTTAGCTCCCGTTCCTCCAGGAATTAAACGACCCATAATAACATTCTCTTTTAGTCCCTTCAGTTCATCTACCTTACCTTCAAGAATAGCTTGCGTTAGTACCTTTGTTGTTTCTTGAAAAGAAGCTGCTGAAATAAAAGACTCTGTAGCTAAAGAAGCTCTTGTAATTCCTAAAAGAATAGTCTTAGCTTGAATTGGTTTTTGCTTCTTAGCCAAGAGTTCTTTATTTAAAAGTCTTAATTCTTGCTTAGAAATTTGCTCTCCTGCAATTAAAAGAGAATCTCCTGGATCAACGATTTCTGCTTTCTTAATCATTTGAGAAACAATCACTTCAATATGCTTGTCATTAATCTGCACACCTTGAAGACGATAAATTTCTTGAATCTCATCAACAATATAACGAGCTAAAGCCTTTTCTCCTAAAACTTGTAAAATATCATGAGGGTTTGTTGCTCCGTCCATAATCTGATCCCCTGGACGTACATAATCGCCTTCATTAACAATAACGTAACGACCCTTTGGAATAGTGTATTGAACAGCCTCACCTTCTTCAGGACGAATAATAATTTTTCTCACACCCCTAAGCTCTGGTCCATATTCAACAGTTCCAGCAATCTCAGCAATTTGAGCTGATAAAGCTGGTTTTCTTGCTTCAAACAACTCAGCAACCCTAGGTAGCCCCCCTGTAATATCTTTTGTTTTCGTAGATTCTCTTTGAACTTTCGCAATAATAGAACCACCTTCAATTTGATCACCCGGACTTACCGTAATTAATGAACCTACAGGCAATCTATACAGAGCCTCCCTTTTTGTTCCTGGAATTTTTACTATTTTTCCCTGCTCATCTACAATCTTAATCATAGGCTTTTTTGAAAGATCTTCTTTCATTTTAGCTTCTATGACCATTCTATGAGTTAGTCCTGTTACAGCATCCACTTGCTCAATAATTGTTTTACCTACTTCAATATCTTCAAACTCAATTTTTCCTGAAACATCTGTAAGAACAGGCATAGCAAAAGGATCCCATTCTAAAATTTTTTCCCCAACCGTGACCCTCTCTTCTTCTTTAAAAAAGATTTTTGATCCATAAACAGCAGGAATTTTTTCTTTAATGATACCCTCAGGTGATTTAATATGGATCTCACCCGTTTTATTCATCACAACCTTTGTACCATCTTTTTGTTCATAAACTTTTAAATCAACATAATGAACTTGACCAGCTGTTCTTGCTTCTATTTTGTTAACCTGAGCTCCTGCTGTTGCAGTCCCTCCTACGTGAAAAGTTCTCATGGTTAACTGAGTTCCAGGCTCACCAATAGACTGTGCTGCAATGATTCCAACAGCTTCACCTTTCATAACAAGATCCCCTCTTGAAAGATCTCGTCCAAAACAATGAGAACAAAAACCAAAATTTGCTTGGCAAGTTAAAACAGACCTAACTTCAACCTGGTCTATGTTTTTTTCTTTAATAAGAACTATATCTTTTTCTGTAAATAAATGATTTTTTTCAAAAATGATTTCATTTTTTTGTTTAATTTCTTTTAAAGCTACCCTTCCCAACACTCTGTGAGCTACATGTTCAACAATTTCACCACTTTCAATTCTAGAGTTTAAAACAATACCCTCTTCTGTTAAACAATCATCTATAGTAATTAGAGCATCTTGAGCAACATCAACTAATCTCCTTGTTAAGTATCCTGAGTTGGCAGTCTTTAAAGCCGTATCAGCCAAACCTTTTCTAGCACCATGAGTTGAAGAAAAATATTCTAAAACAGAAAGACCTTCTCTAAAATTAGAAGTAATAGGAGTTTCAATAATTTCACCCGAAGGTTTTGCCATCAATCCCCTCATCCCAGCTAATTGTCTTAACTGTGCATTAGAACCTCTTGCTCCAGAATCAGCCATCATAAAAATAGGATTAAAAGAAGAGTCAACAATTTCTTCCTTTCCAGAAGTAAATTTTTGCTTAGATAAACCCTCTATCATCACCTTAGAAAGTCGTTCATTGGTTTGTGCCCAAACATCAATAATTTTATTATAACGCTCACCCGTGGTAATAGAACCTTCATTATATTCTTCTTGAATAGAAGTAATTTCTTTTTTTGCTTGATCAATAATTTTTCTTTTCTCTTGAGGAACGATCATATCTTTAACATTAATAGAAATTCCTGCTTTCATAGCGTAATAAAAACCTAAGTTCTTAATAGCATCAGCTAATAAAACTGTTTCTTTTTCTGAACCTAAACGATAAGCTTTGTCTAAAAGCCTTTCTAATTCTTTTTTATTTAAAACTTTATTAATATCACTATAATTTAAATAATCAGGCAAAGATTGATAAACAAAAGTTCTTCCAACGCTTGTTGTTTCCATTTGATTCTTTACTCGAACTTTTATAATAGCTTGAAGATCAAGTTTATCTGAATAATAAGCAAATTGAGCTTCCTCAATAGAAGAAAAAACAAGTCCATGACCCTTAGCAAAAGGTCTGAGTCTTGTCATATAGTACATTCCTAAAACAATATCTTGAGAAGGAACAATAATAGGCAATCCATCCTTTGGAGATAAAATATTATTAGTCGACATAATCAAAATTCTTGCTTCTACCTGAGATTCAATAGAAAGAGGAACATGCACAGCCATTTGATCTCCATCAAAATCAGCATTAAAAGCAGAACAAACAAGAGGATGGAGTCTAATAGCTTTACCTTCAATTAAAATAGGTTCAAAAGCTTGAATCCCTAAACGGTGAAGTGTAGGTGCTCTGTTTAATAACACCGGATGCTCTGTGACGACTTCTTCTAAAACATCCCAAACTTCTTGGACTTGATCTTCAACCATCTTTTTTGCCATTCTAATAGTTGTACAGTGTCCTTTATCAATAAGACGATTATAAACAAAAGGCTTGAATAATTCTAAAGCCATAGTCTTTGGTAAACCACACTGATGTAGTTTTAAATCAGGACCCACCACAACCACAGAACGACCTGAGTAATCCACTCTTTTTCCCAAAAGGTTTTGTCTAAAACGACCATACTTACCCTTTAGTAAATCTGCCAAAGATTTTAATGGTCTTTTATTGGTACCAGTAAAAACTTTTCCTCTTCGTCCATTGTCAAATAAAGCATCGACCGCTTCTTGCAACATTCTTTTTTCATTTCTTAGAATAATTTCAGGAGCGTTAAGCTCAATTAATCTTTTTAATCTATTATTTCTGTTGATAACTCTTCTATAAAGATCATTCAAATCTGAAGTTGCAAAACGACCTGCTTCAAGCGGAACAAGCGGTCTTAATTCTGGAGGCAACACAGGAATAATTTCTAACATAAACCATTCAGGTCTATTTTGAGATTTTAATAAAGACTCTACAACCTTTAATCTTTTTAAGATCTTTGTTTTAGCCACTTCAGTTGTAACTTTTTCTAAATCTCTTCTTAGTTCTTTGTTTAAAGTATTAAGATCAAGCTGGGCAAGAAGATCTCGAATTACCTGACCACCAATACCCGCCTTAAAAGAAACTCCTTGCTGTTTTAGTTCTAATAATCTCTGTTCTGAAATGACTGAGCCAACTTTTAATAATTGAGCTTTTTTACCTTCTTCAATTTCAGTAATAATATAAGCTTCATTATATAAAACTCTTTCTAAATCTTTTAATGTTAAATCCAGCAAAGCTCCAATTCTTGAAGGAAGAGATCTTAAAAACCAAATGTGAGCTACTGGAGTTGCTAACTCAATATGACCCATTCTTTCACGACGAACTCTTGAAACAGTGACCTCTACACCACATTTTTCACAAATCACACCTCTGTGTTTCATTCTTTTATATTTTCCACAAAGACATTCGTAATCTTTTTCTGGACCAAAAATTTTAGCACAAAAAAGACCATCTCTTTCTGGTCGATAAGTTCTGTAATTAATAGTCTCAGGCTTTTTTACTTCACCATAAGATTTTTCACGAATACTTTTTGGTGAAGCCATCTTAATAGAAATTCTTTTTATATTAGATGGATCCTTTGGCTTATCAAAAAAATTTAACAAATCCTTCATAATTTTCCTTTATTGTAGAGCTTGCTCATCTTCTTCTAAGTTAAAATCAATGGCTAACGCTTGGAGCTCTTTCACTAAAACATTAAATGATTCTGGAATTCCAGGCTCTAAAACATTTTCACCTTTTACAATAGATTCATACATTCTATTACGTCCAACTGTATCATCTGATTTCACTGTTAAAAATTCTTGTAAGGTATAAGAAGCACCATAAGCTTCCAACGCCCAAACTTCCATCTCTCCTAGTCTTTGTCCTCCAAACTGAGCTTTTCCTCCAAGAGGTTGCTGAGTAATAAGAGAATAAGGTCCAATAGAACGAGCATGAATTTTTTCATCCACCAAGTGATGCAACTTTAACATATACATAGAACCAACAGTAACATCTTCTGAAAAGATTTCTCCCGTACGTCCATCAAAGAGAAGGCTTTTACCATTAGCAGGTAGCTCCGCTAATTCAAACATTCTTTCAATATCTTTTTCTTTAGCTCCACTAAAAGGAGTTGCTGAAAAACGAATACCTGTTTTTAGTTTATCTGCTAATCGCATAACTTCTTCATTGGAAGCTTTCTTTAAAAATTCATCCACATCATGATCTTCATAAATAGCTGAAATAAAATTTTTAATTTCATGAATTTTTTTCTCTTCTAAGAGCATAGCCTGTAGCTTATCTCCAAGACCCTTAGCAGCCCAACCTAAATGAAGTTCAAATAGTTGGCCTATATTCATCCTTGAAGGAACACCAAGAGGATTTAAAACAAAATCAACAGGAGTCCCGTCAGCCAAATAAGGCATATCTTCTACAGGAACCACTTTTGAAATCACACCCTTGTTTCCATGACGTCCTGCCATTTTATCTCCAGGCTGTAATTTTCTTTTCACAGCCACATAAACAACAACTTTCTTTAAAACACCCAAAGGCAATTCATGTCCTTGATGAAGTTTTTTAATGGCTTGATCAGTTTTTTGTGCAATTTCTTGCATTTTATTTTTAATTTCAGCATAATAAGCAACAAATTTTTCTTCATCTTTTTCTTTCAAAGGAAGATATCCTAAAAGATCAAAAGGAACACCTTGAAGATTTTCTTCAGTGACAAGAGTTCCCTTTTTTAAAAGAATCTCTTCACCACTTTCTGAGAGTAAATCATCAACAAGCTTCACTCCTTCTAAAAGCTTTGCAATTTTAATCACTGCCACTTCTCGAAGACTTTGTTGTTGAATTTTTTTATCTCTTTTTAAACTTTTTGTTTTTTGAGCAATAATTTCACGACTTCTCACATCAAGACTTAATCCTTGTCTTGTAAAAACATGCACATCAACAACTGTTCCACTTAAAGTGCTTCTCAAAGAAGTATCTTTAACATCACCAGCTTTATCCCCAAAAATAGCTTTTAATAATTTTTGTTCAGGTGAAAGTTGCACTTCAGCCTTGGGAGTCACTCTACCAACAAGAAGATCTCCAGACTTTACTGTGGCTCCTACTCGAATAATTCCAGCTTCATCCAAATCTTTTAAAAAGTTTTTATCATTAATAGGTAAATCTCTAGTAATTTCTTCTTTACCTAATTTTGTATCCCTAGCCTCTATTTCTAAACGTTCAATATGAATAGAAGTAAAGCTATCTTCAGAAAGTATTCTTTCACTAATCAAAATAGAATCTTCATAGTTATAACCATTCCATGGCATAAAAGCCACAAGAACATTTTGTCCTAAAGCTAGATCTCCAAATTGAGTGGAAGCTCCATCAGCGATCACTTCACCCTTCCTAACAAGATCACCTTCTTTTACGAGAGCTTTTTGATTCAAACAAGTGTTTTGATTTGTTCTTGTATATTTTACTAATTTATAAATATCAACAAGACCTGAGTTTTCTTGTTGAACAACAATTTTTGTAGAATCAACAAAGATAACCTTTCCAGCATTCTTAGCTGCAATCACTGCTCCTGCATCTTTAGCAACAATAGATTCGATGCCTGTTCCAACATAAGGAGCTGTTGCTTTCATAAGTGGAACCGCTTGTCTCATCATATTAGAACCCATAAGAGCTCTGTTAGCATCATCATGTTCTAAAAAAGGAATTAATGAAGTTGAAATAGAAATCATTTGTAGCGGTGAAACGTCCACAAGATCTACCTCATTAACACCTACCAAAGCCAACTCCCCCTCTTTTCTAGCAGGAATAAAATCTCCTTCTATTCTTTTGTTTTCAGAAAAAGATGGATTCATTTGTGCAATAATTTTATTTTCTTCTTCAAAGGCAGAACAATACTTCACCTCATCTTGAATAATTCCATTCTTTACCTCTTGATAAGGACTTTCAATAAAACCATATTCTGAAACCTTTGCATAAGTAGCTAAAGAAGTAATAAGACCAATATTGGGTCCCTCTGGAGTTTCAACAGGACACATTCTTCCGTAATGAGTAGCATGAACATCTCTTACCTCAAAACCAGCTCTCTCTCTTGTAAGCCCCCCTGGACCAAGAGCAGATAATCTTCTTTTATGAGTAATCTCAGCTAAAGGATTGGTTTGATCCATAAATTGAGACAATTGTGATGTTCCAAAAAATTCTTTTACAATAGCTACAACAGGTTTTTGATTAATTAAATCATGTGGCATCATGGTTTCAATTTCTTGTGATGTCATTCTTTCTTTAATCATTCTTTCCATTCTTACAAGAGCAATTCTAAATTGATTTTCTAACAATTCTCCAACAGCTCTTACTCTTCGATTTCCCAAATGATCAATATCATCTACAAAACCCTTTCCATTACTGAGATCTACTAAGTATTTAACTGTCATTAAAATATCATCTTTAGTTAAAACTGTTTGATCAACAGGAGTTTTCAAGCCAAACTTATAATTAATTTTCATTCTTCCCACTCGAGAAAGATCATATCTAGTCTGATCAAAAAAAGATAAGTTAATTAACTGCTCAGCTGCTTCTACAGAAGGAGGCTCTCCTGGTCTCAGTCTTTCAAAAATTTTAATCAAAGCTTCTTCATGAGAGACTGTTTTATCTAAAAGAAGAGTATGATGAATCTGAGTATTATAAAAAAGATCATCAATATAAAGAACTTGAACCTTTAAACCTTTTTTTATTTCTGCTAAAACTTCTTCTGTTAAAAGCTGGTTAGCTTCTAATAAAACTTTATTTTCTTTTTTTATATTTTTATAAACAATTTTTTCTTTTAATGATTTTTCATCAATCTGAAAAAAAGTTTTCTTTTCTTTTTCTAATTCTTGAATGAGAGATCTTGTAATTTTTTTACCCTTTTTTACAATAATATCTCCATCTTGGGATACAAGATCTTCAAATAAACGAACACCCTCTAAAAGATTTAGGTCAAAAGATCTTAAAAAAGATCCATTTTTATAAGTAATTTCTTCTGCATGATAAAAATGTTTTAAAATATCTTCAACAGAAAAACCTAAAGCTTTTAAAAGAATAGTCACATGAAATTTTCTCTTACGATCAATTCTTGCAAATAAAATATTTTTTTGATCAAATTCAAAATCTAACCAAGAACCTCTATGGGGAATAATCCTAGCAGAGTATAGTAATTTTCCACTAGAATGAGTTTTACCTTGATCATGTTCAAAAATAATTCCAGGAGATCTATGTAACTGCGAAACAACAACTCTTTCTGTTCCATTGAAAACAAAAGAACCACTATCTAACATTAATGGAATAGTTCCTAAGTAGACCTCTTGTTCTTTAACAGAAGAGATGACTCTTTGATCTTCTTGGTCTATATCAAAAAAAATTAACCTTAAAAGAACCTTAATAGAAGACTCATAAGATAAGCCCTGATCTCGACATTCTTCAACAGAATATTTTGGCTTCTCAATAGAGTAGCTAACAAATTCTAAGCTAACGGTTTTATTAAAATCATTAATTGGAAAAATAGATTGGAAAACAGCCTGTAATCCAATATTCTTTCTCTTCTGAGGGGCAACATCTTGTTGCAAAAAATCTTTATAAGATTGAACTTGTAAGTTAATTAAACTTGGTGGTGGTGCTACAGGTTTTAACTTATTAAAAACTTTTCGGTGCCATTCATTTTTTTTAATAACACTCATTAAATCTCCTTGTATAAAAAAAAGGAGAAATAGATATTTAACTACTTCTCCTTTTTGATTTAAAAATTTTTTAATTTAAAGTAACTTTAGCACCAGCAGCTTCTAACACCTTTTTCATCTTCTCAGCATCTTCCTTAGAAACACCCTCTTTTAATGTTTTTGGAGCTCCCTCAACAAGATCTTTTGCATCTTTTAAACTTAATCCTGTAATTAAAGCTTTGACCTCTTTAATCACTCCAACTTTATTTGCTCCACCATCTTGTAAAACAACAGTGAATTCTGTTTTTTCTTCTCCAGCGGTTGAAGCAGCACCAGGAGCTGCTGCAACAGCAACAGGAGCTGCTGAAACACCAAATTTTTCTTCTAAAGCTTTTACAAGCTCTGCTATCTCTAAAGTGGTCATTTTGCTAATGGCTTCAATAAATTGTTCTTTGTTCATAAAATTATTCTCCTTGTTTTTTTTCTGCAACGGCATGTAAAACCCTAGCTAACGCTGAGATAGGGGCATTCATTGTAGCCAATAGTGTTGCAATTAGTTCATTTTTAGAAGGTAATGTTGCTAAAACTTGAAGTTGTTTTGATTCAAGAACAGCTCCATCAACATAAGCTTTATCAAATTTGATAAAATCAAAATCTTTTTTAAAATTAAATAAAATTTTTGCTACAGCACTAGAATCTTGCTGGGCAAAAGCTAAGGCATGAGCTCCCTCTAAAGAGGTCATCAAAGATTCAACACTTGTTCCCTGACTAGCTCTAGCAAAAAGAGTATTTCTACAAACAGAAATACTAGCACCTACAGAACGCAGTTCTTTTCTTAATTTTAAAGTATTTTCAGCACTTAATCCTACGATATTAGTTAAAAAGATTCCTTGACTCTTTTCAATTTTACCCTTTAACTCTTGAACCATAAGTTCTTTCTTTTTCTTTGTTATCACATCTAACCTCCTTTTTATTTTGGAGGGGGATTTAAACAGGATTTACTGTTACCGGTTTTCATCAACCCCTAAAAATTACATAAACTCTAATGGATTTAATTTTACTCCTGGCCCCATGGTTGAACTTAAAGCAATACTCTTCAAGTAAACACCTTTAGAAGTTGCTGGCTTAGCTCTTAGAATAGCTTGGACAATAGTTTTAAAGTTGTCTTCTAATTTTTCAACACCAAAAGATTTTTTTCCAACTAAAAGATGTACGACTCCGTTCTTTTCACTTCGATAATCTACTTTTCCTGCTTTTTGTTCTTCAACAGCTTTAGTCACATCAGTAGTAACAGTTCCTAACTTTGGATTAGGCATTAGTCCTTTTGGACCTAAAACTCTTGATAATTTACTAAGTTTAGGCATCATATCCATAGTCGCAACAACTTTATCAAAATCTAGCCAACCGCCAGAAATTTTTGTAATTAAATCCTCACCACCAACAAAATCAGCACCAGCTAATTCTGCCTTTTTAATATTTTCTCCACTTGTAATCACTACAATTCTAACTTTTTTTCCTGTTCCATGAGGTAACAGCAAAGAGCCTCTAATCATTTGATCAGCATGTTTAGGATCTATTCCTAAGTGAAAAGCCACATCAACAGATTCATCAAACTTAGCCGTAGCACAATTTAATACAACTGATAAAGCTTCTTTTAAAGAATGCTCTTTTTGCTCAATTTTATGAGCCTGATATCTTTTTGATCTCTTTTTCATAATTCTCCAAAGGTTTTAACGAGCTAAAAACTCTCCCTTATTGTTTTTTTTAATAATCTAATTTTAGACCCATAGATCTAATAGAACCCTCAATAGTTCTATGAGCTGCTTCTTTTGAAGCAGCTGTTAAATCTGGCATTTTTTCTTCAGCAACTTTCTCTACAACTTTTTTTCCAACTTTACCTGCCACTTCATGACCAGGTTTTTTAGATCCAGATTTTAAGCCTAACTCTTTTTTTAATAAGAATGTCGCTGGAGGAGTTTTAGTGATAAAAGAAAAACTTCTGTCATTATAAACAGTAATAATTGTTGGAAAAACAATTCCAGGAGATTTTTGTGTTCTAGCATTAAATGCTTTGCAAAACTCCATAATATTAACTCCTTTTTGACCCAAAGCTGGACCAATAGGAGGAGAAGGATTTGCTTTGCCGCCTTCAATTTGTAACTTAATAAAACCAGTAATTTTTTTTGCCATTTTTAAACCTTTTCTACTTGATCCTCTGAAAGTTCAACTGGTGTTGTTCTTCCAAAGATCGAAATTTGTATTTTAAGCTTTCCTTTTTCCCCTAAAGCCTCTATGACACCCATGAAATTTGCGAAGGGACCTTCTAGCACTTTAACTTTATCTCCAAGAGAAAAATTTTGATTTCGTTTAACAGTTTTAAACCCTTCAGTCAACTGTCCAATTAACTGTCCTGCTTCTTCTTCGCTTAAAGGCAGTGGTTGGGTTTTAGATGAACCTAGAAAGCCTACAACATGATTTGTATTCTTAACTAGATGCCAAGTTTGCTCTGACATGAGCATTTTTACTAAAATATATCCTGGAAAAACTTTTTTCTTAAGAGTTCTTTTTTTTCCTTTCACATTAGAAGTAACTTCTTCTTCAGGATAAATAATTTCTTCAAAAGAATTCTCTAATTGATTTTTATTAATTTCATGTCTTAAAGCTTCCACAGCTTTTCTTTCCGAGCCAGCTTTAACATGAACAACAAACCACTTAAACATACGATCCAACTTTATTTTATAAAAGAAAGTGCCCACTGTGACATCACATCAAACAATCCCAAAAGAAAACCCACCAAAACAACTCCAACTAAAATAATCAAAGATTGTTTAAAAGATTCTGAGCCTGGAGGAAAAAGAATTTTGCTATATTCATCAAACCACATTTCTAAAGTTTTAGAGATAATTTTTACTCTGTAAGAAAGAATAAAAGTAGTAAAACCTAAAAAAATAGAAAGTGCTATTCGTCCTTCTTCTAGGTGAGGAATTACTTCTGTTAAATCTAACAAGTTTTTAAAAAAACCTACAAGTTGATAAAAGATTAATCCTATCAATAGTGAAGCTGATAAAATCACAATTTGTTTAACTTTGCTTCTAGAACTTTCTTTTTCAAAAATATTCATGATTTTTTCTCGGTGGCCTCTTATAACAAGAAAATCTTGACTTTGTCTAGAAAAAAATGGCGGGTGCAGAGGGACTCGAACCCCCAACATACTGATTTGGAATCAGTCGCTCTACCATTGGAGCTATACACCCAAAGTGGAGCTTACGATGAGGATCGAACTCATGACCTCTTCCTTACCAAGGAAGTGCTCTACCACTGAGCCACGTAAGCTTTTGTTTTTAAACTCATCTTTAGCTATACTAGAAAAATGAGCCTTTGTGAACACTGTGAAAAAGAAAAAACCAACGAAAAGCTTACTGATCCTTATCTTGGTCTTTTTTCAAAAAAACCTGAAAGTTTTTGTTGTCCAAACTGTTTAGAAAAACTCAGATTATCTTTTAGTCATCATATTCTTCATGTTTATGTTGAAAAAGAGGATGAACCAAAAACCCTAGGTGAAAGCTTAGCTGATTTTCTTTCAAAGTTTGCAGGAAGTTGGATTTTTATTTCTATATTTTTTATTTTTATTTTTTCATGGATGGCTTTTAATATCTATGCGAAGTTAGATCCTTATCCTTTTATTCTTCTTAATTTGATGCTTTCTTGTTTGGCAGCTTTGCAAGCTCCAGTGATTATGATGAGTCAAAATAGAAAAGAACAAAAAGATAGATTAAGATCACAAATGGATTATAGTGTAGATTTTCAGTCTTTGGAGTATTTAAAAAAAATAGATCAAGATTTAGACCTCTTACTTCACAATCACACCAGGAAGAAAAACGAATGAATAACCATCCTCTTCTATGACAACAAGGGGAACAGGAAGCAAAGAGGAGAAAGCTGTATTACTTTCAATGAGAAAAGTATATTCTTCTGTTGATAGGAAGCAAGATTCTAAAGTCATATTTTTAAAATAAATATTTTTTCTACCTAATGATTGTGTTTCAAATTTTTTTCCTAAAAATAATTCTAAATCTTTAGAAAAAAGTAATATGATTTTAGCCTTATCAGGTATTTTTAAAAAAAAATAAGTAACTTTATTGTCTTCATAAAAAAAAGTATCTGAATACTTACTCACAGTAATGGTACTAATATCTTGATAGTTTTCTATTTCATAATGAAATTGTTCTGTTGATAAAGAATTAAGAACTTGATCTACGGTAAGAATCTTTTTGGGTTGTATATCTTGAACATCTAAGATTTCTTTTGTGGGTGATGTGAGAAGAAGTAAGTTTAAGAGTAAAGTTTTTAAAGTCACTCTCTTTAAGATTAATCAACTCATTCTTTTATTCTTTAGTAGGCAAAATTTGCCTGGAGCGGGCGAAGAGGCTCGAACTCTCGACCCCCAGCTTGGAAGGCTGGTGCTCTACCAACTGAGCTACACCCGCTATTAATGGTGGCGTGAGGTGGATTCGAACCACCGAAGCCATGACAGCGACAGATTTACAGTCTGTTCCCTTTGACCGCTCGGGAACCACGCCAGACTGGAGCTGCTCATAGGATTCGAACCTACGACCGTCGGTTTACAAAACCGATGCTCTACCAACTGAGCTAGAGCAGCCTGATGTTCTTATAATATGTTCGGGCTTATTTTTGCAAGTGCTTTTTTAAGAATTAAAAATCTGCATA
This sequence comes from uncultured bacterium, assembly GCA_964652255.1. GTDB lineage: Bacteria > Bdellovibrionota > Bacteriovoracia > Bacteriovoracales > CAZZBM01 > CAZZBM01. The sequence continues at coordinate 384,676 of CAZZBM010000001.1, forward strand.
GCTAAAGCAGCTGCTACAGAGGCATTAAGAGTAGTGAATTCCCCTTTGGCTTGTAACTTTAATAAAGTACTTTCTCTTTTAAGAGCATGTGCTACGCCTCTATCTTCTGCTCCTACAATTAGACAAAAATCTTCTTTATTTAGGTAGGAGGGTTGATTCCCTTTTTCATCAAGAGCATAAATTTCTTTATGTTCTAAAGATTTAATAAAATTTAAACCTTTTGTGACAGTTTTAATAGCGACATGCTCTGCCCCTCCACTTGCTAAGCGAAAAAAATCTGGTGAAAACTTACGTTCTTTTCTTTCAAGAACACAAAGATCAAATTTAAAAAAAGCAGCTGTTCTAATAATAGCTGCAATATTATGCACATCAGTGACTCCATCAAGATAAAGAATTTTTCTTGCTTCTATTTTGTTATTTTCTTGATAATCAGAAAGATAAAAAAAATCTGATTGAATTTTTTGAATCTTAAAATCATTTTTTTGGCAATAATTCTGATAAATTTCTTGCAATTTTTCTTTAGATATTTTTTTTTGTTTTTCGTGTAATTTTTTATCTCCTGAAGTATAGAGTTCTAAAAAAGTTCTTTGTTTGTTTTTAAGGGCTTCCTTAACAGCATGTTCTCCGATCATTCCTTCAATCACTATACATCTCTCCCTTTTTTGTAATCATTCTACCTTTAGGGGTTCTTACTATAAGCCCTTCCTTTAATAAATAGGGTTCATAAATTTCTTCTAAAGTTCTTCTATGTTCTCCTAAAGTAGCTGCGATAGTTTCAAGTCCAACGGGTTTTGATTTATACTGATGTTTAAGTAAGTAAAGAATTTTTTTATCCAAGGGTTCTAACCCATGAGAATCTAATTGCATAAGAGAGAAAACTTCTTCAAGATGCTTTTCAGTGATCAGTTCAATATTACAACTAATAGCATAGTCTTTAATTCTTTTTAATAAGCGATTGACAAGTCTTGGGGTTCTACGACATCTCTGAAGTAAAGATTTTTCAGCTTTTTCTTCCAAATGAAGATTCATTTTTAATGAATTATTCTTTAATAAAAATAATAACTCTTCGTCTGTGTAATAATCAAAAACAAAATGTAACCCAAATCTATCTCTTAAGGGTTTACTAAGATCTCCTGCTCTTGTGGTCGCTCCAATTAAAGTAAAAGGTTCTAAATTTAAAGAAAGAGTTTTAGTTTTTAAACCTTGTCCAAGGAGAAGATCAAGTCTAAAGTCTTCCATAGCAATATAGAGAATTTCTTCAATCACAGGATGAACTCTATGAATTTCATCGATAAAGATAAGTGTTTTATTTTTCAAAGTTGCTAGTAGTGCCATAAATTCATTCTTTTTTTGTAAATTAGCTCCATGTAGAATTTTAAGATCATAATTTAATGTGGTACTTAAAATTTGTGCCAAGGAAGTTTTACCTAGTCCAGGAGGACCACTGAAAAGAAGATGATCTAGCACAGTATCTCTTTTTTTTGCTGATTCTAGAACAATTTTTAATTGTTTTTTAATGATTTCCTGACCAAAAAATTCTTCTAAGTTTTTTGGTCTTAAATCTTTAGTTAATGACATGATTAATATCTTTTAAAACTTTTTTTAGAAGAATTTCTGTTTCTTCATGAAGAGAGTGTTTTTTTAGAGCTTTTAAAACCAAATCTTTTTTTAAACCTAGTTGATTTGTGAGAGCAATCAGTTCTTCTTCCTTAGGATGAATTTTTCTTTTGATTTTTTTCCCAAATTCTAACAATAAATAATTAATAACTTTGGAACTTAAGCCTTTAAAAAAATTTTTATCTCCTTCTTCTAGCGCTAAAAAAATCTCTTCCAAAGATCTGTTCTTCATGAGATTAAAAGCTGTTTTGGGACCAATTCCTGTTATTTTTAATAAATCTTGAAAAAAACTTTTTTCTTCATAAGTAGCAAAGGCATAAAATTGTCGATCTTTTTCTTGATATATTGTTTGAATATAAAAATCTTGTTGATCCATTGGTCCAGAATAAAAAACTTCAAAACCAAAATAATCATTTTTAATTAAAAATAGATCTTGTTCCAAAAGAAAGATCTTACCTGAGAGCCAATTCATGAGAACCTCCATTAAAATAACAAAGAGCAACAGCTATAGCATCACTTTCATCTGAACTCATTTTTTGATCCTGTTGAAAGTAAGCTTTAATAATTTTACCAACCATGAGCTTAGAATTTAAACCATATCCTGAACTTAAAAGCTTAACTAAATTAGGAGCAAATTCAAAAATAAAATCTTTTTTGTCTTGAGGAATCACGCTTAATAGAGCTCCTCTCGTTTGTGCTAATTTCATAAGAGAAGTTGGACTTTTTACAAAAATGAGTCCTTCAACACAATAAACATCTGGTTGATAAATTTTTATAATGTTTTGAAAAGATTCTTTAAAAAGCATTAATCTATAAAAAAAGTTTTTTTCTTTAGAAAAATCTAAAATACCAGAATGAATATAATCCAAAGATTTTTTTTCTTCAATAATAGCATAACCTGTTTTTAATGAACCTGGATCAAGACCTAGTACTCTCATGATAATAATTTTTTTTTCAACCACTCTAAAAAATAAAAAATAAAAGCACAAGAAAAAAACAAAGTTTCATCGATTCGAGTATAGTTAGTATTAAAGCCTTTTAATAAACAATATCCTACTATAATCAAGCAAAGGTATTGGACAAAAATGAAAATTTTTAGTAGGCTCACTTCTGTCTATGATTCTACTCTCTTCTAAAGAACTTGTCCAAAAAAGATTACAAGAAATTGAAGATGAATTAAAAAAGTATAAAAAAAAAATTCAACCAAAACTTGTTGTTGTACTGGTAGGAGAAGATTCTCCTAGTTTAATCTACATTGAAAATAAAAAAAAGTTTTGTGAAAAAATTGGTATTCAATTTGAACTTATTCAAGTTGAATCTACTGTTTCAGAAAAAAATTTTTTAAAAATTTTAAAAAAACTCAATCAAGATGATCAGGTGCATGGTTTACTTTTACAACTACCTCTTCCTCATCACTTAAAACATCTTCCTTACTTAGAGCTCATTGATCCAGAAAAAGATGTTGATGGTTTTCATCCAAAAAATCTTTTTAAACTTTATGAAGGTTTTGATCATGGACTCATCCCCTGTACCCCCAAAGGAATTCTTTCTTTGTTAAAATTTCATTCCATCAATATTGAAGAACATGTTCTTATTATCAATAGAAGTTTTCTAGTAGGTAAGCCTTTATCTCTTCTTTTACTTGCTCATGATGCCACAATTACTTTAGCTCATTCTAAGAGTAAAAATCTTGGTGATCTCATTAAACAATCTAAGATCATTGTTTCAGCTTTAGGAATTCCTCATTTTTTTCAAGCAGATCATTTTCTTCCACACCATATTTTAATTGATGTCGGTTTAAGTAAAAAAAACAATCAATTTTATGGAGATATTGATCCTAAAAATTTAAATGTTCATGCTTACACTCCTGTTCCAGGAGGAGTGGGTCCTATGACAGTTCTATCTCTTATGGAAAACTTTTTATTAATTGTGAGAAAACTTTATGCTCAGATTCAGTGAACATCATCAGTGGATTTATTCTACTCAAGAAAAACTCTATTTAGGTTACACTTCATTAGCTTTAAGAACTTTAGGAGAATTGTCCTATCTTTCAGTACCCGAAATAAAATTTTATAATCAAGAAGAGGTGATTTTTACCTTAGAAGCACTAAAAATTCTAACTGATTTTATGAGCCCTGTCTCTTCTAAATTAATCAACTATAATGAGAGAATCTTTTCTCAACCAAAAGAAATTCATGTTCATTCTTGGCTTCTTATAATGGAAAGTGTTGATCTTTCTCATTTAATGGATCAATCTTCTTATGAAAAATTTTCAGGAGAAAAGATGGACATAGAAATTAATGAAGATTTCAATAAATCCCTCTTTATTTTTTAGTTCCAAGGGAGGATTAATATAAGGCTGAGCTTCTTTAAAAGAAGTTATAGCAACTTGATCTAACTCTTTCTCACCACTTTCTGAAAGAAGAAAGACTTTTTCAACATAACCTTCTTCATTAAGCCAAATCTTTAATCCTGTAGCATAGCTTGATTCTAATAAATATTTTTGTTGAGCTAAAAATATTTTTAATTTTTCTGCTACTCTCATTCTCCAAAGACCTTCTAGTTGTTTTTTTATTCTTTCAAAAAAAATTTTATGTTGTAAGTATTCATGTTTTAAAAGAGATTGACCTTCAATCCCAAAAAACTCTATGAACTTTTTCTTTGTAGTGATGGTTTTTTGATTCATAACATTTGACCCAAAAGCTTGTTGTAAAAAACGAGGATTATCTCTCTTACTAATTTTTTTTTCTTTGTTAATGAGTTTTTTTTCTCCTCCTTCTTGCAGAAAAACTTCTTGATAATCTTCTTTTTTAAAATGGAGAGAGATCTTAAATAAAAAAATAAAGGCAAGAAAGAGATGGGCAAGAGCAGAAAAAATCATTGGACTAAATCATAGTATTCATCTTGAAGGTCTAAGGAAGTATCTAGATCTTTAGCTAAATTTTCAGTACCCTGTAAAAAGTATTCTGTTAAAGGAGTTCCTTGATTTTTGTAAGGTTTTCCTGTTTCATATTCTAAAAGTTGAGTTGTGATAGATTCTGGAACTTCATATTTTGCTATAGGGTAATATTTAATAGCTTCTTTCATGTATTTAAGCCAAGGTGGTATAGCAGTTCTAGCTCCACCAGATCCAACTGGAAGGGGATTATTTTTATCTTCTCCAAACCATGTTCCAGTTAAAATATTTTGAGTAAAACCAATAAACCAAGCATCTTGATTATTATTTGTTGTTCCTGTTTTTCCTCCCACAAAAGGTCCTAAAGCCTGTGCTCTTTTGGCTGTTCCTCTTAAAACTGCTCCTTGTAACAAGGATAACGTTAAAAACGCTTTATCTTCTGCAATAACTCTTTGAGGTTCATAGATAGAAATTTCTTCATTATTAATACTGAGAAGAAATTGAGAGGAAATCTTTAAACCCAAAGAAGGAAATAAAGTAAAAGATTCTACAAGTTCTAAAAGACTAAGTTCAAAATTTCCCAAAGCAAATCCTAAGTTGTCTGCTTTTAAATTTTTAAATCCTAAATCTTTTAAACATTTATTCATGGTATTAAGACCTAAAGATTCTAAAATTTTTAAAGTAGGAATATTACGACTTTCTTCTAAAGCTTGTCTGAAAGTCATTTTCCCTTTGAAGTTTTTGTCTACATTTTTAGGTTTCCATAAAACATCTTCTTGGTCTGTATCTAAGCTTTGAGGTAAATCCCACAAGATTGTATTATTAGTAAAACCCTCTCTAGTGGCACAAAGATAAATAAAGGGTTTAAAGCTAGAGCCCAATTGTCTTTTAGCTTGAACAGCTCTATTGAAAGGTGATTCAAAAAAATCTTTTGAACCTACCATAGATAAAATATGTCCTGTAGGCACATGCATGGAAACAAGCGCTCCTTCATAATGATCCTTAGCAACATATTTAGCAATCTCATTATTCACAATTTTTACTAAAATTTTTTGATTGACATTAAACTTTTGATGAATATTTTGACTAAAATTAATTTCTCTTTTTTCTTTAGCTATTTGAACAATCATTTTTTTATCTTGAATTTTTTTTACAATTGCTTCATAGGTAGAATTATTTTTTAAAAGAGAAGATTCTTGAATGAATTTTTTTTCACCAGAATCAAGTAAATAAAAAGGTTGAGTATTTTTTAACAAGAAATTAAATTGATCTTGCAAGAATTTATTCACATCCAAAATTGGTGTTTCTTGAACAAAAGATGTTTCTGAGAGATTAATAATTTGTTCTTCTATAACTTCTTCTGCTTTTTGTTGAAGTTTATAATCCATGGTCGTAAGAATAATCCAAGGATTTTCCTCTAAAAAAATTTGACCATATTGTTCTATAAGTTTTAAACGCACATAATCTGTAAAATGTCCTCCATGAAAAGTTGTTTTCTGAGCTGGATAAATTTTAATAATTTCTTTTACAGCTTGATCATATTTTTCTTGAGTCAAAAAATTAGCCTGTAACATTTGAGAAAGAACATAACTCTGCCTTGTTTTTGAAGATTTAGAATTAAGATGAGGGGCATACTTACTAGGAGCCACTAATAAACCTGCTAATAAAGCTGCTTCAGCAGGATTTAATTCTTGAACACTTTTATGAAAATACCCTTCACTAGCAGCTGCAACACCATAATAGCCTCTTCCTAAATAAATATAGTTCAAGTAAAAGGCTAGAAGTTCTTTTTTAGAAAATTTTTTTTCTAAATCAATAGCTAAAATCATATCTTGAACTTTTCTAAACAAAGTTTTCTCTTTTTTATTAAGAAAAAATTTTGCTAATTGTTGAGTAATAGTACTACCACCTTGAACAAATTTTCTTGCTTTAATATTTTTTAATAGAGCTCTAAAGATTCCTAGAAAATCTACTCCAAAATGATGATAAAAATTTAAATCTTCTGCTGCTAAAAAAGCTTGAACTACTGATTCTGGGATTTCTTCAAAAGAAAGGCTTTTTTGTTTTTTAGGGGTAAAATCAAAAAGAAGAACTTTTCCAGTTCTATCATAAATTTTTGTCCCAGAAGAAAGTTTAAAGGTTTCTAAGGAATTAACTTCTGGGATTGTCTTTAAAGACAATTGGTAAAAAAATCCAAAGAAAACAAGAGAGCTTATAAATAGGATTAAACTCATCACGATAAATTTCTTCATAAGGGCTTTTGTAGTATATCTTTATTTTTATTCTTTAAAAAGATTTGTAAAAAATTCTTGCTTTTTAGAACTCATTCATATTATAGGACTAGACATGCTTGTTCTTACAAGGAAGTTAGGTGAAGCCATTATCATCAACCAAGATATCAAGGTTGTAGTCATTAGCATAAAAAATAAACAGATTCGATTGGGGATTGAAGCTCCTTCTTCCTTTGAAATTCAAAGAGAGGAACTAGTCAAATCTATTGAACAAAACAACAAGAAGTCTCTCCATGTTGACAATAACTTAAGTTCATGATCAGCTATAAACTAAGATGATTTGTTCTATTAAGATCTTTGGCTTTGAAGATTATCCCAAAGCTAGCTTAATAGAACCCTCTGACAAATTTTACTGGAAATTAAGACCTCTTGATTCTCAAGGTTTTTTTCCCTTGGTTCATTATTCTCAAGTAGAACTTCTACCTCAATATCCTCCTCTTTATGTGGAAAAACTTTTCTTTATTCTCAAATTAGAAAATCATCTTAATGAAGCTACCCTTAATACAATTTCTCCTTTAGTCTTTATAAAAGAAAAAAAAACTCTAGAGCAGATTCTTCTTCCTGAGATAGAATTCACAGCTTTACAAACACCTCTTATCTTAAAGAAGATAGAGACTCTTTCAATTTAAAGTTGTTTCTGCCATTTGTTGAACTTTCATCAGCATTTTTTTAGCTTGTTGATGATTAGATTCTTTTAAGAGAATAAAGGTTAATTCTTCTTCAGCCTCAAGAGCCTTGCCTTGATCTAAGTACAAAAAAGCTAAAAGAAGTCTCACTTCTAGATTTTGATGATGATTTTTTTTAGCTTTAAGAAGAAGATCTAAGGCTTCTTTAAATCTTTTTTGAGACATTAAAATTTCACTTTTTAAGAGTAGAATCTCTAGATGATTTTTTTTCACCTTTAAAGCGCGATCACATTCTAGTAAAGCTTCATCTTCTTGATGGTAAGAGAGATATTCTTTAGCTAGTTGTAAATGTTTTTGAACAAAAGATTCTTGCAAAGTATCATTCCATAAAGATTTTTCAGAAGAATCTTTATCAAGATTTTCAATAGTTTTAAAAAGTTTTTTAGCTTCTTCATAAAACCCTAGATCATTGTATAAAATACAAAGACCTAAAAGAGCGTTTTTATGCTTAGGATTAAGATCTAAACACTTTTTATAAGCTTGAATAGCTTTTTGAATTTTTCCTTCTTTCAAAAAGACTCTTGCTAAATAATAAAGAGGCTCTGGATCTTGTGGATTTTCTTGTCGCTCATCTTCTAAAAGGTACTTTAATTTACTGGGATTCTTCTTTAAAAGTTGTTTAGAATCTTTGTGCATGGAATTAGATTAAGAAAAAATTACTTTTTAGTCCATTCTTTCTTTCTATCTAAAGCTCTTTTCATCAATTTATCTGGAAGATGGACACCCTCAAATGTTTCAAAAAAATAAGTAAGTCTTTCCATAGCTGCTGTTTTTTTTTTTGTCCTAAAATACAGTTCAGCGGTAGCCAGCTCTTTTTCTGCCATTAAAGCATGACAATGTTTTATATAATCTTTAGCTTCTTCTTTTTTAAAAGCAAAAGGTGCAGCTACTTTAACTAAAGTAGGACAATAGGTAATGTCTCTATCAAAACTTGATCCTACTAATTTTCTATAAGATAAAACAACACCCCATTCAACTTCTTCCCTTTTAGGATGTCGTGGATAGAGATCTAAAAAGAGTTGATAACTATAAATAGCTTCAGCATATTCTTTTTGACCAAAAGAAATATTGCCTTCCATCCATAATAAATCAGTAGAGGAAAGCTGAAAATCTTCTCGGTCTTTTAAGACTTCTAGATACTGTGCTGCCGTTTTATGATTTTTTCTTTTAATAGCTTCTTGAGTTCTTGAATACAGTTCATTGGTAGAAAGATTGGAATCAACGCTTTGACAAGCAAAAAAAGTAAAAAAAATAATTTTATTTTTCATAAAGATCTCTGTGAAGATGTTCATATAATAATTTTGCAAAAGCAGCAATAGGGATAGAGATCATCATCCCTAGCATACCTAAAACTTGAGCCCCTAAAAATAAGCTGAAAAAAATTAATAAAGGATGCATTTTTATCATCCTAGAAACCAATAGTGGAAAAATAATAAAAGGATCTATGATCTGCATAATAATATAGACTATCGTGTAGTACTTAAGCTCAGGAAAAGTAATGAGATCAAAAATATAAAGTAGCGGTCCTGGAAAATAACCTAAAACAGAACCTACATAAGGAATAAAAACTAAAATACTAGGAAAAAAAGAAAGAAAAAATCCTTGAGGAATATTAAAAATAAAGCATCCTATGTACAATAAGATAAAAACAACAAATCCTTCCAAAAATCTGGAAAACATATATAAACCAAAGTTCTGATGAAAAAAATGAATAAAATAGGTTGTTTTTTCAAAAAAATAATTAGGAATAAACTTATAAAATTCTTTTCTGATCAAGGAAGCATCTCTGAAAAAGAAGAATAAAAATAATGGAATTAAAATTAAAAAATTCATTAAACTCATCAACAATGAAGGGATGTATTGTAAGAAATAAGCTCCTAATTGAGTTATATATTTTGATATAAAATCAGTTGATTTAATATCAAAACTAAAAGTTGCTAAAAGTGGCCATCGTAATTCTAATTGTTGATAATAATCAGTAATTGTTTTTTCGAGATAGGGAATTCTTTGTGTCATAATAGGTATTTTCTCTTGTAATAAGAGCAGAAATTGCAACAAGTTATAAATAAAAAAGACAGGAAGAAAAACAATAAAACAAATTAAAAAAAATCTTTTAATTAAAGAACCTCTTAAAAAAGAAGATCTTAAAGGAAGAAAAGAAAGATAAAAAAAATAAGCAAAAAAGATAGAAAAAAAGAAATTAGGATAAAAATAAACAAGTAGAGAAACGATAAGAATAACAACAAAAAAAAGTGAAGATTTATGCTTCATGTTTAAATTTTAAAAGAAGAGACCCAATAAAACCATATAAGAATCTTGCAGCAATCAAAGGCTTTTCTTCTGTCATAGCTTCTAATTCACTTTGAAGAAGAACTAGAACAAGAGACTTTGTTTTTGCTTGAATAGTAAATTTTCTTTCGCTTTGTCCGAGAATAAAAGCATCTTCTCCAAAATAATCTCCCTGTTTTAATTCTCCTACTTTTTCTTTTTTATAAAAAACTTCTACTTCTCCTTCTACAAGAAAATATAGAGCAGATGCAAAATCTTCTTCTTTAAAAAAGATTTCTTTTTCCTGAAACCATCGTTCATGAAGATAAGAATTAAAATAATAAAAATCTTTCAAGCTAAATCCTTCTAAAAAAGGATAACTTTTTAAAACTTCATCTCTTCTTTTATCCTTTTTAAGGAAGGCTCCTGTATAAAAAATTATATCTTTTAATGGGTTATTCATTTTTCAACCATCCTTTAAGCGACAAGGGAAGATAGACTCTTGTCCAAGAGCCTTCTTCTTTTATTAAAAGTTCTGTTCCAATAGCTAAATCTTTTTCTTTAAAGGCTTCTTGAGGAAGACTGTAAAGAGTCTTCAAATCCTTTAAAACAATTCTTTTAAAAGGAAGTATTAGGGGTAGTGAGACAAGAATAACAAATAAAAAACCTAAATAAAAAAAAACTTTAGATTGTCTTAGAAAATAAATCGTTAAACTTCCTGTAAAAGGAAGAATAAAGGCTAAAAAAATAGCTGGTTTTAAAAGAAAAAATAAAAAAGCATCAAGCATAACTTTCTTATTCTATCAGTGAAAAAAAAGCTTGAAAATACTAGAAAATCATCTTATATAAAAAGAAATCTTTTTGGGGAGTAGCGCAGCTGGTTAGCGCAGTAGACTGTTAATCTATTGGTCGTGGGTTCGAATCCCACCTCCCCAGCCAAAAACTAAGCAGTAAAAGAATCTCCACAACCACAAGTCTTTTTTACATTAGGATTATGAATTCTAAACTTTCCATTAATCCCTGTTCCTTCAAAATCAATAGAAACATTTTTAAAAAACTCTATATTATCTTTAGAAATAAAGATATTGAGTCCAGAAAACTCTATTTTTTCATCTTCTTCTTGTGGTCCAAAAAACATTTCATAGCTTGAACCTGAACAACCTCCAGGAACAACTTGAATCTTAAGACCTTCTTCTTGAGTTATTTTTTCTTCTTCTTTAATTTTTTTTAATCTTTCTAAAGCATTAGGTGTAACTGTTAACATAATAAATTCCCCTCTTTATCTTCATAATCAATTTTAAATTAAAGGTAAAGAGAGGAGAATTTTTTATTTATATCCAATGATATTTTCAGGTGTTCTAACAAAAATAGTATCCAATTTTCCAGAGTTATTTACATGCACATAGGCATCAGTTAAGTAACCTTCCTTTAGTCCGTTTTTAATATCTAGTAAAGTTCCTCCGGAACTATCTTTATTTTCTTTAAAAATTCTATCTCCATAATTAAAAACAAATAGGAGTCCTTTATTAGGATAAAAATCTTTTAAAAATTCATAATCAGATGGAATAAAAGTAAAACAACCCTGTGAAGTGTTTCCAGGAACGCCATGCTGATTCATAATAGTCTGAGCACCACTACTGTGAATAAGAATCGCTCTGTTAGCTGAATTCAGATTATCAACATCTAAGTTTATTGCCTTTAAATGAGAAGAATTTTTATTCTTATTATCAATAATATAGCCTTGTTGAGTTATAAAACTCCCTACAGTAAGTCCATAAACAGGTATAACATATCTTTTTAGGTTAGAAGAATAACGTTCATTAGTTAAGTCCACAAGAAAAAAACCTGGAGGAGTCAGATAAGAACCATTTTTATCCCCTAAGACTGTTTTTCCTATACTAGGATTTTGAACAGAAGAACTTCTACCACCTCCAGCACCTAGAGAAACAACCTTAAGCTCATTGGTGTCAAAATTAAAAAAATATGATCTTATCTCTTTTGAATTTTTACTATAATCATTAACAATCATACCACCTTTGTTCATAGTTACTATTTTTCTATTTCCTAAAGAATTTAAAGTAAGAAGCTTTTTTCCCATAGAAGATTGTCTCATTTCCAAAGCTAGAATTAGAGCTTGCTTAGATCCTTTTTCTTTTAAATAAGAAGTTGTTAGTTGTTTCTTTAAACCATAACGTCGAAATAGTTCTTCTTCAAAGGTAAGAATTTGAATTTCCTGTTGAGGAGTAGAAACTTCTTCTTTTTTAGGTTCTTCGACCACCACAGGTTCTACAACAATAATAGGTTCAGGAAAAGGATTCGTCTTAATTTTAAACTCATTACTATTTCCTCTTAAAGGTGTTGTATCTTTAAAAGATAAACTATCTAATTTTCTATCTTTGTCTAAAGATAGTTCTGTCGTGTTTTTTACTGGTTCCAAGGAAGAAGGTTCTTTAGTATCCTGACAACTGATTCCCATGCCGACGAAGAATCCTATCAGGAGACACATTGCCGTCATCTTTAAAGTTGACATATTTACTCTCCTTTACGTAAGGAGAGTTTTCGGCATATTTAGAAAAAGTCTTTAAAAAAAGGTTTTTTCCAAAGATCTTCTTCTAAGGAAGTTTCTCTAGCTAAAAGAAAAAAGTAATCTGAAAGCCTGTTAAGAAAAATTTTTTCTGTAGAGCTTAGTTTTAAATTAAGAATTTGACGTTCTAATCGTCTAATAACAGCTCTAATAAGATGAATCAAAGAAGAGACTTGACCTCCAGCTGGTAAAATAAAGTTTTTAAGGGGTTCTTGTTTTTTTTGAAGTTCATCCATTTTTTTTTCTAAAAAATCAATGATAGAGGGAGAAAAAGGAATAAGTTCTTTTTCACTAGAGATATTAGCTCCTAAGTTAAAAAGAAGACTTTGAAGCTCTTTTAAAAAAGCATCTTCATAGTGAGATCTTAAAAATCCAATCCAAGCATTGAGTTCATCAAGAGTTCCCACAGCTTCAATGATAGGGTGGTTTTTAGGTACTCTTTCACCAGAGGCTAAACTTGTGAAGCCTTGATCTCCTGTTTTTGTATAAATTTTCATAAAAAAACATGTAACAAAAAACAAAAAAAGAGTAAAATATCGATAGTACTTTGTATGAATATAAAAATTGAAAATCCTCATCATCCTGCTAGAGAAAAGCCTAAAAGGAAAGGTAAAACTCCTCCTAAACTTTTAGCCGTTGTAAGTCAGAGTGGTTGTACGGGCTGTACTGTTTGTATCGCTGGCTGTCCTGTTGATTGTATTGAAATCGTTCCTGGTCCTTATGGGACAGAAATGGATCAAATGGTAGAGATTGATTTATCAAGATGTATTGGTTGTCAAAACTGTACCCAAGATTGTCCTTGGGAAACTATTAGTATGTATCCAGCAGAAGAAGCCTTTGATGTTTGGTCTCAAGAAACTTTAATTTCTAAGCTTTATGTGGATATAGATACTGTTCAAGAATCAGAAGACAAATGCCAATTGTAATACAACTATCAGCAATATTAAACACCGGCCAATGATAATTTTTTATATAGACATCTAAAAAATCAATCACATATCCTAGAGTAAATCGATCATACATATTTCCTATAGCTCCTGCAAGAATAAGGACATAAGCCGTAAGGGCTAAATTCTTATTTTCTTTAAAAGAAATCCAAAAATATCTCAAAATATAAACTATAATAGCTACAGGAAGGACTAGAAGGATAATATTTCTCAATAAGTCTTTTTGTCCTGAAAAAAGACCAAAAAGAGTTCCTGTATTTTGGACATAGGTCAAGGAGAAGAAGGGAAGGAGGTTTTTTGATTCTCCAAGAGAGAAATTTTGATGTACTAAGTGTTTTGTCCATTGGTCTAAAGTCACAAGAATAATAGTAATTAAGGAGGCTAAAATAAGTTTTTTTTTCATAGAGATGTAATTTATCTAAAATTTTATAAGGGGTCTAGACAAAAATATATTTTTCTCTATAATCCTTTTTATTATGGATGAATTCTTGTTGTGTGAATGTTTTCTTCTTGGTTCACATGAGCTTAAAGGTTTATCCAAAGAAGAAATCCTAGCGACATATCCCGTGTTAGGTTCAAGCTGTGGTAAATGTTTATCAGAGCTTGATTCCTTTATTCAAAGAATGGGTTCTTTATGTTGAAGCGAAAAGATGAACTTCTTTTTGGGACAGCAGGAACTCCTCATTCAACTCCTAAAAAGGGTAGTCCGATTGATGGTATTAAAGAGATTCATCGATTAGGTTTAGATTGCATGCAGTTAGAGTTTGCCCATGGGGTGAGGATGAAAGAAGATGTATCTTCTGCTTTAAGAAGATTATCTTATGAATTAAATATTCCTTTAACTTCTCATGGTCCTTACTATATTAATTTAAACGCAAGAGAGCAGGATAAAATTGATTCTTCTATTGAAAGAATTGTACAAACCGCAAAAGTTTCTGACTCTTGTGGAGCAGAATCCATGACTTTTCACTCAGCTTTTTACATGAAAGATTCTCCTTTTGACGTTTTTGATCTTGTAGAAAAAAGTATGCATGTGATTCAAGAGCGTCTTTCTCGTTTAGATATTGACATTGAACTAAGACCAGAGCTCACAGGAAAAACATCACAATTTGGTTCTTTGGAAGAGTTAATTCAGCTCTCTAAAAGTGTCTATGGTTGCAAGCCTTCTCTTGATTTTGCTCATCTTTATGCAAGAACGGGAGAGTTTAACTCTTATGATGCATTTCTTCATGTTTTAAATACGGTTGAAAAGGAGCTTGGAAAAGAATCTTTAAAAAAACTTCATATCAATCTTACAGGAGTTTCAGTTTCCTCTAAGGGTGATCTCAAACATATTGCTTTAGATGATTCTAAGTTTAACTGGAAAGATCTTTTAAAAGCTTTAAAAAAAAAGAAATGTGCTGGGTTTGTTATTTGCTCTAGTCCAAAACTAGAGCTAGATGCTTTAAAGATGAAAAAATTTTATCATTCTCTTTAGTGCCCAAGTCTACTTCTAGCTTCCTCTTGCCATCTTGTTAATTTAATCATTGGAATTTTAAGTTGAGTAATGATCTTTTGAGCTTCTTTTTCATTTAAATTAGCCAATTGATGAAAATTTCTAATCCCTGATTCTTGAAGTTTTACAGCCATCTTCTCACCAATGCCTTTGATCGTAGTAAAATCTTCAGTCATTGATAGGTTCTCTTGAGGAGAAATTTGAAGAGTAATCTTTTCAAACTCTCTATCTTTTTCATGAAGCATTTTTTTTAACACATCATTTTCTTTTAATAAGACATTGATATCTTTTTTTAATAAGAACATCCAAAAAGTTAAAAATACCAAGCTCACACTTAGTGTTAAAACAATTTCTTCATAAAATTCCTGTATAAAATCCATTAAAAACCTCCTATTTTATTTTATTGTGAACTATTTATTTATTAATTGCAAATAGAGAGTTTATTTTAAAAATTGATATCTTGAAGAGATGGGTTTAATTTCATAAACATAAAAAAAACCCTCGTGTTTTTTCAAGCGAAGTTCTTTTGTAATCCAAGTCATCTCTGTTTTACTTTTTGTTTGAACAGTATAAAGAATTTTGCAGTAAGATAAAAAACAAGAATTATAATGAATGGAAAGAGAGAGAACTTCATTTTGACTAGAAAAAAGATCAATAAATTCTTCATGAGAAAGACCTACTATCTCTTGCTTAAGACTTTCACCATAAAAAGATTCTAATTTTTTTCTATCCAATCTTGATTTGAGACTTTCTTCACATAAAGAGAGAAAAAATTTTTCTACAGCCATTGAAGAATGAGAACAGGAGGAGAGAACAAAAAGAAGTATTTTCATTAAGGATTAAAGTATCTTAATTAAGGAAGATAATAAAGAGTAAATCCAGCATAGATTTTATTAGGATCTCTAATAAGAGGTTTATTATTAGTCCAAAGATCTTTCCAACGAGTTAAATCACCATAAAGACTATCAGCAATTTTTCCTAAAGTATCTCCCCACTGAATCAGATAAGGAGTCCCTTGTGGGTTCCATTCATATTTAGGCATATACATTTTGTACTTTAAGTTCATACCTGCAGATAGTTGAGTTGAACTTAGATTATTCCAATCTTGAAGATCTTGCCATTTTGTATAATCTCCAAAAAGATTAAAGGCTATGAGCATAAGAGTATCACCTCTTTTAACTTTATAGGTTTGAAATTCTAAGGTATCTTCTGAAACACTTGCTTTAGGACTAGAAACTTCTTCAGGGTATTCTGGTGTATTAGAATCTGCAAGAAGATTTGTTTCATTAGATTTTACTTCTTGAGATGAAGTATCAGCTAAAGATGTTCCCGTATCAGAAGATGTAACTTCTGGACCTGAAGAAAGATCAATCATAGAAGCATCTTGTGTTCCAAAATCCATGGTTGTTTCTGAATCCATCACACTAGAATCTAGAGCGGCAAGATCTAAAGTTTGACTACCATCTTCAGGAAAAGCAATGGTCGTTTCAGGAGTTGGTTCATTTAAAGCTAGGTCTATAAGATTAGCTTCATTGGAGGTACCTATTGAAGAATCTGCATCCACCATTTCTAAACCGCCAAGACCATCAACTAAATCATTGGTATTATCAGATTTAGATGAACAAGAAAAAATAATGAGTAAACTTGTTAAGATGAGACTATTTTTCATACAAAGAACTTATCGCTAAAAGTCTTTAAGATCTTTACACTTACCAGAAAGTCTCTTTAAAATAGTTCTTAAGTGAGAATTTTTTGCCTATTCCTTCTTTTTTCTTGTGCAACAGAAGAGAAAAAAAAACTTGTTATAGGAGAAAACTTAGAAAAAGAATTTTTCCAAGAAAAGATTCTTGATATTGGTTTATCTAAAACTGTCTTTCTTTTTAGCAATGATAATACTCGTTTTAATGAAGGGGATTTTGTTACTTTTTTTCTTCAACATAAGGCTGTTTGTAAGGGTCTTGTTGTTAAAATCAAGGACAAAAAAGCTGCTATTCATATGAAAAAAATTTACTCTCTCACCTTATGGTCTTCTTTAAGAAGGCATTTAGAGCTTTTTGTTCTTAAAGGAGATGAAACTCGTTTTTTAGAAGATTATCTTCTTAAAGGAAAAGAGGGAAAAACTTCAGGACAAGATATTGAAACAACTTTTGAAGAAGAGGATCTTTTTAAAAACGATGTTTCTTCCTATCAAAAAGATAAATTTTTTTACACTGGTTTTTCTGTAGGTGTAGATTTTCATAGAAAACTTAATGATGAACTGACTTACTTTCCTCAATATTTTTTTCAAGTAGGTTTTAAATATGTGTACTTCAAATTAGAAACACTTTTTGGTTTAGTTTATTTTTCTCATTTTCCAGTTGATGGTAGAAGTGCTTATTTAATTTCTTTGTATCCTCGTTTAAAAGCAGAAGTTCAATTTTCACCTTCAATTTATATGGCTCCTTTTATAGGATTAAAGTATCCTCTTTATTTAAACTCATCAGATCCAGATCAACAATCAGTTTTAGAAAAAGATCTTTTTAAAAGTCTTGAAAAGTATAAAATTGATGCAGGACTTTCTTTGATTTTTAAACTAGTTCCTGGTTGGAGTTTAGAGCTTACTAGTAGCTTAAGATCTTTTGCTCATATAGGTCTTCATATAGAGATCTAGGTTACCGATACTTTTCACCATGAAACTTCTTCTTTGTTTAAAGCAAGTTCCTGATACAGAAGTTAAAGTTCAAGAATCCTTTGATTTTTTAAAAGAAAATACTATTCTAAATCCAGAAGATGAATTTGCTTTAGAGCAAATGAACCTTATAAAAGATCGTTTTCAGGAAATTCTTGCAATAAGAGTTGGTCCACTTTACCCTCAAGATGTTCTTTATAAAGCTTTAGCTTTAGGAGCTCATAAGGCTCATCTTATTGAAGCCAGTCCATATTTAAACTCCTATGAAACAGCGCAATCTATTTTTGATTATTTAAACTCTATTGGATTTAAACCTGATCTAATTTTAACAGGAAAAAATTCCATTGATATGAATTATCACTCTACTCCTCAAGTTTTATCTGCCTTATTCAATATTTCTTTTATTGGTAAAGTTGTTTCTTTTCAATTTCAAAATGAAAAAATTCTTTTAAAAAGTCAGACTGATCTTCTTTATGAGATAGAAGCTTCTTTACCTCTTTGTCTTTCTTGTTTCAAGGGATTAAATCAACCTAAAATGATTCCTCTTCCTAAACTTATGGCAGCAAAAAAAATGGCAATCACTAAATCTCAATCAACTTTTCAAGGAACAAAACCTCAATTACATCTTCCTCAAGAACAAAAAAAAGGATGGATAAGAACTTTTGAATCAAAAACTCAAGTTGAAGAACTCTTTATTGAATTAAAAAAGGATAAACTTTTATGAAAATTCTCATCATAGAAAAAAAGATTCAAGAACAGACTCTTCTTTTATTAAGTGCTTGTTCCAATGAGGAGATCACTTTAATTGCTCAAGAAGATCATGTTGAATTAAAAAATTATCCCTTAAAAGAAGTTTATCTTTTAAACACTCCTCACCCTCAGGAGTGGTCTCAAAGTTTAAAAGATTTTATCAATAAAAATTCATTTGATCATATCATTGGTTTACATCATGAATGGAATAAAAATTATCTTCCTTTAGTTCTTCCTCATTTAATTTCAGATTTAACTTCTTTAGATCTTATTAAAAAAACAGGGACAAGATCTCTTTTTTCTGGTAAATCTTTTATTCATGTATCTCTACCTCAAGCTTTTACTTTAAGACCAGGAAGTCTACAGGTAGAGAAAAAAACAGGTTCACATTCTTATTCTCTGCAAGAACTCCCCAAGAAAGAATCTCTTTTTTATATTTTGAAAAATTTTATTCAAAATAGTTCTCAAGAGATTTCTTTAACTGAAGCTTCTATTGTCGTCTCTGGAGGAAGAGCTCTTGGTTCCAAAGAAAATTTTAAAATCTTAGAAGATTTAGCTGAAGTTTTAGGAGCTGCTGTAGGAGCTTCTAGGGCAGCTGTTGATGCTGGTTATGCACCCTATGAAAGGCAAGTAGGACAAACAGGTAAAACTGTTTCTCCTGAACTCTATATTGCTTGTGGTTTATCTGGTTCGATTCAACATTTTGCAGGAATGAGAACTTCAAAAAAAATTTTAGCTATTAACACTGATCCTCAAGCTCCTATTGTTTTAAAATCTGATTATGCTCTTATAGGTGATCTTTTTGTTGTAGTTCCCCTCTTAACTGAGATTCTAAAGAAGTCTTAAGATTTTTTGCTATTTCTTGTAGTGTTTTTGTCCACAGGCTTTGAGAATAGATTTTAAAATAAGGAGTTCCTAAATCATTTGCTTGATACATGGATGATTCTAAAGGAAGCTCACCTAAGAGTTTAATATTTTGAGGTAATTTTATATCTTGACCAAACAAATAGTGCTTTTGCCCACAATCACAAAGAAAATAAGCCATATTAGAAATTAAACCTAGAACAGGAACTTTAAATTTTTCAAAAAGATGAAAACCTCTCATGGTATCTAAGAGAGATAATTGTTGAGGGGTAGAGACAAGAACAACTCCTGTGACAGAAACTAACTGAACTAGACTCAAATAAACATCTCCTGTCCCAGGCGGAAGATCAATCACTAAAAGATCTAAATGAGACCAATCCACATCATAAAGAAACTGACGCATCACTCCATTAAGAATAGGTCCTCTCCAAATCACAGGATCTTCATTTTTTATAAAAGCAGAAAAGGTCATAAATTTTAATCCTTCATAATCAAAAGGAATAATTTTATTTTTTTCTGTCACATAGATTTCAGGTTTTTTTTGTCCAAGAAGAAGACCTAGACTAGGACCATAAATATCTGCATCTAATAAGCCCACTCTGAGATTCATTGTTTTAAAAGCCAGAGCAAGATTAAGTGCAATGGTAGATTTCCCTACTCCTCCTTTAGCCGAAGAGATTCCCAAAATCATTTTAGGTCCTTCATAATTTCTTTTTCCAAGAAGATAAATTTGATCTTTAGTATAATTTGGATAAAGTTCTTGAATTTGTTTTAAAAGATCAGTTTCATCTAGAGATGTTGCATCATATTCTAAGACAAATTCTTGAGGAGTTACCTTGGATTTTTTAATTCTTCCTTCTTCCTCTAGAGTCTTTCCTGTTTTTGTATTTTTTAATTTTTTTATTAAATTTTCCACAAAAATCTTCCTTTTGTCTTTTTTTTAGGATTATAATGAGACCTATGAATCCTAACAGAAGAAAGATTATAATTATTGACCCTAATTTTCAATTAAAGTTTTCCTTTATTATGGTGAGTTTAATTTTCTTATCTGGTTTACTCTATCCTATTACTTTTTACGAAGCTTTAAGTTCTTTTAAAGGAATGTCCGGGGCAAAAGATCAGCTTTTAAAATTACTTCTTTCTATTCAAGGAATTTTTCTTGTTCTTTGTTTTATTATTACTATTTTTGTTTCTCATAAGATTGCTGGTCCTATTTATAGAACAAAAATTCTTTTAAAAGAGATGATAGCTAGAAAAAGATATTTTACTATTTCTTTTAGGACTAGTGATTATTTTCAAGAATTTACCACTATTTTTAATGAATTTATTGAAACTCAAAAAAAATATGATCAAGAAGCTATTTTAAAATTACTCAAAATTGAAACACTTCTAGGTCAAAATAATTCTAAAGAGATTGCTCCTCTAATTCAAGAGATTAAGCAGTCCTTAGAAGAGAGGATTAAATCATGATTTTAACCTTATTCACAATAAGTAAGATGCCCAACGTAGACTTAAGCACAGCTTCAAATTCTCCTTCTGCAGGTTGTAGTAAAAATGTTATTTCTCTTTTGTTTAACCCAAAAATAACCAGACTAGATTCAATAACTACATTAGAAAATCCCCCTATTGTCTTTAACAATTCTTTCTATACAATTCTTGGAGAAATTGATTTTAATGAGGTATTCGAAAATTTAAAGGATACTAACATACAAAAATTAGAAGAAAAATTAGAAGAATCTTTTAGAAATCTTAATTCTTCTGATCAAAAAATTTATCAATATCTTTTAACAAAAGATATTACAACTCAACTTCATCTTTTATCTTTATTTAGTTATGTTTATTTTCAAGAAAGATCTTCTACGGGGGAAAAAGAGTTAATTTTTAACTATAAGAACCCAGAAGAAGAGAATTATTTCTATCAAAAAGAAAAAGAATTGTTTAATTTTGAATTCTGGAAAGAATTTTTAAAAGAAAATCCAAATTTTTTTACTTTTAATACAGTTAATCCTTTTAATTTTAAAATAATTTTCAGAAAAATTAAAGATGCAATTATAAAAATTGCAACTAGCCAATCTCAAGATGTTTCTACTCCTAGCTAATCCTTATCATCATCTTTATTTTTGTGAAAAAGTTTTTAATAGAAAATTTACTAATCCTAGAGAAATTTATTTTAATCAAAAGGAAAGAAAAAATTGTATTTTAAAAATCTTTCAATCTATAGAGATGACTTCTCTTGTTCCAGAATATTCTTTTTTAAAAAACTTTGAAGAAGATCTTCTTAAACTTTTTAAAAAAAAACCTGAACTCTTTAAAACAAATTATTATGATCTTCAAAAAAAATATGATCAATCTTTGATCAATAAAAAAGCTCAAGATTTATTAAAACAAGAAGCTTCTTATGAAAAAATCTTAAAACTTAAACCCACTGAACTTAAATTAAGACCAGTTTTAACTACTCTTTTAAGAAAAAAAAATTACTCTCTTTTAAAAATCTATCTTGAAAAGTTAAAATTTCTTGATCCCTCTTACTCGGATGATTTTTTTCTTTCTTATTACTTGCCTTATAAGGAAGGAAAAATTGAAGAAGCAAAAAAAATTTTAACATCAAAAAAATTAGAATCTAGCCGAGATCTTTTTTGGGCTTTTTATTTAACGAAAGATTCTTTTTATCAAGAAGAACTTCTTAATAAACATCTTTTTAGTTCTTATACTGTTTTTTCTCTAGCCTTATCCCCTAAAGAATTTTTTTTAAATTCTTTACCTGTAAAAAATAGACTCAATAAAGCTTTTTACAAAGAATCTCTTAAGTATTGTCATCAAAATGAAGAACAATGCCTTTATGAGTTAAAATATCTTGTCTTTAATGGAGAAGACCCTTTAACAGTAGCTTCTTATTTTTCTAAAAAAGAATATCATCTCCCTGTTTTTCAATTTTTAAGTCCTCAAATTAATTTTTTTTCTAAAAATTTTTTAAAAATTCTCTTTCCAAAAAAATACTTCTCTTTGATTAAAAAACATAGTCCCATAGATCCTTATTTGGTTTTATCTCAAATTAGACAAGAATCTGCTTTTAATGAAAAAGCTGTGAGTTCAGCTAGAGCCTTGGGTCTTATGCAAGTTCTGGAATCTACTGCTAAAGCTCTCAATCCTAAAGTGAAATCTCTCTTTGACCCAAAAGAAAATATTAAAACAGGACTCATTTATCTTAAAGATCTTTTAGATAAATATTCTTATCTCCTAAGCTTAGCTTCTTATAATGCAGGACCAAATATTGTTAATAAGTGGCTCAGTGAAGGTTTAAGCACTCATAATGCTTTTGATCTTATAGAAGAAATTCCTTATTTAGAAACAAGTCTTTATTTAAAACTTATTTTAAGAAATTATTTTTTTTATAAAATTTTAAACGAAGAAGATCCTTATCCTACCTTGCAAGAAGTCTTAAACATTGAATCTAAAATGACAGATATCTCCGTCTTGAACTAAGTATTCTTTTCCTTCAAGCTTTAACTTACCTAAATCTTTTATTTTTTGATAAGAACCCGCTTGAAAAAGATCTTCACAAGAATACACTTCAGCACAAATAAAACCTTTTTCAAAATCACTATGAATAAGACCAGCCACTTGAGGAGCTTTTAACCCTTTTAACATAGACCAAGCTCTTAACTCTTTTGGTCCTGCCGTAAAAAAAGTTTGAAGATTTAATAAATCATAAGCCTTTCTTACTAAAAGATTAAAAACAGGATCTCTTCCTTGAAGAAAAAAATTTTTTTCTTCTTCATCTTCTAATTCAGATACCTCTGCTTCAAGTTGAATGTTGACACTTAAGACATCGCTACCCTCTAAAAGAGCTTCTTGGTAAATAGATTCATAGTAAGGATTTTCGTCTTGAGCATTGCAAAGATAGAGAGTTTTTTTTAAAGTAATAAGATTTAAATCTTTAACTAGATCTACTTCTTCTAGACTAAATTTTTCTTTTTTTAAAACAATACCTTCTTCTAAAAAACTTTTCATGCGTTTAAGGACTTCAATTTTTTGTCCTAGAATTTCTAAATCTTTAGAAGAAAGAGATTTTTTGGTTTTATCCAAATTAAGAATCTTTCTTTCTACTAAATCTAAATCTGAAAGACATAGCTCCATATTCACAATAGCCATATCGTGGACAGGGTTCACTTCTCCATGAACATGATGAACATCATCATTTTTAAAACATCTAAGAACATGGACAATAGCTTCTACTTGTCTAATGTGTCCAAGAAATTGATTTCCTAGTCCTTCTCCTTTAGAGGCATCTTTTACAAGTCCAGCAATATCAATAAAATCCATACTTGTTTGAATGACTTTTTCTGATTTTATAATTTGATGAATTTTTTTTAATCTTTCATCAGGAACAAAAACTCTTCCTAAATTGGGATCAATTGTACAAAAAGGGTAATTTTCAGAAGGGACTGCAATTTTCGTTAAAGCTTTAAACAGTAAAGACTTTCCAACATTAGGCAAACCAACAATTCCACAAGCTAAACTCATTTTTCTATTTTCCCATTATATTTTTGACAAAGCTCAGAAAAATTCATGATGAAAAAATCTTTTAATGCTTCTGAGCTTTTTTCTAATAAAAATTTTATATCTTCATTAAAAGGTGAGAGAACAAATTGATCTACAGGAAGTTCTTTTCCAATTCCTATTCTTAAACGATAATAATCTTGAGGAATTTGTTCACTAATAGATCTTAATCCATTATGTCCCGCATTGCTTCCACCAAACTTAAATTGAATTCTTCCTAAAGGAAAATCAATTTCATCATGTAAAACTAAGATCTTTTCGCATTTAAAAAAACTTCTACATAAAGAAACAGAAAAACCTGAAAGATTCATGTAAGTTTGAGGTTTTAAAAAAACAGCTCTTTCATCTTTAAAATAAAGACCTTTGAAATCTTCTTTCCAAGAAACTGTTCCTAGAAAAAAATCTAAAACTTGAAACCCAATGTTGTGTCTGGTAACAGCATATTTTTTTCCAGGATTACCTAAACCAACGACTAATAAAGACATGTTTTTATGGCTGGGGTGGTAGGATTCGAACCTACGCATGGCAGAATCAAAACCTGCTGACTTACCGCTTGTCGACACCCCAAAGCTATTCTTTATTTACAAAAGAAGTCTCTTCTTTGTAAAGATCTCTTTACAGAAATGAAAAGGCTAAGGTAAAAGTAACCCTATGATTTATTTATTATCTTTAGTTCAAGCTTTTTATATTGATCTCCACGGAGATTTAAATAGTGGGATTCAATACACAAAATATCCTTTTGGTTATGAGAGTCAAACTAAAACGGATAATGATTCAAAACTTTTTATTCCTTTTTCATGGTCCCTGAGACCAGAGGTCACTTTAAATGATCACCTAAGTTTCTTTTTTACCCTTGGAACAAGCACCCCCTTAGATATCACTCGCCAAAATTCTTATATTCCTGTTGTTAAAGAAATTTATGGTTTTATTTCTTCTGATCTAGGAAAGTATAAAATTGGTCTTTTTCGTAAAAAACATTTTGGTTTGGGAACCTTAGTGAACAATCAAGCTGATTCTTTCAATGGAACAAATACCTCTTCTCTTGGTTTTGAAGGAACTCTTAACCTTTTCTCTTCTCTAACAGTCACTCCTTTTGCTTCTCTTTTCTCTTCTCAAGATGTTAACAAGTATGGATCTTTTACCTCTGAAAATACCTATGAAGTAGGTGTAAGTGCTCTTTACAAACATCAAGCTCAAAGATTTACCTTAGGTGTTTTTGTGAGTCTCTTTGATGGTGAAGCAAATAGACACGATCTAACTTTAAGTCATCTGTTAGCAACAAATACTCCTTTAAATACTAAAAAAATTATCTTCTATGCTCAGAAAAAATGGCATAAATTTGCTCAAACTTTAGAAATTCCTATTTTGCTTGGTTACTATGAGGTTCCTTCTAGTCCAAGAAAAAACATAGAATCTTTTGCTTTTGTTAGTGAAAGTATTTTAGATCTTCATCCTTTATGGAAAGTTGAACTTTTATCAGGATATCTCTCAGGGCAAAGATCTAATGATAGTAAAGATTTTCAAACTATGATTCTTCATCAAAATTTTTCTCCTTCTTATCTTCTTTTCAAAGATAACTACGGAACAACTTCTTACTGGCACAATTCTATTTTTTTTCGATTACAAGGTAAATTTATTTATGAAAAATGGAATGTTAGGTTTGGATCTCTTCTTGCTCTTGCTTCTCAGCAAAATAAAGATTATTTTTTATCCACTAATGGAAACAATATTCTTACTCAATCAACAAGAACAACAACAGAATCCTTGCAAGGAATTGAATTCTTTGTTCAGGCTAAATATCAATGGTTGTCTCAACTTTCTTTAGAAGGTTTTTTTAGTTATCTTGTTCTTGGAAAGTACTTTCCTGAAAACATTAAAAATCCCTTTACCTTAGGAGCTTTAGTTAAATTCTCTTTTTAAAGCAGTGATATGGTTTTTCCAATCTTTGAAAAACCATGATCCTGTTATAAAATAAGTAATTCCTAAAGATTTCAAATGTTTCATTTTTTCTAAATCCAATCCTCCATCTACTTGAAGTAGTTTTTGAGGGTAATTTTTTTGAAAAAACAAAATCTTACTCTCTACTGTCCCAGTATATTCTTGAGCATCAGCTCCAGCTTCCACAGACATTAATAAAAAATAATCAAAAAAATGAAGAACTTCAGGAGAAATTATTGAAGGATCTATTTTTTGATTAATTACTAAACCTAAAAAATCAACATTGTTTTTATAAGATTCTAATTCAGAAAGTGAAGGTAAATTTTCATAGTGAAGAGCAAGATATTTAATATTAAAGAAAGAACATTCTTTTAAATATTTTAGAGGATCTTGAACCATCAAGTGTACATTTAAATCAATTCCCTTTAAATCTCTTAAAATTCTTGTTCCAAAGGTAAGATTTTGAACAAATTGTCCATCCATAAAATCAAGATGAAGATCAAATAATGGATCTTGAGATAAAACAGAGATAATTTCTTTTAACTCCAATAAAGGAGCACTCATTAAACTAGGAGCAATCTTGAAAGATCTAATTTCAACCCCCTTAAATAAGCCCCTGGACTCATTGGTTTTTTTCCGGCTGGTACGACTTGATGAATATAAATTTTTCCCTTTAAGGTCTCTAAGGCTAAATCATCTTGATGCTCATGATTTAATGAACATTTTGTAATTTTTAATAAACCTTGAGATGTTCTTAAAAATATTCCCGGCCAGGTCAAAAAAGCTTTGTATTGATTAAAGATTTGAATAGCGCTTTGTTTTTGTAAAAAAATTTCACCTTGTTCTTTTTTAATTACAGGCGCAAAAGAAACCAAAGATTCATCTTGTTTTCTTCCTTTTATAAAAGGATTTACCAGAAATTGATCTAATCCTTCCTGTAGAAAATGATGAATAATCTTTTCTAGTAAAGAAGAAAAAAAATCTTTTTCTTCAATAAAAACTTCTCCTTGAAAGAGAATATCTCCTGCATCCATTTTCTTAACGATTTTTTGCAGAGTCCAGCCAGTTTTCTTAAGTCCTTGCCACAAGACATAATGAACAGGAGAAGCTCCTCTAAATTGAGGAAGAAGAGAAAGATGAAGATTGACACAGGGATAAGTTTTTAACACTCTTTCTCCTAAAAATTGAGAAAAAGAAAAAACAAAAACATAATCAATGTCTAGTTGAAAAAATTCTTCACACTCATTAATATTCTCTGTTTCTACATAAGTGAGATGATGTTCAAAAGCAAAATCTTTTAAAAGAGAATTTCTTTTTTCTAAACCTCTTCCTGCAAATTTTTCAGGCTTAGAAACAATAGCTCTTAAAAAACCTTGTTCATAAAGCTTTTTAACCACTGGTAAGGTGTAGTCCGGTGTTCCTAAAAAACAAATTTTCATTAAGAATGATATTCTTGAAGAAGTAAAATCTTTTGTCCAGCACTTAAATGATCAAAATAAAGAATTCCGTTTAAATGATCTAATTCATGTTGAAAACAAACAGAATCTAATCCTTCAAAAGTCTTTTTTTGATTTTTACCTAGTTCATCCAAGTAACTTACTTCAATAACTTTAGGTCTTTCAATAATAGCCCTAATCCCTGGCAAACTCAAACAACCCTCTTCCCAGGTGATTTTTTCATCACCAATATGAACAATTTGAGGATTAAAACAAACAACAGGTTCTCCTTCTTGATCCATTACAAAAACTTTTTTGTTGATTCCAAGTTGAGGAGCAGCTAAACCTAATCCTTTGTTTTGTTTCATGACTTTAATTAATTGATGAACTAATTGTTTTTCTTTCAAAGGATTTTCCACTTCTGAAGAAATTTTTCTTAAAGCTTCATGAGGATAGTACACTAATTTCATAAAGGGTCTTTTTTATCATCTCATCCAAGAAAAGCCAATATGAACTGAAAAAAGATCTTTTTTTAAAAAAAAATCTCTTTGGTAAGCTCCTGTTAAAAGAAAAATTTTATAATTCAACTGCAAACCAAAAGAAGCTTGAACATCTTGATTGAAAGCACTTTTTACTCCCCCAAGAAGAGCTAAATTTTGCTGAAGAATGTAAAGAAAATGTCCTCCTAATCTAAAGACTTTTTGTCCATCATAAAGACCATCAAGACCTAAAAAGAAAACTTTTTCCCAGTTCATAGTGAGTCCACCTTGAAAATGAATAAAACTCCAATCAGGTCCCCAATAAAATTTTCCACCTAAACTTAACCTCTGTGTTAAAATTGTTAAAAATCCCGTCTGAAAAGATAAGATACCTCTTTTATCAAAGAGAGCTTTTAACCCCAAACCAGTTCCCTTCATGGTAGCTGCAACAATACCACCCATTTGCCAATTTTGATCAGGATCCAGACCTAGAATGAGACCTCCCTTAAAAAGATCAGGGCTTGTATCTGTCACTGAAAAATATTTTTGGTGCAAAGAGTTATAATCAATAGAAAAAGTTAACGCTTTTTGCTCTCCAGCTAAACTGGCTGGATTAATAAAAAAAGAACTTCCTTGAAAAGAAGTAGCAACCCCAATTTCAGAAGTACCAATTCCAAGAGTATTCATCCCTTGAAGAAAAAATAAAAACATGTAAAAAGCTTATTCAAATGAATGGTTTTTATCAAGTTGCGATTTTAGGACCATTTTATCAATTCTTTACCTATCAATCAAATCAAAAAATTTCCATTGGAACGATTGTTAAGGTTCCTTTTGGAAAACGATCCTCTTTAGGAGTTGTTTTAGGTGAAAGTGATTTTTATCCTCAAGCAAAATTCATTGAAGAAGTTTATGAACCATTACCACAATATTATTTTTTAAAATGGGTCAGTGATTTTTATCACTATCCTTTAGGACAACTTTTTAAAGAAACTTTAATCAAAAAAAGAGTTCATGACTGTAAACCTGTAAAAACAAAAGTTTTATCCTTAAACGAAGAACAAAAAACTATTGTTAAAAAAATAGAAAAAAATAAATTTCATAAGTATTATCTTTATGGACCTACTGGAAGTGGAAAAACTCATACTCTTTTAGCCTTAGCTCAATCGTTTTTAGATCAACAAGTTCTTTACCTAACACCAGAAATTAATCTCTCTGAAACTTTTGCTCTTTTTTTCAAACAATATCTTGATCCAGTTTTTTTATTTCACTCTCAGTTAAGTAAGAAAAAAAAAGAAGAATTAGCTTTTCGACTCCAAGAAGAACCTACTCTAGTTTTAGGAGCAAGAAGTTCTATCTTCTTGCCTTTCAAAAAACTCTCTCTCATTATTGTTGATGAAGAACATGACGGATCTTACAAACAAGAAGAAAGGTGCCGATATCAAGCTAGAGATGCTGCCATCAAATTAGCTCAAATGACAAATATCCCTATCGTCTTAGCTTCAGCTACACCTTCCCTAGAACAATATGAAAAATTTTTTAAAAACTCTTTACCTCATCATACTCTTCTTACTCTGTCTTCAAGAAGAGAACTTATAACAAAAACTTCTTGTGTAAAAGAACCCTCAAAAGAAGAGTTTTCTTACCCTTTTCATGAAGAATCCCTCTCGTTGCTAAGAAAAGCTTTTTCAAAAAAAGAACAAGTTCTTGTTTTTGTCAATAATGTTGGTTTTTCTACCTATCTTCTTTGTTCTAAATGCTCTTATCCTTTTTATTGTCCTCATTGCGATTTAAAGCTTCGCTATTTTAAAGAAAAAAAAATTCTTTCTTGTTATCACTGTCACTATCAAAGAATTTTTGAAGAAAATTGTCCCAAATGTGAAAATAAAAATATTCTTCATCATGGTTATGGTACAGAGTTTATTTTAAAAAAATTAGAAGATCTTTTTCCTGATCAAAAATTTGCTAGATTTGATAAAGAAGAACTCTCTTCATTGAAAAAGTTTCATCACTCTTTGAAAGATTTTGAAGAAGGCAAGATTGATGTTCTGGTTGGAACAAAACTTTTATCCAAAGGACACAATTTTAAAAAAGTAAATTCTTTAATTGTTTTAGGATTAGATCGTTTTTTCTCTTTTATTGATTTTAGAAATCATGAAAAAGCTTTTCAAGAAATTCTACAACTTATGGGGAGAGTAGGCAGATTTGGTGAAAAAAGCGAAGTCATCTTACAAAGCAGTGAACAGCCAGATTTTTTAAAAAATCTCTCCGAAAATAAACTCTTTCTTATTTATGATAAACTTCTTGAAGAAAGAAAGAAAACAAACTATCCACCCTATTCTTATCTGGCTTCTTTATATTTTTCTCATAAGAACAAAAAGACTTTACTAGATTTTTTTCAACAATATCATTATGCGTTTCTAGATCCTAGTATAGAAATTTTAGGTCCAAGACCTTGTCTTGTAGAAAAGAAAAAGAATTTTTATACATGGACTTACCTTGTCAAAGCTCCTTCTTATCAAATTTTACAAAAATATCTTCAAAAAATAGCTTCTAAAAAATTTTCTTTAAAAATCATTATTGATCTTCAACCTTGGCAAACTTTATAATAACACTTTATGGGTCAAACCTTTGTAGAATTCATTACTCTTGTTGTTATTATCGCTTCTATTTGTTTGACTTCTTTTAAATTAATGCAAGGTGAAATTGGGACTATTTGGAAGACAACAGCTCAATATCACTCAGAAGAACCTTTAATTTTTAAGAAATAATTTTTTTAAATCTCTGACATGCTTTAAATAGATTTGCTCAATAGCATTATTATTCTTACTATAAGGACCTTCAGGTAAGTAAATTTTTTGAAAACCTAAAGTAGTGAGTTCCTTTAATCTATTTTGAACATTTTTTAAAGGAAGAAGTTCCCCCGTTAAACCCACTTCACCTAAAAAAATATGTTTTCTTCTTAAAGGCTTTTGATAAAAAGAACTTAAAATACTTATCATCACAGCTAGATCAGACTCTCTTGATTGTAGTTTAATACCACCTACAACATTAAGATAAATTTCTTGAAAAACCAAAGGAATATGAAAGTATTTTTCCAAAACAGCAACCAGTAAAGATAATCTATTCTGATCTAAGCCTTGGCATATTCTTCTTCCTGGAACATGTTTATTTTCTACAACTAAAGATTGTACTTCTATTAAAAAAACTCTTTGTCCTTCTAAAAGACAAGTTGAAGCATGTCCATAGGTGGATTGCTGATCTTCCATGGGTGTCATTAAAGACTTAGAAACTTCTTTAAGTCCTTCAGAAGTCATTTCAAATAAACCCAACTCTTCTAAATGACCAAAACGATTTTTATAAGATCTTAGTGTTCTTAATGTTTCTTCCTTTTCTCCTTCAAAATAAAAAACACCATCAACCATATGTTCAACTAATTTTGGTCCAGCAATAGCACCATCTTTTGTAATATGACCAATTAAGAAAGCTGTAATTTGATGATGTTTTAAAAATTCTACTAATTCAAAAATAACTTCCTTAAGCTGCTGATTAGAGCCATAAATAAGATTAGAATTTTTTGATAGAGTAGTTTGTATAGAGTCTAAAAAAAGAACTTCTATTTTATTTTCTATTAAATGATCTTTTATGTTTTCTAAGTAGTTTTCATGTAGAAAATAAAAAGGACCTTCTAATTTCAGTCTCTTATACCTTGAAAGAACTTGTTGTTCTGATTCTTCTCCGCTCACATATAAGACTTTTTTTTGAAAAGAAAAATCGTTAGCTAAATAAAGAAGTAGCGTGCTTTTTCCAACTCCAGGAGGACCACTAATTAAATTAATAGAAGAAGTCATAATACCAGAACCAAAAACTCTGTTCACTTCTTCAGAAGAAGAAATCAATCTAATCTCTTTTTCTAATTCTAAATTTTTTAAAGATACTAAAGATTTTTTTATTTGAATTTTTGACTTTTTTTCTTCAAAAGGTTCGCCACATTTGGGACAAAGTGCGTACCATTTTTTAGATTCAAAAGAACAAGAAGAACAAATATAATTTGTCATAGCATTTTTTTTAGTTGTTCTTCATCAATAACTTTAATACCTTTTTTTTTAGCTTCTTGGCTTTTTTTAGAACCCAAATCTTCATTCATAACTAAAAAATTTGTTTCTTGAGTAATTTGATTTTGTAAAAACCAACCTTTTTTCTCTATCATGTTTTTATAATAAGAACGAGGGCTTGATGTTTTACCTGTAATAACAATATTAAGTCCATTTTTCTCTTTCTTGATAAAAGTAAAATAAGAACTCATTTTTTTAATGATATCTTTCTTTTTTTCTCTAGAAGAGAGAAAATCATGAGTCTTCTTCTCATCAAAGCCTGGAATAAGAAGAAGATCTTCTTTTTTTAAAGAAAAAAAATCTTGCAGTGTTTCAATTTGAAGTTTTTTTAAACTTTCTAATCCCATAGACTTAAGACCAAAAGCTGTTAAAAACTTTAACAAAGAAGTCTTCTTTATAGCCTCTAAAGACATCTTCATCTTATCTGCTAAAAGATATTTAACCTGAGGAATAGCAAGAAAGTCTTTTCTATCTAAAGTTATTAAATCTTGTAAGGATTTAATAACTTTATTATGAACCAAAAATTCTAGTCGTTTTTTTCCAAAATTTTCTAAATTCATTTTTTCAGAAAAAAAAATAACTTCTTGCAAAAATTTTTCTTCACAAGAATCATTTAAACAAATTAACCTCACTCCATCATCAGTAAGCTTTTGCAAACATTTTGGACATTTTTTTGGTAAAAAAAATTCATTTTTACTAGATTTAACAAGAGATAAAAACTTTGGAATTACTTCACCAGAACGAACAATTTCAATTTCATCTCCTTCCTTTAATTGAAAAGATTCTACTAGTTTTTTATGGTGTAATGAAACCTTACTAATTTCTCCTCCTGAAAGAAAAACTGGTTCTATATTTCCAACAGGTGTTACAACACCAGTACGACCTACTTGCCATTCTATAAAGTTTAATTTTGTAACCTTTGTTTCTCCTTGAAGTTTATAACTAATTTTATAACGAGGATGATGAGATGTTGAACCTAAGTCATGTAATTTTAAATCATTGTAAACAAAAACAAGACCATCTACAGGAATAAGATTATCTTCTAAAGCTTCTTTAAATTCTTCTACA
This sequence comes from uncultured bacterium, assembly GCA_964652255.1. Taxonomy (GTDB): domain Bacteria; phylum Bdellovibrionota; class Bacteriovoracia; order Bacteriovoracales; family CAZZBM01; genus CAZZBM01. Next base: position 417,335 of record CAZZBM010000001.1, read on the forward strand.
AAAAGATTAATATCTTTATCTTTTTGAGCAAGACCTAAAAAAGGAGTTTCAAATTTTTCTTCCTTTAAAAAGTTAAACTTTTCCTCCTCTTTGATCATTTTTGGTCCAAAACAATCATAAGCAATAAGACTTAAGTAAGAAGCGTAATCTTGTTGATATTTTCTTTTAATTAAACCAGCTGCAACATTTCTTTGAGATTTAATCTCTAAACCTAATTCTCTTAATTGATAAAAACTTTTCTCAGAACAAAAAATTTCTGCTCGAATTTCTTGAATATTCTTGTTTTTTAACACCTTAGGAAAATGAATTTTTTTAACATTCTCTGTAACATCTTCTCCAAAAAAACCATCTCCTCTTGTTCTTCCGCTAACAAAAATACCCTTTTCATAAATAAGAGAAATAGCTAGACCATCTACTTTATATAAAACAAGAATCTCCCCTTTTTTTAAAAAACTTTTAATATCTTTAAGATCATAAGTCTTATCTAAAGATAACATAGGTCGTTTATGTTCTAATTGACCCTTTAAACCACCTACTTTTTTAAAAAATTCATGATTAGGATTAATCTTTTTAAGTTGTTTTTCTAAAATATCATATTCTTCATCTGAAACAAGAGCTTTTCCTTCATAATAAGCTTTTTGATACTTCGTGAGAAGTTCCACTAACTTCTTTTGATCCATACACTTTTAATAAAGTATATCTTTGTAAAAGACAAGGAAAGTATCTTGATTCTTCGTTAATGATTATGTTTTTCATTCCTTCTTCATAACCTATTAAAATTAATCTTTTTTCATCAGTCCCTTCTAAGATATGAAGATTTTGATTTTTTAAAAAATAACTATTCACGACCCCTTGAAACTCTACAACACAAGCTTCCTCTAAATAAGAAGAAATGCCAAAATGATCTATTTTTTGTCCAGAAAAAGGAAGTTCTATGAAAAATGTTTTATCATAAGCATAAATAGGCAGCTCATGAAAAGATTCTAAAAGTTTAGAATGAAAATTTTGACCTGTAAGAGAGTTTTTAAAAGACAAGTGAAGAATTTCCCCTAGGGGACCTTTAAGGTCTAAATTCACTTTTCTATGTTCTGAAAGAGTTAAATCCAACTGCAATGTTTTACCTTCTTCAATATAAACTAAAACTCTTTGCTCTTGATATCCAACAAAGTAAAAACCCTTTTCTAAATTTAATAATTGCCAAGAATACTCTTCATTGTTTCTTTCAAAATTTTGATTAAACAAATGAAAATCTTTATTAAGTTCTTGTTCTTTTAGATTCCATAAAGTTATTTTTTTAGAAGAAGAGATCAGTAAAAAACCATTGTTATAGCTTAAAGGAAAAGAATTTAAATCTAAATAAAACAAAGAAGAAAGATTTTGATAAGTTGTTGTTGGATAATAACTTTGAGATTCATTAAAATTATTTTTTTCTACTTTAAAATTATCTTTTTTTAATAAAAATTTTTCTATGACTACAGTGGGATTTTCTTTAACAATAGAAGTTTCTCTATAAAAAGAATTCAAAATATCATCTAATAATTGACTTGAGGCTAAAAGAAAAAACATAGCTTTATTTTAAAAGAAAATATCTTTTTTTTTTTAAAAGAAATTTTTGACTAGAGAATTTTTTCTGCTAAAAAATAGATCTCATTTTTAAAAATTTTTAAAAGACCTTCTTCTAAAACAATGTCTTTATCTAAAAAAAAAGAAGCCTTTTTAAAAACTCTTTCTAAATCAGCATGTTCTTCACCTATTTGTAATTCCTCTTCATCAAGGAGAATCTTAAGGGATGAGATATCTTTTTGAAGATAATTTTTTTGAGGACTTGCTATATGAATTTTCATAGTTTTTTACTTTTTTCGTAAGCATCATCTATTGTTCCCACTAAAAGAAAAGCTTGTTCTGGTAAATGATCAACCTCTCCTTCTAAAATGGCTTGAAATCCTCGAATAGTTTCTTCGATAGAAACAAATTTTCCAGCAATTCCTGTAAAATTTTCAGCCACTTGAAAAGGTTGAGATAAAAATCTCTGAACTTTTCTAGCTCTATAAACTAAAATTTTATCCTCTGGAGATAATTCTTCCATTCCTAAAATAGCAATAATATCTTGTAGTTCTTTATATCGCTGTAAAACCTTTCTTACTCTTTGAGCTGTATTAAAATGATCATCACCAACAATATCTGGCGTTAATATAGTTGAAGAAGAAACAAGAGGATCAACGGCTGGATAAATTCCTAATTCCACAATTTTTCTTGAAAGCTCTGTTGTTGCATCTAAATGAGTAAAAGTGGTTGCAGGAGCAGGATCAGTATAATCATCGGCTGGCACGAATACTGCTTGAATAGAAGTAATAGAACCCTTTTTTGTTGAAGTAATCCTTTCTTGCATTTGACCCATTTCTGTTGCTAAAGTGGGCTGATAACCAACAGCTGAAGGAATTCTCCCTAAGAGAGCTGATAATTCAGAACCAGCTTGAGTAAAACGAAAAATATTATCAATAAAAAAAAGAATATCTTGATTCTCTTCATCTCTAAAATATTCAGCTAAACTAAGTCCTGTTAACGCCACTCTTAATCTTGCTCCAGGAGGTTCATTCATTTGACCAAAAACAAGAGAAGTTTTATCTAACACTCCAGATTCTTTCATTTCTTGGTATAAATCTTTACCTTCCCTAGTTCTCTCCCCTACTCCAGCAAAAACAGATAATCCTCCATGATGAGTAGCAATATTTTTAATAAGTTCCATAATAAGAACAGTCTTACCCACCCCGGCCCCACCAAAAAGTCCAATTTTTCCACCTTTTAAATAAGGTGCCATAAGATCTATAACTTTTATTCCTGTATAAAGAGGGGTTTGCTGTGTGGCTTGGTTCATAAAACTAGGAGCAGATTTATGAATACTGTATTTTTTTTTAGTTTCTATCACCGGCCCACCATCAATAGGACGACCAACAACATCCATCATTCTTCCTAAGGTTTCTTTTCCTACTGACACATGAATAGGCTGATTCAAAGCTATGACTTTTTGACCTCTTTTTAACCCTTCTGTTGAATCCATAGAAAAGCATCTCACTTCATGATCCCCTAAATGAAGAGCAACTTCTAAATAAAGATTTTTTTCTTCCTTTGAAATAAAAGGATTATGAGTCACTAAACACTCTTTAACATCTGGAAGTTTATCTGGAAAATAAACATCTACAATAGGACCTAAAACTTGAATAATTTTTCCTTCACTCATCTCATACCTGCCACAATTTCACTAAGCTCTTTAGTGATTAAACTTTGTCTTAATTTATTCATTTGTCTTTGAATCTTTTTCATTAAATCATCACTATTTTTTTTCATTGTTTCTGTCATCTGCATTCTTGAAGCCTGTTCAGAAAGCAAAGATTCAGTCCAGTATTCATAAAATCGCCAAAAAAAATACATTTTTTTGATTTTTTCTTCATAATCTAAACCTTCAAAAAAAACAGGTCTGACATTTCCAACATCTCTTTTAGGAAGAGGCAGAAGTTCGTAACAATCTACTTCTTGTTTTAAAAAATTTTTATATTTTGTAAAACAAACTGAAATAGAACTTTTTTCTTCTTTATATTTAGAATAAAGAATTTCTAAAACTTTCTTTAGTTCTTGAAGATTATCTGCAAAAGAATAAAGCTCACCTTCTAGTTTTGAAAGTAACTTTCCTTTCTTTCCTAAAAAAATAAACTGATCAAATTTTTCTTTTTTTAAGTAATTTTTTAAAAACTTAACAACATTTTGATTATAAGCCCCACAAAGACCACGATCAGAAGAAATAATAATCAAAATTTTTTTATTTCTTATTTCTTCTTCTTGAAGAAAAAACTTTGTAGAATCTTCAATGAGTTTTACAACATTTTTTTGATGATAAAAACTTTGAAGAAGTTGTTGAAACTTCACTGTTGAAATTAAACCAATAGCCTTGGCTACCTTCTTAGTTCCATCAAGAGCTTTTAATCTTTGTTTGTAAGATTTTGTACTAGGCATGTTTTAAACTTAAAAGATCATTTTTGATATCTTGTGTTAATTCTTTTTTTTCTTTTATCTTTTCTAAAAGAGATGTCTTTTCCGTTCTTAAAAGAAGTAGTAAAGATTTTTTCACTTTTTCAATTTCCTTTAGAGCAAATTTATCAAAATAACCATTTTGAGCTAAAAAGATTAAAACAACTTCTTCTTCAAATTCATAAGGCTCCATGGGATTTTGCTTTAAAAGTTCTACAAATCTTTCACCACGTGCTAATTCTTTTTTAGTGCTTTCATCTAAATCTGATCCAAATTGAGAAAAAAGAGCTAGTTCTCTATACTGAGCTAAGCTAATTCTTAAAGGACCTGCCACTTGCCTCATCGCTTTAATTTGAGCTGAGCCACCTACCCTAGAAACACTTAAACCAACATTGATAGCAGGCTTAATGCCAGAAAAAAATAAATCTGATTCTAAATAAATTTGACCATCTGTAATAGAAATAACATTCGTAGGAATAAAAGCAGAAACATCTCCCTCTTGAGTTTCCACAATAGGAAGAGCTGTAAGAGACCCACCTGATTCTAACTTTGAAGAGCGCTCCAGTAATCTTGAGTGAAGATAAAAAATATCTCCAGGATAAGCTTCTCTTCCAGGAGGTCTTTTTAAAATAAGAGATAATTGTCTGTAAGCCTGAGCATGTTTATTTAAATCATCATAAACAATTAAAGCATGCTCTCCTTTGTCTCTAAAATATTCAGCCATAGCACAAGCAGCATAAGGAGCTAAAAATTGTAAAGCAGCAGAATCGGAAGCAGAAGCTACAACAATCGTAGTATAAGACAAACAATTTTTTTCTTTTAGCTTTTCATAAATTTGTCTTACTGTTGATTGTTTTTGACCAATAGCAACATAAAAACATTTCACACCTTCTTTAGCTTGAGCAACAATAGTATCAAGAGCAATAGTTGTTTTTCCAGTCTTACGATCTCCAATAATAAGTTCTCTTTGTCCCCGACCAATAGGAATCATGCTATCAATAGCTAAAATTCCTGTTCTTAACGGTTCATGTACAGATTTTCTAGACATCACCCCTGGTGCTTTAACTTCAACATTTTGATAAAAATCAGGTTTAATTTCATCTCTTTCATCTAAAGCTTCCCCTAAGGTGTTTAGAACTCTTCCCAGAAGAGCTTCTCCTACAGGTACTTGAAATAATTTTTTTGTCCTGTAGACTTCACTCCCTTCTTTAGGTTGTTCATCTCTAGCAAGAAGAACAACTCCAACATAGTCTTGTTCTAAAGAAAGAATAAGACCTTTGATATTGTTTTCAAAAAGAAGAATTTCACCCAAAACAGCTTCTTTTAAACCATAAACAGTAGCAACACCATCACCACTACTTAAAACCAAACCTCTTTCTTCAAAAGAAGGTTCAATTTTTAAATCATCAATTTTTTTTTCTAACAAAGAGAGTAATTCTTGAGTGTTTTTCATAAATAAGACCTTAAATAACTTATGATTCCTTTAGGAGTTAAATCTAAAACAGTTCCTTGACTGTAAACCTTTAATCCTATTTTGTAAATTTCTTCTCTCTCTTTAAAGAGATTTTCTTCTAAATCAAGATCTTGAATCATTTTTTCTAAAAAAGAAAAATGATTTTTTTTACAAAGAAAAAGAAGAAAAAAATAAAGTTTTTCTTCAAGATTCAAATAGGATAGTATCTCTTTTTTATCCTTAAAAAAAACTTCTGGAGAGGAAAGATAAGGGTAAAGTCTATCATAGTAATTTTTTATAAATTCTTTAAAATTTTTTTTAAAAATATCATCCTGATTTAAAAGATAATTTTTATAAGTTTTTCTTAAATTGATCATAAACTGTAACCATTTTTTTTGAAAAAAGATCCTGTTTCTGTTCTATTTTCAAAAATACTTTTTCTAAAATTTTTTCTTTCAATACTTGCAAAAATACTTTTTCTTGATTTTTTTCTAAGAAAAACAATCTCTCTTCCAAATCTTTTTTTAAAAAAGAATCATAATCTCTGATTTTTTTATCTAAAGATTCTTTAAATTTTTTAGTAATTCTTGACTCTTCTTCTTCTCTTGCAAGAAATCTTGAGTGCATGTTTTCTTTTTCTTTTAAAATCTTTTCTTCTTCTTTTAAAAAATCAAGCCTTTTATTTTTTAACAACAAGACCTTGTCTCTACTCTCTTTCAGAAGACTTAATAAAGCTGGAATTATCTTATAAATAATTAAAATAGAAAATAAAAAAACAAATAAAAAAAAATTTATAATAATAGGATTCATGTTATTTTCTCTAAAAGTTTTTTTTCTAAAAAATCTGTTGATAATTCTGGGTAAGATTCTAAATTCTTTTTTTTATCTTCAAAAAGATCTTCATGAATAATTTCCAGTCTTTTAATTTCTTTTCTATAAGATTTTTCAAAAATATTTCTTATTTTGGATTCTTTTTCCAGAAGAGCTCTTTCAAATTCTCTTACTTCTTTTTCCTGTAAATTTTTAAGATAAAATAAATTTGTTTTTAAAGATGAATTTTCTTCTGTTAATTTAGCTGGTTCTTCCTTTAAATAAAAAATCTCTTCTTCAAAAGAAAATGGAAATTTTTTGTTTAAAAAATACAAAAAAATACTATTAAGAATAAAATAAATAAAAACGAAAGAACTAAGTCCTAAGCTTTTGAAAATATCAATCAAAAAATCCATTTTTTAATTTATAGCAAAGGCTCTTGAAAAGATCTAGCCCTTAAACAGAAGGCATTCTAGAAAGAATTTGACACATTTTTTCAAACATTTCTTGAGAATGAAAATGAAGCAAAAAAGCACCTTCCTCTCCTCTTTTCATTTGTAAATCAATTTTAACACCTGATTTTCTTTCAATTTTAGGCTTATAAAGATTAAATTTTTCTTCAAAAGGATGTTTCTTCTTAGTTTTTTTCTCTTGAACGGTTTCTTCTTTTTCTACGAGCTTTTCTAGATCTCTTACTGAAAGAGAACCTTGTATGGTTTTTTTAGCAAAAAAAAGAATTTTTTCAGCATTATTCAAGGAAAGAAGAACTTTTCCATGTCCTAAAGTTAAAAGACCTTCTTGGATGAATTTTTTAACCTCTATTGGCAGCTTTAAAAGTCTTAAAAAATTTGTTACTGTACTTCTTTCTTTGCCAATTTTTTGAGCTAACTCTTCTTGAGTTAAAGAAAGTTGTTTTAATAAATAATCATAAGCTTCAGCTTCTTCTAAACAATTAAGATCTTGCCTCTGAATATTTTCAATAAGAGAGAGAACTAATTTTTTTTCCTCTTCTACTTGTTTAAGAATCACAGGCACTTCTTTTAATCCAGCTAGGATAGCTCCTCTTAAACGTCTTTCTCCAGCAATGAGTTCATATCTTGAGCCCCTTTTTTTTACAATCAAAGGTTGTAAAATTCCATTTTCTTTAATGGATTGAGATAATTCTTCCAATTCTTTTTTAGAAAAAATTTTTCTTGGTTGATTTTTATTAGTTTCAATAGAATCAATAGAAACAAAGAGAAAATCTTTTTCTTCTGTTGGAAAATCGCCTAGTAAAGCAGCCATTCCTTTACCTAGTTGTGTTTTTTTTTCTTTATTAAGCATGTCTCAACTCCTTTGAGATTTTTTTCTCTCTTGATAAAAGCTCTGTCGTAAGAGCCTGATAAGATATACTTCCAGAAGATTTTTCATCATAAGAAATAATAGGACGACCAAAGCTAGGTGCTTCTGAAAGTTTAATATTACGAGGAATTTTTGTTTTAAATAGAAAATTTTTAAAATGTTTTTTTAAATCTTCGCTTACAAGTTTTGTAAGATTGTTTCTTGTGTCATACATTGTAAGAACGATACCTTCTAAAACCAAGTTTTTATTCAAAGATCTTTGAATTAAATGAACAGTGTTTAACAGTTGAGAAAGACCTTCCATGGCAAAATACTCAGCTTGCATGGGGACAATAAAAGAATCTGCTGCTGTTAAAGCATTCACAGTTAAAAGTCCTAGTGAAGGAGGACAATCAATAAAAATATAGTCAAATTGTTTTCTGACTTCTTTTAAAGATTCTTTAAGTTTATTTTCTCGAGCAATAGCTCCTACAAGTTCTATTTCAGCCCCTACAAGGGAGTTATCTGTTGGTATTATTTTTAAAAATTCTATTTCTGTAGAATAAATAACATTCTTACTTTCTTCTTCTCCAATAAGAAAATGATACGCTTGTGCTTTTTTATAATGGTTTTTTTTTAAACCTAAACCAGTGCTAGCATTAGCTTGAGGATCAAAATCAATAAGTAAAACTTTTTTTCCTCGTTTTGCTAAACACGCTGAGAGATTAATAGAAGTGGTTGTCTTACCAACTCCACCTTTTTGATTTACAATTGCAATAACTTTAGCCATAGCGTTTTTCTAGTCTAGAAAAGAGTTGAAATTTTGACAAGTTTTTTATTTTCAAAGGAAGTTCTAAGAGTAATGCTTTTATAATCTTTAATCAAATGAACTCTTCTTGTTTGATCTAAAAATTTATAGTCATAAATAAAAAATTTTGATTCTTCCTTTAATCCTTTAAAAAAATAAAGATCACAGGGAGTTTGAATGTTTAAAAGAGGTAAGATTTTTTTAATCTCACCCACAACTTTAAAAAACAAAGAACAAGGTTGATCAAAAAGTATTTCTTCAAAACGAAAGGAATAAGGATGAACATCTATGTGAAAGTTTTCTTTGATTTTTTTTACTGCTTCTATTTTCTTTTTTTTAGAATCTATTCCTAAAAGTATTTTTTCTGGATACAGTAACTTTAACGGAATTAAAGGAAATCCACCCCCACAACCCATGTCGACAAGAATAGGTTTTAATTCTAAGGAATCTTGTTCAAAAAAAGAAATAATATCTAAAAAGTGTTCTTCATAAAATTTTTCTTCTTCTTTAAACCCTATAAGATTTAATTTTGGAAAAGTAGTTTTTATATAAGTAAAAATTTCTTTAGATTTTTCTCTCATAAAGTACTTGCTATGGCTGTTAGTGTTGAAGGTCTTAGACCTTGAATAAATCTTAAATCTCCAAAGGTTACAGGTTGACAATTTTTAATTCTTTGCTTGCATTCAAAACTTACCCCAGGATGACTTAAAAGAAAATTTAAAGAAATTTTCTTTTCATAAAGTTTTTTCAACCTTAAAGCATCTTCTTCTTGCTTAGCAAGGTAACCTTCATACTTCACTGAAATAGCTAAATCTTTTACAAGATACTCATCAATAAGAATTTTTTCTTTTTTTAAAAAGTCTTCTAAAACCTTAATAGGATTATCATCTTGTTTAATTGACAATTTTGGTAAACTAATAGAATTAAAAATTTTTCTAGAAAAAATATAATCTTCTAAATACTGATCTATTTTTTCTTTTAAATTGTATTTCTTTCGATACTCAGCCATTCTAAAATAAACATTATCCTCTCTTAATGAAAGCCTATGTTCACTCCTAGAAGTAAACAATCTATACGGTTCATCTCTATAGCTTGAAACCAAATCCTCTACTAAAACACCTATATAAGAATTAAACCTGGAAAAGATAACAGGTTCTTCACTAAAAAGATATTTTATAGCATTAAGACCAGCAACATGACCCTGAACAGCTGCTTCTTCATACCCAGAGGTCCCATTGATTTGTCCAGCAAAAAATAAACCCTTGGACTCTTTATGCTCTAATGTCTTCTTTAACAAAGAAGCCTCTATGACATCATATTCCACAGCATAACCATAATGAATGATCTTTGCCTGTTCTAACCCTGGAATGGTTTTAATAAACTCATCTTGAATATCAATTGGTAAACTTGTAGAAATTCCACTAGGATAAACTAAAGAAGAATCTAATCCTTCGGGCTCTAAAAAAATTTGATGTTCTTTTTTCTCGGGATAACGAAAAACTTTATCTTCAATAGAAGGACAATATCTTGGTCCAATTCCTTCAATTTGACCATTGTACATAGGAGATCGTTCTTTGTTTTTATGAATAATTTCAATGGTTTTTTCAGTTGTTCTGGTTAAAAAACAACTCATCTGATCTCTTTGACGTTTTTCGTGAAAGCGATGAAAATTAACAACTTCAGAATCTGAAGGTTGTTCTACTAATCCTTCAAAATTAATAGATTCCTTTAATATTCTTGCGGGAGTCCCTGTCTTAAACCTTTTTAGAGAAAAATCTAAAAATGGAAATAATTCTTTTAGAGAAGAACTCGCCTCTTGATCCCTCCTTCCACCCTCTTCTTTTCTTGTACCACAATGAAGAAGTCCCTTTAAAAAGGTTCCTGTGGTCACCACTAAAGCTCTTGCCTTTAAAGGTCCTACACCAGTACTCACTTCATATAAATCTTTTTCTAATAAAACCTTTTCAACCTTAGCATAAATAATTTCAATCTTTGATTCTTGAATTTTTTTTAAAGCTTGCTCACTATAAAGAACTTTATCTACCTGTACTCTTGTAGAATACAAAGCCTGTCCCTTAGATTCATTAAGAGTTCTGTATTGAATTCCAGCTAAATCTGCTAATTGAGGCATTAATCCTCCTAAAGCATCTAACTCTCTTACTAAATGCCCCTTAGCGGTCCCTCCAATAGAAGGATTGCAAGGAGTTGAACCTAAGCTTACATTTTTTAAGGTTAAAAGACCTACCCTTATAGGGTATTTTGAAGCAAGATAAGCAGCTTCAAGACCAGCATGACCACCACCAATCACCAAAAGATCAAATTCGTTGGACATAGAGTAGTTATCCTTTTATTTTCCTATACAAAAAGATTGAAATAAGTGATTTAAGGTCTCTTCTGAGGTAATCTCCCCCGTTAATTCAAATAAAACCATCTCAATTTCCTGCAATAGAGTTAGGAGTATAACAAAATCCTCCTTTTTGTGAAGTCGTTCTGCATAGAACTCACTTTTTTTCAAAAGGTTTTCTAAAAGAAGAACATGTCTTTCTAAAAGGATTCGAGGCTGATCCAAATATTTCTTTTTATATTTTTCATAGATAGGAGTAAAAACGAGCTCAAAAAGATCTTCTTTTCCAGGAAAAGAAGATAAAGAATGCTCTTCCATTCCCTCTGATGGCTTTTGATCTCCATGAGTGTAGATAATAAAATCAGCTTCCTCTTTTTCATAGCTTTGATCAGGAGCAAGGACAAGAATCTTAAAAAAAGCCTCTTTGAGCAAATCTTTAGTTAAATCAATTCCCTGTTGTTCGATTAAATCTGAACTTTCTCTTAAACCAGCTGAATCAATAAGATTAAAAGTAATTCCTTTAAAAACAACTCTCTCACTCAAGTAATCTCTTGTTGTCCCTGGAGTTGTACTCACTAAAGCCCTGTTTTGAGACAAAAGAGCATTAAACAAAGTGCTTTTTCCAGCATTCACTGGTCCATAAAGAAGAACTTGAGGAGAAAAAACTTGATTTTTTTTTTCTATTTTATTTTTTAACTTTAAGAGTTCTTGTTGAAAAGCAAGGAAAGACTCTTGCAATAAAGAATCTTGTTGGTTTTCCCCTAAATCTTCAGAAAAATCTAAACAAAGTTCAATAATAGATCGATGTTTTCGATAGGCTAACTTCAAAGACTCAAAAAGATCATAAAAATTTTTTTTAAAAAGAAGATCTCTACCATAATTAAGTTCTTGAGTACTTGTAGCATTTAAAAGAAGATCTAGTCCCTCTACCTCAAATAACTTAATTTTTCCTTGAAGATAAGCTCTTTTAGAGAATTCCCCTTCTTTTGCCAGTCGAAAAAAAGGAAGTTTTAAAAAAGATTTCAAAACTCTTTCTCTGTTAATTTTATTACCATGAATTCCAATTTCAAGAAGATTTTCCCCTGTATAACTCTTGGGCCCATCATAAAAGACAGCAACAACTTCATCTATAAGGTCTTCTCCATCATAAAAAGATAAAAGATAATTTGTCTTCGCTTTTAAAGAAGTCAAATTTGTTTTAAACAAAGGCTGCAGCTCTTCTCTTGAAAGAAAACCTGAACAGCGTATCAAAGAAATAGCTACATTTTCTAATGATCCAGAAGAACAAGCAACAATTCTATCCATAGAGTTTCATTAAGAGTTTTTGAGTTAAAAAGCCTAGCAAAGTACTCACAAACATGTAGAGATTTAAACCCGAAGGAAGATCTTTCATAAAAAAAGCAAAGATTAAGGGCATAAAAAGCATCATTTTCTGAGCATTAGGATCCATCGTTGTGGAAGTAGGAGTGAATTTTTGCTGTAGAAAAAAAGCTATAGCCACTAATACAGGAAAAATATAAAAAGGATCTTTCTGAGAAAGATCTTGAATCCAAAAAAAAGAAGAACCTACAAGATCAGGAGATTGATTTAAAACTGAATAAAAAGCGAAAAATAAAGGCATTTGAATTAAAAGAGGAAAACATCCTCCAAAAGGATTTACTTTTTCTTTTTTAAATAATTCCATGGTTTGTTTTTGAACCTCTATAGGATTATCTGGATAGAGTTCTTTGATTTTTTGTAACTTAGGTTGCAATACCTGCATTCTTTTCATATTTCTCACTGCAATTTGTTGCAAAGGTAAAACCAAAATCCTGACAATTACAGTCAAGATTATAATCACAAGAGCGTAAGAAGAGATAAATTGATGAAAAAATTTAAACACTTTATTGAGAGGAAGAGCTAAGGGCAGCAGAAGTCCATAACCAGCTGCTTCTTCAAAGTTTAATTTTTTTAAAGTTTCATAATCTTTATTTAGTAAATAAATATTAAGTAAAAATTTTGAATCTAAAGGTTTTGTTGTTGTTAAAATTAAACAATCTTTTTCTTTTTTGATACTAAAGAAAATAGGATTAATTTTAAAGCCCAAGAAATGAAATTGATTATTAACACCAAACCAAGCAATCTCTTCTAGAGCTTCATATTTACTGTCATCTACAGAAAGCTCTTTAACTTTTTTTCCACCTAAAAAAAGTTTTTTTTGTTCTGGTAAAGGTAGAAAAAATTTAATTTTTAAATAAGATTTTTCTTCAAAAGCAACTTGTAAAAATTCTTCTTTTTTTTCAACAGAAAAATTCATATCTTTTTTAATAAAGTTTTGACCATCTGCTGAGAAATAGAATGAAAGAACTAGATCATCTAAAGAATAAAATTCTTGAAAATAGGGCAATTTAAAGGCTTTAAAATCAAGTTTTTTTGTTGCTTGATAATCATCGTAAAGAGTGTATTTAATCTCTTCTTGTTTGGTTTCAATTTTTTCTTCTACAACAGTTGTTTTTTCAGGAGCTTGTTGGGAAAAATATTTTTGCCAAAGAAAAACAAGAAAAAAAGATAAAAGAAAAGAAATAAAAAATCTTTTTGAATCTGCTAACATACTATTATTCCTTTTATGGTAAATCTACTCCACCGACATGGAATGGGTGACATTTTAAAATTCTTTTTATGCTTAAGTAAAGAGCTTTGAAAAAAGAATACTTTTCAAAACTTGTCAAAGCATAGTCTGAACAGGTTGGATAAAAACGACAAGTTCTTACAGGGTAAATAATTTTTTTTATTTTTTGATAAGTAGCAATAAGAAATTTAACAAGTTTTTTCATAAAAATGATTAAGATAATTTCTAAAATTTATTTTATCTTCCTTGTTTTTTACAAAAACTTTTTGTTGAATAATAATAAGTAAATCTAAAGATATTTTTTTTTCTCTTAAGAAAGCTCTTATAATTCTTTTAATCTGTACTCTTTCCACAGAAGAGAAAAATTTTTTTTTCAAAGAGAAAGCGACTCGGCATCGATCAGATTTTTGATAAAAAAAAATGAAAGGCAAATGGACATACTTTTTTCCATTTGTTTTTAATAAAAAACACTCTTTTGAAGAGAGAGATTTTTTATTTTCCACTTACACTAACTGTTAGTCGTTTTCTTCCTTTTGCACGACGAGATTTTAAAACTTTTCTTCCTGAGCTAGTACTCATTCTCATTAAAAAACCATGATCTCTTAATCTTTTCTTCTTTTTTGGTTGCCAAGTTCTTTTAACCATATTAGTATTTTCCTTCTTGTTAAGAAGACTTAATTACACAAGTTTTTATCTCTTGGCAAGTTCCGAGCTTTTACTTACTGTGTGGTACTCATGAAAGATCTTTTTCCTCTAGAATCTCTTTTAAAACTGGAGAAAGATCATGGACAAGACATTCAAAAAGAAGCTTTATGGAAAGAGCATCTTTCAAAAACCAACCTTAAGCCAAAAGAAGAATTTTTTAAAGATTTTATTTCTTCTTTAGAAAATTTTATTCCTAATACTTTTTTAGAAGAGCTAAAGAAAAATCTTAGCCTTCAAACATTCTCACACCAAGAAATTGTTTTTCTTCTTAAAAAAGAAGATCTTGCAAGAAAAATTCAACAAGAATTTAAAGATTTATTTAGAGAGAAAATTTTTACTCTTCTTTCTAGCAAACCAACCATTCGATTTAAAATTCAAGAAGATTTTTTAAAACTCAAAGGAATTGATCCTCAGAAAACATTTGAAAATTTTATCATTGGTCCTTCAAACTCCATGGCTCAAGCTTTTGCTCTGTGTGTAGCTCAAAACCCTGGAAAACTCTATCCTGCCTTATATATCTATGGTCACTCTGGCCTTGGAAAAACTCACTTACTCTATGCTATTGGTAATTACATTCATTCTCAGCATTCAGATTTAAAAATACTTTTTACTTCTGCCAATGTTTTTATGCATGACATGATTCAGTGTATTAAAGAAGGACAGTTATTTAATTTTAGAAAAAAATACGTTCAAGATATTGATGTTCTTTTTATTGACGACATTCAAGAACTACAAGATAAAAAAGCTACTCAAAATGAATTTTTTCATGTTTTTAACGAATTACAATTTCATAAAAAACAGCTTATTTTTACTTCTGACAAACATCCCAAGGATATCACTGGACTTGAAGATAGAATACAATCAAGACTTAACTCTATGCTTGTTACAGAAATTCATTTTCCAGACCTAGAAACACGAGTAGCTATTTTAGAAAAAAAAGCTAAAGAAAAAAACATTGAGCTTTCTACTGATGTTGCTATTAAAATTGCACAAAAAATCACCACTAATATCAGAGAGCTAGAAGGTCAATTAATCCAACTAGGAGCTTACCATCAAGTTTTAGAAAAACCTGATCCACTGATAAAAGAGAAAAAAAATTTAGACCAATCTCTTCTTGAAATTAGTGCATCCTTTGAAATAAAAAAAGAAGATCTTCTAGGAAAAGCACGTCAAAAACATATCTCTAGAATAAGACAGCTTATTCTTTATGCTCTATATGAAGAAGATCACTATACCCTTGAGCAACTTGGAAATATTTTTTCAAATAGAGATCACACTTCTATCTTATACGCCATTAAAAACATTAAAAATGAACTTAATAAGAATCCTCTTCTTTATGAAGAATTAGTCAAAATAAAGTATTTTTTAAAGCAGTAAAAAAATTTTTTTTCAAATGTCAAAAAATAGAATTCAATATTAATCGAGCTTTTCAATCCATACCAAAAAGGTCAACGAAATTGGAGTAGTTGGACAACTCCGGTCAAGTATTAAGGCATTTTTTTAAGAAAAAAAATCTTATTTATCTGAAAAAACAATAAGTTACGAATACCCGTGTACCCGACCAGAAAATACGGTTATTACCCTCTACTTGCAAGATTCTTGCAAATAGAAACAAAGAACTGTCTTGAAATTTTTTAGTTGAGCAAATAAGTGGGACTTTGATTTCTCTTGGAAAACCATACAGTTACCGTTCAGTGAATCGCTGAAATGAACTTTTGTTTTCAAAAAGTCATCTTTTTTCAAAAAAAGACCATTTTTTAACAGATCAATTTAGTCGGAGATAGGGGTAAAAAGTTGACCAATTTAGTTTTAAAAAGTTATGGAAAAAGATACAGTTAGATTAAAGAGCAAAAAATAGTCGTGGAAAAACATATACTTACGCTTCCTCCACTATTTTAGTCAGGTATTGACCATTGTGGAGAAAAAATGTGGAGAAATGTGGAGAAAAATAGAAAAATCATTACGGATATTCTGAGTTTTCCACAAAAATGTGGAAAACTTTTTTGCCAAAAATGTGGAAAACTCAAAAAATGTGGAAAACTTGCCAAAAATATACGAAATAAAGCCCTTTTTTTTGATAAAAAAAACCAATAGTTAAGCAACACGCTTTAGTCAACTATTTTTAAAAGAGCAAAATGTGGAGAAAATGTGGAAAACTTTTTGTCGTAACTTATGATTTTTCCAAGAGATTAAAAAGTTTTCCACATTTTTACCAGATAATAATAATAATATATATAAATATAAATAATTATTAAAAATATTCCCTTTGCAATTTTATTTCAGGACGGGTAAAAAATCTGACATGAAATGGATCAAAAAAGATCTTCTAAAAAAAAGTCTTTCCCGAGCTCAAGGTATTTTAGATAGAAAAGCAATAAGACCAGTTTTAAAATGCGTACACTTAAGTCCTTTAGATGATAAGTTAAGTTTATTTGCTACAGACTTAGAAGTTTCTTTAAAACAAGAAATTTTTTGTGAAACTTTTTTAGATAAAAACTTTTGTGTTGAATTAAAAGAATTTTATGAAATATTATCTGAATGTCCTGAAGAAGAAATAGCTTTAAGTTTAGATGATAAAATTCTTACTATTCAAGGAAGACATTTTAAGTACAGTTTGCCTCTCTTTGATGAGACAGAGTATCCTTTATTTGAAGATTGTAATAAAAATTTTTTTAAAATTAATCGATTAAATTTATTGAAATCAATACAATATACAGCACACGCTATTAGTAGTGATGAAAGCAGAGTATATTTAAATGGTGTTTATTTTGATTTTTCAAATCAAACTTTAAAAACAGTTGCTTTAGATGGTTTTAAATTAGCTTATTTTGATTCAGGTGAAACAATTTACTCTCTTGAAGGTGGTTTGATTTTAAGAAAAAAAAGTATTTTAGAAATAAAAAAACTTTGTGAAGAATTTCAAGTAGAAGAATTAGAGTGTTCTTTTCACAATCATATTTTTTATATTCATTTTCCTGAAAACATTGTTTTTTCAGCAAGGGCTTTAGCAAGAGAGTTTCCTGATTACAAAAAAATACTTCCTTCAAAAGAGAAAGAATTTTTTGAATTTGATAAAGATCTTTTTATAGGGGCTTTAAAAAGATTAGCTATTGTTTCTGATAAAAAGGCTGGAGATGTTTTATTAAAATTTGATCGTAATAAAATTATTCTTTATTCTTCAGATCAAAGTTTAGCTCAAGGTGTTGAAGAGATTGAGCTCAGAAATATTCCTATTAGTGAAGGTAAATCTTTAAAGTTTAATATAAAATATCTTTTAGAAAGTCTTTCTTCTCTTCCTTCCAGTAAGATAAAATTTTCTTTATGCGATGGCCCTGTTTTGGTTCAATCAGAAGAACTTCCTCAGTACAAAGGAGTTCTTATGCCAACAGAAATTCATGCTTAGGCAGTTTCAAGTTACTAACTTCAGAAACTTAGATCAATATCATATTTTTTCTTTTGAAAAAGGTCTAAATTTTATTCTTGGAGAGAATGCTCAAGGAAAAACAAATCTTTTAGAAGCTATAGATCTTTTTTTAAGAGGAAAAAGCTTTAGAAAAAGTTCTATGAGTGAACTTTACTCTTTTGACCAACAAGAACCTTTTATTTCTTTGAAAGGAATCTGGAAGGAGTCTTTATACACAAGATACCTTTTTTTGGAGAAAAAAGACACTTTAAAACCACTTTCACATACTTTTCCTATAGAACCCTTAAATCATTTTATTTTTTTAAAAGAAGAGGCAAAAAAGAGAGATTGGTTCGATTATCATTTTTCTTCTTTTTCTTTTTCTTTTTCTAAAGAATTAACTCAGGTAAAAAAAATACTTTTTCAAAAATCTTATTATTTAAAAAACTATCAAGAAAAAATGATTAAAATTCTGAACGAACAACTAGCTTCTAAAATTTTTTATCTTGCACAACAAAAAAAAAAATTTATTGAAGAAATAAATCCACTTTTGAAACAGGTCTTTAAAAACTTGTTTGAAGAAAAAAAAAACCTTTCTATTGTTTTTCAGAGTCCTTTTAGTTCTTTAAAAGAAACCGAATCTCTCTTAGAAAAAAATTTAAAAGAAGAATTTTTAACAAAAAAAGTGGCTAGAACTTTATCTCTAGAGTCGTATGACTACATTTTAGATGATAAATCTGTTGAATCTTTTGCTTCTTTGGGACAAAAAAAAATAGCTTATTTAAGTACTTGTTTTGCTATTCTTGAGATTTATAAAAAGATCTATGAAGATTATCCTGTGATTCTTTTTGATGATTTTTCTGGAGAAATAGATGTTCAAAGAGAGAGAAATTTGATAGAAGTATTGGAGGCTTATCCACAGGTTTTTTTAACAACGGTGGATAAAAGAGATTATAAAAATAATCGCTTTTTTTTAAAGGAAGGAAAAGTTTTTCATGAAGAAAGATTATGACGCAACCAAGATCAAGGTACTAGAAGGTCTTGAAGCTGTTCGAGTTCGGCCAGGAATGTATATTGGAGATACTGGTCAAAGAGGATTTCATCATTGTGTTTTTGAAATTGTAGATAATGCTGTTGATGAAGCTTTAGCTGGATTTTGTTCTGAAATTAAAGTTCATATAGAAGAAAATGGTTCTATCACTGTTGAAGATGATGGAAGAGGAATTCCTGTTGATGTTCATGAAAAAGAGGGTATGCCTGCAGTAGAGCTTGTTTATACAAAACTTCATGCTGGAGGAAAATTCAATGAAGAAGATGGTGCTTACAAGGTTTCAGGAGGTCTTCACGGAGTTGGAGCTTCTGTTGTTAATGCTTTATCTAGTCGTTTAAGTGTTCAAGTTTCAAGAAATGGAAAACTTTATGAAATTATTTTTGAACAGGGAAAAACTGTTCAAAAACTAAAAGAAATAGGAACAAGTTCTAAAAATGGAACAAAAGTAAATTTTATTTTAGATCATTCTATTTTTGAAGTTTCTAAATTTAGTTATAATATTTTAGCAAATAGATTTAGAGAAATGGCTTTTCTAAACAAAAAGCTTAAAATTATTCTAGAAGATAGAAGAGAAGAAGAAGTTAAAGAAGAAGTTTTTTACTTTGAAAGAGGAATTGCTCAGTTTGTAGAATATCTTACTGAAGGAAAAACTCCTTTACATCAAAAACCTATTTTTTTTGAAGCAGAAAGAGAAGGTTCTAGCATTGAAGTTGCTCTTCAGTGGAATAGTTCTTACTTAGAACAAATTTCTTCTTTTGCTAACAATATTAATACTCCTGAAGGAGGAACGCATCTTTCAGGATTTAAAAGTGCTTTAACAAGAGTTGTAAATCAATATGCTAAAGAAGTCCCTAGTATGAAAGGAATTTCTTTAACAGGAGAAGATTTAAGAGAAGGTCTTGTTGCTGTTGTTTCGGTGAAATTAACTCATCCTCAATTTGAAGGACAAACAAAGTCAAAATTAGGAAATTCTGAAATTGAAGGTTTCGTTGCTTCTTACGTAGGGGAAAAATTAAAAACTTTTTTAGAAGAAAATCCTGATGTTGCTCAAATTATTTTAAAAAAAGCAAAGGAAGCTGCTTTAGCTAGAGAAGCAGCTAGAAAGGCGAGAGAGTTAACAAGAAAGAAATCTGCATTAGAACTGTCAGGGCTTCCTGGAAAAATGGCAGATTGCCAAGAAAGGGATCCTGCTTTGTGTGAAATTTATATTGTTGAAGGGGATTCAGCAGGTGGTTCTGCTAAACAAGCTAGAGATCGTAGAGTTCAAGCCGTTTTACCTTTAAGAGGAAAAATTCTTAATGTGGAAAAAGCTCGTTTTGATAAAATGATTTCTAATGAAGAGATTCAAAATCTAACAAAAGCCCTAGGGACATCTTTAGTCAAAGATGGATTTAAAGAAGAAGATTTGAAGTTTCATAAAGTTATTATTATGACTGATGCTGATGTTGATGGATCTCATATTAGAACACTTTTATTAACTTTTTTCTTTAGACAATTTCAACCTTTGGTAGAAAAAGGTTTTGTTTATATTGCTCAACCTCCTTTGTTTAAATATAAGAAAGGAAAAAAAGAAAGATATTTAAAAGATCAAAAAGAATTAGAAATCTTCTTATTAAAAGAGCATTTAGAAAGTTCGAGCCTTAGTGTCAATAATAGTAAAAAAAATGAAGAAGAAACTTTAAAAATATTTAAAGATTTTCAACACTATAAAGATGTTGCTGATCTTTTTTTTAAAAAACACTTAGTTTCTTTAACAAAATATTTTCAAAAATTTGGTATTTTTCATTTTGAAACTTTATTAGAAGAATTTTTAAAGAAAAACTTTGAAGAAGAATTTTTTTTACATCAAGATTTTGTTAAAACATTAGAGCTCTATAAACCTTTTTCTAAAAATCAAAAATTTTCATTTAATGAAAAATCATATGAAGGATTTGAAGAGCTTTATCGAGATTTTTTACAAGAATCCAAAAAAGGTGCTTATATTCAAAGATATAAGGGTCTTGGAGAAATGAACCCAGAACAATTATGGGAAACAACTATGAATCCTGAAAACAGAACTTTAGTAAAAGTAACTGTAGAAGATGGAGTTGAGGCTGATAGAATTTTTTCTGTTCTTATGGGAGATGATGTTATTCCTAGAAGAGAATTTATTGAACAAAATGCACTAAGAGTAAAAAATTTGGATATTTAAATGAGATTAATAGAACAAGAAATTCAAAAAGAAATTAAAGATTGTTATTTAGATTATGCCATGTCTGTTATTATTGGAAGAGCACTTCCAGATTTAAGAGATGGTTTAAAGCCTGTTCATAGAAGAGTTCTTTTTTCCATGTATCAGCTTAATAATACTCATCAAAGACCTTTTCTTAAATCTGCAAGAATTGTTGGGGATGTTATTGGTAAGTATCACCCTCATGGTGACAGTGCTGTGTACGGTGCGATTGTTCGTTTAGTGCAAGATTTTTCTATGCGTCATCCTCTTATTGATGGACAAGGAAATTTCGGTTCCATTGATGGTGATAACGCAGCTGCGATGCGTTACACTGAAATTAGACTTCAGGCTATTACAGATCTTTTTTTAAAAGATCTTGAAATGGAAACCGTGAACTGGGGACCAAATTATGATGGCTCTTTAACAGAGCCTTTAGTTTTGCCAAGTAGAATTCCTAATTTATTAATTAATGGTTCTAGTGGAATTGCCGTAGGGATGGCTACTAACATTCCTCCTCATAATCTTTCTGAAGTGATGAGAGCCTTAATCCATCTATTAAAAAATCCAGAAGCAACATTAGAGGAACTTTTAAATTTCATTCAAGGTCCAGATTTCCCTACTGGAGGAATGCTTTTAAGTTCACAATCATTAACTGATTTTTACAGAACTGGTAAGGGAATTTTTCAGTTAAGAGGTCAGTGTGAGATAGAAGAAATTAAAAATAGAACAGTTATTATCATTAAAGAAATTCCCTATCAAGTGAGTAAAGTTAAGCTCATTGAAAAAATTGTTGAATTAGTTAACAACAAAAACATTCAAGGAATTAGTGATGTTCGTGATGAATCTTCCAGAGAGGGAATGAGAATTGTTATTGAAATTAAAAAAGGTGAAGCTGCACAAATTGTTTTAAACAATCTTTACAGATTAACTCCTCTTCAATCTTCATTTGGAATGATTTTATTAAGTATTTATCAAAATAAACCAGTTATGCTTGGTTTAAGAGATATTTTAGAAAATTTTATTAGTTTTAGAGTTGAGATTGTTAGAAAAAGAACAGAATTTCTTTTAAGAAAAGAAGAAGCAAGGGCACATCTTTTAGAAGGTTTAAAAATTGTTATTGAAAACCTTGATGAGTCTATCTCTCTTATTAGAGCTTCTAAGGAAGCTGTAGAGGCAAGTAAAAAATTAAGGGAAAGATTTAATTTTTCTGAATTACAAGTAAAAGCTATCTTAGAGATGAGATTACAAAAACTTACTTCTTTAGAAAGAAATACTCTTTTAGAAGATTATCAAAATAGTATAAAAAAAATTGTTGAATTAAAACAAATTCTGGCTTCAGAGGTGAGGATAAAAAATATTATAGAAGAAGAATTTATTGAAATTGAAAAAAATTATTCTCAACCAAGAAGAACAATTCTCACCTTAGATACAAAAAATCTTTCTATGGAAGATTTTATTCAAAAAGAAGAAATTTTAATTACCTTAACCCATAAAGGCTACTTAAAAAGACTTCCTATTGATATTTATAAACTCCAAAAAAGAGGTGGAAAAGGAGTTAAAGGTTCTTTATCTGAAGAAGATGATGATTTTTTTACACATCTTTTTACTGCTGAAACAACAGATACAGTTTTATTTTTTACTTCTAAGGGTCTTGTTTATCAATTAAAAGCTTATGAAATTCCCGAAGGATCAAGAACAGCTAAGGGAAAAAATATTGTTAATTTTTTAAACTTAAAGCCTTCTGAAAAGATTACAGAGATTTTAGTTTTTTCTAAAAAAGAACAAAATAAATATTTTATTTTTGCTACTATGAAAGGTTTAGTGAAAAAAACTTCTATTGATGAATATAAAAACTTACAGGGAAGAGGTTTAAAAGCTATTAAGTTAGATGAAGATGACCTAGTGGTAGGAGTTCAACTGACTTCAGGTCAAGATGATATTATTTTATGTTCTTCTGGTGGAAAAAGTATTCGTTTTAGTGAACAAGATGCTCGTCCTTTAGGAAGAGTATCTAAGGGTGTTAGAGGAATCAGCTTAGAAGAGGGGGAAAAGGTTTTAACTTTAGTCATTCCTAAAGAAGGAGAAGAAATTCTCACTTTAACAGAGAATGGTTATGGCAAAAGGACTCCTTTAGATGAATATAGACAGCAAAGTCGTGCTGGAAAAGGTGTCTATACAGTTAAAATGACAGAAAAAAATGGCACCATTGTAAAGATTCTACCTGTAGATGAAACCAATGACCTTCTTATTATTACTAATAATGGTCAAGTCATTAGAGTTAAAAGTGAAGAAATTCGTTTAGTGGGTAGAAATACTCAGGGTGTTCGTGTTATTAACCTCAAAGCTGGAGAAAAGGTTGTTTCTGTAGAAAAACTTGTATCAGAAAAAGATGATGAAGAATGATTTATTATATTTTATAATTTCTGTTCTGGTTGTTCTTTTTTTGTTTATTCCTCTTTTTCTACAGAAAAAAAATTTTTTTAAAGAGGTTTATCTTTCTTTGGGTCTTATCTACTATGATGTTGTGGAATTAGTCTTAGGACCCGATTTAGCTAAGAAGCATTTTAGATTTTTTTTTATTTTATTTATTTTTATTTTTGTCAGTAATATTTTAGGATTAGTTCCTTTTTTTCATCCTATTACTCAAAATATTAATTTTACCGTAGGTTTAGCTTTGATTGTTTTTTTTTATTATCACGCTCAGGGAATCAAAGAAGTTGGTTGGAAGGACTATGCAAAACATTTTACAGGACCTTTTTGGATCATGGCTTTTTTCTTTTTGCCTCTTGAAATTCTTTCTCATGGAATTAGACCCATTTCTTTAGGTTTACGATTAAGAACAAATATCTATGCCGATCATGAAATCTATAAAGCTTTCCTAAACCTGATCCCTTACTTTGTTCCTGTGATTTTTCTTTTTCAAGGTCTTTTTATCTCTTTGGTTCAAGCTTTTATCTTTACTTTATTAGGACTTGTTTATATAAAACTAGCTACAACACATGAAGAATAGGAGTTTATTATGTTTTATCTATTAACATCATCTTTTGTTTTTGCTGCTGAAGGTGCTTTGGATATGAGATCTTTAGCTGCTGGTTTTGCTATTGCTATTGCTATTTTTGCTGCAGCTATGGCTCAAGGTAAAGCTGCTGCTGCTGCCTTTGAAGGAATGTCTAGAAATCCTTCTGCTGGAAATAGAATTTTTATTGCAATGCTGTTAGCATTAGCTTTAATTGAATCTTTAGCACTTCTTGCTTTTGTTATTTCAAATTCTTTGTTAAAGTAAGACCTTAAATGGGAATTCTTCTCACTGGGCTTTTTCTTGTTTTTCTAGAAATTGTCTTAAGTTTAGACAATGCTGTTTTTATTGGTTTAATTACAGAGCACTTAGAACCTAAGTTAAGAAAAAAAATTCGTTTTATTGGTGTTAGCCTTGCTATTCTTTTAAGAATTTTTGCCTTAATTTTTATTAATTATATCTTTTTTCTTAAAAAAAGTTCTGTGCATCTATTTGGTTACTCTGTTGTTTATGCACAGTTTCTTTTTTTCTTTGGAGGATTATTTTTGCTCTATCAATCTTCTAAAGAGCTTTATTATTTTAATAAACCCAAGAAAGATATTCTGGATAAAGGAGGTCCTTTAAAGATTTTTTTTAAAATTATTTTTTTAGACTTAGTTTTTTCCATAGATTCATTACTAACAGCTTTAGCTGTGACTAAAAACATGCTTTTAATTATCACAGCTATCTTAGTTGCAACTTCTACTCTTTTTTTTTCAGTAGAGAGAATTGCTAATTTTATTCAAAAAAAACCTAAAATGAAGCTTTTGGCTATTGTTTTTCTTTTCTTTATTTCTGTGATCTTAACCCTTGAAGGCTTTAATATTAAAGTTCCAAAAGAATATCTTAATGCTGCCTTTATTTTTTATATCTTTTTTGAATTTCTATCAACAAAGATGATTAAAGAAGTTAATTTGAAAAAATAGAGAAAGTTTAGTAAAAGAAGTCTATGATTTTTTCACTTTTTGCTCTTTTGATAGAAAAAAACATTCTTACCTATGGTGGGCAAACTCTTTTTTTAACTCAAGTGAACTCTTTTAAAAAAAACAAGACTATCTATCAACAATCTTTTCAAGAGATAGATTCAGATCCTAAAGATTTTTTTTTAAAAAGATTTATTGAAAGAGATTATTTAAAAGCTTTTCAAATTAATTTTAATGACCAAGTCTTTGAAGAACAAATTCATTATCGAGCTCAAAGTTTAAAGATGACTCCTCAAAATTTTATTCAAGCTATCAACCAAAGTGGTTTAAGTTTAAAGGAGTTTCGAGATTTATTAGAATATCAATTTTATCATCAAAATTTCGTTCAATCTTTTTCTAATAAAATTGATGCCAAAAATGTTAAAGGAAGTGAAGAAACCTACTATGTATTTAGTCGCTTTGAAGTAAATCAAGATGAAGAAAAGGATAAAACAAAATTTAAATTAAAGGTTGAACAACTGGTAAAAAATGGACAATTTGTTGATTATAAAACTTTTACAGCTGCAAAGACGCCTTATCCTATAGATGAGTCTTCTTTAGAAGATTCTATGAGAAATGTTTTAAAAACTTTAAAAAATCAAGAAATTTCTCAGGTCTTTTCTGTGGGTAATAAATGGATTGTTGTTCATTTGCAATCTCAACAAAGAAAAAAATTATCTCAAGAAGAAACTATGAGAAAAAATCTTATGAAAAAAACTTATGACTTAGCTAAAAACTATCTAGATCAAGAAGTTCAATCTTTTAAGCTTCATGAAAAATATTAAAATCATTGAAGCTAAAGAACATAATTTAAAAAATATTACAGTTCATTTTCCTAGAAATCAATTTATTGTGGTGACTGGTCCTTCTGGTTCAGGAAAGAGTACTCTTATTTATGATTGTTTACATAAGGAGTCTCAAAGGAAATATCTAGAATCTCTATTTTCTTCTGCAACTCTTTTTTCTGAATCAAGTATTGTGCCAGCTCGTGTAAAAAGTATTGAAAATCTTTCTCCTACTCTAGCTATTGATCAAAAAACGACAAGTTTATGGCCACGAATGAGTGTTGGAACTGTTTCTGAAATTTATGATTTTTTAAGACTTTATTTTACTCATTGTTGTGATCAATTTTGTCTGAGTTGTTCTTCTCCTTTAAGTGAAGGTTCTTTTGAGTCTTTTATTGATAATCTCGAGGTAGATCATTATAAAATTTATTCACCACAAGTTGTTCATAAAAAATTAAATCTAGAAAGCATCATTCAAGAGCTTTTAGAAGAAGGCTATGAAAAGGCTTTACTGGATGGTGAAGAAAAAAAACTTTCTTCCATGAAAGTTAAAAAAAATGTTTATCATACTTTAGAAGTTCTTATTGATGAACAGAAGAAAGAAAGTACACTTTTTGAGTACTCTTTAAAAGTAGCTTTAAAAAAAAGTATTAATAAAAGTATTAAGCTTGTAGGGAAAAAAACTTATTACTTTTCTCAAAAAAACTATTGTTATCAATGCCAAAAATCTTACCTTCCTTTAATAGAGGGTTATTTTTCTTTCAACTCTCCTTTAGGGAGCTGTAGAAAATGTCAGGGTTTAGGTGTTGTTAAAATATTAGATGAGATTAAAATTCTCCAATCTTTTCAAAGTAAAAAAGATCTTTCTAAAAATTTTAATATCAGTATAGGATCTCTCAGTGATAAAATTCTTTCTTATGAAGAGAAAATAAAGCTTATTCATGAGTATAAAGATTTTTTTTTAGAAAAAGAGGATTTTATTTTAGATGAAACTTGTTCTGAGTGTTTGGGAAAAAGATTAAACAAGGAAAATGAAAGAGCTAAGTTGCAAGGTAAAAGTATTGGAGAGTTAGCTTTAACAGAATTAGGAGATTTAAAACTTTTTTTTTCTTCTGTAAAAAGAAAAAATCCCTTAGAAGAAAAACTTCTTAAAGAGATTACTCAAAGAATAGATCTTCTTTGTCATCTAGGTTTAGACTATTTATTTTTACATAGATCTTGTATCTCTCTGTCTGGAGGTGAATATCAAAGAATAAGACTTTGTCGTCAAATATCAGAAGATCTTTCAGGGATGATTTATATTTTAGATGAACCTACCATTGGACTTCATCCTTCTGATCATGCAAAGTTAATTACAACTTTTAAAAAACTTAGAGATTTAAATAATACAGTCATTGTTATTGAACATGACCAAGATATTATCTATCAAAGTGATTATTTAATAGCTCTTGGACCAAAAGGAGGCTCTCTTGGAGGGAATCTTCTTTATGAAGGACCAACAAAAAATTATCATGAAAAACCTTTTTATCCTCAATTGGTTCAAGCAAGAGAAATAAAAAAGTGGCATCAATTAAAAATTGAGAAAAAATATAATCTTGAAGAACGAGAGCTCAAAATTCCTTTAGATGTTTTTTGTTGTGTTACAGGGGTGAGTGGTTCTGGAAAGAGTACTCTTGTTCATGAAATCATTTATAAAAATTTAATAAAAAACAATATTTCTACTTGTCTTTTAGATCAAAGACCTATTGGTAAAACCTCAAGATCAAATCTTTTAACTTATTTAAAACTTTTAGATCCTATTAGAAAACTATTTGCTTCTTTAACAGAAAGTCAAAAACGAGGTTTTACCTCCAGTGATTTTAGTTTTAATTCTAAAGGAGCTTGTCCTCATTGTTCTGGTTCAGGGGAAGAAGTTTTTGAATCTTTTTATTTAGAAAATTTTTCTTTGCCTTGTTCTCTTTGCGAAGGATCTAGATATAAGGAATCAGTTTTAGATCTTTATTTTCAAAGTAAGAACATTCATCAAGTTCTTTCTATGAGTGTTGAAGAAGCTTTGAATTTTTTTGAATTTCATCAAGAAATTGCTAACTCTCTTTCTCTTCTTCAAGACATAGGATTAGGTTATTTAACCTTAGGACAATCTTCTTCTAGTCTTTCAGGAGGAGAAGCTCAAAGACTTAAAATTGCTTCAGAATTACTTAAAAAAAAGAAACCAGCCACAGTCTATCTTTTAGATGAACCCACTACGGGTTTACACAGAAAAGATATTGATATTCTTGTTCAAGTCTTAGAAAAATTACTAGTTGGAGGACATGGGTTAATCATCATAGAACACAATCCAGAATTAATTCTTAAAAGTGATTATATTTTGGATATGGGTCCAGAAGGAGGTCGTCGTGGAGGACAAATTCTTTTTGAAGGACCTTTACAAGATTTTTTAAAGACTTCAACTAAAACCAGTTTGATTTTAAATCAGTGTCTTAAGTTTTAGGCAAAATCTGCCGACAATTTTTTTAAAGGAGATAAAAATGTTTTTTTTATTAAAAACACTAGTACTATTTAAATTTATGAATATAAATAACTCATTGGTAGGTAAAGATGAGAAAATTCAAAAGACGAATAAAAAGGATGGGAAGAAAAATTGTTCTTCTTGTTCTTCTGGATGTTCTTGCGGAACTTGTTAAAAGAGTGCGTTAATTTTTTCTAAAAGGGGAATTAACTGATTTCTTTTTTCTATAGAAAGTTTATTAGGTGGAAGCATTTTAACAAAAAGGCTTTTTCCTATAAAAGAAAGAAGTTTTGTTAATTGCTCTTCTGTTAGGGCTTTTAGAATTAAAGTTAAGTTTTTTTCTGAATCAATAATCTTTTCTAAAGGAATATTTTTTAGAAGAAGTTTATAAGAGATAAGCTCATAAAGTTTTTCTAACTCTAAAGGAAAATCTCCATAAAGAGATTCAGTTTCTTTTCTAAAGTTTTCAAGTTCATCATAATAACGAATTAAAGAAAGTTTCTTGAAAAAAACAAGACGTTCTTTTTCTGAGTTAAGATAAGTTTTAGGAAGAGTAAAAGAATGAGTGCTTTGAATTTCAACTTCGTCTTGTCTTTCTTTTTTATTTTCTAACTCATTAAGAGCTTCTTGTAGTAGCTCTAAGTAAAGCTCTAATCCTATTTTAAAAACATGTCCAGATTGTTCTGCTCCTAAAATATTTCCAGGACCTCTCAGATCAAGATCTTGTTGAGATAAACTAAGTCCTTCTTGAAAATGCTCTAAGGCTAAAAGCCTTTCTCTAGTGTGGTCTTTTAAAACTTTTTTTGGAACAAAAAAATAAGCATAAGCTTGTTCTTTTCCTCGTCCAACTCTTCCTTTAATTTGATGAAGTTGAGCTAGTCCAAATCGGTCTGAAGAAAAAACAATAAGAGTATTAGCATTAGGGAGATCAATTCCGGATTCAATTAAAATAGTGGTTAAAAGAATTTGAATTTTTCCTTGATAAAATTCAAGAAATGTTTTTTCTAATTTTGTTGTTGAAAGTTGTGAATGAGTAATTCCAAAAGTAAATTGAGGGTATTTAATTTTTAATTTTTCATGAAGCTCATAAAGAGCATCAATTCTGTAGTGGACAATAAAAACTTGTCCCTTTCTTTTTACTTCTCTGAGAATGGCTTCATCTAGGGTTTTAAAATTTTCTTCTAAAAAATAGGTTTTAATGGGGTGTCTGTTCTTAGGCTTTGTTGTAATTAAAGAAAGATCTTTTAACTGAAATAAAGAGAGTTGAAGAGTTCTCGGAATAGGTGTTGCAGAAAGATAAAGTAAATCTAGAAGAGGATATTTTGTTTTTAAGATTTCTTTTTGATCAACTCCAAATTTATGTTCTTCATCAATAACTAATAAACCAAGATCTCTAAAGACAAGGTCTTTAGAGAGTGCTTTAGAAGTAGAAATAAGAAGGTCAATAGAACCTTCTTTGATTTTTTCTTTAATAAGTTTAACTTCTTTATTGGTTTTAAATCGATTCAAAAATTCTATTTTAAAGCTAGTGTTTTTAAATCTTTCCTGAAAAGAAAGGTAATGTTGATAAGAAAGAATACTAGTAGGACAAAGAAGAAGAGCTTGTTTATGACAAAGAAGAACTCTATGAATAGCTCTCATGGCTACTTCAGTTTTACCTACTCCAACGTCACCACAAAGAAGTCTGTCCATGGGATTATCTGATTCTAGATCATCAAAAATTTCTTCAGTACATTTTTTTTGATCTTGAGTGAGATCAAAAAAACAGTCAGAAAAAAAATGCAACTCTTCTTGCTCTAAAAAATCATTTTCTAGAATATAAGGAGTTCTTTTATGGATCTTTCTCTGAGCTTGAAGCTCTAGAAGATCATAGGCTAATTCCTTGAGAGAGGATTTAGCTTTGTTTTTGATGTCGTGAAATTTTTTTGATTGGAGAGAGTCTAATTTTGGATGACCCTCATGAGGATGCAGAGAAATCTTATTAATTTTATAAAGAGGAAGATAGATTTTTTCTTCTTGAGCGTATTCTATTAATAGAAATTCTTCTTCTTCTCTTGGATTAAGAGTGACTAATCCTAGGTAGCGACCTAGTCCAAAATCTTTATGGATAACATATTTACCGAGAGAGAGATCTTTTAAGGTTAAAGAAAAAAAATCTTCTTTTCTAGAAGATTTTCTTCTCTCTTTTTGTTCTTTTAAAAAAAGAATTTCTTCTGAGGGGAGAATATAAGATTTATCTAAGTATCCTTTAATTTGAGCTTCTTCACTAAAGCCAATTTTGATTTTTTGATAATGAGGATAATGAGCACTATCTCCAGAAAAAGATTTTAAATCTAAGGTTCCTTGAGCTTTTGCATAAAATGGAAAGAAGAAGTAACTTTGAAGAGGTTTTTCTCTCTTAAAAAACTGATCAGATTCTTTTGGAGAAGAAAATTCATCATCAAAAAAAACAAGAGAAGATGAGGGAAAAAATTCTTCAATAAAGCTATGTTCTTTAAAACATAAGCTTAAAAAATAGTTTAAATTTAAATGATCTTCTTTTTTTAATGTTTTAAAAAAAGCTTGTTTTAGATTTTGATCCTCTATTTTTGATCTTAAATAATCAAAAGAAGGTTGTTCGTTTTTAAAAAGAACAACTTGAGAGAGTTCTTTTTCTGTTGGTAAAAAGTAGTTATCCAAGAGTTGAATTTTTTTTAATAGACCTTCTTTGAAAAGAAGACGATAGGGTTGATCTAGATAAAAATCTAGAATAGAGCCTTTGTAAACAAAGGATTTTTTTTCTAAAGAAGAAGAAGATTGAAAGTTTTGTTCTTTAAAAAACGCAAGAAGATCTTCTTGAGAAGAATTTTTTTTTAATACAAATTGATCTTGAAAAAAATTTTTAGGAGGAAGTTTTCTAAAATAAGCCTCAGTAGGAAAAAAAAAGATTCCCTCTTGGAGATAAGTTTTTTGTAAAAAAGTGAGTTCTTCAAAAGTATCAGATCCTAAAGTTTGTGGATCAAGATTAAGAGCAGGGTAAAGATGAAGAGTAGGAAACATTTGAGATTGTTCACAGGTAGAGAAGATCTCTTCATAATGAGGAGAAAAAATAAGAATTCTTTTTTTTTCTTTTAAGAGATAAGAGAGGATAAGTGGAAAGTGAGAAGTGAAAACCCCTTGATAAGAATGAGTGAAAGCTTCTTTTAAAAATTTATTCATTATTTAAAATCTTTTTGTTAGTCTTAAAGAATGGGACTTGTTGCCTTATTTTTTATACCAATATTTGCTTTGATTTTCTATGTTGGAATTCACCTTCTTGTCAAAGTTCTTGCTCCAAAGGACCCCCCTGGGCAGTACCAAGGTTTGGTTTATGAATGTGGATTAATTCCCAAGGAACAGAAAAGATTTTTTTCAGTACGTTTTTTTGTCGTTGCTCTTATTTTTTTAGTTTTTGACGTAGAAACTACTTTAATGATTCCTTTGATGAAAATTTTTAAACCTCTTAATGAAAAAGGAGAAGGGCTTTTTCTTTTGCTTTTAATTCTTTCTTTTATGATTATCTTAGTAGAAGGACTTTTATTTTGTTGGAAAAAGGGAGATCTACAATGGCTCAAGGATTAAAATCTTTTTATGAGCATTTAATAGAGTGGGATGATGTTTCTGTTTATGTTTTAATTTGTCTTTTTGCTATGCTTACTTTTTTAATTTTTTTTGCCATAGGAGCCCTAGGAACCTTAGCAGAAAGAAAAGTATCAGCTGATCTTCAAAAAAGACTAGGTCCTAATAGGATTGGTCCTTTTGGACTTTTTCAATTTGTTGCTGATGCTTTAAAAATGATTACAAAACAACATCTTATGCCAAAAGGGGCAAATTCATTTTTATATCTTTTAGCTCCTTATCTTGCTTTTTTAAGCCTAGGTCTTTCTGTCTTGGTTTTACCTCTTTCTGAATCTATTTTTATTTGGGATTTTTCTGTAAGTTCTTTTTATCTCGTAGCGGTTTCATCGTTGATGGGAATAGCTATTTTTTTAGGCGGATATGCTTCTTTATCTACTTGGAGTTTACTAGGAGGCTTAAGAGGAGCCTCTCAGATGATTAGCTATGAAGTTCCTTTGGTGATTTCTTTATTTAATATTGTTTTGTTATCTGGAGAAGCTTCTTTGCAAGGTATTGTGCAGGCTCAAGGAGGTCTTCCTATTGATTGGTTTATTTTTCATAATCCTTTTAGTTTTATGAGTTTTTTTATTTTTTTTATCTGCATGCTAGCTGAAACCAACAGAGCTCCCTTTGATTTACCTGAATCTGAGTCTGAACTAGTATCAGGTTTTCATACAGAGTATTCTGGAATGAAATATGCTTTTTTTGCTATTTCAGAATTTGCTCAAGTTTTTGTCGTTTCTATTGTTTGCTCCTCTCTTTTTTTAGGAGGGTATCAAATGCCTTTAGATATTTTTGATGAGCCCATCTTAAGAAATTTAGCTCAGCTAGGAACTTTATTTATAAAAGCGTCTTTTCTTTATTTTATGATTTTAGTGATCAGATGGTCTTTACCTAGATTAAAAGCAAGTCAACTTATGAGTTTATCTTGGAAGTATCTTACTCCTTTATCAATTTTTTTATTATTAGGCTCAGCTTGTTGGATGATTATTTTTGGAGGAAAATCTTTTATAAGATTATGGTTTTCTTAATAGCTTTAATGTTTTTTTGTGTTCTTGTGGTTTTATTCTCTATGAATATGCTTTATTTGGTTCTTTCTTTGTTATCTTTATTTTTTCTTTTAGCTGGTTACTATCTTTTAATGGGGATAGAATTCTTAGGAATTGTTCAATTAATGGTTAATCTTGGTGGTGTAGTGGTTTTAGTTTTATTTACTATTTTTCTTACTAAACAAGAGGGTTTAGAAGCTTTTAAATCATTAAAAAGATCTTTAAAACAATATATTTTTGGTTTTTTTATAGCAAGTTCAGTGATGATTCCTGTTATAAAAGTAGTTCTTGTTCGGGAAGGAGAATTTTTAAATTATCCTTTAGAAGTTTTAGGTCAGTATCTTATTACAGATTATTTAATTCCTTTTGAAATTTCTTCTTTTCTTTTACTAGGAACTTTAATAGCAGCTGCCACATTAGCAAGAGGAGTTAAAACTTGATGTTGTATTTAGGTTTTTTTTTTTTCTTTTTTGGTTTGGTGTTATTTTTTTCAAGAAGATCACTTCTCACTATGATTTTTGCTTTAGAATTTTTATTTATTAGTAATATTTTAACTTTTACTCACTACAGCACTTTTGTTACAAAGGATGCTGGTGGCATTGTTTTTAGCTTATTTATTTTACTTGTAGGAGCTAGTAAAGCAGCCTTAGCTTTGTCTTTTTTAATTCAATTTTATCATTTAAATAAAGATGATCTTAAAGAAGGTCTTCAGATAGGAGAATTAGAATGATTCTTCTCTATCTTTTAAGCCAAACTCTTGTTTTTCTTTTGCCAAGATTTTCTTTTGTTTTTTCTTTTTTCCACTTAGGCTTTATTTTTTATCTCATAAATCATCATGGTCTCTATGAATTTTCTTGGCTTCAGTTAGAAGATATGAATCTGACCATGATTCAAATTGTAGATAGATTATCTTTAATGACAGCTTTTATGACTCAAAGTATTGGTCTTTGCGTTCAGTTTTTTAGTTTGTATTATTTTGAAAAGCCTGATTCTTTTTTAAAGAAAGTTCATTTTTTTATTGTTTCTATGTTAGCTCTGATTTTTTCTGGAAATTTTTTACAAACATTTATTTCTTGGGAGATTATGGGTTTTTGCTCTTATCTTCTTATTGGTTACTATCAAGAAAGATTTGAAGCAGGTGCAGCTTCTTTTAAAGCTTTTTTTCTTAATAAAATAGGAGATGTTTTTTTTCTTTTAGCAATTGCACTGATTCTTTATTATGTAAAAGATTTAAACTTTTTATCTTTTCATGAATCTCAATCTTTTTTACAAGGAAAGAGCTTAAGATGGTTTTCTCTCTCGGATTTTATAGGACTTTGTTTTTTGATTGCTGTTTTTTCTAAATCAGCCCAGCTTATTTTTTTTATTTGGCTTCCTGATGCTATGGTGGGACCAAGTCCAGCTTCAGCTCTTATTCATGCAGCAACTATGGTTGCGGCTGGGGTTTATTTTCTTTTAAGACTAGAGTCTTTTTTTGTGCCATGGCAAGATTTAATTCTAGGGGTTGCTCTTGTAACTAATCTTGTGGCTTCTTTTCTAGGAATTTTTCAAGAAAAACTTAAAGCTATCTTAGCTTATTCTACTATTTCACAATTAGCTATGATGTTTTTAGCTTTAGGTTTAGGTGTTTATGAAATTGCTTTTATTCATTTAATTACTCATGCCTTTTTTAAGGCAGGTTTGTTTTTAACAGCAGGAGCTATTATCCATGAAAGAGAAGAAGAAGATCTTAATAGATTAGCTTGTTTGCATAAAAGCCATCCTTTTCTCTTTGCTCTCTTTTCTTTTTTCTCTCTTGCTCTCATGGGATTTCCTTTATTTGGAGCTTTCTATTCAAAAGAAATGCTATTAGAAATACTTTATCCAAGTTGGATTTTTTATATTTTTTTAATTTCATTGTTTTTAACAAATTTTTATGTTTTTAAGGTCTTTTTTTCTTTTATTCAAAAAGACAATATTCAGCCAAAAAAAGAAAGCTTTGCTTTTTTCAAAGGTTTTCCTTTGATTTTTTTGGCTGTTTTTTCCCTTAGTTTTTGGATGATTAAATTTTTTTCTATTAAACATGTTTCTTGGTTTTTCTTTTCAGTGAGTTTTTCCTTAATACTTTTAGCTATCCCCGGAGCTTATTTTTTAAGAGAATTGAAAGAATATACTTTTATAAGAAGAAAATTTTTTTTAGATACTTTTTATGAAAAGATTTTAGAAACTATTTCATGGATAGGATCTGTGGTGCAAAAAAAAGAAGAATGGGTGGATGCTTTTTTTCTTCTTCCTGAAAGAATTCTTTTCTTTGTTAAGCATCTTTTTTTCTTTGCAAGGGGAGTAAATTTTCATCAACCTCTTGGCTTTATAGCTTTTATTTTAATTTTATTATATTTTTTTATATGATGGTATTTTATGCTTATCTTTTTTCTCCTCTTTTAATGGCTCTTGTTTATCTTATTGGTCAAATCAAAGAGAAAAAATTTTTTTTTATCTATCAGCTTCTTTGTTTAGTAACTTTTCCTTTTATTTTTTTTCTTTTTCAAGATCAATCTCTTTTTTTTCGTGATGGAGTAAGCTTTCTTTTTTCTTTTTTATTAGAAATTCTTCTTATTTTTACTCTAGGTTTAACAAAAAAAAGATCAAATTCTTTTTTTATTCTTTTAGCTCTTCTTAAGTTTTTTACCTTAATTTTATTTTTTATTAAACATGCTCTTTTATTTTATCTTTGTTGGGAATTTAGTCTTATCCCTCTTTATTTTATCATTGGTTTTTATGGAGAAGAGAAAAGAATAGAGGCAGCACAAAAATTTTTTCTTTATATGGTCATCAGTTCTTTACCTATGTTAATAGCCTTAATTGATTTCTCATTGCTTTCACAAACATTTATGATTAATCAATTAAAGACTCAGACAGATCACCATACTTGGTTGTTTTATGGGTTTTTAATTGCTCTCCTAGTTAAACTTCCCTTAGTCCCTTTTCATCGTTGGTTGACCATGGCTCATGTTCATGCTCCTATGGAAGGATCTATCCTTTTAGCCGGTATTTTTTTAAAACTGGCTGGTTTTCTTTTTTTTAGATTTATTCAACCTTTTTTTTCAAAAGAATGGTTGGCTCATCAAAATCTTTTTTTTATATGGGGTTTATTTTCTTTTCTTTATGTAGCTCTCGCTGCTTCTAGAGAAATGAAACTAAAAAGAATTATTGCCTATGCTTCTATTGGACATATGAGTTATATTTTTATGGGATTGGTAGCTTTTACTTCTCTATCTATCAAGATGAGTCTTTTTCAGATGGTTAATCATGCATTTTCTAGTGCCTTGCTTTTTGCTTGTGTAGGGTTTTTAAAAAATAGCTTAAAGACTGATCAGCTAGACGGTTCTTTTCAAGGATTATTAAAGACATTTCCTCTTTTAGGAGTATTCTTTTTATTTTCTCTTTTTGCTTCTTTAGGTCTTCCTGGTTTTGGTAACTTTATAGCAGAATTCTTTCTTCTAAAAGAATTTATTCAGTTTATTCCTCATGCTTTATTATTTATCTTGTTAGGATTTATACTAACAACTTTTTATCATTTAAGACCTGTTAAAAAAGTCTTTTTTGGCCCCAAGAAAGAAGAATTCCAAGATCTTTCTTTAGAAGAGGGTTTTTATTTTGGGCTTTTATTAGTTTTACTCATCATGGTAGGATTTTATCCTCAGGTATTTTTTAACTTATGCTCTCTTTATTTTTAACTCACTTAAGTTTTTGCTTACCAGAACTAAGCTTGATTATTCTTATCTCTACTGTTCTTTTTATTGAGTCTAGTTATGAAGACTCAGAAAAGAAAAGATATTTTTTAGATATTTTTACAGCCTCTAGCCTTTTTATTTCTATTGTTCTCCTTTTTATGTCTTTATCTTTAGACAAAGTTTTATTTTCTCAAACTTATTTTTTAAATTCTCAAACACAGTCTGTTAAAATTTTTTTTATTATAGCTTTCTTGGGAATATTTTCTTTTAACAGAAGTAAAAGCCAAGGTGAATCTTTGATTTTATCTCTGATCCTCCTTTTAGGAGCTTGTATTTTAATTTCTTCAAGGCATTGGTCTATGACTTATCTCTCAATAGAAATGATGAGTTTTATGGCTTACGCTCTTGTTGCTTTCAAAAAAACAAGAGGAGCTTTAAAAGCTGCTTTTAAATATTTTTTTTTTGGAAGCCTTGCTTCAGGATTATTTTTATTGGCACTAGCTCATCTTTATGGAATTACAAAAACTCTACATTATGTACCATTAACTGAAGCTACATCTTATTTAAATCATTTACTCTATTTTTCTCTTTTTATGAAAATGTCGCTGATTCCTTTTCATTACTGGTCCTTGGAGGTTTATTTAGAAAGTGAAGTTTTTGTTCAATATCTTTTTCAATTAATTCCTAAAGCAGCTTTAATTTTTTTATTTTATAATTTGCAAAAAGTTATTCCTTTAAATAAAGATTTTTTAATTTATTTTTTAGCCTTCCAATTATTTTTAGGTCCTTATGTCTTCTCAAGAGAATCTTCCTTAAGAAGAGTCCTTTCTGGGTATTCTTTTTTAAGTACAGCTTTTATGCTTACTCTTTTTAACTCAGAGTCTTATTTTAAACCTCTTCTTTACTCTCTTTATGTCTTAATTCCTTCTTATTTGATTCTTTTTCAAGAAAGATCTTCAACAATTCACTCCTTTATTGTTTTTTTTGCAGTACTCTCTTTAATAGGATTACCTCCTTTTGGAGGTTTTTTTGTGAAATGGATTTTTATTAAAGAATTACTTTTACAAAAAAACTTCTTGTTAGTGTCTTCTGTTGTTGGACAATCTCT
Organism: uncultured bacterium; assembly: GCA_964652255.1. Classification (GTDB taxonomy): domain Bacteria; phylum Bdellovibrionota; class Bacteriovoracia; order Bacteriovoracales; family CAZZBM01; genus CAZZBM01. The sequence goes on from CAZZBM010000001.1 coordinate 454,889, forward strand.
TGGGTTGATTTATATTTTTTACCCAAGATTTAAAAAAAAACTTTTTTCAAATCAAGTCTGGCTTTTGGGTTTAGAAGAAATTAAAATGGTTGTTTACCTTCTTGTTATAACTCTTATAGGCTTTTTTGCTCCCTTATGATTGAACCTACTGTTAAGATCAGAAAGAAAAAGGCTGTTAAAGATCAAGAAAAAACAAAAATTGCTAAAAAACAAGAACAAATCAATGAAGTTATTATTGATGACAGAACTAAAGAATTTGGAGTTGGTGAAAAAAAGCTTTTTGATATCTTAAGAAGAAAAGCTAGATTAAAACCTGTTCATGTTGTTAAGAAAAGTTCTATAAAATACTGGGTAACTGTTGTTACTGTTGTTGTTTCTTTATTGCTTCTTTATCCAGGAGATAATTTTTCTTTTAAAGACATTTCATTTTCTATACCTTTAGAAAAAAATTTAGACAAAAAAAAATCACAAAACCTTTATGTTCAGTCCTTGGCTCTTTTAAAAAAAGATAGGTCTTTAAAGGGTTTTTACGAAGTTCAAAAAATACTTTCTGAAGCCTTAAGCTATGATCCTTATAATAAAGATATTAAGTCCCTTTATTTAAAAATCTGGTCTAAATTAATTGGTCATCTAGAAAATGATCGGTCTTTGAAAGAGTATTTTGAATATTTAAATACTGTAAATCTTTTAGATTCGCCTAGATATGTTTATTCTCAAGTAAAACTTTATTTTTATTATGAAAAATACTTTGCAGCTATTAAAATTCTTGAAGAAAGTAGTTTTTTAAAATTAGATCATGAAGAAGAATTAAAAGCCTTATTGGTGGAAGCTTATTTGAGAGGTGGTTTTTTTGATAGAGCGAAAGAGTTATTTGCAAGTATTCAGGATTTAAATCATTATGATGTTTTAAAGACTAAGGTTTTTTATTATGATTTTTTCAATGAAGAAAAGATGCTTAAAAAAAGTTTACAGGAATCTTTAGATCTTTATCCTAATGATAAATTTTTTCAGTTAAAAAAATGTGACTTTTTTTTAGAAAAAAAAGAAATTCTTAAGTTAGAAGATTGTTTAAAGAATACTATTTCTACAAAATTTGAAGGATCATTTTTTTATGAAGCTCAATATTTAAAGTTAAAAGGTTTTTTATTTTTATTAAAGGGGAATTTACGCGAAGGAGAAAAGAATCTAAGTGAATCTTTAAGAATAAGAAAAGATGATGATTTGTATAAAAGAGTTCTTTCTTTTAAGGCTTCAAAAAAAGAAGAAAAAAGTCTTTTTGATTTAATTTTAGTGGCTAAAAAACAAACACTTTTTATGAGAATCAATGAAGCTCTTGAAAAAAAAGATTTTTATCTAGCCACTAATCTTCTTTTGGATTTTGATAAGATTGGTGAAGAAAAATATGTTACTTTTTTTGAATCTAGAATTCTTCTAGAACAAGGGTTTTTTGATTTAGCTACTCAAAAAATTGAAGAGCTTTATATTAAGAATAAAAAAGATGAAGAAACCTTAGAAATTTATCTTGAGACTCTTCTAAAAACAAAAAGATATAAAATGCTTTTAAAAATTCTTGCTGAATATAAAAATACTTTAGGAAGAGAAAATCTTAAAATAACACAATTAGAAGCTCAAGCTTCTTTCTTTCTAGATCAGTTAAAGAAATCTTTTCAGTTATTTCAATCTTTATCTGAGATAAAATTTTTCAATGAAGATTATTTACTCTTTCAGGGAAAAATTCTTTTTAAAAGAAAAAAATTTCAAGAGGCAAAAAAAATTCTTAATAAGGCTTTGAAGATTAATCCTTTAAATAAAGAGATTTACTCTCTTTATTCTCAAATTATTTATGAAGTGGATGGGGTTAAAGAAGCCATAGGGTATCTTTTAACTTTATCAGAGGATCTTAAAAAATCATCACTTCTAATGGCTCAATTAGCTTCTTTCTATTATAAAATAGGTGATCTCTCTTCTTTTAATTACTATAAAAAAGAATTAAATGAAAAAGAAGAAAAAGAAGAGTTTCTTTATGATTTTTTACTTAATGAAAGTATTCTCATGTCAGAGGTTGATAAAATTAAAAAGATTATTGATGAAATGATTTTTCTTTTTCCAAAAAGAATTGAATTATTTTTGTTAAAAGCAAAGATTTTTTATCAAGAAAAAAACTATGAAGAAGCTAAGAGAAATCTTTCTTTGTTAGAAAAGAAATTTTCTTATTTTCCTGAGATGTTTTTGTTAAAAGCTAAGATTTATTTTGAAGAAAATAATTTTGAAGAGGCTTTGAAAGTTTTAGACCTAGAAGAGAAGAAAAATTTTTTACAATCAAGTATAGCTTCTTTAAGAGGTCACATTTATCTTAAAATGAATCAAGTAGAATTGTCTGAAAAATCTTTTAAAAAATCCCTCGAACTAAACCCTACGGATCTTGAGGCTCTTTTAGGCATGGGTGAAATTTCTGAGATTAAAAAAGATTATTCTTGGGCTCTTACCATCTATCAAAAGATTCTATCTTTAGATCCTTCCCAAATTGAAATTTACAAGAAAAGAGGAGAGGTTTATTTAAAAATGGGACATAAAAGTACAGCTATAAAGGATTTTGAAACCTATTTAGATCTCAAGGGAAAAGAATCTGAGGCTGTACAAAAAATTCTTTTAGAATTAAAGTAAGGCTCCATGATTGATTTAAAACTTTTTTTTCAAGAAGAAGAGCGTTTAAAACCCTTGCTTTTAACTAGAGGAGTAAGTGAAGAAGATCTTTTGTTATTAAAAGATGTCGTAGAGAAAAAACGTTTGGTGAATAAAAAACTACAAGAACTTCAAGCTGAAATGAATCAGAAAACAAAAGAGTTAGGGGTTTTAAAAGCAAAAGATCCTGAAGGCTTTCAACAAAGTCAGATAGTTTTAAAAAAATTAAAAGAAGAACTTCAGCTTGCTGAAAAAGAATTTGAACAATTTTACACTCAAGAGTTAAATCTTGCTCTAAGAATTCCCAATATCCCCTTAGCGGATACCCCTAAAGGATTAGATGAAACTAATAATGTTGTTTTAGAGGAAAGAGGTCTTATTCCAACTTTTCATTTTCCGATTAAGGATCATATTGATCTTGGTGAATCTTTAGGGTTGTTAAACTTTGAACAATCTAGAAAATTATCTGGAGCTAGATTTTCTGTTCTTTATGGTGATTTAGTAAAACTAGAAAGAATACTCATTCATTTTATGATGGAAGAACATAAGAAAATGGGGTTTCAAGAAGTCAGTGTCCCTCTTTTAGTCAGAGAGGAAGCTTTGAAAGGAACAGGACAGTTACCAAAATTTAAGGAAGATCTTTTTAAAATTGAAAATCATGATTTTTATCTGATTCCAACAGCAGAAGTCCCCTTAACTAATCTTTATCAAGATGAGCACTTGGAGAACTTACCTAAAAGATTTGTTGCAGCCACTTCTTGCTTTAGAAGTGAAGCGGGAAGCTATGGAAAAGATACTAAGGGTCTTATTCGTCAGCATCAATTTTACAAAGTAGAGCTGATGACTTTTACCACACCAGAAAAATCGGAAGAAGAATTTAATCTCATTTTAAATAGTGCTTGTCATATTCTTGATCTTTTAGAATTACCTTATCGTTTAGTGAGACTTTGTACAGGGGATTTAGGCTTTTCTTCAGCTAAAACTATTGATTTAGAAGTTTATCTTCCTTCTCAAAAAACTTACAGAGAAATTTCATCGGTTTCTTTATTTACGGATTTTCAAGCTAGAAGAATGAATACAAGAGTGAAAGAAGGTGGATTTGTCTATACTCTCAATGGGTCAGGGTTAGCAGTGGGAAGAACTCTCTTGGCTATCTTAGAAAATTATCAATTAGAAGATGGATCTATTAAAGTTCCCAAGGCGCTTAGGGATCTTATGGGGAAAAAAATTATTACTTTCTGAGCTTGTCTTTAATGTTTGATGAGGTAGTCGTTAAGTGGATTTTACGCTTATTTAATGAGACTTAAATGAAAAATTTCCTGTAACAAGAGTTCTAGAAAAGCCAAGGGGAAGATATTCATGCTATAAGGTAAATGTACCAGTTGAGCACGCTCGAACTATAGATAAAATTGAAAAAGGAGCTAATAATCTAGAAATAGGATTGCCAAAAATAAGACTCATCGATTATAAAGACAATTTAGGAAGACTGGTCGAGTGGTTTAAGGCAGCAGTTTTGAAAACTGTCGTAGGTGATGAGCCTACCGGGGGTTCGAATCCCTCGTCTTCCGCCAACAATAAAATTCTCTCTTTTGTGCAAGCTTTTGCTTGATCTTTAAAAACAAGATATTATCAAGTATGGCTTGGTTTTTGTTTCTTGTTCTTGTTCTAACTTTATTGATTCTTGATCTTGGTTTTTTTCATAAAAAAAATAAAATCATTGGCTTTAAAGAAAGTTTATGGATGAGTTGCTTTTATGTTTTTATTGCTATTATTTTTGGTTTTTGGGTTTGGTATTTAAAAGGACTAGATGCTTTTGCTCAGTATCTTACTGGTTTTCTTGTAGAAAAATCACTAGCCTTAGATAATATTTTCTTAATTTCACTTATATTCTCTGCTCTTTCTATTCCTCTTAAGTATCAACATAGAGTTCTTTTCTGGGGGATTCTAGGAGTTATTGTTTTAAGGGCTATAATGATTGCTCTAGGTGTTCAAATACTTACTCATTTTGAATGGATTCTTTATTTATTTGCTGCATTTATGATTTTTACGGGAATAAAGATGTTTTTTGTTTCTCATAAGCCTGTGGATATCTCAAAAAATTTTTTACTCATTCAAATGAAAAAATACTTAAACTTAACAACTCAGTTTCATGAAGAAAAATTTTTTATTCTTAAAAAAGACCCTAAGTCTCAAGGAAAAAAAATTTTTTTTACTCCTTTATTCATTGCTTTAATTATGGTTGAGTTTGTTGATTTAATTTTTGCCGTGGATAGTATTCCAGCTATCTTTTCTATTACTCAAGACCCTTATATTGTTTATACAAGTAATATTTTTGCTATTTTAGGTTTAAGAGCTCTCTATTTTGCTTTGGCTTCTATTATCGATCGTTTTTATTATTTAAAGCATGCCTTGGCTCTGGTGCTTATCTTTATTGGTTCTAAAATTTTCATTGCTGATATGTTGAAAATTACAAAAATTCCGCCCATGATTTCTTTATTTATTACCTTATCATTATTAATGATAGGAGTTGTTCTCTCTTTATTTAAAAAAAGTAAAGCAAAATGAAAAAAGAATATATAAATTTATTTTTATGGATTACAGGCATTCTTTTAGTGGGTTCTCTCTTAGGATCTTTAACTAAGCCAGAGATTAATAATTGGTATCTTTCTTTGAATCGATCTTCACTTAATCCCCCTAACTATGTTTTTCCCATAGCTTGGACTCTTTTATATATTTTAATTGGGATTACTGGCTGGAAAATTTGGCAAAAAGATTCAACTTTATTAAAAGGCTTTTATTCTTTTCAATTATTTTTAAATTGGATTTGGACACCTCTTTTTTTCTATTATCAATTAATTGGTTGCGCCTTGTTTGGTTTAATTCTCTTAGATCTGATAGTGTTTTCTCTTATTTGCTTCTCTTATTCGAAAATAAAATTAATAGTTTGGTTGATGCTTCCTTATTTTTTTTGGCTTCTATTTGCGACTTATTTGAATTTCTACATTTGGAAATATAATTAAAATTAATTATTTACCTCACAGTATTTATGAAATAAGATATTGAACAAAAGGTTTTTCTTTTATTAAAGAAAATAAATTTAAAAAGTACTGTGACCACTATAGAGAAAATCTATTTAGATGACATTGATGATTTTGATAAAAAAGTAACAATACCTTCGTGGAATGAAATAAAAAGTCTATGGGGAGTCTCTCCTGTTGGACCATTGCATTTAGGGTATGATTCTTTAATTGTTCTTCAAAGAAAAATCTTGGAAAAAAACCCAAAAAAGCATTTTATAGTTATAGCAGATATTCACTCAGCTTTATCCCATGGACTTAGTTGGTTAGATCTTCGTCAAAGATGCTATTATTATGAATATTATTTAAGAGAAATTAGTTTTTTAAAACATTCTAACTATATTCTTGGTTCTTATTTTCAAACAAGGCCTAGTTATGTAGAGTCTCTTTATTCTTTATTGGGAAAAGTTTCTTTAAGATCTGTTATGGATACATTACCTGCTTACGTAAAAAAAAACAATATAGTCCCAGCTTCTGTGTCAATTTATTCTCTTATGCAATGCTTAGATGTTTTTTATTTAGAAACAAATTTTATAGTTGCAGATCGTGGTCAAGAAAAAATTTATGATTTAATTTATGAATTTTATGATTGCAATGTTTTAAGGTTTGGAACAGAAACGAACTTAAAAGAACCCGAAAAAAAAATTACTTTTCTTTACATTCCCATTGCTTCTGACATTAAAGGGAGATCTTTAAAAGAAAGTTCCTCAGAAACAAGAACTTCTATTCATGACAGTAAAGATACTTTAGAAAAAAAAATCGATCATATGTATGCTCCTCCTTATAATCAAATGATTTGTAAAGAAAAAATCAATGCTTGTTTAGAATTCTTTAAATATTCTGTTTTTCCTTGGATCGATGAAAAAATAAAAATAGTGAATCAAAATGGTGTTGAGTTTTTATTTGAAAACTATAGAGAATTAGAAAAATGTTTTTATGAAGGTTTTTTATTTCCAAATGATTTAAAGAAATCTTTAAAAGATTACTTATGGAAAAGATTGCAATTTATTCAAAACAGTCTTCAACAAGGGATCGATTTTTGGGTGGATAAAAAAAGGTTGAATAAAAATGATTAATTTTTTTAAAAAGCTTAAAAATTTAGGTATAAAAATTTCTATACAAAATAAAAATATTAAAAAGGTTTTTTGGGGTGTTGCTCCAACAGGGGATATTCATATTGGATATTTGCCTTATATAGCAATTTTAAAAAAATTAAAATCAATGAATTTTGAAATAATGATTTTAATAGCAGATTATCATGGATATCTTGATTCAGAAAAAACTCTTTTTTCTCAAATAGAAGAAAGAACTCAGAGATACTATCATTTTTTTAAAAGATTAGGTTTTTCTGATCAAGATATTGTTTTTGCAAAAGATGAATATTTAAAATCTTCCTACATAAATTCATTGTTTTTGTTTTCAAGATCTTTGAAATTAAATGAATCATTAAAATGTGCAAAAAAAACCTTAAAAAGTTTTATTAAAAAAAATTTTCATGTATCAGATGTTCTTTATGTTCTTACTCAAGTTTTTGATCTTGAATATTTTCAAGTTGACCTTGTTCTTTCTGGAATAGATGAGTCTGGTGTTTATAAATTTGGAATTCCTATAATTGAGAAAAAAAATAAAAAAAAAATAAATACAATTTATTTTCCCATGATCAAAGGAGTTTTTGAAAAAGAAATGCATTCAAGTGATTGTGATGATAATAAAATTAATATTTTTGAAGATTTTGAAAGTGTTCTTAATAAAATAAAAAAAAACAATAGTTTAAAAGTTCAAATTAATAAAATTATATTTCCAATGTTTGAAATAAGCAAAAAAAACAAACCAGAAGAAATCGCTCATTCTTTGGTTGGTATTTGGAGCTAATTTAATGATTAAAAAATCTAAAAAAATATCTAATGAGTTTTTAAAGATTTTAAATGAGAATAAAGAAATAATTTTTAAAACCTATTCTAAAGAAACTTCTTATTTGTTAAATGATATTAATTTTTTATGGGAAGATCTTGAAAAATATTTAACTTTTTTTAGTGAATCCTTGAATCAAAAGAAAAAAATATGGAATTTAGAAAAGAATTTTTATCAAAAATTTGAAAAAAAATGTGAATATCAAAGAGTAAAACATGGAAAAGTTCTACTTGTTTTGCCCTATAATGCAATTATACCCTTGTTGCCAATTTTTATTCTTTCTTTTTGTATTTTTGGCAATGAACTTATTGTAGCACCCAGTAGAAAATCTTTAAAAACAGTTACTTTGATATATTCTCTTTTAAAAAAAATATTAGATAAAAATGATTTTAAAGTTTTTATATTTAAAAAAGGTGGAGAAGATGCATTGAAAAGATATATTGATAAAATAGATCTTCTTTTTTTTCAAGGAAGTTCAAAAAAAAGAGATTTAATTTATGCTCAATGTTTAGAGCATAATACAGATATTATTTATGAAGGAGAAGGGGCTCAGGTTACAGTTATAGAAGATAATGTTGATGCTGAAAAAATAAAACAATGGCTTTCTTTTTGTCATGGTAAGCTTTGTACAACTCCAAAGATTTTTTTTATAAAAAAAAATCTATATAAAAACTTTTTTAAAATAATAAAAAAGAACATTTCTCATATTCAGTTTACTGAGTTTAATCAAAAAAAAATTATAGAAAGTGTGCATTTAGATGAGGTTTTCATAGGTCCCTTTGAGGATCTTAAAGATCTTGTTTTTTATCTTAAAAGAAGGTATTCTTTTGGGTTGCAAATTTCTGTTTTTTCAAAAAAACCAAAAATTATAGAAGAATTTTTTTTAAACGAACTAAATATATCAAGAATTACTATTAATATCAATCCTACCTATCAAAATTCTCTTCTACCTTGGGGTGGTTATAAAAAATCAGGTTATAGTAGGGTCGGTGATTTTTTTGACAAGGCAACAAGAACAGTTATTGTAGAAAAAGTATGAATTTAGAGAAAAAAGTTATTGTTGTTACAGGTGCTTCTAGTGGAATAGGTCTAGCAATAGCTAAAGAGCTTTCAAAAGATCATATAGTTATTCTTTTGGCTAGAAGAGAGAAAGTTTTAAAAGAAATAGTTAATGAAATGATTTTAGAAAAAAGAGAAGTTTCTTATCAAGTCACAGATGTTACCAAGATTGAAGAATTAGAGAGGGCTATAAATTTTGTTTTAGATCGTTATGGTCAAATTGATGTTTTAATTAATAATGCTGGAATTATGCCCCTTTCCTTTTTATCAGAGCAAAAAATTCATGAATGGGATCAAATGATTGATACAAATGTTAAAGGCGTTCTTTATGGTATTTCAGTAGTTTTACCTATCATGAGAAAGAAAAAATCTGGACATATTATTTCTATTGCTTCTATTGCGGGTCATTTGGTGAAGCCAAGTTTAGCAGTTTATAGCGCGACCAAGCATGCTGTCTGCGCCATAATGGAAGGGTTAAGACAAGAGGAAGCTTTAGCAAAATCTAACATTAGAGTCACAACTATTTCTCCTGGAGCTATTGGTACAAATTTATTAAGCACAATTACTTCATTGGATTTAAAAAATTCTTTTATAGAATTTTATAAAAATTCTATCGATCCAGAAAGAATTGCAAAAATCGTTGCTTTTGTTATTAATCAACCTATAGATACAGCTATAAACGAAATTATTATTAGACCAACTCTTCAAGAGCCTTAAAAGAGAGTCATGAAGATGACCCTCTTTTAATATTTTCTTTAATTTTTTGTAATATCAATTTTTTTAGTAGTGTTATTAGGTAGAGCTTTCCTGTTGCAGGTAATTGTTAAAACACCATTTTTAAAAGAAGCATGAACTTGATCTTTTTCTACATCCTCTGGGAGATGAAGAATTCTTTCAAAAGAACCATAAGATCTTTCAATTCTATGAAAGTTTTTATTTTTCTCCTCTTTTTCCTGCTTTTTAATTCCTTTAATAGCGAGAACATGATCATTTGAAAGCTCTATAGAAATATCTTTTTCCTCTACTCCCGGAACCTCTAAGTTTAGAATGTATTCTTTATCTGTAGAAGCAATGTCTAATTTTGGACGCAAAAGAATTTTACTTTCATTTGATCCGAAAGCTTCATTGAAAATGCGATCAATTTGAGAATGTAACTCTGAAATAGGATGAAACTGTCTAAAGCTTGGTAAGTATTGATCTTCACTATCAAACCAGTTAAATATTGATTTTCTCATATTTTTACTCTCCTTTTTTCCAATACTAAAATGATGTTTGTTTTTTAAAAATCAAGGGGGGTCTCATTGACACCTCTAGCAATAGAAGTCTATATTTTTCACAAATTGGAGATGTGGGTGAGTGGTCTAAACCAGCTCCTTGCTAAGGAGTCGAACCCTAACCGGGTTCCGTGAGTTCGAATCTCACCGTCTCCGCCAAATTATAGATTTTAAGGAAGTATCTGGTCTAGGACCTTATTGAAGACTTTTATAGGCTCTTCTTGGTTTTTATCAGGAGCAATTTGTTTTAACAGGGTATCTTTTGTGGCTTCAAAGGTTTTCTTGAGTAAGATTTTACTTAAGTGTTGTTGGTCCAGGGAATATTTAAGATCTTTGAAGGGTCCTATAACAAAAAATTTTAAAGAATCAATATTTTTAAAACCGGTGAAAGTATGATGGGTATTTAGTTTTTCAAAATCTATTGTTCCTGTGAAATCATTTTTCAAAGAACCAATATTTACAGAGCTATTATAAAAACTACCTTGGTTTTTACTCCAATTAAGATTAATGGCTCCTGTCAGAGCGTTAATTTTTTTTTGAGAAAGATTTTTTTGTAAGGTTAAGATCTGATCTAAGGTTGGCATGGAAAGATTTTCAATTTGATTTTTAAAAAAATCAATATCATAGGTTTCAACAAGAATTTTTTTTATAAAAAGAGATGTTTTTCCTGAAAGTTCTTTTTTATTTAAATGATAAGTAATATTCCATTCTGAGTTAAGATTTGATTCTTGGACTGATAGTTGTTTCGAAAGATCAAGATTTTTACAAGAGCCTTTTAAGCTAAGAACAGAATTTTGAACTTGACCAGAGCTTTCACAAATACCCTTTTCCAAAGAAAAAGAGATGTTATGAATTTGAGTTGCTTCTTTTTTTTGAGAAATTTTTCCTGTAAAATTTTCTAAAAGACCATAAGGTGTTTTAATTTTTTTAGATTTCACATGAAGAAGAAGTTGTTCATTAAGGTTAATAAATATTTTTTCTGAAGAAAAATCAAGGTAATTTAAACCAAGGCTTCCTTTAACATGGAGTTGATCTTTTAAAGACAAGATAAGATCGAGATTTTTTAATAGATAGGACTCATAAGCAAGGGAACCTTTCACTTGTAAGGATTCAAAAGAAGGATCTGTTAAAAGATTAATTTTTATTTTAGAGCCTTTATCTTCTAAGGAACAATTTATTTTCTCTTTAATAAAACAAGTGCTTTTAAGATTAAGTTTTAAAGAATAAAGGATTAAATCTTCTATTAAAATTGTAACTTTGCTAATAGGTTTTTTAAAAAAGTAATGAAATAAAATTTCTTTTAAAGAAACTTCAAGAGAGATTTTTTTCAAAGGATCTTTTAAAAAAATTGTTTTTAAAGAAGGAATTTTGATAATAACTTTTGGAAAAATTTTTAAATCAAAATCTCCACAAAGTTCTATATTATATTTTTTTAATTCATCTTCAGCTAATGAATGTATTCTTTCTTTATCTAAAAAAAAATATAAAGATGTAAAAAGTATAATTATAGTAAAGAGTAAGAAATAAATTTTTTTTGACATGGAAATAGTTTTTTCGGATTATTGAAAATAATATTGAATGAAAATTTTCTTGAAATAAATATTGAACTGGTTTTATAATAGAAAAATGATCTATTGGTGGTTTTTAGCTTTTGCTGGTATTTTTGAAGTTCTTTTTTCTTATCTAATTCTGAGAAAAGATTTATTAAAAAAGTATTTTTTTCCATTAAGAATCATAGCTTTTATTTTTATAGTACTAGCAGTTAAAAATATTAATATAAGCATCCTATATACCTTATTTATTGCTATGGCAGTTTTGGGAGATTTTGTTTTGAGTGTTTTTTTGGAAAAAAATCTAGTTACTGCTACCAAGGTGTTCTTCTTTTCTATAATTCTTCTCTCTATTTTAGCTCTACAGTATTTAGAGTTAAATTTTTGACAAGAATATTCTTCTTTGCTTCAATGATCCTATGAGTTGGCTTGTTTTGATTTTAGCAGGACTATGTGAAATTGTTTGGGCTTTGGGTTTAAAATTTTCAAATGGTCTTACAAAACCTATAGAGTCAGCTGTGACAATATTTTTTATGATCTTTAGTTTGTATCTATTAGCAGTAGCTAGTCGAGAAATACCTATAGGGTTATCTTATACCGTATGGGTCGGAATAGGGTCTATTGGAGCTTTTGTTGGTAATATTGTTTTGTTTCAAGAAAAGGCTTCAAGTGTTCAGATTTTCTTCTTTACTGTTATTGTTGTTGGTATTCTTGGATTAAAATTGAGTTCTTTAAAGAGATAATTTTTTTTAAAAAAATTCCGATAAAAGGAGTTATGAAATTTGTCTTTCTTTTGTTATCTTTTTGTACTCCTTGTAAAGATTGTAAAAATAAATCTTTATTAGAGGAAGAAAAAGAAGAAGCTAGAAAAACAAGTGGTTTTTATATTGAAGATAAATGAGTATAATAAGACTAAGTGACTCTTTTTTTATGGTCTTGTTCTACAAATTATATTGATCATTTAAAAGAAAAAATTCATTCTTTCTCTTTATTCGAGAAGCAACAGTTCCTTCAACAATTAACAAATCTTAAGTCTTTCAAGTTAAAAAGAGTTCTTTTAAAAGAATGGGAGTTGGAAGCGACTTGTTATGAACCTAAATTTCTTTATAAAGGTGAAACTTATCTAGAAAATGGAGATCTTTTTAAAGAAAAAACTTTGGAAAATTTAGTTTTAGTTCAAGGAGATTTTCAGCAAGTTTTAAATTTTTATCAACTCATTAAGAACTTAAATTTTAAAAATGAATTAAAAGAAATTCAGATCCTGCCTAGTGAATCTTTACTTGTTTCTTTTCATCCTTCTCTTGTTTTCTTTCTTCCTATGAAACCTTCTTTAGAAACTTTAGCAAAAATGGAAGAAATTTTTTTAAACTTAAAAAAAGAAAAAATTCTTTTAAAAACCATTGATCTAAGAAATTCTCAAAAAGTTCTTGTAAAGTTTTAAAACCTAGGTACCATAAGAAATAGAGGATAGGATGTCCTATGAAGTCATACATAGCAGCTATTGATGTTGGAACTACAAAAGTGTGTACTCTTATTGCTCAAAAAGAGGGGGACTCTTTAGAGGTGATTGGACTAGGTTGTTCTCAAAGTCTAGGTCTAAAAAAGGGCTCCATTGTTGATCTAGAAAGTACCATTGAATCGATTGAACAATCTCTTGAAGAAGCAAAAAAAATGGCTTCTTTAATTAAAATAGAAGAAGCTGTTATTAGTATTGCTGGAAGTCATATTGCTTCTTTTAATACTTCTGGTGTTGTTGCCGTTAGGGATAAAGAAATTACAGAGGAAGATATTAAAAGAGCTCTTGAAGCTGCTAAAAGTATTTTACTCCCAGTTGATCGTGAAATTCTTCATGTTTTACCTAAAGAATATAAAGTAGATCATTTGGGAGGAATTAAAAATCCTTTGGGAATGATTGGACTTAGACTTGAAGTGCAAGTTCATATTGTGACAGCTTCCTCTGCTTTGATTCAAAATTTAGTAAAATGTGTTTTAAAAGCAGGGGTTCATCCTGAAAAAATTGTTTTACAACCTCTAGCTTCTTCTCTTTCTGTATTAAGCCATGAAGAAAAAGATTTAGGAATTCTTCTTATTGATATTGGAGGAGGAACGACAGATTTAGCTTTATGGAAAGAAGGATCTCTTCTTTTTTCGTCTAGTCTCCCGATTGGTGGTCAACATTTTACCTATGATTTAGCCCAAGCTTTAAGAATTAGTCAGATGGAAGCTGAGAGATTAAAGGTGAAAGAAGGGACTCTTTTTGAAGAAGATAAAAGTGTTACTTTGCAGGGTCTTGTAGGTATGAAACCCAGAGAGATTAGTTCAAGGCTTTTAAGGGAAATTCTTTTAGCCAGAAGTTATGAGTTAGCAACTGTGATTCAGAAAACACTCAAAGAAAAAGAATTGTTAAAATTTATGACTGGTGGAATTGTTCTTACTGGAGGAGGAGCTTACTTAAAAGGTTTAATTGAATTTTTTGAATCTTTTTTTCAAAAACCAGTGAAATTAGGACTTCCTAGAAAATTTTGCAAAATGGATCAAGCTTTAATTCATCCAAAATTTTCTACTGCTCTTGGATTATTATTAGAAAATCCATCTAAAAGTCATAAGGTTTATCAACATCATTGGTTAGTTTCAAAATTTAAAAATAAAATTAAAGAATTTTTTACAGATATATTTTAAGGAGGAGCTCATGGAAGAGGTTAGAGCGAAAATAAAAGTCATTGCCGTTGGTGGAGCTGGTGGTAATGCCGTAAATACAATGATTAGAGAAAATTTGCAGGGCATTGATTATATTGCAGTGAATACTGATTATCAAGCTTTGGCTCTCAATTTAGCTCCACACAAATTACAAATTGGTCAAGAAATTACTAAGGGTTTAGGAGCTGGTTCAAATCCTGAAGTTGGAAAACAAGCAGCTTTAGAAAATTATGAAAAAATAGGAGAGATGCTCTCAGGAGCTGATATGATTTTTATTACAGCTGGAATGGGTGGCGGGACAGGAACAGGAGCTGCTCCTGTTATAGCAAAATTAGCTAAGGAGTTAGGAGCTTTAACTATTGGAGTGGTGACAAAGCCTTTTAAATTTGAAGGAAAAAGAAAACAACAACAAGCTTTACAGGGAATTGAAGCTTTAAAAGACCATGTGGATTCTTTAATTACAATTCCTAATGATAAGTTATTAGATTTTGCAGGGGCTAATTTAACTCTTGTTGAAACTTTTAAAAAAGCTGATGATATTCTCGTTCAAGCTGTGAAAGGGATTTCAGATTTAATTAATCAAACTGGTTTAATTAATACAGACTTTGCTGATATCTGTACTATTATGGGTAAAAGAGGATTAGCTCTTATGGGCACTGGAATTTCTTCTGGAGAAAAAAGGGCTCTTAAGGCTGCTCAGCAAGCTATAGAATCTCCTTTATTAGAAAATCTTAAAATAGATGGAGCTACGGGTCTGATTATTAATATTTCTGGAAATGAGCAGCTAGCTACAAGTGAAGTTTATGAAGCAGTTCAATTTATTACAGAAGCAGCAGACTCTGATGCTGATATTATTTTTGGAGCTGTCATAGATGACAACTTGGGTGAAGAAGTTAAGATTACAGTTATTGCAACGGGAATTGATCAAAATCAGCATGCTTTTGCTGGAGAGAAAAAAATTGCTCCTAAAGAAGAGTCTTTTAAAGAACAACATTATCAAGAAGATCAATTTGATACACCAAGTTACTTGAGAAATAATAGAACAGAATTTCATTTTAAAACAAGAAGAGAAACTATATAATTAAAGAGTGATTTGGATTTTTGCCTATCTTTTATCTCAAGAGCATTATCATGTAAGAGATCTAAAGACAGGCAAAATTCTTTTATCTTTGAATGAAAAAAACTCTGTCAGTATTTTTTCTATCAGTAAAATTTTTTTAGCTTACTTATGTTTAAAACATTTAAATGCTGAAGAAACTTTTCAGACAAAAGTTTTTTATGATGGAGTTCTAGAAAAGAAAATCTTAAAAGGAAATCTTTATTTAGAGGGTGGTGGAGACCCATACTTAGGAGCTAATGAAATTTTGAAGATTGTTTTAAAAGTTAAAAGTAAAATTCAAATTATTGAAGGAAAAATTCTGTTAAAAAAATCTAATTTTCCTAAGGTGATCACTTTAAGTGAAGAATTTCCTATAGAAGACCCTTACAATACAAGTCTTTCCTTTTTAAATTTTGAATGGAATCGTTTTAAATCTTCAATAAATTCATCTTATTATTCTTTTGACTTTTTTCCGGAAGAAAAAATTTCTGTGGAAAAAAAATCTTCAGGAGAAGAGTGGAAAGGCTTGTCTTTAAAAAAAGAAATACCTTTAAAGTATCCAGAAAAATTTGTTCAATCTTATTTTGAGCATCTTTTAACTTCTTTTATTCAAGTTAAAAAAAGAACAATAGAAAAAACCAAACTTGAAGTTTTAGAAGTTGAAAAAAGTTTAGATCTAAAAATCATGATTAAAAATTTATTAGAATATAGCAATAACTTAATAGCTGAAGCTTTAGCAGCTAAGTTAATTCATAAGTTGGAACCACAAGAGAAAAAAAATCTTATTTTAAAAAAAAAATTACAGCAAAGACTTCAACAAGAAAGTTCTAGTTTTAAAGTAGAGCATGCTTCAGGTTTAAGTTCAAAAAATAAGATTATATTATCTTCTCTCACTTCTTGGCTTCAAGAGAAAGCTTTCGATTCTTTTCATGGAGAGTTTTTTATGAATATTTTACCCAAAAAAGAATCTGCTTTTGATGCCTATAAAGTATTTGCTAAATCTGGGACTGGTCATTTTAGCATTAGTTTAGCAGGCTATTTGTTAACTAAAAAACATCACTGGATTGTTTTTGCTCATTCTGTTTTTGATGAAAATAAAAGGATTTTATTAAGTTCTAACCCTTATAATGAAAAACTTATTAAACAAGCTCATGTTTTTCAAAAAGAAGCTAAAAAAAAACAAGAAGAATTTTTGAAAAATCTTTACGAAAATTATTGATAAACTTTTCCAAAAATAGGAGCGGTGAAGTCAATACCTTCTTCTTTGCTTAATTTTTCAATCAGTTCACGTGGTTCATGAAAAGGTTCATCACCTAAGGGAAAAGTTTCAAAGTGAATACCATAATTTTTTTTACTCTTTAAATCTTTAGCTATCTGAAGAGCTTCTTGAGGATTAATATGATAGTTTTTTAAAATAAAATTTGGTTCATAAGCTCCAATGGGAATAAAAGCAATATCAATATTAAATTGAGCATAATCTTTAAAGATAGGGGTATAGGCAGTGTCTCCAGTGAAGTAAAAAGTTTTTTCAGGGTGTTGTATAAGAAAAGATCCTGGAATGGTGACATCATTAAAAATCATTTTTATTAAATTTCTTCCAGAACGATGTTTAACAGGTAGAAATTTAAAAACAGTATCTTTAATTTTTACTTCTTCAAAGGGTTGAAGTTCAATTACATGAAAACCTTTAAAAAAATTTTTATATTTAGGACCAACAATAAGAGTAATATTTTTGTTTTTAAAAAAATGAAGAGTTTTAATATCAAGATGATCATAGTGATCATGGCTTAAACAAATAATATCAATTGGAGGCAACTCTTCAAGAGTAACAGGAAGAGGGGTAAGCCTTCTTGGTCCAAAAGGACCTATTCCAGCTCTTTTAGAAAAAATAGGATCAAAAAGAATAGTTAGGTTTGATAGTTTTAATAAAACACTACTATGTCCTAAAATGGTCCATTCAATATTGTCAGTGAAAGATGGTTTTTCATAATGAAAAACTGTGGGTAATGGCTGATTTTTTCTTGAAAGAAGCCAGAGAATAATTTTAAAAAACATCATAGAAAAGAGATAATTTCTACTCTGGAACCAAGAAGATGTTCAAGTCCTTTTTTAAAACTAGCTAATTGAAAATTTTGTTTTGACTGAAATCTTTTACAATAATTTTTTGCTTCTCTAGGGAGTCCAATGGAATGAAATCTAATTTTTTCTCCCTGTGGCATTAAAATGAGAACACCTCGTTCAGCAATTCTTTGTCTCTCCTTTAATGTCTCTTCTTCGAGAAGAATTTTATTATTATTATAAGCAAGGCTGGGCAGAGCTTCTTCACTGGTTTTAGTCAGTCGACCAGATTCATCTAAATGAAGAGTGTCGTAATTTAAGGCAAGCATAGGGTAGACTTCTGGATAATGTTCTTTGATGAATTTAATGTGTTTATGTAAATAATAGGTATCTCCATGAACAGGAGTAAAATGAGTGGGCTTAAAGGCTTTAAGAAGTAAATGTAAGTCTTCTTGGGCTGGATGACCTGAGGCATGAATAAGGGTTTCTTCAGAGGTAATAATCTCAGCTTCTTGTTCCGTTGCTTTGTCATAGAGACGATAAATGAAGCGATCATTACCTGTTCCTGGAATAGGTCTAGAGCTAAAAACAATCAAATCATCTTGTTGAAGTTTGGTTTTAGTTTTTCCAAAAATAATTTGACTCAGGGCACTTCTTGGATCTCCTTGGCATCCAGCACAAAAGATTAAGGAGTTTTCATGACTAAGAAGAGAATCTTTTTCTCTAAGATCATGATAAGAATCAATGTTTAAAAGACCTAATTGTTTTCCAATTTTGATATTTTGCAAAAGACTTTTTCCAGAAAAATAAATTTCACGATTATATTTTTTAGCTATATTGACAAAACTTTGAATACGATGAAAATGAGAAGAAAAGAGAGTAACAAAGATTCTTTTATTAGGTTTTTTTAAAATAGCTTCAATTTGAGGAAGCAGATCTCCTTCAGAAGGAGTTTTTTTAGGAGAAAAAATAGCAGTACTACCAGCTAAAAGATAACGAATTTTTTTATGTTGAAATTGTTCAAGAGCTTTTAAATTAAAAGGTTGTTCATAGGGTTGATGAAGATCAATCTTAAAGTCTGAAGCAAAAAGAAGAACAGCTTCAGGGGATTCAAAAACAAGAATATTGGTTTCAGGGACAGAATGATTAATAGGAAGAGGGTAGATTTTAAAGTTATCTATTGTAAGTGAGTCTAGTGAATGAAACTTTAACTTTCTCTTTTTTCTTTCATAGGAAAGCTTTTTTTCTATAAAAGCTTGAACAAGAGCAGAGCAATAAATTTCTAAATGAGGATACCAATCTAGAAGATGTGGAATAGCCCCAATATGGTCTTCATGAGCATGAGTAATAATAACCTTTTTTAATCTTTGTTCATGATTTTTTAAAGCTCTTTTAAAATCAGGGATCAGATATTGAACCCCATAGCTTTTATCTGCAGGAAAATTTAATCCTGCATCAATAAGAAGATCTTCTTTTTTAAACTGAAATAATGTCGCATTTTGACCAATTCTTTTGGCTCCACCAAGAAACTTAATGGCTAGTAAATTCACGGATATCCTTTTTATCTAAAAAACTTCTTAGACTTGATGTTAAAATTTTTACAGAAAGACTTAAATCTTCTCCCAAAAGGAGATCAGCATAAACTTTTTGTGGAGCAATAAACTTATGATACATAGGTTTAACAGTGAGATAGTACTGATTAATAGTCCCTTCCAAATTTCTTCCTCTTTCCTTTAGGTCTCTTTGTAATCTTCGAATAAATCTTGTATCAGCATCAACCTCAACAAAACATCTTAAATCCATTATAGACCTAATATCAGGATCATGAAAAGCAAAAATTCCTTCTAGAATTAATAAAGGACTGGGCTTGAAAAAAGTATATCCTGTTCTGGCATTTGTTTTATAATCATAGAGAGGAAGCTCAATAGGGTGACCACTTCTTAGGGTTGTTAAATCTTTTTTTAATCTTGTCCAATCCACAGAATCTGGATGATCAAAATTCATTAAAGGATGATGATTTTCTTGATGAAGGTAATAAGAATCTAGTTGAATACACTGAGCTACATCTTTTAAATAAGGATCTTGAAGAAGATATTTTGAGAGAGTGGTTTTACCTGATCCAGAGCCCCCTGAAATCCCTATAATAAAAGCCATAATTTGCCTATCTAACATGCAAGCCATCTTTATACAACGTCTATTTTTTACTATGAAAAAATGTTATAGAAGATTATGTTTTCAGTGAGCTATCAGGGAATTTTTCCTCAAGATTTTAAAAAAAATGTTCAAATTCTTTCTAAGCTTTGTCAGTGTCAAGGATATGCAGAGGAAGAGGAAAATCCTGACAAGGAAGATTTTGATAAAATGGTTTTTTTCTTTGAAAAAAGAAAATCTGCCGAAATTTTTCAAGAAGTTCTTCTTAAGCATAATAAAAAAGTGAAGCCCGTTCTTACAAAAGTTAAGGTGGATTTATGGAAAAAGTATTTAAAACCCTTTAAAATTGGAGCACTTAAGATCGTACCTTTTCAAGATGGTTTTAAAAAAAAGAAAAATGAAATTCTTTTAAAAATTGGAGAAGCCTTTGGAACAGGTCATCATGAAACTACTAAGCTTTGTCTAGATCTTCTTCAAAAAATACCTTCTCAAAAAAACATTCTTGATTTAGGGTGTGGTAGTGGAATTCTCACTTTGGCTTATCTAGAAAAATATCCAAAATCTTTTTTAGAATCTGTAGATATTGATCCTAAAGCTCTAAAATTAACTCAAGAAAATCTTTTTTTGAATAAAAAAGAAGCTCAAGTAGGGCGAAAGCCTAAAAGAAAAAAATATGATCTTGTTTTAGCAAATATTCTTCTAGAAACACTCATTGAATTAAAAGATTTTTTAAAAAATCAACAGTATTTAATTCTTTCTGGAATCACTCAAGACCAAGAAAAAATTTTGCTTCAACAGTTCTCTTCTATGAAGTGTCTTGCTATTAGAAGAAAAAATAATTGGAGTGCACTACTTTTAGGCCATGAAAGGACTTTATAAAAAAAATTTTAGACAACAAGAGACTATTCTTGTCGAAGGAGAAGATTTTCATCATTTAATTCATGTGATGAGATTTCGAGAAGGGGATCAAATTTGTCTTTTGGATGGAGAAGGCAATAAAAGTATTGCCACTATTGAAAAATTAAGTAAAAAAAATTTTATCTTAAAGCCAAAAAACATTTTTTTTGAAGAAAAAAAGAAACAACCTAAAATTATTCTTTGTGTCTCAAAAGCTTTTCAAGATTGTCTTCACATCGCTGTTGAATGTGGCTTAGACAGTATATATTATTATTATTCTGAGTATTCTCAAAAAATTTCTTTAAAAAGAGTAGGTAAGATTATCAAACAAGCCATGGAGCAAAGTTTAAATCCTTACTATTTAGAGCTCATACTATTAGATCAACTGCCTTCTTCCCTGACTATTTGCACAACAGAAAAAAAAACTCAATTTCAACCTACTGACTATTATCTTATTGGCCCTGAGGGAGGTTTTAGCGAACAAGAATTATCCCAAGCTTCTTCTTTTCTTCATTTTTCTACTTCTATTTTAAAAACACCTACAGCTCTTTCCTATGCTTTAGGTTTTTTAAAAAAAGAGTTAGAATAAAAATATGTATAGACCCATTGATGAAGGATTAGGATTTCATAAAAAAGAAAAAACAGAAAAGACAGTTTTCTTTAAGGAAGAGAAGTTTACTTTTCAACCAGAGGAAATCATTACTGTTGAAAAAAAGAGTTTATTAGTTCCCAGATTTTTAGCCTACACAATAGATTTAATGATCATTGTCACCATGAGTTTAACTTTTTTTTATTTTTATGAACTACCTTTTTATTACATAACTTATTTTTATACTGTGATTTTTTTTTCTTATTTTTTATGTTTCTGGCAAGATCAAACCTTGGGTCAATTTTTAACAGGTATAAAAATTGATGAAAAAAAATTTTCAAAACTTTTCATCAGAGCTTTTCTTCTCTTTATTGCACCTCTGACTTTAGGACTTTTTTTTATTAAAGATGAAGAATCAATTTCAGGGACTAAGGTTTTAGAATACTAAAAACCATAGTAAAATTTATCTTTTAACTTAGAAAAAAAACTTTTTTGAATATTTTTATATAAAAATATTATTTTTTCAGAAGGTTGAATTTGTACAGGTGTTTTTTTTGGTAAAGAAATTTGATGATAACCATCAAGAGTTAGAGTAAGATCTTCTTGAGAAGAAATTTCTAGGGGGATTTTATTGGAAAGTACCAAAGACCTTGTTAGAAGAGATCTTGAACAAATAGGTGTTAAAATAAGAGTTTGAAGTAAAGGATCCACAATAGGTCCACCAGCAGAAAGAGAGTAAGCAGTAGACCCGTAATTAGTGCTTAAAATTAAACCATCTCCTTCCATAGATAGACTTGTAATTTGATCAGAAAAGTCGATTTGACACATGGTTCTTGTACTTGGATGAAAAACAGCTTCGTTGAAAAAATGATATTTTTTATCAAGAATGTTTAAGCAACCAAAGAATCTAGGTTCTTTTTCTAAAAGAGAAAGATTTAAAGGAAAATCTTGTGCTATAAATTCTGGTAAAAAACCAAAATTACCAAAATGTAGGCTTAAAAGAGTAGAAGCAGAAGGCATGCAAGAAGTTGCTTTTAAAAAAGTACCATCTCCTCCTAAGGAAAGAAAAGAATCTGATGAAGAAAGAGAAAGTTTTTGATTATAGAAAACAATGTTTTCATTTGAGAAAAAATTTTTTAAAAAAGAATCAACCTTGTTTTTATAATCTTGAGAAGAATCTTCTTTTAAAAAAATAATCCATCTATTCAATGTTTTTTCCAATACGATCTGGTCTAAAAGAGAAAGGAAGATTAAACATTTTTAACCATGGCCATGGAATAGAAAGTGAAAACCAGATAAACATGGCTCTTCCCTTAATATGAGAATAAGGAACTAGTCCCCACACTCTTGAATCACTAGAATGGTCTCTATTATCTCCCATGGCAAAAAAATATCCAGGAGGAATCACAATTTTATACATATGATTCATGAATTGGTTTTGTTCATCAAAAAGAACGATGTGTTTTTTATTATTAAGAGTTTCTTCAAAGGCTTCAAATTTTGGAAAAGATCTTTCTAAACCTTTTGTATCTTGGCGATAAGGATCAAAATCTTTTTCAACAATCTCTAAGGGTTCATCATTAAGATAAATTCTTTTGTTAATAATCTCTAAACGATCACCTGGAATGGCAATGACTCTTTTAATAAATTCTTTATCAGGATCTTTAGGTGCTTTAAAAATAATAACATCACCTCTTTGAGGTTCTTTAAAAGGAGTTAGATAAATAGGTTCTTTTAAAATTTCTGTATAAGGAACTTTTAAGCCATAAGCAAATTTATTCACTAAAACATAGTCACCAATCACTAAAGTTGGGATCATGGATCCAGAAGGAATTTTATAAGGTTCAAAAAAAGAAGACCTTATGGCAAAGACAAAGATGATAAGACCTATAAAAGAGAAGATTTGTTTGAGCATGTGTCTTTTTTACGAAAAGAGATAATCTTTGGCAATAAGATAAATTTCCTTGCTTTCCTTACGGACTGCTGGAGGTCTATAAAGAGAAAGAGACTTAAAATATTGTCTTTCTTTTTTTAGTAAAAACTCTAGTTCAGGACCCTCAAAAATTTTAACTACTAAATGACCACCTTTTTCTAAAAGAATATTTTTTTTTAAAAGAAGATCTTCTACTAGGGAGAGACTTTTTAAATGATCTACATTTTTATGACCTGTGGTTTTTGGAGCCATGTCAGAAAGAATAAGAGAGAAAGCTTCTTTTTGATCAAGATCTTGTAAGTGATGAATGGTTAAAAAATCCTTCTGTATGAAATTGAGAGATGGGTTTTTAAATCCTAAGGGATTTAAATCTAGGGAGGTAATCCGACAAGAATAGTTGCGTAAAAGATACTGAGACCAAGAGCCTGGGCTAGCACCACAGTCAAAAACATTTTTTAAAGATTTTTTTAAAAAAGGAAATTTTTCAAGAATAGCTTCTAATTTATAGACACTTCTAGCAAGGTATTGTTCTTTTTTTGCTTTCTTAAAATAAAAATCTTCAGGTATAAAGGACATAGATGTTTGTAAAAATTTACACTACTTCTTGGTATTTTGTCTTGAAGATTGGAAAAAAATACCTTTATTTTTCTAGAGGCTTAGAGCCTAGAGTTTTTTTTAAAGAAGAAGCTCCTAAAATTTTTCTTAGAAGGCAAGATCGTTTTCTAGATCTTTTTAGATCTCAGTTTAGAAATAAAAAATTAGAAAAAATTTTAATAGAAAAAGAATTTATAAAAATTTTTTTCAAAGAAGGAGTTGTTTATTTTTTTTGGACTAAAAAGGGCTTGAATTTTGTTTTTGATTTTGATTCAAGTTCTTTTTGTTCATGGACTAAAAAAAAGTTTTCTCAAGAAGAATTTTCAAGCTTTAAGTTCTTAACTCTTGTTCAAGAAGAGTTAGATGAAGAAAAAGCTTATAAAGAATTTAATGAGAAAGTTTCTTTAAAAGAGAAGTATTTAAAAGATTTAGAGAAGGGTTTAAAAAATTTAGATCAAGGTATCAACTTAAAAAAAGATTTACTGAGTTCAAAAATAGATCTTTCACAAGATTTTCTTTTTTATCACGGTTTAAAGATTTCTTTTAAAAAAAGTGATTCTTTTTATCAAAAAAGAGATAAAGTTTTTCAAAAAGTCAAAGCCTATGAAGATAAAAAAAAAATTGTTTTAGAAAAAATTAATCTTTTAAAAGAGAAAAATATAAAAGAAAAAAAACTCCCTATGAAACAACCTTACTGGAATAGGTCTGATGAAGTTATTTTTGATGAAAAAGATTATTTTTTAGCCATAGGTAGAAACTTAGAAGAAAACATGAAGCTTTTTAATCAGTATAAGAAGAAAGAGGATTTTTTTTTTCTTCATTTAGAAGGACAATCATCAGCTTTTGGTTTTTTAAAGACTACTCATGAGTTGGGTTTAACTTTAGGAGTTTTAAAATATCAAGATTTTTTAAAAACCCAAGGCAAGGTGATGTTAGTAAAGCTCTCTCTGGTGCAATTAAAAAAGAATGGTCAGGTTTTGGTGAAAAATTTTGAGGTAAAGTCGTGATTTTTTATTAAAAATAGTATAAAATCAATGCTTATGAAAACTCAAAAAGATATTGTAGTTGAAACCCTAGAGGAAGCAAAAAAAGTTATTTTTGGTCAAGATGAATTATTAGAAGGGATCTTATGTGCTCTTATTTGTCAGGGACATCTTTTAGTAGAAGGAATGCCAGGACTTGGAAAAACTTTAAGTATATCTTTGTTAGCTCGTCTATGTGATTTAAAGTTTCAAAGAATTCAATTTACCCCTGATCTTCTTCCTTCTGATCTTATAGGAACCATGATTTATTCTGCACAAAAAGAAGAGTTTCAGACAAAATTTGGTCCTATTTTTACTCAGTTACTCTTAGCTGATGAGATCAATAGATCTCCAGCAAAAGTTCAGGCTGCTCTTCTAGAAGCCATGGCAGAAAGGCAAGTGACCATAGGAGAGAAAACTTATCCTTTATCAAATAATTTTGTCGTCATGGCGACACAAAATCCTATAGAACAGGAAGGAACCTATCCTCTCCCTGAAGCTCAGTTGGATCGTTTTATGATGAAGGTTCAAGTAGATTATCCTGATTTTGAGGAAGAGAGAAAAATTTTACATTTAAAGGAAAATCCTTTGAGTTATTTAAAACCTCTTTTAAATGAAAAAAATCTAGAGGCTTTAAAACAAGAAGTTAAAAGTATTTATGTTGATCCAAAGATAGAAGAAGTTATTGTTAAAATTGTTCAATCAACTCGTCCTGGAAATGTGTTGTTTCCGAAAAAATTTGAATCTCTTATTATAGCAGGAGCTTCACCTAGGGCTAGTCTTTGGTTGTATAAAGTTTCAAAATTTGAAGCTTTTTTAAAGGGTCGAGATTTTGTTTCTCCTGAGGATTTATTAGCTTGTGGTAGTAAAATATTATCACATAGACTGATTCTTTCTTATGAAGCTTTGGCAGATAAGGTTAAGGTTCAAGATCTTGTAGAAACTCTTATTAAAAACTATCTATGATTGATTTAAAGAAAGTAAGGCATATTGCTCAAAGATATAAAACCTTGCAACTGCAAAAATCTTTAAGTGATTATTCAGGACAGTTAAGATCTAAGTTTAGGGGACAAGGTCTTCAATTTAAAGAGCATTTTCTTTATGTTCCTGGGGATGATATTCGTTTTATAGACTGGAAACTTACAGCTAGGTCTCAAAGACTTTATGTAAAAAGTTTTGAAGAAGAAAGAAATTTAGATATTCATGTTTTTTTAGATATTTCTGAAAGTATGTTTCTTAGACAAGAAAATAAATCTAAATTAGAAGCTTACTTAGAAAGTATAGCTTTACTTTATTTAATTTTTGAAAAAACAAAAGATTTTTTAACAGTACATCTCTTTTTTGAATCTCTTTACTCTTTACCTCAACTTAGTGGTATGATTGGTTTTTCTACTTTTTTGAATCTTTTAAAAAAGGTAGGACTTTATCATGATTCTAACATTGTTGCTTATACTCAAGTAAAAAAATACCCTTTAGAAAATAAAATCAAAGAAATAACAAGGTGGGTCAGTAAAAAAAAAGAAGTTATTATTTTTTCTGAATTTGAAGATTTAAATACAAAGCTAGAGCAGTTATTGAAGAAAAATCAATGTCACCCTTTTAGATACTTGGTAGAGCTTGAAATTTATAAGAATGAAGCTATAAGAATTCCTTCTGCTGAGGGATTATTGTCTTTAAATTCTGAAAAAGCTATGAATGATGAAAATAAATTAATTAGATCAATTTTGATGAATGATCAATACTTAGAATCTTTTGGACATTATTTATGATAGGTTTTTTATTAGCAGATTTAGTTTTAAAACCTTTAGAGGAAAAAGAATCTTTAATAGCAGGTCAGGATTATTTTTTTCTTGTAGAGGGTCAGGAGGATAAAAAATATACCAAAGAATATCTTGAAGAAACTTTTTATGTTGTGAGTGATTTTGAGAAAGATGGTTCAAGATATTTTCATGTCGTCTATTTAGGTCAATTTAAACAAGCCTTAAAACATCAAGAGAGTTTAATTACTGTTAAAAATCTTGAAGAAAGTCAAATAAAAACAAAAGACATTAAAAGATTTATCTACTTTAGATTTTTTCATTTAGGTTTTTGGGTTCAAATTTTACTAGGGTTATTTTCTTTATTGATAGGTTTTTTAGTTTTTAATTTTTTTAGAAAAAAATTTCTCTTTTTAAGAGAATCAAAAAAAGTTAAAAAAGAATTTTCTCAATTTTCTACAAGAGATGATTTTGAATCTTTACTCAGAAGAAGATCTTATTACGAGTTTTATTTAAAAAAAGACTTAGCTGATTTAATTCAGCTCATTAAAACGAAGCAATACCATCCTCATTGGGATGAAGAGTTTTTATTTTTATGTAAAAAAGAGTTAAAAAACTATGTTTGAAAATTTATTTTTTCAACACCCTTATTTTATTTTAATTGGATTGGGAGTCTATTTACTTTGGGTGATTGATTTTTTTTATTTATTTCAAAAGAGTCAGATTTTTTTTAGAAAAAAAGTAATAAAAAAACCTTCTCTATCCTTGTTTTTTTTAGGAACACTTGGTTTTCTTCTTTTGAGCCTTTCTTTGGGATTACCAAGGGTAAGAAAAGACCTAGGTCCTAAAGATGAAAAACTTAATGATCTATTTTTTTTAATAGATGTTTCTTTATCTATGATGGTGAATGATTACAAACCTTCAAGATTAGAAGCTGCTAAAAAGGTAGCCCTTGATTTTGTTCAGCTTAATTCAAAAAATAGATTTGGAATTATTCTTTTTGCAGAAAAAGTTTTTACTTTTCTTCCTCTCACAACTGATCAAGATGTTGTGATAGATTCTTTAAGAAAAATTACAATTATGGAAAATAAGCTTGGGGGTAAAACCAATATAGGGGATGCACTGGCTTTAATGGTTTTAAAAGTAAAGAGTAGTGAAGCTAAGCATAAAACAGCCATTTTAATTACTGACGGGGTAAGCAATGAAGGGATACCCCCAATAGAAGCTTTAAAAATAGTTCAAGAAGCTAATATTAAAGTTTACACCGTGGGTGTTGGAACAAAACATACTGTTAAAAGAGCTGAGTTAGAAGTTGATTTTGAATTATTAAAAAAAATAGCTCAAAAAACTGGTGCTAAAAGCTATTTAGCTAAAGATGAAAAAAGTTTAGAAGATATTTTTAAAGAAATTGAATCTTTGGAAAAAAAAGAAATCAAGGTTGATTCAGAAGATTATTTTGATGAAAAATTTTATCCATTAGCTTTGTTAGGTGTTATTTTTATTTTTTTAACTGAAATCATTAAAAGATTTTTTTTAAAGGAATTATTATGACTATTTTAAAACCAGAAATGTTTTTTTTAGTTTTAGTTTTTGGTCTTGTTCTTATTTTTGTTTATAGGTTTAAAGAAAGAAAGCTAGAAAAAATACTCTCTTTTTATCCCTTTAAAAAAAGATTTTTCTTTTCTTTAAATTCTTATCTATTTTTAATAGGTTTTTTCTTCTTAATGGTATCCTTACTTGATTTTAGAGGAGAAGGAGAAAAAATAGCCATGGAAGGAAAGAGTGTTGATCTGATGATTCTTTTAGATCAATCCACAAGTATGCTTTGTGAAGATGTGAGTCCTAGTAGGAAAGAGAAGTCATTGTTTTTTGCTAAATATCTTATTAGAAATTTGAATTCTGTAAAAACATCTTTAGGAGTTTTTGCAGAAAATTATCAAGAAATTTCTCCCTTTACTCTAGATAAAGATTACTTAGAGTCTAAATTAGATCAGTTAAAAGATTCTTTTATGGGAGGTTCTAGTGAAATCAGACTTTCCTTGCAAGAAGCTGTTCAAAAAGTGATTTCTAGAAAAAAAAGAAATATTTTAATTTTAATGATTACAGATGCTGAAGAGCAAGATATTACTTTTTCTCTTGATCTTCCTGCTAACTTGCAACTAGGTCTTGTTGTTGTGGGTACTGAAGAGGGAGGTCCCATTCCTTTTAAAGATGCTTCAAAGAATATAACAGGGTATAAAATGCATAATGGGGAAAAAGTTATTACCAAAAGAGGAAGCAAGATTGTTTCTTATTTGAAAGAGAGAATCTCTGGAGTTAAGGTGTGGATTTTAGATCAAAAATCTTTTCCTGCTGATCAAATTATTTCTTTTATTCAATATTCAGCTAAAAATGAATTCAATCAAGAAGTTATTTACAAAAAAAATTACCATACATACTTCTCCTTATTAGGTTTATTTTTTATTGTCTTATCTCTTCTTTCTAGAAGAGGCTTGATTCTTTATTTCTTTCTTATTTCCATAGCTCATGCTGAAGAGATTCAAATAGATTTAATAGAAAAAAGAAAAAAAGCAGATGAATTTTTAAAACAAGAGAAATATCTTCAAAGTAAAATTCTTTATGAAGATTTATTAAAAACTTTTCCAAATGATTTGAAGATTAAATTTAATCTAGCAACAAGTTATTTGGGTTTGCACGATTTTTCAGAAGCTTTGAAAATTTTTAGTGAATTAAAGGACCTTGATGATTATAAAAGAGCTAATGTGTTATTTGCTTTGAAAAAAAAATCTTGTAATAACCCTAAAAAGGAAGACAATAAGGAAGACAATAAAGATCAAAAACAAAATAATAATCAAGAAAATAAAAATGATCAGAGTCAAAATAATGACAACAATAAAGATGAGAAAAATAATGAAAACAACAAGAGAAAAAACGATCAAAGTCAACAACAAGTTAATCAAGACCAAAAAGACTATAAGACACAGGCTTTAGAAGAATTTTTGCAAAAAATAAAAGAACAAGATTCAAGTTTGCAAAAAGATAAAGATACTAAGAAAAAGGGATTGTATGGTAGGGGTTCTAAGAAAGATTGGTAGTTTTTGTCTTGTCTTTTATTCTTTTCATCTTTTTTCTTACGAAATTAGACTTGAAAAAGAATTTTTTTCTGTAGGGGATTTTACAAGGCTTATTATTGAAGGATCTTTAGGAAATAAGACAGTTACTTTAGATGCACATGAAAATTTAAGAGTAATAGGTCCCTCTCATTCTTCTCAAACAGCTATTAAAGTTATTAATGGTAAAATGACTAAAGAGTCCTATGAATCTGTTCAGTATCAAATTATGGGTACTCAAAGAGGAGAATACTCTTTAAAAGTAAAAATAGATAATAAAATTGCTAAGGAATTTAATTTAAAGATAGGTGAGGCTAAAAAATCTCAAGATATTTTTATTAAAGCTGTTGTTAATGAAGAAGAGATTTATCCAGGTTCTGAAGTTCAAGTTGATTATTATTTATATATTCATGAAGGCATAGCTTTAAAGTATAAAGGAATGTCTTCGGACACTGTTTTACCTGAACATGAGACTTTAAATATTCAATGGTCGGGAGCTCAACAGAAACAAAAAATAGAAACAGTGATAGAAAATGGATTAAGATACAGAAGAATTCTTCTTCTTTCAGGAAAAGTGACAACTTATTCTGAAGGAGAATTTGAAATACAGCCTTTTATTGGGACTGCTATCTTTGCAGATCAAAATGAAGAAAGAGTTTTTTTTGATCTTTTCTCTATAAATAATGATAAAGCTTTAAGGCTTGTCTCTAATACTTTAAAAATTAAGACAGTAAATCTTCCAGTTCTTCAACCCAAAAACTTTTTAGGTTTTATGGCTAATTCTTTAGAGGAAGCTTCTTTTTCTATAGATCATCAATTTTTAAAGAAAGATACAGAGGGTTTTTTAAAGTTTAAAATTGTTTCTAGTAGGTATTTAAGATCTTTTAATAAGGATTTATTTTTAGATACTATTTTTCAAGATCTTGATTGGAAAAATAAAGATCTTATTGTTTTTTCTCCAGAAGAAAAAACAGAAAAAAAAGATCAAAAAACAGAGAAAGAGTATACTTGGACTATTGTTCCTAAAAGAAGTTTTACTCTAGAAGAAAAAGAACATGAATTTTCTTATTTTAATTTAAAGAATAAAACTTATGAACAATTTTTAGTAAAAGTTCCAAAAATAGAGTCTGTAATCTTGTCTCAAGATCTTGAAGTAAAAAAAGACGAAGAAATAAAAAATTCTCTAGAAGAGGAATATGTTAAAACTGATTGGAAAAATAATATTTTATGGAAATATTTTTATTATGTAAATCTTTTTATCTTTTACTTTTTGTTTTTATGGATTTTTATCAAAAAAACTTTTTTAAGAGAAAAAAAGGAGTGGGAAGTTCTCTATGAAAAGATGGATAAAAATTTAAATTATGAAAATTTCTTTTTATTGCTTATGTATTTATCAAAAAAAATGGGTACAAAAGATTTATTGAAGGCTTTACAGGAGTTAAAGTTTAAGGATTACTTTATTGATCTTTATCAAAAGCTTAATCAAGATAAATTTAAGGATCATGAACAGTTAATGTTGAAAAAAAATAAAAAGGCATTAAAGGAATTGAAAAAATTGTTAAAAAAACATGGATAGATTATTTTTATACCCATTTTTTTTTGTTATTGGGAGTTTTTTAGGAGTTTTAGTTTACAGGCTTCCAAGAAATATTTCTTTATTAAAATCGTCTTTTTGTGAACATTGTCATAAAAAGATTACTTGGTGGCAAAATATTCCTTTTTTGAGCTATTTTTTTTTAAGAGCACGTTGTTTTTATTGTAAGAAACCTATTAGAAGAAATCTTTTTTTTATAGAAGCTATAACTTTTGTAGGATCCTTGCTAATCTATGAAAACTATACTTTGCCGTGGTTTTATTTAATTGTTTTTTACGTTTTTATTTGTCATTTTCTTATAGATCTAGAACATCATTTATTATTAGATTCTCTTAATCTTTATTTATTATTAACTTTTATCATTTGGAGATTTATTTTGGGCGAATCTTTAATAGAAGGTTTCTTGGGATTGCTTTTTGGATTTCTTTTCCCTTTTTCTATTGCCTGGTTTTTCTATCGCTGGAAAAAACAAATGGGTATGGGAGGTGGGGATTTTAAACTTTATGCTGCCTTAGGTATGTTGTTAGGACCTATTGATGTTTTTTATCTTATTTTCTATTCTTCTTTATTGGGGATTGTTTTTTTTATCTCTCTTATTGCTTTTAAAAAAATAGATCCACAAGATCCTTTGCCTTTTGGTCCAAGTATTATCCTTGTTGCCAGTTTTCAGATTTATTTTCCAGCTTATTATGAATATTTAGTGAGTTTTTGGAAAATGTTACCTTCATAAATCACCTTTCTTTATCTCTTAAAATAGATCTAAATGCATGTAATCTTAGATATTGGCTCTGATTCATTTAAAATATACAGCGTTAAAAAACTCTGGTCAGAATCTTTTTTTGCTAAAAAAAATTACCAAGAAGAATATCTTAGCCCTATGTTTTTTAAAAAATTATCAGATTTTTTAATAGAACATAAGGTGACTAAAGTAGATTTATTAATTTCTGGTCAAGAGACTTTCATGGGATTTTATCAAGAAAAAGATCTTATGATTGAAGAACAAGAATTTGAACAGTTTAGTTCTTTTTATCCTTATGTTGATTATCAAATTACAAAGAATCAATGGGGTAAAATTCTTTATGGATATAATACTCAAATTGTAGAAAAAATAAAATCATTTTTTTCTTCTATGGGTATTAAAATCAATAAAATTGACAATCAATCTTTTTATTTAATTGAAAACATTAAAAAAGATGAAGAAAATTTTTATTTTATAGATTTTGGACATGAATCTTTAAGGATTTACTTTTTTTATAAAAAAAAATTATTTTTTTATAAAAAAATTTATTTAGCTGGTCGTCATCTTATTGAAGAGATTCAGAAAAGTATTAATGTTACTTATCAAGAGGGTAAAATTTTAAAAGAAGATGTTGATTTTTATTCTGATGAACTAAGACATCTTGTAGAAAGTTTTTATACAAAAGTACAAGAGTCTCTTTCTTATTACGTTCAGCCGAATTATAAGGTTTTAATTACTGGTTCAGAACTAGAAAATAGGTTGTTAAAAAGAAAGCTATCTTCCTATAAGTATCTTGATATGAAAGAGATTTTTTTATGAAATTAGAAATTAAGAATTTAAATTATTACCATAAGCTTTATCAAAAAAATCCAAAATCTAAAATTTTTGCTTCTTTAGCTGAGTGCTATAGGTCAAGAGGGTTAATTGATGAAGCTTTAAAGATTCTTATGAGTGGAATTCAAGATTATCCTCATTTTACTTATGCTAAAATTATTTTAGCAAGATGCTATCAAGACTTAAAAGAATATTATAAGGCTTTTGAGTTACTAAAGCCTTATTTAGAAGAAAATACAACAAATTTTGCTTTTTTAAACTTATTTTTAGAGCTTGCTCTTAAGATTCAAGCTTTTTTTGAAGCTGAAAAAGCTCTTATTTTTTTAAAAAAAATAGATTCTAAGAATAAATTCTTAGAAGAGAAACTTATATTGTTGAAAGAAAAAAATGAAATTAGAACTAAAAAAGATATAGAAAGCTTTTATATGGCTGAGAATCGAGAATCAAGATATGAAAAGTTAGAGAAATTTTTGAAAAAGTTTTCTGAAAAAACATATAAAAATTCTTTTGAAAAGCTGTCAAAAAAAATTTAAAGAAATAAAAAATCGACCTTCTAAAAAAGATTTTTTAAAAGGAACTCCGTAATCTATACTTAAGGATCCAATGGGAGTGATATACTTTAAGGTTAAGCCGTAGGAGTGATGATTAATAAACTTTTTATTTAAATAGAAAGAACCTAGATCATAAAAAATCCCAAAAGCTAAAGACTCTGTTAGGAGATATCTTGGCTCTATTTTAAGATTAAAGATATAATGATCTTTTAAAATCATTTTTGTAATATCAGTTCCTTCTGCTTGATTCAAATCAATGAGATCATATCCTCTTGGATCATTAAGATCTCCAAATTTAGCTAATTTTATAATAGGCACTTTTTCATTGCTGTAATTTAGTTGTCTTTTAACAGAAAAATAATTAGCTATAATAATTTTATCAAAAAAAGAAATATAAGCTTTATTAATATTTTCTATGTTAAAAAAATGGATATTTTTACTGGAAAGAAAAAAAGAATGAGCATAGCTTGTTTTAAATTCTGATATAAAGCCATTTTTAGGGAAAGATGAATTGTCTCTAAAATCTATGTTAAAAAATGATTCAAGTGAGCCAACCTGGATTATTCCATTACTAGTTTCATCTTTGGCATTAAATTGATCAGCATAAATAAAATAATGGCCAAGTCCAATATTAAACTTTCTCAAAAATTTTTTATTTAAAAAATAAGAAGATTCAAAAAAATAAACATCAAAATAAAATGTTTGTTTTTTAACTAAATTTAAGAAGATGTTATTTTCAATAAATGGGATATCTTGATCACTAAAATAGCTTAAAGATAATGATCCTTCTGTGAAGTTTTTAATTTCTTTTTTATTAATTTCTCCGTAAGCATCATACTTTTGATTAACAACTGTTAAAAGAGAAAGAGATCTATTAGAACCTAAAAAACCAGAAAATGTGAAGGAATTTTTTAAATAAAAACCTTCTAAGGTATTAAATCCAAAAGATAAAGAAAGAACTTTTCTATCACTTTCTTCTACCATAACTTCAATGTCTTCATAATAAAATTTATCATCTTCACTGATTTTTTTGAGAGAAATTTTGACATTTTTAAAAAGTTTTGAAGTAAGAAGATAATCTTGGAGTGAGTTAATTTTTTCGAAGGTGATTTCTTTATTTTTCTTTAGGTATTTATTAATAGAAGATTCTATGAAATATTTATTAATATTATTATTTCCAATAATAATATGGTTTTTTTTTATTGATCTTTTTCCTTTTATAATTTGAAAATTTAGAGCAACTTCAGAAGACTCATTATTGTAAAAAATAAGATTTTCCAAATTAGGATCATTGTTATAGGCATGAAGGTAACCATCTTTTTTTGCATAGTCTAAGAGGTTGCTAGCTTTTAATTCTAAATTTAAATAATCAACAGGTTCGTTTTCTTCTAGTTTTTCTTTTTTTAAATACTTTATAAGATCATTGTCAATATTGATTTTTTTTATAATATATTGATTCTTTTCTTGAATAAAAACTTCACATTCTTTAATAACTTCATTGGTGCAATAAATGTTTGTTTTAATAAAAGGAATTCCTCTAGATTGGTAGTAATCATCAATTTCTTTTTTTAATAATTCTAAAAAATGTTCCTCATAATAATTTCCAGAGATAAGATAAGAATTTGTGATGTTAAGAATTTTATCAATTTCATTTTCAAAATAATACTTGTTTGTATTTATTTTTTTTGTTCTTGATAAAAATGACTCTAGCTCTTTGCTTGAAATAAATTCATTACCTGTAAAGAATATTTTTTTTATAAAAGTTTTTTTGTTTAAAATGGCATAAATATTAACAAAATGATATTCATCATTATCAATTGTCTTAATTGAAATATCTGTTTTTTTGAAACCCAACTCATTTAAAGATTTTTTAGTTATTTCAATAATTTCATCATCTGTAAGATATTTTCTTTTGTTAATTGTTTTCTCGTTGATTAATTTTATAAAAATATCTTCTTGAGGATGTTTGTCTATTTTGTAAACAATTTTTTTACCTAAATCTAGGTAAACTTCTAGTAGGTTGTCTTGATAAGAGTAATCAATATAGCTGTTTAAATATCCTTCTCTTAAAAAATGTTCTCTTAATTCTTTAAAAGTTTTTTCTATTTCTTTGTTATTTTTTGATTTTAAAATAAATTTATTCAAATGAGATTCAATAAAATTGTAATACTTTCCTTCTGGTATTTTTATTGCTTTAATGATCTCTTTTTTTTCATATGAAATATTTATCTTCAAGAAGCTATTTTCTCTTGTATGATTAATAACAAGACCCTGGTAAGAATTTTCAAGAGATTCTAGCTTGATTTGATCAAAAATATTGTTTAAGTCTTTTTCATTGAAAAAATAGTTTTTATTAAACTTTAAGAAGTTTTTAAATTCATAAGGTTCAATGATGATTTTTTTGATAGGATCTTCTATGAGACATTCTATTTTGTCTTTGAGAATTTCAATTTTTTTTACTTCTGAAAAAATATCTGGAATTTTTTCAATATTTTTTTTAAATTCATCAAAAGATTTTGATTCTTTCTTCTTTTTTTCTAAGAACAAAGAAACTTCTTTTGATGGTTCTTTGTTACAAGAAAAAAAAAGAGAGGCTATTATTTGAAGGTCCATTTGAAATTAAGCCCTCCTCCAATAATATTAAGTTTATTTTCTTTGTTATCTTCATAAATTTCTTTCTTATTTTCATAAAAGAAGTCTGCTGAAGAATTTTTGTTTAAAATATTTTTTAAGGTTATTTTTTGATCTTCTTTTTTAGATTCTGTTATTGATTTTTCAAAAACAACTGTTGTTTTTTTTGCTATAATCTTACTTATTTCTATTTTTGTATCGATTGTATTTTTTGAATAAACATCAGGATTAATATAGTTTGACTCATTTTCGTTGAACTTAGACGAAAGCCTTATCTTAATATCATGTTTTTTTTTTAAGTTTTTAGAAAATTTCAACTGTTCAAAAATCATTAATCCCACGGATAGAAATTGACTTTGAACGTTTTCTTTTTTTGATAAATTTTTATTGCTTTCATAGATATGACCAAGAAATATAAGTGATAAAATTTCTTCTTGAGTTAAATAAGGCGTAGAGCTAAAGTTTATTTTAAAGTCATTTGTTGTGCCTGTGAGTTTTAAAAAAACAGTGTATTGATTAATTTCAGAGCTAGCTGTTAAATTAATTGTTGGATCTATTTTTTTTTCTGGTTTTTTAGTGAAAATATTTAAATTTTCTATGTTAAAAATATTGTTATTGATCTGAATTGTTGAAAGTATTTTATTATTATTATTATTTATATTAATAAAATACAGCGGATCATTTATTTTGTTGGTTATGCTTAGATCTGCATCTAGGGATAAGTTTAATTTATCATCTAGAATATAAATAGGAGTTTTGTTTTGGATGGCTAAATCCAATTCTATTGGTGAAATATAGTTGTGAGAATCTGGTAAAAATTTTTGATCTATATTTTTTTTTCTATTCGAAGAGAATAAGTCCATAAGCTCACTTCCAATAAAAGCTTCTTCTAAAAAGATATTTCCTGTAATTTTTTGATTTTTAATATTATAAAAAGCTTCTCCATTTAGAAAAACAAGACTATCTTGATAGTTTATTTTAATTTTTTTAAGTTCACAATGATTTTTTTCGCAAATTAAAGATTTATCTTTAGATTTTAAGTATTTAATAAAAATGTTTTCATCAATGCTGATATCAAAATCCAAGTAATGATCATCAAAAAGCTTAGAAGAAACTTTA
This sequence comes from uncultured bacterium, assembly GCA_964652255.1. Taxonomy (GTDB): domain Bacteria; phylum Bdellovibrionota; class Bacteriovoracia; order Bacteriovoracales; family CAZZBM01; genus CAZZBM01. The sequence continues at coordinate 491,817 of CAZZBM010000001.1, forward strand.
AATTTATTTGATTTGAAATTTGATTCAAGTTTGCCTTGATGATAATTAGAAAATCCTTTAAGAGGTCCTGAAGCATTGATATAAAAATTACTCAAATCAAAAGGAATATTTTTTAAGTCAAAATTGTTTTTTATAGATAAATTATCATAAAGATTACCTTTTCCTAAGGTTTGTAATGAGCCTAAGGATCCATCTAAGTTAATGTTCCATTCTGCCATATTGTTAAGTATTTTAAGCTGAGTTGGTTCTTTTAAAGATAGTTCGTATTCTTTGCCAAAAGAAATAAATATATTTTTAAAATTTAAATTTAAAGATAAGTTTTCTTTAAATGAGCCTTTGAAGTCTCCATTAAAATTTATTTTTTTCATATTTAAAAAAGGTAAAAACATGTTCAAGTAATCTTTGTTTTCAATTTTGAAAGATCCTGTGAATTCACTATAGAAATTTTTATCTAAAAATCCTTTTACTAGAAAATTTTCAAGAAAGTTACAATCAAAAGTTGACTTACCTCTATCTTCTCTTAGTGTGCAACTTGTTTCAAACGGGAGTGATTTATTGAGCCCTTTTGCCTTAATAGTTCCAGTGATAAGATTTTCCACAGCTTTTAATTTAAGATTAAAAGAATAATTTAATGGAATGTAACTAGAAAAATTATTTAAAAAATTTGAAGTAATATTTTGACTTTCAATATCAAAAGAAATATTTTTTTTATTTAAATTAATTTCAAGATTTCCTGAAATTTTTTGATTATTTTTTAGAAGAGAAAACTTTTCTAGTTTAACTAAATCTTTATAATAAAGCCCCTCAGCTTGAAGCTCAGTAAAGTAGTTTTTCATAAAAGAAAATTTATGGATACTTCCTAAAAAATCAACTTTAATATCACTAAAAGTATTTTTTATAAAAATTTTACCTGTAAAATACCCTGTTGTTTTTTCCAAAAAATTAAAATTATAAATGCTTTTTAAAACAAAAAGGGGAGCTTCGGTACTTTCAGCTGTTAGATCAATATTTTCTTTTTCTATGTCTATGTTTCCATTGATTTTGTTTTTAAACTTGAAACTTTCAATAAATGAGTCTTCTATTTTAAGATTTAATTTGTCTAGGTTTAAAGATAAGTTAAGAGATGTGTCATAAAAGTTAAAATCTAAAAATTGAGTTTTTTTGCTTTTTCCTTTAATTTCAAGATATTTAAATTCTTTTTCTTTAAAAAAAAGTTCCCCTTCAAAAAATCCTTTTAGATTGAGTTCTTTTAAAAGATTTAAGTCTTCGACATTTAACTTGTGAACTTTTACAGCAATATCAAGAGGTTCAAGGCTTCCCTTGAAATCAACTTTTTTTTTAGAGTCTTCGATCTCCCCGCTCATGAAAAATTTTTTATTTTTTAATTCAAAGATTCCGTCTTTCAAAAATGCTTCCTGAATTTGAAGAATATTTTTTTTAAATGAAAGATTGACATCGTTAACTTTGACACTCTGGGTTTGGAAAGAAAAATTATTTTGATCTACATAGTTAAACTTTAAATCTCCTGTTGCTAAAAGGGAAAGAGGCTTGGAAACTTCTGGAATTATTTTTAAAAATTTTTTTAGTGAAAAATTACTCGTAGTAATATTAACTTCACTTGGAAAAATTCTTTTATTAGAGTAGATAACCGTAGGAGAGATTAAAATAGAGGTAATATGATTTTTTTCATTTTTTGTTTGAATCTTTTTAAGTAAAATATTGTTTTTTGTTAAATCTATTTCTCCAGATATATTTTTTTCTTCAAAGTAGGGAGAATTAAAATCTTCTAACTCAAATTTAATATCAATTTTATTTAAGGATAAATACCCATTAGATTTAAAATTACCTGAAAAGTCTTTAATAAAATTAAGATTTCCCTTTGAGTCAAAAATAATGTTTTGATTAAACTGATCTAGTTTTCCAAAAAGTTTGATGTAAAAATTTTTGTGATTAATAAAAAAATCTGAAACTTTTAAAGATTCTTTGGATAAAAGAAATTTTCCTTTAATTTTTTCTATATTAAAAACATTAGACAAAAAAATATCTGCTTCAAAATCAGCTCTATTATTAGAGAAAATAATTTTTTCTATGACAAATTCTTTATTCTCCATATTCACTTTAAACTTCTTTAAAGATAAGTCTTGAATAATTGGATAGGATTTAAAGATCTCTTTTAGGTAAGAGTAAAAATAGTTTGGGTCAAAGCTTTCTGGAATATCCTCTAGGGTTAGATCTTTACTTTTTTTATAGACCTGAACAAACCCTTGGTTACAAGAAAGATTGATTTTGACAGGGAAAGAAAAAAGCAAGGGAAAAGAAACAGGCACTGTTTGACAAGAAGCTGTGAGATCTTTTGTTTTAAAAAAAACATCTTCAAAGACAATTCTAGGAGGAAAAAGAGTGAAAGTACTTTGAGAATATTTGAGTGGTAGTATTTTTAATATTCTTTCTTTAATCAGAGTTTGAAAAAAATTTGTGTGAAAAATATTGAAAAATATTAAAAAAGTAAAAAGAAAAAAAGAACCAAAAAAAAATAAAAATCGTTCCCTATTCATTTTGCTCGAATGAGCTTATTTTCTCCTGAAGATAAGAAGTTGAATAGTTGTTTTTTTGAAAATCTTCATCTTGTAATATTTTTTTATGTAAAGCTATGTTGGTTTCTGGACCAATGATAAAAGTTTCTTCAAGAGCTCTTCGAGCTCTTTTAATGGCTTGATCTCTATTGCTGTCTTTTATAATGATTTTTGCTAATAAAGAATCATAAAAAGGACTAATTTGATAACCTGAATAAATGTAATCATCAACTCTAATCCCTGGTCCACTAGGAGCTCTATAATAATCTATGAATTTAGGAGAGGGTTTTAAATTAAAAGGATGTTCAGCATTTATTCTTAGTTCAATCACATGACCTTGAAATTGAATTTCTTTTTGAGTAGGAATATGTTGACCTAAACTAATGAGTATTTGTGATTTGACAAGATCAATTCCTGTAAGTTCTTCTGTGACAGGATGCTCTACTTGAATTCTTGTGTTCATTTCCATGAAATAAAATTCATCAGTTTCCTGATCATAAAGAAATTCCATAGTTCCTGCAGAATAGTACCCTATGGCTTGAGCTATTTTTAAGGCAGCTTTATAAATTCTTTCAGGATGTTTTATAGTTAAAGCAGGTGCCTCTTCAATAATTTTTTGAAATTTTCTTTGAATAGTACAGTCACGTTCTCCTAAATGAATAATGTTGCCTTGTTGATCACCTAAAATTTGAATTTCAATGTGTCTTGGGTGTTGAATATATTTTTCAATAAAGAGAGTATCATTTCCAAAAGCTTCATAAGCTTCTTTTTTTAACTTTGAAATAGCTGGTAAAAGTTGATCTTCGTGAAGAATCTTTTCCATCCCCTTGCCACCACCTCCTCCAGAGGCCTTAATTAAAAGAGGGTAGCTTAGCTTCGAGCAGGCTTGTAAAAGTTCTTTTTGACTTAATTCTGAAACTTTAATTGGTTTTAAAGTGGGAACTTCTAAGTTGTTAGCAAATTCTTTGGAAGCTAATTTATCTCCCATAACTTCTAGAGCTTTTAACGGGGGACCAATGAAAATAATATTTTCTTCTTCACAACGTTGAACAAAAGAAGCATTCTCTGAAAGAAAGCCATAGCCTGGATGAAGATGAGTGCACTGAGTTAATTTAGCTATTTCAAGAATTTTTTCTTGATGAAGATAACTTTCCAGAGAAGAAGCTGGTCCAATGCAAAATGTTTCAGGAGCTAGTTTTACGGGAAGAGTGTTTTTATCTGCTTCAGAGTAGATGAGAAGACTCTTGATTTGAAGCTCTTCACAAGCTCTTAAGATTCTTAAAGCAATTTCGCCTCTATTAGCGATAAGAATTTTAGTCATGACGAATTTTAAATAAAGGTTGTTGATACTCTACAACTTCACCATTTTGAGCAAGAATTTCAACCACTTCACCATGAAACTCTGCTTCTACTTCGTTCATGATTTTCATGGCTTCAATAATGGCAAGGGTTTGTCCAGGAGTGATTCTATCTCCGATTTGAACAAAAGGAGGACTATCAGGAGAAGATGCTTGATAAAAACGACCGATAAAAGGCGCTGTGATAATTTTAACTTTAGGGTCTAATTCTTTATTAAGAGATTCAATGATGGGTTGAGTGATAAAAGAAGGAGCTTGGTTTTGATGCTGAAATTCAATGGAAAATCCTTCAGTGGAAGAGTTATAAGATAATTTAGCAAGACCTTCTTTTCTTGCTAGATCAATAAACTCTTGAAGTGTTTCTTTAACTTTTTTTTCTTTCAAGATATTCTCCTGTTCTTGTATCTATTTTTAAAAAATCTCCTTCTTTAATAAATAAAGGAACTGAAATCTGCAACCCTGTTGTCATGATAGCTTTTTTATAACCCCCAGTGGCACTATCACCTTTTAATCCAGGATCAGTTTCTTGAACAGCAAGATAAACAAAGTTAGGAAGCTCAATATGAAGAGGTTTTCCGTTATGATAAAGAAGCTGTAATTTAATTCCTTCTTGAAAATAAAGATGAAGATCACCAACTTGTTCTTTCGTTAAAAACAAGCTTTCAAAACTTTCTTGATCTAGAAAATGAAAACCTTCATGATCACTGTAAGTAAATTCTACTTCTTTTTGATCTAGATTAGGAATTTGTGCGGTATCAACACCTGCTTTAAAGGTTTTATCAATGACTTGACCTGTTTCTAGGTTTTTTAATCTCGTCCTTACAAAAGCTGATCCTTTACCAGGATTAACATGTTGATTTTCTACAATAAGATAGACTTTTCCTTCTAGTTCTATTTTTAGACCTTTTTTAAAATCTGTGGTTTGATACATGGCTCATCTTATAGCTAATAAAGATCTTTTTCGTCAAACTCTTGACAGAAAATAGGAAGATGTTTTAACTAAGAACAGTCTATGTATAAGCAAAAAACAACTGTCTTAACAGAACAAGAGGCTTCTGAAAAAAATTGGATTCATCTTGATGCAACAAATGAAACTTTAGGTCGTCTGGCTTCAAGAATAGCTTTAATCTTAAGAGGAAAAAACAAGCCTCAATTCACTCCTAATCTTGATTCAGGAGATTATGTAGTCGTTACAAATGTAGAGAAAATTTCTTTAACAGGAAAAAAATGGAGTGATAAGCTTTACTTTTGGCACACTAATCATATAGGTGGAATCAAAAAAAGAACAGCACAGGAGCAACTAGAAAAACATCCTGAAAAACTTCTTTATGATGCTGTTCAAGGTATGCTTCCTAAGAATTCTTTGGGAAGAGCTCAATTAACAAAATTAAGATTATTTGTAGGTTCTAATCATGAGCATCAAGCTCAACAGCCTCAAACAATGAAGATTACAAAGGAATAAAAAATGGCTCCAAAAAAAGAACAAAAATACGTTGCAAGTGCTATTGGAAGAAGAAAAACTGCTGTTGCTAGATTATATCTACAAAAAGGATCTGAAACTCTTAGTATTAATGATAGAAGCTTAGGTGAGTATTTTAATAAGCCCACAGATCAATATGTAGTTTTGCAACCACTAAGCCTTCTGCAATTAAAAAATTATAGTTTTTATGTTAATGTTCAAGGTGGAGGAACAACAGGTCAAGCTGGAGCTATTAGGTTAGCTCTATCAAGAGCTTTACTAAAAGTTGATCCTGCTTTTAAGGAGCCTTTAAAAAAAGCTGGGTTTCTAACAAGAGACTCTCGTAAAGTTGAAAGAAAAAAATATGGTTTAGCAGGAGCTAGACGAGCATTTCAATTTTCTAAGCGTTAATCAAAATGATTTTTTTGAAGGGAGCTTCAGAGCATACATTGAAAAATGTCTCTGTAGCTTTTCCTCTTCAAAAAATAACTTGTGTTTCTGGTCCTTCTGGAAGTGGAAAAACAACCCTTGTTTTTAAAACTCTTTTTGCTGAATCTCAAAGAAGATTTCTTAATTCTTTATCTACCAAGGGTCGTTTTTTTGCTAAAAAACCTTTGGCTCCAAAAATTGATAGTTTAGAGCCAGTTTTACCAAGTTTTGCTCTTTATCAGCATAATTCCATTCATTCTTCTAAAGAAACAGTAGCAACTTTTCTCACTCTAGAAGAAGATCTTGCTAGGTTTTACTATGAAGAAGGTTACTTGATTTGTCCTCAGCATGAACAACCTTTACTTAATCAATCTTTTGATCATCTTTTTTCTTCTGAAGATAGTTATGCTTTTTTGTTACCAAAAGATATTTATCAAGATTTTTTTCCTTTTCGTTATCCTACAAAAAGTTATCATGAGGGAGAGTTAAGGGATTTTTCAAAGGAAGATTCTTTGTGGCTTATGACTTATTTTTCTAAAGATGATGAAGTGTTAAAAGATTTTCCTTTGTCAGTGATAGAAAATCTTATTGTTTTTAATTTAGTGAATAAAGAATTAAGTCCTATTAAAAAAAATTACTCTTGTCCTATTTGTCAAAAAAGTCCAAAACTTAAACACAGACACTTTGCTCTTTTTTTAAAAAAAAGTGCTTTAGGAGCTTGTCGTGAATGTCAAGGTTTTGGAGGAGTTTTATTTTGGGACGAAGATAAAATTTATCATCAAGATGAAACTTTAGAACAAGGTGCTTTAGATTTTTTTTCTCTTGCCTTAATGCATCCTTATAAAAAAAAATTAGAAAATTACGCTTTAAAAAATCATTTATCTTTAGATAAAAAATTAAAAGATTTTTCTCAAAAGGAAAAAAACCTTTTACAAGTTTTTGTTCAAGATTGTTTAAATTTTTTAGAATCAAAAAGATATAAACCTGCGGTTGCTTTTTATAGAAGAGCTAAAAAAAAAGAAATCACTTGTTCTACTTGTGAGGGTAATGGACATCATGAAGAATCTTTTTTCTATGCCTATAAAAATATTGCTTTTAAATCTTTATGGGATCAATCTTTGCAAGACTTGTCTTTAGATCATCCTTTAAAAAAAATTACTATTGATCTTGGATTAGGCTCTTTAAAGCTTTCTCAAAGAGTTAAAGCTCTTACTCCTTCAGAGTATCAAAAACTTTTATTAGCAAAATTTTTTTATTACCAAGGAACAGATGGTTTATTTTTGTTAGATGAACCTTCCTTGGGTTTGAGTTCTAAAGAAAAAGAAAATCTCTTAAAGTATTTAAAAGGTCTTTGCAAACAGGGTAATACTGTTATTCTTGTTGAGCATGATGAGTATTTTCAAAAAAACTCAGACCATCTCATTGTAATGGGTCCTAAAAGTGGTCAAGAGGGAGGTTTTGTTACTTATGAAGGCGATGTTTCTTCTTATAAATTTCCCAAAATTGAATATCCAAAATTATTAAAAACTGATGTTTTTTTTCAATCAACTTCTTGGAGAAAAAATTCTTTAGAGGTCTTTTCCCATGAAGATTCTTATGAAAAAGCTATTAAAGATTTAAAAAAAGAATCTCTTGTTTTTTTAGATGGTCCTGGGAGTAGACAAATAACTTCTAGATCTAACATAGGAACATTTTTAGAGCTGATGCAACCTCTAAAAGAAAAAATTTTTCCTAAAAAAAAGAAAAGAGAACTTTTTTCTTGTGAGACCTGTAAAGGATCTAAAGAAATCGTAACAAAACTGCTTTATTTAGAAGATTATGTTTATCCTTGTTCAGATTGTGAAGCTTTAGGGTTTGAAGAGAAGACTTTAAAAACTTTTTATGAAGGAAAAAGTTTTCAGGAGTATTTACTCAGTCCTTTAAAAGAATTGAGAAATATTTTTACAGGAAAAAAATATGAAGATTTATTCAAAGGAGCTGAGTTATTAAATTTAGATCATCTTATTTTTTTTCGAGAAACTAATAGTTTATCTCGAGGAGAATTACAAAGAATCTTCTTGCTTAAAGAAACAATTTTCATTAAAGAATCTACTGTTTTTTTTATGGAAGATTTATCTTTTGGATTGTCTCATCAAGATTTGGTTAGTGTTGTTCACTATATTGAATTTTTAAATAAAAAAAATCATAGTTTTTTTATTTATGATCAAAATGATTTCTGGGCTCATCTTTACAAAAATTCAAAACAATCTCATACTGAAGAAGTATGTTAATCTTATTGCTTTTTGCTGAAGATAAAAGTTTAGATGTTCAAAATTTTAAATTAGGTCATTCTCTAGATTTACTCACTCTTGAAGAAGCCTTAAACCCTGTTTCTAGGTATGGTCAAAAAGGTTCCTTGTTACTAGGTTTAGGAGTGAATTATGCTAATAGTCCCTTTGTTGTTTTAGATGGAAATAAACAAGTGGTACAAAAATATTTTGTTAAAGATATTTTAGGTATAGATTTACATTTAGGTTATCGTTTTAAAAAAAGATATTTTATTGGATTATCAGGAGATTTTAGAAGAGTGACTTTGGGTGAAGGTGCTACAGATAAAGAACCTGCTGTTTGGACTTTTGCTGATCCAAAATTACTTTTGAAAGCAAGATTAACTTCAAATGAAGCAAGGTATGCTGTAGCCTTAGCTCTTTTTGGAACTTATCCCTTAGGTGATCCTTATTATTATGCTACAGATGTTGGTCCCACTATAGGATTATCTCTTTTAGCTGATTATTATATGGATAATAAATTATTTTTTGCTACCAATGTTGGTGCTGTTTATGCTCATAAAGCTCAAATTCCACAATATAAAACGACTACAAGTACAGTGACAGGAATGGATATGAGAGTGAAAGGGGTGGGGGGCTTGGGACTTGGGTATCTTTTTCATGAAAATTTTAGTCTTCATACTGAATTTTCTGGAATGATGGCTTTACCTGATTTGGCACTACATAAGGCTTTAGATGGAATGCTTTATGCAAGGCTTTTTTTTAAAGGTTTTGCTCTGTATCTTGGAGGAGCTTTGCGTAGTTTAGAATTTTTAAAAAAACAAGATAATCAAGAGGGGGTAGATGGTTCGGCAGGAGAGTTTAAATATAGATTGTTTGCTGCTTTAAGATATGCTTATTTAGCTGAAGAAAAAGAAGAAGCACCGAAAGAAGTTTTACCAGAAGAACCCCTGCCTCTTCCAGAAGAGCCAATGCTATTAAGTACAGGAGAACCTATTGAAGTTATTGAAGAAGCTCCAGTGATCATACCTGTTGGTAGTAAAATTGGAACAGTGTATTTTGAATGGAATAGTTCTCACTTAACTCAAGAGACAAAAAAACAATTAGATGAGTTTAGTGAAAGAATAAGAAATCAATATAAAGAAAAATCTTTAAAAATTTCAGGACATACTGATGGTCGAGGTTCCAAAAGAACTAATGAGAAATTATCTAAAAAAAGAGCAGAGAATGTTAAAAATTATCTAATGAATAAAGGTTTAACAAATGAGATGAAAATTGAATCTCACAAAATACCTTTAAGGATTGAAATAGAAATTCCTGGTCAAGAAGAAACTTTTAAAATGAATCGAAGAGTGGAAATTTATGTGGAGTAGAAAACTTTACAAAAGTTTTCTACTCTTTTAGAATTTGTATAAGAAATGTTCTTTTTATTAGCAGAAGTTGCTTCTATTGATGTTCAGTATTATAAATTATCTCATTCTTTTGATACTCTTTTATTAGAAGAAGCTTTTAATCCTAAAAGTTTTTTTACTGAACGGGGACTTTTTCTAGGAGGAATAGGAGTTAATTATAGTAATAACTTACTCAGTCTTTTTAATCAAACAACTTCTAAAACTGAAAAGACTTTAGTGCAAAATGTTTTAGGTTTAGATTTGCACTTAGGTTTTTTATTTAAAAAAAGATTTTATTTAGGTTTTTCTGGAGATTTTAGACAAGTTGTTTTGGGTGAATCTCGTTTAGATAAAAATGGTCAAATAGCTAAGAAAGAAGCTTGGGTTTTTTCTGATCCCAAGGTTGTTTTAAAAATTAGATTAACTCCTCAAGATGTAAATTATGCTGTAAGTGTCATTCCTTTTTTTGGTTTTAAAGTTGGTGATCCCGTTTATTATGCTACGGATAATTCTTGGATTATGGGGTCAAAAATAGCTTTTGATTATTATTTTGATCAGCTTTTTATTGTTGTAAATGGTGGATATCAATACGCTCAAGAAGCAAAATTACCTGAGGAGATTACTGGCAATGAAACAACTAAGGTCACTTCAGCTATTCATAAGATTACCTATGGTTTAGGGGGAGGGTATTTTTTTAATCCTCTTTTTAGCCTTCATTCTGAGCTTCAAGGTGTAAGTATTCTTCCTTTTGATTTAAAGTATCAGGCTATTGATTGGTTGCTTTTTACAAGAATTAAATTTAATACGGTAGCTCTTTATCTTGGAGGAGCTTTTAGAGGAATTCAGAATTATCAAGAGAGTTCAAAAGATTCTGTAAGAATTAATTGGCGAGCTTTTGTGGCTTTAAGGGGTTTTTTTGGCTTTAAAGAGAAGACTATAGCTCCTAAGACAGAACCTGTTGTAGAAGCACCAGTGATTGTACAAGAGGTTAAAAAAGATCCATCTCCCTTGGGCACAGTTTTTTTTGGCACCAATCAAGCTAATTTAACTTCTCAAGCCCAAGAAACACTAAAACAAATTGCGGATAACATTCGTTCAAATTATTCTTCTAAGCTGATTGTTTTAGAGGGGCATACAGATAGTCGAGGATCTTTAAGGCATCATGAAGATTTATCTAGAAGAAGAGCTCAATCTGTTGAAAATTTTTTAAAAGCTCAAGGAGTAGATAATTCTTTAGAAATAAGATTTAATGCTACGCCTAAAGTTTTAGTAGCTGAAGATCTTGAAACAGGATCAGGATTATCAGAAAACCGATGTGTGGAGATTTATGTTTTGGAATAATTTAGAGGGAACCTCCCTTCATATTACAGAAGAAGATAGAGGCTTGGCTTCCAGTATCAATATTCCTATGGAAATTTATCAGGGAGAATATCCTCCTTATTTAGTTTATGGGCTTATTTTTCTGGGAATTGTTTTGGTAATCCTTTTTTTTACCTATAAATATTTAAAATCTAGGAAAACTTTCTAGAAAACCCTTGTCTTTCATGCTTTTATCATCATACTAAAAGATAGAACCATGGAAAAAAACTATCCGGACAAAGTCCTTTTAATCCCAATTGCTCCTCCTTCAATTTATCCAGGCATCATAGCTCCTATTATGATTAATAAAGCTCTTTACCACCCTGAAATGGAGCAATATTTAGAAAAAGATACTTATGTAGGAATTAATCTTCTTTTACCTGAGGGTCAAAACCAGGTTTTTGAACGAGGGGTTTTGTGTAAGGTTTTAAAAAAAATCAAGTTAGAAGATAACTCTATTAACATTTTAGTGCAGGGGATTAAGCGTTATGAGCTTAAAGAAACTATTTCTGAAGATCAGTTAACCTTTGCTTCCTATACTCTTTTAGAAGAAAAAGAAGATAAAAATGTTAAAACAACGGCTTTAGTAAGAAATATTCTTGATCATATTAAAAAGATTGCTGAACAAAGTCCTTTTTTTAATGAAGATTTAAAGTTAGCTGTTATTAATACCCCTAGTGCTTCTTATCTAACAGATTTAGTAGCTTTTGCTCTTAATTTAGATTTAGAACATTCTCAAGATTTTATTGGGACTACCAATGTAAGAACAAGATTAAAAAAACTTCTTATTCTTTTAAAGAAAGAAGAAGAAGTTTTAAAAATTCAGCAAAAGATCTCAGAAGATGTCACAAGTAAGTTAAACAAACAGCAAAAAGAGTATTTTTTAAGAGAGCAGTTAAAGGTTATTCAGGGTGAATTAGGTCAAGATGAAGAAAAACTTAATGATTTTAAAAAAGCTTTAGAAACCATTGGTCCTGTAAATGAAGATGTTGAAAAAGTTTTAAAAGAAGAATTTGAAAAATTAAAAAATCTTTCAGAGCAGTCTCCTGAATATCAAGTAAGTAAAAATTATGTTCAGTGGATTCTTTCTCTTCCTTGGAATCAATCAAGTCCTAGTCATGATTTTAATTTAAAAAAAGCTCATGAAATTTTAGACCGAGATCATTTTGGTTTAAAAAAAGTGAAAGAAAGAATTCTAGAATTTTTAGCAGTCAAAAAACTTAAGCCTGATTATGATAGTACTATTTTATGCTTTGTCGGACCACCTGGTGTAGGAAAAACTTCTTTAGGTCAAAGTATTGCTGAGGCTCTATCAAAAAAGTTCTTTCGTTTTAGTTTAGGTGGCATGAGAGATGAAGCTGAGATTAAAGGACATAGAAGAACTTATATTGGAGCTATGCCCGGAAAGATTCTCCAAGCTTTAAAAAGAGTTGAGGTAAACAATCCTTTAATCATGCTCGATGAAATTGATAAATTAAGTTATTCCTATCAAGGAGACCCTGCTTCAGCTTTGCTCGAGGTTTTAGACCCAGAACAAAATAAAAATTTTTTAGATCATTATCTTGATCTTTCTTTTGATTTATCAAAAGTTATGTTTATTGCCACAGCTAATTCTCTTTCTGAGATTCCAGAGCCATTACTAGATAGAATGGAAGTTATTGAACTTCCCGGATACACTCTTGAAGAAAAATTAGAAATTGCTAAAAAATTTATTCTTCCAAAGCAACTCAAAAAACATGGCTTAAAAAATCAAGATCTTATTTTAACTAAGCCTTTATTAAAAACTTTGATTGATTTTTATGCACGAGAAGCTGGAATTAGATCTTTAGAACAAATTATTGCTCGTTTATGTAGAAAAGTAGCCTTAAATCAGTTCTCAGAGAAATCAAAAAATTTAGTAAAGGAACTAACAATTAATCCTGAACAAGTTTTAGGACCAAAGCGTTTTACAACGGAAAAAACATTAGAAAAACTTCCTCCTGGAATTGCTACAGGTTTAGCTTGGACTGGTTATGGTGGGGATATTCTTTATGTGGAAACCATTCCTCTAGAGGGAAAAGGTTTTAAATTAACAGGACAGCTAGGAGAAGTCATGAATGAATCAGCAACTCTGGCTTATAGTTATGTGAAAAAACTTCTTCAAGCTAAAAAAAAGAAGAAATCTAAAGAAAAAGACTATCTCTCTTCTCACGAAGTTCATGTTCATCTTCCTGCTGGTGCTATTCCAAAAGATGGTCCTAGTGCTGGAATTACTCTAGCGACAGCTCTTTATAGTCTAGCCACAAATCAATCTGTAAGAAAGAAGGTGGCGATGACAGGGGAACTTAGCTTAACAGGACGAGTGTTACCTGTAGGTGGGATTAAGGAAAAGGTTTTAGCTGCTAAAAGAGCTGGGATTAAAGAAATTATTCTACCTTTTCTTAATGAGAAGGATTTAAAAGATATTCCACCAGAACATACAAAGGGATTAACTTTTAAAACAGTTAAACATTTTGATGAAGTGTTAACTTATTCACTTGTTAAAAAGAAATGATTTTTATTCAAACAACCCTACCTAAAAAGTAAGCTAAAAAAATAGCTCAAAATCTGATCATTCATAAATTAGCTTTTTGTGTAACTCTTACCTATTGAAAGTCACTATTTTTGGCAAAATCAACTATCTAATTTTACAGAGATTCTTCTTTTAGTTAAAACTCCACAAGAAGAATTCTATTATAAATTTTTTATAACACTAGCTAAATCATCACCTTGAGCTGTATTAATCTTTTTAATTTTTTAAAATTTCACTTAGTAGAGAAAGAATTGTTTTTGATAAAACATTATCAGTATTTAAAAATTCTTTAATTTTATGAGAAGTGATGTTTAATTGAATATAGTGTGAATTATTATATTTAATAATCTTAAAAATTGAAAAATATTCATGTTTGTTGTTTAAAAATGTTTGTATACTCTTAGAGTCTATTAAAAATGCTGGTTTGAATATTTTTTCTTGAGAATTTTTGACAAAAAGAATTTCATGAAAATTTATAATAATTTGATTAGTATTAAATATTTTTGAATGTGTTGTCAATTCATTAATAATTTCATTTCCTTTCTTCAAATAATTATTTTTTAAATAATTAGTAAGATTTTCATCTTCATGGTATAGAATAGGAATAATAAATGTTGTTACATTATTTTTATTTTGAATAGGATTCTGCTTAGAAGGTAAATAGAATTTTTTTGTTGATTGATCTAAGTTTCTAGATAAAAGATTTAAAAAAATAAAAAAATTTGTATATCTTTTACTATCATTATTGATATTAGAATATATTTCTTCTTGTTTTTTACTGTGTTTTTCTAAGTTTAATCCTTTTAAAGTGATATTTTTATCTAAGTTAAAAATCTTTAAGATATGTTGAATTAGAAAAAAATCAAAAAATATATTATTTAAAATTTCTTTATTATTATTAGATAGATTGTTTATCGTATACATAGTTTTTTCAATATAATTTTCAAAGAATTCTTCATCTGATTTTTGATTTTGTTTTTCTATTTTTTTATGATGTTCAAGCAATAATAAAAAAAAATAAGTGAAAAACTGATCTATCCTCGAGGATATAGTTTTTTTTACTGAAAAAAAAAACAAATGACTTTCAATGGAAAAAAAACTATTAAGGACATATTGGATTTTATTTCCATTATTGTTTGGAGTTATTATTTCTTGATCTTCAGGTCCAATGTTTGAATTATTGGCAGCTTGAACTAAAGGATATTTATCTTGAGGTATGTTTACTTGGACAACATTATCTATATCTGTAGTAGGATTTATTTTATTTGGATGTTGTTCTGTTTTTTTACTGGTTTTATCTTCTATTTTTATTTCTTTTTTCCCCGTGTTGTTAAAATTAATTAAAAAATTTTCTAAAATATCCTGTTCTTTTTCTGAGTTTTTTTCGTTAATTGGAGTTAAAATAAAAATATCTCTTTTTTTTGTTGAGTTTTTTTTAATAGATTTTAAAAGAATTAAAAATCTCTTTAAAAAAGAAGTAATGGTAGGTTTTCTTACAAAAGAAAACATATAATCTACTTTTTCCATATAGTTATCAGAATCAGGGTAATTATCAAGTAATCTACAAACAATAAGAATATCTATTTTATCATCATAAAGATCTTTTATTGGATTTTCTATCTTATTTGAGTTTGAGATATCTTTTTCAGATTCTGTCGTGTAAATATGGATTTTATCCATATTATAATTATTATTTTCTTTTGATATAAATAAATCATGAAGTAATATCTTTAATGACAAAGCTTCTTCATGATTGGAAACAAAAAAGACACCTTTTTTTGGTGTGTTATTATCGTTAAAAATCAAACTTTCTATTTTTATATTTGTATCTGTGGTGCAATGAAGAGATTGTTTAAATATTTTTTCAAAATCTTGTCCTTTAATAATATCTCCAGAAACTTTTGTTCTATAGATGTTGATTAGATTTAGATCTATTTCAGATAAGCTTAGGAAGTCTTTCACTGTATATGTCAGTAATTCAAATAAAGTATTTATTGGATTAAATTTTTTATAAGAATAAACATCGTAAGTTTGTCCTTTAAATATTTGTATTAAGTATCTATCTTCTTTATTTTTAATAGTATTTTTTTGAAGAGATATAGAGTGAAAAATAAAAATTCTTGATATTTTTATTTTTTCTTTTATTTTACTGTAAAAGTTTTCTAATTCATTATCATTGTGATTAAAATCAGTTTCTTGATGTAAAAGATAAACAAATGTCAGATCTTCTTTAGAACTATTTTTAATTTGTTTTTTTTCAGATGAAGTATTTTCTTTTTTACTTTCAATATCTTCTATTTTTTTTTAATTTCTTTTTTTTGAATATGTTCAAAAGATAAATTTATTTCTTTAGAAGATGTTTTTTTACAAAGTGTTGATTTGTATAAATCTAGTACATCTTTGAATTTTTTTTGTTGTTCTTGGTTCTCATAAATAAAAATAATATTAATATTATTTTTAATATAATTTTTTATGTCATTATCAATAATATTTTTTAATTCTTCAGGTGTTGTCTTGTGAATAGGATTTAGGTATAGACTGAAATTAGATGAAAAATAAGGTATTTTTTTAAAATGAAAAAATGATGCCGAAGTATAAGATTTATCAGTAAAATGATTTGCCTGACTGAAAAAAATAAAAACATAGACACAATATAAGAGATTGTTTGATTTTTTCAATTATTTATGTATTTTTTATAAAAAAGATCATTAAAACTTATTCTTGTGAAATTATCTAAGATAAGATAGAGATTTTATCTGTCATTTTTTTATTTAGTATTATTACTAAAATAGTTTTAAAATATTGGTTTATACATCCTTTAATTTTTTTTTGCTCGATCATTTTTTGGTGACAGGGTTGATACTGTTTTGATGATGTATAGTTTAATAAGAAGCTTCCTTTACTAATTTTATTATTCAACATCTTTTGAATTAATTTCATTGCTATCATTAATCAAGGCATTATAAGTTTTAAAGAAAAATTTAGTAGTTTTACCAATGTCATGGATACCATATTTTTTATCTTTTTTAAAAAAAATAAAATAAGGAAAGTAGATTTTATTGTTTTTTTTTATGGCTTTTATGATATCTTTTTCCATTTTTTCTAATTTTTCTAAAATAGCACTGGAATTTTCTTTTTCTTCAAGAAAAAGAGGGATAGGAAGAAGACGATGATTTTTTTTTGATTTATTAAAAACATTATAGAAACTTTTTTCTAATCTTAGGCTTGATCCTCTGGTTCTCTCTTGTTGATTTTGATTTTGAAAATATTCTCTTTCTAAATCAGATGCTAATTCAGAATTAGAAATAGGTAGTTTAAAAATTTTTTTTAGAAAAGCAATAGTTGGAAGATTTTCATTTTCAATATTTAAGATATAGTCTTCTAAAAGAAACTTACCTTGATATTTATTGTGATTATCTGTAATTTTTACTAAGAAAACATCATTGAAAATAAGTTCTAAGTATTTTTTTTCTCCATTTTTTTCAGAATAATCTATAGTAAAAGAAAGAATAGTATTTATATGATTTAAAATAGTATCAGGTTTATAAGAATATGTCTTTATTGTTTCAATAAAATTAGTTTTTTCAACTACTGGATTTGTCTTTAGGGGAAAAGCAGAATTTTTTTTGAAAGAGGTAATTCTTATTTCAGAAAAAATAAAAAATAAAAGCATGAAAAGATTTTCGGATTTTTAGTAAAAAAGATTAAAATTCATCTTGATGATAATCTTGCTTTTTAGCATGGGTAATTTTTCCCGCTGCAATTTCTCTTAAAGCTAGGACAATAGCTTTATTGGGGCTATCTATAAGTGGTTTCGCTCCTTCTTTAAGCTGTAAAGCCCTTTTAGTCACTAGATGCATAAGTTCATAACGGGATTTTACTTTTTTCAGAGCATCTTCGATAGTAATTCTAGCCATAGGCTTTCTTAAACATTTCTTCTTTTTTTGTCAAATAAGGGCTTTTTTTAGAGCTTTTAATTGCTCAGGGCTAGCTTTTCCTTGAAGGTGATTCTTTCCTCCTCCTTTAATAGAAAGATTTTTTAATAAAAGATTGCATTTTTTTAAAAAATCTACATTCCCTGTAATAGAAAAAGATCCAATAGAGGTAAAGAAAATTTTGTTATGAGGATAATTTTTACTAAAAACAAGCTCTTCCTCTCTTACAAGAATAAAAAGTTCAGAACTTTCTTTCAATTTATACTGAAAAAGTTCTTCTAGATAAGTATCTTTCTTTTTAGAGAGATCTTGTAGATTTTTCTCTAGAGTGAGAATTTTTTGTAAAGGAGATTCTCCTTGAAGATGTTCGTAAATTTTTTTGTGACTATCTTTTATTTTATTAATTTCTAGAAAAAAACTTTCTCCTGTGACAGCTTCAATTCTTCTTACTCCTGAAGCAATACTATTTTCAGTGAGAAGATGAAAACCAAGAAGCTCCAAACTAGATTGAACATGAGTTCCTCCGCAAAGCTCTAAAGATTCTCCAATTTTCACGACTCTTACTTCATCAGGGTATTTATCTCCAAAAAAAGCTAAGGCTCCCTGTTTAAGAGCTTGATTTTTAGTGGTGTAGTAGATTTCTACTTGATGATTTTCAAAGATTTTTTCTTGAACAAAGTGTTCTATCTCTTTAATGAGTTCTTTTGAAAGAGGTTGATGATAAGTAAAATCAAACCTTAGTTTGTTTTCTTGGACGCTAGAACCAGCTTGTTCAATTTTTTTACCAAGAAGAGTTCTTAAAGCTTGTTGAAGTAAATGAGTGGCGGAGTGATGCTGAGAAGTGTGAAAACGTCTTTTTTCATTAAGATAGAGAGTAGCAGGAGAAGAGAGTTTTTGATCTGTTGAGAGAACATGCCAGTAATGATCTTGTTGTTTAATCACTTCTAAAACTTCAAATTCTCCTTCAGGAGTGATGATACTTCCAGTGTCATGATATTGACCTCCTAATGTGGGAAAAAACAAAGTTTGTTCGAAAATATAAGAATTTTTTTCTTGGTGAATGATGGAGGTAGTGAGTTCTTTTGTAGTTAATGGAGCTATCTTGGTTTTAGGAAAAGATGAGAGATTGATTTCAGTAAGATTTTTTGCTTGAAATTTTTGATGAGCTCTGGAACGTTCTTTTTGTTTTTCTAGTTCTTGTTCAAATTCTTTTTTAAGAAAAGGAAGATTTTTTTCTTGTAATAAGATTGCAATGAGATCTGAAGGCATACCGTAGGTATCATAAAGTTCAAAGATTTTTTCTCCTGTAAGATTTTCCTGAGTGAGATTTTCAATAAGATTTAAACCTTGTTTTAAGGTTTTCCTAAATTTAAGCTCTTCTTCCTTTAAGGTTTCTTCAATAAGAGCAATTTTTTTTTCATTTTCAGGATAAAATCCTTCAAAAAGATCAAAGAGAGGTCTTACTAATTCATGAAGAAGGGGGTTCTGCCTGCCCATAAGTTCTAAATGCCTAATAGCTCTTCTTAATATTCTTCTTAAGACATAAGATCTATTTTCTGAACCTGGTAAAATTCCATCTGAAATTAAAAAAGAAGCAGCTCTTAAATGATCAATGACTACATTTAGGGAAGATTCTTTGGCTTGAGTGACTTTTTTTTCAAGAATATTTTTTAGAGGCAGAAAAAGATCTGTTTTGTAATTTGTGTAAGTGTTTTGTAAGACCGCACAGAGTCTTTCTAGTCCTGCACCTGTATCAATGCTTTTATATTTTAAAGGAATGAGCTCTCCTGAGCTTAATCGTTCATATTGAATAAAAACAAGATTCCAAATTTCAATATATCTTGATTCATCATCTAAAAAAGTATTCTTACCATCAGAATAACTTGGTCCATAATCATAAAAAATTTCACTACAAGGACCACAAGGTCCAACAGCACCCATTTCCCAAAAATTATCCTTTTCTCCTCTTCTATGAAGATGATCTGAGGGAATGCCTAGTTCCTTCCATAATTCATAAGCTTCCTCATCATCTCTAAAAACAGAAATATGAAGAAGTTCAGGTTTAAGATGAAGCTCATCTACCAAAAAGGTCCAGGCATAATGAATAGCCTCCTTTTTAAAATAATCACCAAAGGAGAAATTTCCTAACATTTCAAAGAAGGTATGATGTCTGGGGCTAAATCCTACTTGTTCTAAATCATTATGTTTTCCTCCAGCTCTTAAGCATCTTTGAACAGAGACAGCTTTTTTCATGGGAGAGAGTTCAGGATTGAGAAAAAGGTTTTTAAACTGATTCATCCCAGCATTAGTAAATAAAAGAGAAGGATCTTCTTCAGGAACAAGAGAAGATGAGTTAATGATTTTATGACCGTTTTTTTCAAAAAAGTTTAAAAACTTTTCCCTAACTTCAACACTAGAAAACATCTTTTTA
This sequence comes from uncultured bacterium, assembly GCA_964652255.1. Lineage (GTDB taxonomy): Bacteria > Bdellovibrionota > Bacteriovoracia > Bacteriovoracales > CAZZBM01 > CAZZBM01. Next base: position 511,570 of record CAZZBM010000001.1, read on the forward strand.
CTTTTAAACAAAAAAAAGATTCTTGTGAAGAAAAAAGTTGTTTTTTATCAAAAATCAATATTTAATGAAGGTTAAGGGGAAAAAAAGAAGGATTCTTTCTTTCTCCTTAAAGACTAAAAAAGAATTTTGTTAATACAATAGGATGATCTGACTCTAAGAGTCTTAGATAGGATGTTGTTTCTTTGTTTTGCATAGGAAGAATAAGAGAATCGATTTTTGTTGGCCATGCATTATCTGTAGTGTAGTTATCTGAGGTATTGTTTTTTGTCAGTCCTTGGCATTTTGGATACTGATCTGTTTCTATATTATAGCCTTGAACATAAGAGAGATTTTCTGAGCAAGAAAAATTAAGAGTGAATTGTGGAGTGAATTCTATAAATTTTGGAGCTGTCCAAATTTTAATAGCTTGCTCTATCGGGTTAAAATTTAAATCAATGTGGATATAAGCTCTAGTATACAATCTTGTATTGTCTTCTAGTAGGACTGATAGTTCTAAAAAAAATTCTTCATGATGGGTATCATTATCATTTTCTTTAGCTTTAGAATTAATTCCTGTTAGAGTGATTTCAGGGGAAGATCCTAGAGGATAGATATTATCAAAAAAATTTTTATTTCCAAGTTGTGTTTTGTTTTCATAGTCTTTGTAGATAAGAGAAAAGCCTTTTTTCATGTAATTAAAAAAATCAATATCAGAAGTTAAACTTATGTTACTTTTGTTATAAACAGTCCAAGCTAGTGAGCGGATTTTCGGTGTTTCTCCACATTGAAAAATTTTGCTTTTAAAAGTCATAGAGGTGTTTAAAACATCAGATTCATTAAGCTCTACAAATTCTATTTCAGGAAGGATGATTTGGGCTCCAGCGCAATTGAGAGTTTGAGTGTTTTGAGTTGAACTAGGCTGATAAGGAATGGTTTTAGCTGGGACACAGCTAAAAAAAAACAACAAAAAAAATCTCATCTTATGGGTTGTATCGTCCTTAGGTAAAAAGTTCTCAAGAGTTTTCAGAGGGGAAAGAAAAATGTATGATTCAAGGCTTAAAAAAGGATTTTTATGTTTAAGATTCATGAGTATGTTGTTTGTCCTGGGCACGGGGTAGGAAAAATCCTTGCCATTCAGGAACAAAATATTCAGGATCAAAAAGTCGCTTTTTATTTAGTAAAAATTTTAAAAGACAATATTACTATTCTTGTTCCTGTTCAAGGTAAAGGTCATATCAGAGCTTTAGCTTCTCAAGTAGAAATAGAAAATGTTTTTTCTTTTTTAAAAAATCATAACTTTGAACCTGATTTATCTACTTGGAATCGTCGTCAAAGAGATTATTTAAATAAAGTTAAAACAGGTGATCTTATGGATATAGCTGATGTTTTAAGATCTTTATTAGTGATTCAAAATAAGAAAAAACTTTCTTTTGGAGAGAAAAAAATGCTTGCTCAATGCAAGGATTTATTGTTAAAAGAAGTGTCTCTTGTGAAAAATCAAAGTCTAGAAGAATTAGATAAAAATATAGAAAATATATTCAATGGTTAGAGTTCGTTTTGCCCCAAGTCCAACAGGTGATCTTCATATTGGTAATGCTAGAACGGCTATTTATAATTATCTTTTTGCAAAAGCCAATCAAGGAACTTTTATTGTTCGGGTAGAAGATACGGATGTAGCAAGAAGTACTGAAGAATCTTTTCATCATTTAATAGAGGACTTAAAGTGGTTAAATATTACGTGGGACGAGGGTCCAGAAAAAGAGGGTTCTTATGGTCCTTATTTTCAATCACAGCGTTTAAATATTTATAAAGAATATGCTGAAAAGCTTATTCATGAAGGAAAAGCTTATTATTGTTTTGCTACAGATGAAGAATTAGAGCAAATGAAAGAAGTGGCTTTAAGAGAAAATAGACCCCCACATTATGAAGGAATTTGGAAAGATCCAAGAATGCATGAAGAAGCTTTAAAAAGAATTGCACAGGGGCAAAAGCCTGTGATTCGTTTTAGGGTTCCTTTAAAGAGTTATGTTCTTCATGATGAAGTAAGGGGTCGTATTGTTTATCCAGAAAATATGGTCGGAGATTTTGTTCTTATTAGATCTAATGATCTCCCTACTTATAATTTTTGTAATATTGTAGATGATTCTTTAATGAAGATTACTCACGTGATCAGAGGAGAAGATCATTTATCTAATACACTCAGACAGTTGATGCTTTATGAAGCTTTTCAGCTAGAGCCTCCTATTTTTTGTCATCTTTCTCTTTTAATTAATCATGAAAGACAAAAGCTTTCAAAAAGAGATGGCGCTACAAGTGTTCGTTCTTACAGAGAGATGGGCTATGAAGCTGAGGCTTTGTTAAATTATCTTTGTCTACTGGGTTGGTCTCATCCTGAGGGAAAAGATATTTTTACAGCTCAAGAAGTTATTCCTTTTTTTAATTTAAATCGTTTAAGTAAATCTCCTGCTATTTATGATCTTAAAAAACTACAATGGATTAATGGAGAGCATTTAAGAAGAAAGGATTTAGAAGAGCTTTTAAATAAGCTTTTTCTAGATGCTGATCATGAGTTTTATAGGTATTCTTTAGAGAATCAAAAGAAGGCATTACAGTTATTTAAAAATCAGATTGTTTTTGTTTCAGATTTTAAAGAATTATTAAATCATTATTTATTTTTTACGAAAAAAGAAAAAGTACTTGAAGGTGAAGATTTAGTTAAGAATCTTCAGCAAGAAGAGTTCTATCAAAGTGTAGAATTTCTTTTAGGAGTTGATCCTAAAGAGATGATTCAGAAGTTAGGAGAGAAATTTCAGTTAAAGGGAAAAAATTTATTTTTGACAGTGAGATATCTTCTAACAGGAAAAATGCAAGGTCCAGAGCTTCCTGACCTTCTTTCTTTATTAAGCAAGGAAAGATTGTTACAAAGAATATCATGAGACTTTATGATACTTTATCTGAGAACAAGAAAGAACTTCCTTTAGATGAAATTATAAAAATTTATTCTTGTGGTCCTACTGTTTATGGTCCTATTCACTTAGGAAATTTAAGATCACTTTTAATAGCTGATTTGCTTCACAGGGTTCTTTTGTATTTAGGCTATAAAGTTTCTTTTGTAAGAAATTTTACTGATATTGATGATAAAATTTTAAAAGCTGCTCAAGAAAACAATCAAGATCCTTTGAAATATTCTCAGTACTGGTTAGAGGAGATTAAGAAGAAGATTCTAGAATTTAACATTTTACCTGTTTTAGAAGTTAAAGTGACTGATCATGTTTTAGATATTATTGAGTTTATTCAAGATTTATTGCAGCACAACTATGCTTATGAAAGTGAAGGAGATGTTTTTTTTTCAGTAAAAAATTTTCATGATTATGGAAAGTTAAGTAAAAAAACAGATCTTATTGAAAATTTTAGAATTCATTTACAAGAGAAGAAAAGAGATCAAAAAGATTTTGTTTTATGGAAAAAAGATGATCATTATGGTTGGAATTCTCCTTGGTCTAAGGGTAGACCTGGTTGGCATATAGAGTGTTCAACTCTTATTAAAAAGCATTTAGGTGATACTCTTCATATTCATCATGGGGGGCAAGATTTAATTTTCCCTCATCATGAAAATGAAATTGCTCAATCAGAGTGTTTAACGCATAAGCCTTTAAGTTTAATTTGGATGCATCATGCTTTTGTTATTATGAATGAAGAGAAGATGTCTAAATCATTGGGTAATGTTGTTGATTTAGATGAGCTGCAAAAAAAGTATTCTTCTTCTTTTTTAAGATTTCTTTTTATTTCTAATCATTATCAAGATCCTATTCATTGGTCTGCTTCTTGGGTTGAGGAAAAAAAAGCTATGTATGATAAAATTGACTTATTTCTCAAAGAAGAAGGTGGAAATGAATCTTTTCCTTTAAGGTTAGAAGAAGAATTTAAAGAGGGTTTAAAAGATAATTTAAATATAGCAAAAGCTCTAAGTGTTGTTTTTGAGATGATATCTTTGGCTAATAAAGACAAAAAATATTCAAGATTATTGATTAAAAATATTTTAGAGACTGTTTTTGGTTTAACTTTTTCTAAGGATATTATTCCTGATTTTATTCAAGATTTGGCTTTATTAAGAGAAGAAGCTAGAAAGAATAAAAATTATACTGAAGCAGATCGTCTTAGACAAGAAATAGAAAGTCATGGATATGAAGTTTTAGACTCAAAAGAGAAAATAAAGATTATTAAAAAATAAATTTTTCATTAAAAAATGTTTTTTATAAATGATGTGAACAATTGAAATGGTTAAGATTTTTATCTTATTGGCTAATATAAAAGATGTTCAAGGCATTGAACAAAAAATCAATCAAAAGATAAAAAAATTAATTCTTAGAGGTTCTTTTAATCAAGATCTTCAAGAGGTATCTTGTTTAATTGAAGAAATTAATGAGTATTTATTTTTTTTAAGATCTGAAAAAGATAAATTTTCAATTAAGGAAAGATTTTTTTTTACAATAAACTTTTGTGATAAAAATCATGAAAGAAAAAAAGAATATATAAAAATAAAAAAAAGAATAAAATATTATAAGAAAATAATAAAAAAAATAAACATACTTTTTGATTTCTACTATTGGGACAAAGATCTTGCTAATGAAATTATTGAGGATTTAAAAAGAAGTTTTGAGATGGTTTTTAAAAATTTGATTAATAGAAAATAAACTCATCTAATAATAAAAACCTCTTTGATTTAAATTTTTATAGTTTTTTTCTAAAAGTGTTTTATAAATCAGAAGTTCTTCTTCTTGAGAGTAAAAAGTATCTAGTTCTTTTAAATTTAATTTAAAGCCTTCTTGCTTGAGAAGATAAAGAACTTGAAGTCTTGATTTAAGTTTTCTTTTAAAAGAATTAATTCTGAGTTTAAGATAGCGTTCATCGTTGAGATAATTTTTTTCTTCTAATTTTTTTAGAACTTGATCAATATCTTGGGGTGAGTAAATTTGGAGAGCTCTTCTAAGTTTAAAACTAGAGAGCTCTCTTCTTGATAAAAGTTTCAATGCTTTTTGGTAGCAAGCCTTAATGAGCTTTTTCCTTTTTATGATCTTTAATAAGACTTGGAAGATCATATTTTTTATAAAGCTCATTTTTAATTTCTTGTTGAAGTTGAGGCTTAGCTTTTAAAAAATCTTTTACAGCTTCTTTTCCTTGTCCTATTTTTTGATCCTTGTAGGAGAACCAAGAGCCAGCTTTATCAATAAGTTTTTCTTCTACGGCTGTGTCAATAAGACTATCTAGAGGTGAAAATCCTTCACCATAAAAAACATCGAGTTCAATTTCTTTAAAAGGAGGTGCAACTTTATTTTTGACAATTTTAACTTTTGTTTTATTACCTAAAACAGCGTCGCCTTCTTTAATAGAGCCAATTCTTCTAATGTCAATTCTTACTGAGGCATAAAATTTTAAAGCGTTTCCACCAGTGGTAGTTTCAGGGTTGCCAAAAAAAGTGCCTATTTTCATTCTTAGTTGATTTATAAAAATTACTGTACAATGAGTTTTTGAGATTGATCCTGTGAGTTTTCTTAGAGCCTGAGACATAAGTCTTGCTTGTAGTCCCATGTGAGAATCACCCATGTCTCCTTCAAGTTCTGCTTTAGGTGTAAGTGCTGCTACGGAATCAATAATAAGAAGTTGAACACCACCAGAACGAACTAAAAGATCAGTAATTTCAAGAGCTTCTTCACCACTATCTGGTTGAGAGATAAGAAGTTTTGAAAGATCAATTCCAAGTTTTTGAGCATACTTTGTATCAAGAGCATGTTCAGCATCAACAAAAGCAACAGTACCTCCATTTTTTTGACATTCTGCAGCTAAATGAAGAGCTAAGGTTGTTTTTCCAGAAGACTCTGGTCCAAAGATTTCAATGATTCTTCCTTGTGGAATTCCACCTATACCAAGAGCTAAATCTAAGCCGATAACACCAGTGCTAAGAGCTGGGATAGATTCTTGAATTTTTGAATCAAATTTCATGATAGCACCTTTGCCAAATTGTTTTTCAATTTGAGCTAAAGTAGCCTCAAGAGCTTTCTTTTTTTGTTCTTCTTGTAACATGATATTCTCCTTTTTGAGATATCTACCTTAAAGAAGAAAAAAATCAAAGACTTTTTTGTTGAAAAAATTGAAAAAGAAAAGAAATGAAATGATAGAGACCAGCTCCAATAAGAGCAGCAACGATATCATCTAGAAAAACAAAAATTGCATGATCTTTTCGGTCAAATATATAAATAGGAAAAGGTTTAAAAGTATCTAAAAAAGTAAAAAGAAGAAGAATAAAAATGAGATGAGTAAAAGTTGTGATTTGAGTTAGGCTGAAAATTAAAATTCCACCAACAACTTCATCTAAGACAACCCATTTAGGATCTTGGAGTTTTAATTGATGAACAAAGTAAGTTCCAATGACAACAAAAAAGAAATTAAGATAGATAAAAATTGGGAAATAAAAACTAAGAAGGATTGCAAAGGCAGCTGCGAGAAAACCACCTCCTTTAGGAAGGAAACCTAAGTGAGCTAAAGAAAGAAAAAATTTCATGAGGTGATCATAACTCAGAAACTTGAATCTTTAAAAGTATTAAGTTATAAATTTTTTGCATGAACGGAATGAAGCCTGATTATTTTTTTAATTGGGAAGGAATAGAATCTGTTCTTAAAAAAGATTTTCAAGGAGAATTTCCTTCTTATCTAAGAAACTTCAATCCTTTTGATTATATTAAAAATTATGGTTTTGATTTAAAAGATCCTATCCAAAAAGGTGAAATTTTTGGTCATTTTCAAGAATCTTTAAATATTATTAAATCTTCTTTTTTAGAAGAGGGTTTAGAAGATGGGCTTCCTTTTAAAATTCCTAAAAAAATTTTAGAATTAACTCAAATCGAGTCTTTGTTGTTATTAACAACTCAGCATAATACAAAAGAAGAACAAGAATTATCTTTATGGGCACATGTTATTTTAAAACTAATGCATTTGATTGCTTTAACAGATAAGGATATTCGCTTTAGATACTTTAAAGAAATAAAAGAACAAATTTATAGAAAATATTCTACTTATCTTTTTCAGGATTCTCTTGGAAAAATGTACCTTTCTTCTTTTAAAGAAAGTACTAAAAGAATTTATTTAAAAGATTTTCAAGTCAAAGAACAAAAAACAAGAACAAGTATTATCTTAAAACTTCTTAATAAAGAAAATACTTTTGTAGAAGATGTTTATGATTATACTGGATTTAGAATTATTACAGAAAATAAATTGGATTGTCTTAAGGTTTTAGATTTTTTAGTACAGCACCATGTTCTGATTTTGCAAAATATTAGAAATCAAAGATCTTTTAATTCCTTATTTCCTTTTTCTGAGTTAAAAAAACTTTATTATGATTTTTTTAAAACTTCTAAAGAAGAAGGACTTACAAAAGAAGAATTTGAAAATAAATTTCAAGAAAAAGTAGAAGAACTTTCCCTACTTTATCATCAAAAAAAAGAAGATAATCCCTATTCTTTAAATGGATATAAAGCTATTCATGTTACTTCTTTTGAACTCATTAGACCCAAGAAAAAACTTTATCAAGAATTAAAAGAATTAAAAAAAATGGCTAATGAACAATATTTAGATCATCCCTTAACAGAAAAAATTAATCAGTTAAAATTTAGTGCTCTTATTGAAGAAGTCAGTTTTTTTTATCCTTATGAGTTACAGATATTAGATGAAGAGTCTTATAAGAAATCTTTATCAGGAGAGGCTTCTCATCTGACTTATAAAAAATTACAAAGAAGAAAAGCTATTTGTCTTCTTTTTAAAGACTTAATTGCCTTTAAAGGAATGAATTCAGATGATTTGTTATTTTGATGATCAATGTCCTTTGTGTATTAAAATTAAAAATCATTATGAAAAAAAATTAAAAAAAGTTCTTTGGATTGGTCTTTCTAAGACAATGTATTCAAGAGATTCCATGATTGTTTTTGTTGATCAAGCTTATGTTAAAGAGCAAGCTATTAAAAAACTTTTAAGAGAGTCTTCTTATCCATTAAAATTACTTACTTATTGTCCTAATCTTTTATTAAAATGGGGCTATGAATTTTTATCTAAAAGAAGGTTTTTTTTAGCTAGATTTCTTTAAGAAGAATTCTATGTGATGGTTAATTTCCTGAAAGAATTCAATTTGTAAGAGATGTTTGCCTTCTAGACAAACAAAAAATTCACTATTTTTTAGTGTTTCAAAAACTTTTTTTTGTAAAGAAAAAGGAACAAGGGGATCTTTAGCACCAGCAATCACAAGGGTAGGTATTTGAATGTGGTGAATTCTTGATAGATCTTCACTGTAGATAGCATTAAAATAAAGAGACCAAGCTTCTGGTCCACAGGAAAAAAAATCATGAAAATATTCTTCTGCAACTTTTCTAGGAACTCTACTTGTTTGAAAACCTATTTTATAAATAAGATCAGTAGTGAGAATTGTTTTTAAAACAAGATCCCAAGCTTTTTGAGCTAGATTTTTTGGATCTATTTTAATTTTAGGTAACTGCTTTCCAAGTTTTTCTAAGTAAAGCTTTGAACTCATGGCTTTTTGACTGAGAAGGATTTGAGGAATGTCATAAGGGGGAGCTAAAAGAATCATTTTGCTCAATAGTTCTTCATGATCTTGAGCAAAGCTCATAGAAAGAAGTGCACCCATGCTATGGCCAATAAGAATGATCTTTTTCTCAGGAAAGTAAGACTCAATAAGATCTAAAATGTCTTGTTTAATGGTCTTAAAATCAATAGGTTCTTTTGTGGGAGTTTCAAAAGTACCTCTATAATGAAAAGTTAAAATGGGATAATCTTGTTCCGCAAAATAAAGAATTTGAGGTAAAAAATTTTTTGCATGACACAAGAGACCATTAAGAAAAATTAAAGGTGTTTTTTTCTTTTCAAAATTTGCTCCTAAGCACCAAATTTTTTCTTTTTTCTTATTTGTAAAATAAAAAGTCTTAAGAGGTGAAGGTAAAGGATTTAACTCTAAAGTGTAATTCGCCTTTTGGAACTTGGATAAAAACTTCATCATTAATTTTTTTTCCTATTAATTCTTTGCCTAAGGGAGACCTATAGGAAATTTTAAAAGGACTCTGTTTAGCTTCTTCTTCTCCCACTATTTGATAGGATACTTCTTGTTGTTTTTGGTAGTCAAAAAGAATAACTTTAGCTCCAAAAACAATGATACTAGATTCAATCTTGCTAATATCAATGACTTCAGCTTGAGCTAATTTTCCTTGAAGCTCTAAAATTCTGCCTTCAATTAAAGACTGTCTTTCTTTGGCAGCATGATAATCAGCATTCTCTTTTAAATCTCCTAAATCTCTAGCATTTTGTAATGCTTCTTGGACAGCAGCTCTTTCTACGGTAATTAATAAATGGAGTTCCTCTTCTAGAAGATCTTTTTCTAGAAGGCTCATAGGTATTTTATTCATCTTTAAATAATTTCAAAGCTTCATCAAAAAGCTTTTTTTTCTCCTCTTCAAGAGTTTTTGGATCTTTTCTGGGAGTGAAAAATTCACAAAAGTTGCTTTTTTCTTTATCTACAATTCTCTCTTCAAGATCTTGTTTGCATTCATACTGAGCCAAGGGATCATAATAAGCACACATTTTACAACAACGTAAATCAACATGGCATTTTGGACAAAGATCTCTTCTGTAGATTAAACCTTCTTTTCCGAGATCAATTTCTGTGTCACATTGATAACAATTTACCATCATACTAAAGCCGATTTTTTTACAAAATGGCTTAGGTAATATCGCACAAGAGCTTCTTTTTGAAAAGCTTGTCCTTGATAGGTCCATTGAAGCTGTTCAAAAGGACCGAGTTGAAGAAGAATTTCTTGGTAAGAGTTTTTCTCTAATTGCTTATCTTGATCTAAATATTGAATACTCAGGCAGTTAAAAGATTTTTTACTAAAAAGAAGCTTTAAGCCATTTCTAAAAAGCATAAAGTCAGCTTCTGTTCCTGTGATTTTATAGATTTTAATTCTTTGAAGAGGCTGATCATGAGATCTTAAGTCATTGAAAACTTGAATTTGTTTTGAAAAATAGTCAAAAAGTTCTTCTAAAAATCTTAAATTTTCTTCATTCATCATCCCTTCTTGATGATGAGCCTCTCTTGCATCTACAAAACCTTGTTGTTCTCTTTGGACTTCATCTAAAGCTAATTGTTCTATCCAATTTATCATATAAAAATCCTGGGGCTAAGAAAAGCGAAGGTATCACCCCAAAAATTAAGGGGGATGTCGTGTAATTGGTTTAGGCTTCCTGTTTTATCTTTTACAAAGTTAGGCGTGCTCACCCCAATTAGGAACAACTTCCTAGAAAAAACTTGTCGGGTGAAGCTCATATATTCTTTTCCTAGCCTTATTTTTAGTCTAGCAAAAAGCTTTAAAAAAAAGATAGGGTTAAAAATACCGCTACTTGTTTTCTTTGATAAAAGCTTGAACAATAAAAAGTATGAGAAAATGGTTATTCTCAAAAAAAGGTCAAAGTACCATTGAGTATATTCTACTTCTAGCTATTGTTGTTCTAGTGATTTCTCAATTGAGAACTCAAATGGAACAAAATCTTAAAGATATTATTAATCAAGTTTTTAGCTTTTCAGGCAGTATTCTTGACGGACTAAGACAATAAGATGAGAGGACAAGCTGTTATTGAATATGTTTTTCTCTTACTTTTAATGACTCTTTTTCTTTCAGAGATATTTTCAGGTTCCATTAAAGGCGTTAGAGGGAGCTCTCAAGTTCTCTCTCATGAGCTCCATTTAAAACTTTGGACAGGGATTTGCCCTGAGAATTGTTTTTTTACAGGTTATCAAAATGAATACAAAGGAAACTAGGCAAGAAGGTTTAATAGAGTGAGATAAGCTTCTGGCTTTTACAATAAAGATGTGAAAGGTCAGTCCCTGATTGAATATCTAACCCTTTTAGTTATTGTCATTGGACTCATTCAGTGGTTTGGATCTCATTCTTTAATCAAAAGTTTTTATGAAGAAGGTGGAGTGTTTGAACAAGCTTTTCAATCGAAATTTCAAAGAGCTTATAGGCATGCTCTTCCTGTAAAAAAAGAAGAAACACAAAATCCTAGTGAAAGTTTAGTAGAGCATCAAAGCTATTATTTTGGAGGTAGTACTCGTTTTTTTGGACCTAATGCGAGGTATCCATGAAAGGACAAAGTACCTTAGAGTTTCTTTTTGCTTTTATTTTTTCTTTAAGTTTTCTCACTCTAGGAGTTTTAACTTTTACTTTTCACTGGAAAGCTTTGCAACTTCATTGGCTTTCTTTTGAAGCAGGAAGATTATTTTTAGTCAAAGAAGAAGATGAAGTTAGACTTTTACTTGAAGATGCTATTTCAAAATTAAAAGGAAATTTAAAATTTATTAAAGCCCAAAATACGATTTATGTAGGAGCTGTTATCCATAGTGATCAAGATTTTTTTCAGTTTTATCCTTTTAGATTAAGTGCTGCACAAGCAAAACTTGTTTCAGAAAGTTATTTAGGAAAAGAACCTAGTAAAAAAGATTGTGAGCAACAATTATGTTCTTTGTTTTTTGGAGGAGATTGTCGTGGAAATCAAGATGTCACACTTTATGATGATGGATGCTAAGGGGCAATCACTTATTGAATTCATCATTTTTCTTCCTTTATTTTTGTTAGTCTATTCTTTTGTTACTCCCTATATGTCTGCTATTTATGGTTCTATTAATCAGCAAAAAATTACTCGTCATTATTTTTATTATTATACAAAGAATCATAGTTTTTTACCTAAAGCAGAATATAACAATGCTTTTTATCAAGGATTAAATCTCAATTCTTTTGGAATGATGTTTATGGGTTATGCTGAAAATTTTAATCAAAATGTTCCTATTAGTCCCTGTTATGAAGGAAGTTTTGGTGAAGAAAATTCTTGCACAGCTTCTTACAGTAAAAAAGCTTCGAGTTTTATTCGTGTAGCAACTGTTTATGGTCTTTGCACTGCTACTTATTTGCAAAAAGATGGAAAAGTTTATCTAGCTCCTTATGAATATGCTAGAGAAGTGAATGCTAAAGAGGGGTGTTATTTAAGATGAATTCAAGAGCTTTTGTTTTAAGTTTTGTCATTGCGTTAATGGCTGTTTATATGGCTTATTCCTACATTCAAGGAGAAAAAGCTAAGTTAGTGAAAGAACATGGACAACTTGTTCCAGTTGTTATTGCTAAAAAAGATATTCAAGCTTTTGAAGTCTTAGATGATACTAAGGTTTCCATTATTAATGTTCCCCAATCTTATGCCCAAAAAGGTGTTTTTAAAAGCATTGAAGAAATTTATAATACCATTGCTTCAACAACAATTTTAGAAGGAGAACAAATTTCAGCACCAAGAGTGACTTATCCTGGAGCTTTGTCTGGATTAGCTTATCAAATAACACCTGGGAAAAGAGCTATGGCTATAAGAGTTTCAGAAGATCAGGCGGTGAGTCGTTTAATAAAACCTGGAGATAGAGTTGATGTGCTAGCCTTAGTGGATTACACTGGTGGGAGAAAAGATGCTTTAAAGGTAAAAACAATTTTTCAGGATGTCTTAGTTCTCTCAACTGGCCTTTATGTGAGTAATTCTTTGCCTTTAGTAGGAGTAAAAGTTGATAATGAAGTGAGAAAATTAAATCTTTCTACTTATGGAAATTTTAATACTATTACTTTGGAATTAGATCCACTTCAGGTTCAAAAAGTTATTTTTCTTAATGCTTTAGGAAGTCAAATGTATCTTTCTTTGAGAAATAATGAAGATAGAGCTATTGATCCATTGGAAGCTTCTAGAATTTATGATGTTTTAGAAGATGAAAAACAAGAAGTTCAAAAGTTTTTTGAACAAGGAAAAAATCGTGCTTCACTTGTACCTTAATTTTTTATGGGCTGTGATTGATTATAAAAACATTGATTTAACAGCAGGTCTTGATCATGTGGAAGAGATAACTCTTGCTCCAGGAGATCGTTTAGATATTACTGATCCTTCATTGGTTTCAGTAAAAATTGAAGCCAAAGAAATTATCTTCAGATCTCTTTCTCCAAGAAAAGGAAAAACTAGCGTTACTATTAGAGACAGTGAAGGTCAGTTAAAAATAGCTTATCAAGTCAATGTTTCTACTAATGGAAAAATGAATACAGTTTTAAAACTTAGAGAACTTCTCTCCTCTATTGAAGGTATTAAAGTTGATTTTGTTGGGGGAGAAGTGATGATTACGGGACAAGTTCTTCTTCCTGATGATCTAGGAAAAATCGTTGATATTGCTACAAGATTAGATCCAGATATTATTAATCATGTTGAATATTCCTCTCATGCTTTAAAAAAAGTAGCAGAAAAAATGACTCAAGAGTTAAATCAAAAAGGTTTAAGAGAAGCTTATGTAAGAGTGGTGAATAAAAATTTTTGGATTGAAGGATCAGTAAGATCTGAAGAAGAAAAAAATCTAGCAACAGATGTTGTTAAACCCATGCTTCCTTCTAAAATTGATCCAGTCCCCGATGCTTCTGCTCGGCATAGACCTTCTTCTAGCAAAGAAGTTATTTATAATTTTTTAGCCATTACAAAAGAACAAAAACAAGAACCTATTCCAAGATTAGTGAGAATTGCTGTGCAATTTGTAGAGATGACTCAAGATTACAGAAAAGTGTTTGCCTTTAAATGGGCACCTAATTTAACAGAGGATACCAAAACAGGTTTTAACTTTTCCACAGCAAGTACTTTAGAAGCAGAAAATGGGTTAAATTTCACAGGTTTTATTAGTAATCTTTTTCCAAAATTAAATATTGCTAAGGTGGCAGGTTATACAAAAGATATTCACTCAGCCATGTTAATGGTGAAAGAAAATACACCTGCTTCTATTACTAAAAATTTAGATCAAAATTTTCAAATAGGTTCAGATCGTTGGGCACAACCTGTAAAAGCTTCTATAAAGTTTAGTTTTTCTACCACTCCAAAAATTTTACCTGAAGATCAAATTGAACTAGAAGCTTTAACAGTGAATATGAATACACCTACAACACCAGGAGTTTCAGGACAACCTCAAACCATAGATAATACAGTGACAACTAATATTATTATAAAATCAAAAATGAGTGCTGTGATTGGTGGAATGGTGAGACAATCTTTATCTAAACAATTTGATCAAGATGATCCTCTGACTCAAAAAAGTGGTTCTAATGATCAAGGAATAGCTACTTCTCCTTTATTTAATCTCTTAAAATCAAGAAGATTAGATCACAATCAAAGTCAATTTGCTGTTTTTGTGACTCCTGAAATTGTTCCATCGGCTTCAGATGGAGTGAAAGAAATAGAAAAAAAGTTTAAGGATTAAAATGGTTATACAATTTATTTCATCAAAAGAAGGATCTGGAGCTTCTATTTTGAGTACGAGTTTTGCTGTGAGTTGGGCTCAGGTCACAAAACAAAGAGTTCTTCTTGTAGATTGTTCTGAAGGAGATATTTCCTTCATTTTGGGTTTAAAGTCTAAAAAAAGTTTAAGAGAATTAGCTGAATATTCTAAAGTGCTGGATCAAGGCACTTGGTCCTTATTTGTAGGAATTCATAAAACAGGTGTTCATTGTTTAACTTCTCAAGGCGATCTCACTCAAGCTGGAAATCTTGTAAAACATTTTGAAGTTTTAAGTAAGATTTATGATTTAATTGTTTTTGATGCTGGAAAGGTAAACCAAGTTTTATCTGACTTATGCTGTGAGTTAGCTCAAGCTTCTTTTATTGTAGTGAATCAAGATCCTTTATCTGTTCAGCAAGGAAAAAAATCTCTAGCTTTTTGTTTAACAAAACTTCTTCCAAGGGAAAGTCTTTTTGTTCTTATTAATGGAGTCCAGAATCAAAATCCTTTTACCGTTGAGACTATTAAACAACAATTACAGTTTCCAGTATTAACTTCTTTTCCTAGAGATGAAGCTGTTTGTGTGCAATCTTTATTAAGAGCTCAACCTTTTGTTCTCACTCCCTCTAGTTTAAGTAAGGTTTTTTTAGAATTTGTACAAAGAGTTTATCAAACAAATCTTTTAAAAAACTTACAAAATCTTTCTAAGCCCGTTCAGCAATTAAGTGAAGAACAAAAAAAACTTTTTTGGTTAGAACTTAAAGAAAGGGTTCATAGATTATTAGTTGAAGAAGTTGATATTAAAAAACATTCTCAGCAAAGCAATGAAGAGCTTGTACTTTTAAAAGAAAGAACAAAAAAAGTGATTGTTGATCTTGTTCAAAGAGAAGATCAAAAAAAATTTTTAAATAGCAAGGAGCTTTTAGCTCAGTTTGTAAAAGAAGTTTTGGATGAAGCTTTAGGACTTGGTCCTTTGGAAGATCTTTTAAGAGATAAAAATATCACTGAAATTATGGTGGTAGGTCATAAAAAGATTTATTATGAACAAGCGGGAAAAGTAAAAATTTCTCCTGTTGTTTTTACTAGTGACAGACAGGCTCTTAATGTTATTGAAAGAATTGTAGCTCCTATAGGAAGAAGAATTGATGAGAAAACTCCTTATGTGGATGCTCGTTTAAGAGATGGCTCTAGGGTTCATGCTATTATTCCTCCTTGTGCTATTGATGGTCCAACTATTACTATTAGAAAATTTCCAGAAGAAAGACTTAGTTATAAAAGACTTGTTGAGTTTAATTCTCTCACTCAAGAGATGGCTGATTTTTTAAGAATTGCTGTTGAAGCTCATAAAAATATTATTGTTAGTGGTGGAACTGGTTCAGGTAAGACGACTCTTATTAATATTTTAGCTTCTTTTATTCCTGCTAATGAAAGAATTATTACTTGTGAGGATTCAGCAGAGTTAAATCTTCCTCAAGAACATGTTGTTCGATTGGAAACTCGCCCACCTAATTTAGAAGGTGATGGAGCTATTGATATAAGAACCTTGGTGAAACAAACCCTGAGAATGAGACCTGATAGAATTGTTGTGGGTGAGTGTAGAGGTGGGGAAGCTTTAGATATGCTTCAAGCTATGAATACAGGTCATGAAGGGTCTTTAACTACGGTTCATTCAAATACTCCCAGAGATTGTATTGCAAGATTAGAAACACTAGTTCAGTATTCCGGAGCTAATTTAACCCCTAAGGGAATTAAAGAAATGATTGCTTCAGCGGTACATTTAATTGTTCAACAATCTCGTTTAGATGATGGATCCAGAAAAATTATTAACATTACAGAAGTTGTAGGAATTCAGTCAGATGTTGTAACATTACAAGATATTTTTGTTTTTAAACAAACAGGGGTGGATCAACAGGGTAAAATTATTGGAAAATTTCAGGGGACAGGTTTTATTCCTACTTTTGTAGAAAAGTTAGAAAAGAAAGGGTACCGAATTCCTAGAGGTATTTTCAGGATTAATTCATGAATTTTCTAAGCTTAGAAATAACATTAATGATTATAGGAGTTTTGATTTTTTTCTTTGCTTACAAGCAAAGTGAAAAAATTATTGCTTGGTTTGAGTTTCAAACTTTTGGAACAAGAGATGAGATTCTTAAAAAATTAGAATTATTGTTTTTTAAACAATCTAGTGAGAAGGTTACTCATTTTCTTCTTTTTTTAACCTTTATTCCTTCTGCTTTAGTTTTTGGAGCTTGTGTTTTTTTAGGAAAATTTTCTCTAGCCTTGGTTCTTTCTGCTTTTTTAATTTTTCTTGGGTGGAAGAGTCCTTTGCCTGTTTTAAATTTTTTGATTCAAAGAAGAATTCGAATTTATGAAACTCAAATGGTTGATACTTTGAACTTACTTTCTAATGGGTTAAGAGCAGGGCAGTCTTTAGCTCAATCTTTTGAGATGGTTGTGAATGAACTTCCTAAACCTGTGAGTGAAGAATTTTCACTCATGCTGCAACAAAATAGAGTGGGAATGACACTAGAGGATGCTTTGCTTGCTTTTTATGAAAGAATACCTACAGAAGATAATCAAATGTTTGTAAGTAGTATTAATATTTTAAAAGAAACTGGGGGGAATTTACCTGAAGTTTTTGATACCATCACGGAAATCATTAGAGAAAGACTCAGATTACAACAAAAAATAGAAACATTTACGGCTCAAGCAAAATATCAAGGATTGATTCTTTTTTGTATTCCTTTTGGGATGTTGCTTATGTTTTCTGTTACTGATCCAGTTTCTATTCAAAAACTTTTTTCTAGTTTAGTAGGATATATTTTTCTTGTTATTGCTTTGATTCTAAATTTAACAGGGGGTTATTTTATTTATAAAATGACTCAAATTAAAGTTTAAATTCTTGATATCTTAATAAAGATTTATTAGTCTTAATAAAGAGGAGTTTTTTAAGTTATGTTATTTTTGGTTCATTTAGTTTTAGGTGTTGTTAATAGGGTTAACTTTTTAACAGGAAACTTTTTTTATGATGAGGTAGATTCAAATTATCTAACGAGAACTTACAATAGTCTTGTCGATCGACAAGGATATTTTGGATATGGTTGGACAACTCTTTTAGAGAGTCAAGTGATGCCTCATCCCGAAGGTGGAATTATTTTTTTCTTAGGTCCTAACTATATAGAAACTCGTTTTACTTCAGCTACAGATACCTTTTCACAGGAGAGAGTTAATGCTGGGATTAATCAAATTATAGAGGCATTAAAAAAGACTCAAAATTTAGCTTCTGCTGGAGAAAAAATAAAAAGAGAAATGTTACTGAATACTCCCAGTGAAAGAACAAAGCTTTATCAGGAATTAAAATTGTGGAAAAAACCTGCTAATGGAACCTACACATCTTCTAGAAATACTTTAATTGTAGATAATGCTGGTTATAGAGTTAATTACGCAGATGGAAGAGAGTTTGTTTTTAACGGTGAGGGAAAATTACTTAAATATAAAGAGGGCAATTTATCCTTAATGTTAACTTATAAAAATAATAAGTTAGATAAACTTGTGAATGAAAGGAATAAAGAGACTTATAATTTTTCATGGAATAATGAAGTGATCAATAAAGTAACTGGTCCTAATAAATTAGAACTTTTTTATACCTATGAAAATATGGGTCCTTATAAAATGTTAAAAGAGTTCAAACGAGGAAAAGAAAGTACAAATTATCGTAATCAAATGATTACTGTTTCTCAGGGGTTAGCTCATTTGAGATTAGTTCAAGTGATAAAAAGCAATGAAAATCTATCTGTGACCTTTGATCAAAGAGGATTGGTACAACAAGTCATAGAGCCCAATGGGGAAAAGGTAAGATATAATTTTTCTGGTTCTGGTGAAAAAATTACAACACAAATTACAGTGGACCCTGTTGTTAAAGGACAATCAGGACAAATTATCACGAATAATTTTATAAGAAAATTTAATCAAAAAACTGGAGCTTATGAATTGCAATCTTTAATCAAAAAAGATCCAGGGGGTCAAAAAGAATACACTTATGATGATAATGGTTTCATTAATAAATCTATAACAACTGCTTCTGGATCTACTTTTGGACCTTTAATTTATCTTTATAAAAGAAATAATCAAAATCGTATTATTGAGAAACAACAGGGAGCTTATAAGGGTGGAAAGCTTGTTCATCCTTCTACTCTTTATAAAAACACTTATGCTGCTAATGGTTTAATCCAATCAGTGGTGAGAACTACTTTTGATGCTCAAGGAAAAGAATTATTAAAAGATGGAGTAATTTATACTTATGATTCTCAAAAAAGAGTTATAAGTGCTAAAGATTTAACAGGAGATGTTATTAATTATACGTATAAAGATACGGGAATTATTCCTTCTTCCATGGCTTATACTATTAATAAAATCTCTCGTGAGATGATTCTTAATTATGATTCAAAATTAGGAAAAGTCACGATTGCAACACTAAAAGAAAAAGGAAAAGAAGTAGCTAAGAGTTACTATCAATATGCAAAAGATGGAACTTATATAGGGGCTACTGTTGAACCTTTTGAAAGACAAGATGATTTTCAAGAGCCTTTTAATTTACAAGAAAGTTTAAAAAGTATTGTTAATTTAGCTAGTGAGGAAGTATGATTATATTATTGTTAATGTTTAATCTTTTAGCAGAAGATTGCCGTTGTGATAAAGGAATGCAAGATCGTGATTTAGGGGTGAATCCTATTTCAACTTCAACGACTACTGAAAAGGGTAGTGAAGCTCAGCGTCGATAATTCTTTTCTTACTAAGTCTGAAAGGGGTCCAGCAGAACAAATCAAAAGAATCCCTTCTACTTGTTGTAGAAAATAATTTAATAATTTTAAATCTAAATATTGATAATCGTATTTTTTACAAAAAGTTTCACTGGTAAAAGTTTGGTCTTCATTTTTAGGATCATAAATAGAGGTGACATAAATCCTAGACGCTAAAGTTAAACTTTTAGCAAAATCTTCTTCTAAAGAAAGAAGTCTATGCTGTTTGTGGGGCTCAAAAAGAACAGTAATAGGCTCTGAAAATTTTTCCTGAAGTGTTTTTAATACTGTGTTAATTTCTGTAGGATGATGAGCATAATCATCAAAAATTTTCTTTTTTTCATTAGAAAAAATAAGTTGTAGTCTTCTTTCTACTCCTAAAAAAGAAAAAAGTCTTTTTTGAATGAGAGAAAAGTTTAAGTGTCGAATTCTGCCAATACAAGTAGCAAAAAAAGCATTTTTTAATTGATGGTCACCAAAAATTTGGAGTTGAATTTCACCAAGAATTTTTCCTTCTTCATAAAAAAGAAAAGAAGAAAGAGAAGTTTTTTTATAAGAAAATTTTTTTAATAACTTAGCTTCATCATAAAAATGAGTACTTTGTTTTTTTAGTTGTTCTAAGCTTGATTGTAACTTTTCAAAAGAGCCATAAAAATCAAGATGATCTCCTTCTAAATTAGTAAGAAGTAAAATATGAGGATGAAGCTTTAAAAAAGAAGGTTCTGATTCATCAATTTCTAGAATAGTATAAGAAGAATTTGTTTCATAAAAATGATTTTGATCTTGAATGAGACTACCTCCTACAAAAGCATTATCTTCAGGAAACAGAGTTCTTAAAAGTGCTGTAGTAGAAGTTTTTCCATGACTTCCCGTTACACCAATAATCTTTTGATCTTTTAAAAAAGAAGCTAAGAATTCACCTCGGGAATAGCATGGGTATTTTTTTTTTGCTTCTAAATATTCTTCTGTGTGAGTGGCAACAGGAGTATAAACAACACAAGTAAGATCAGGGGGAAGTGAGTCTTGAGTTTGACTTTGATAAATGGGAATTCCTAAAGCAAGGAGTTTGCGGGTATAGCTGTTAAAGTGATGATCAGATCCAGAAACTTGATAACCTTTTTTGTAACAAGCTAAAGCTAGTGCACTCATCCCCACCCCACCAATTCCAATAAAATGCACTCTCATAAATTCATCTCTTCTTTAATTTTCATTGTTGCTGATTTTTGTACCTTAATGTCATATTTTAAATCAATCATCAGGGGGTATTTTTCTAAAATTTCTTGAAGACAAATATCTTTTCCCCAAGATTCTTGAAGAATTTCTACTGGAAAATGAGCTTGTTGTTGAAAACTTTTTGCATTAATTTCTTGATGATTATTCATAGACTTTGACCATGGAATAAGAATACAAGGTTTTTGAATACAAAAAAGTTCAGCTAAAGTACTTGCACCGGCTCTGGCGATGATAAGATCAGCTCTTTGGCAAAAAGGAATAATATCTTCAATATAAGAGTAGCGATGATAAGAATCTTCGCTAAAATCTTTATGATGTTTTCCTGATTGATGTTCTATAATAAAACGACCCGTAGCTCTTAAGCCAAGAGTGATTTCATTTAAAAATTCTGATCCTAAACTTCCCCCAAGAACAAAAATTCTATTTTTATCCTGAGTGTTTACATGAAAGTTTGTTGTAAAAAATTCTTTACGAATAGGATTTCCTGTTAGGGTTTCTTTAAGAGACTCAAATTGAGTAAAAATTTTTTTAACAAAAGGTTTTAAAAGCTTATTAGATCGACCCATAATAGCATTTTGTTCTAATAAATAAAGAGGAATTCTTAAAATAAATCCACTAAGAATGGGTCCAATGCTTGTATAACTTCCAATTCCTAAAATGGCTTTAGGTCTTTTAAAAAGAAAAAGAAAAAAACAATATAGAAAAGAATAAAAATAAAAAATCAGAGAAAGAAAAAGATCTTTTTTTGTTTGATAACCTGTTAAAGGGAAAAAATAAGTTTTTTTCTTGGAAAGTAATTTTTCATCTAACTTCTTTTTACTAGCAATAAAATACACATCGTAATCTTGCTCTAGTTCCTGTGCCATAGCTAAAGCTGGATAGATGTGCCCCCCAGTTCCTCCCGCTGTTAAATAAATTCTAGGTTTTTTCTTTACTAATAACATATATAATTCCTAGTAAACTAAAAGAGACTAATAAGGAAGAGCCCCCATAACTAAAAAAAGGAAGGGTTAATCCTTTTGTTGGTAATAATCCTAAACAAACAGCCATATTGGTAAAAGCTTGAAAAAATAAAACAAAAACAAGACTCATCCCTAAATAAGGATTTTTTTTTAATGAAAGATCTTTATAAAGAAGAAAAAAAAAAATAAAATAAGAAGTAACAAATAAAAAAACTCCTAAAAAACCAAGTTCTTCACCTAAAACACTAAATAAAAAATCATTATGAGCCTCTGGTAGGTAAAAAAGTTTTTCATGACCATTTCCAAGCCCCACACCAGTGATTCCTCCCTTGGAAAAAGCTAAAAAAGATTGAATGATTTGAAAACCTTTATGATAAGGATCTTGCCAAGGATCAAGAAAAGAGAGAAATCTTTTAAGACGATAAGGTGCTATGAGAATAAGGCTTGAAATTAAGGTTATGAAAGATAAAAAAGAAAGAAGAAGATGTTGCCAAGAAAAATATTTTAAAAAAAGAAAATAAAGAATAGAAAGTAAACATAAAACAAAAGTTCCAAAATCTGGCTGTAACAATAAAAGAATAAAAGGAAGAAAATAAACAATCCATAAAAAAGAATGTCTTTTTTTTTCAGTTAAAAAATCTAGAGCTAGTAGAGAAGAAATCTTTAAAAATTCTCCTGGCTGCAAGCTATAACCAAAAAAATGAATCCATCTTTTTGATCCCTTTAAAGCATGAGGAAAAATAAAAGTAAGAATGATAAGGATTAAAACAAGAAGATGACTAGGGTAGAAAAACTTCTTTAAAAAAGAAAAAGATGCTCTTGAAATCATGAAAAAAGCTAGGATTCCAATAAGAGTAAAGAGTAACTGTCTGTAAATAAAGAAATGACCTGATTGGAAGTATTCCCTAGCATAGATATAACTAGAAGAATAAACCATGAGAAGCCCAAAAACTTGAAGAATAAAGGCTAAGAAAAAAGAAAATTTCATAATTGAAAAATAAGCTTTTTGTACTGTTTTCCTTTTTCTTTGTAATCTCTAAAGCTATCTGTACTAGGAGCTCCTGGACAAAGAAGTATTTTTTCTCCACTTTTTGCTTTTTGATAAGCCACTAAAACAGCTTCTCCAAAACTACCTACTAAAAAACAAGCTTCTACATGATCAGCAAAAAATCTATTCATTACCTCTTTGCATTCTCCCATCAAAATAAGAATTCTTACTTTATTTTTTAACACGGGACCATAAGGAGCAAAATTTTCTTCCGTTTCTTTACCACCAGCAATGACAATAAGAGATCCTTGAATGGCTTGAATAGCCTTAACAAACTCTTCCATGTTTTCAGCTTTGGCATGATTAAAAAAAGAAACTTTATTTTTAGTCACAACAAATTCTAGACGATGAGCAATGCTTGGAAAAAAATCAATAAGCTTTTGAATAGCCACATGACTTGTTTCCAGAAGAAGATTCACTAAAATGGCAGCTAATAAATTTTCTTTGTTCTCTTTTCCTTGTATAAGAGTTTTGTTGACTAGAAAAGTAGCATGTCCCTTGAGATGAGAATAAATTTTTCTCTCTTCAAAAGAAATTCCTTTAAAAGTTTTTTCTTCTAAATTTAGAACTTGAAGGGATTTTCTTGTATACCAATATTTTTTCCCAGGGATTTTTTTAATCATAGGGTGATCAAAAAGCTCATGATGACTTAAAACAATTTTTAAATCCTCTTCTTTAGAAAATAAAACAGGTTTAAAAAGAAGATCCATATATTCTTCTATGGAGTTAAAACCATATTTTTTATACTGATCATCAACATTGGGATAAACAATGAGTTTTGTTTTGAAATGAGACTGATGTTTTAATTGCCAAGGAGAAACTTCTAAAACAATATAATCAGCTTTTTCTTCCTCTAAAAAATAAGAAATCAAAGGATTATCTTGATCTCCTCCTGAAAACACTTTTTTACCATCATTTCTTAGAGCAAAAGCAATCATTTCAACAATGGTTGTTTGACCATAACTTCCACCCACTAAAATAAGTTCTTCTTTTAAAAATTTTAAAGGAAAAGATAACTCATCATAAACTTCAATTTTCTCTTTTCTAGCCGCTTGGAGTTCTTTTAGCTGAGAATCTACCCTAGAAGCATGAATAATAAGATCAGCTTCTAAAAAATCCTTTAATCGATGTTCTCCAAAAACAGTACTATGTTGCTCTGAAAGAAGTTTTTTTAGTTTTTTAATTTCCTTATTAAGATCAAAAATATGCTTAATATCTGTGATTTTAATCTGACAGTTAAGTTTTTGAAAAAGCTCGATATATTTAAAAGCAACTTCACTTAATCCAACAATTAAAATCTTCTTGTTTTTGTATTTATCAAAGACCTTGTAGTTCATAAACAACCCCTAAAGTTGAACAAATAATAATAAAAGTAATGACGAAGAAAAAATAAGTAATTTTTTTCTCAGACCATCCTTTTAATTGTAAGTGATGATGAAAAGGAGACATAAGAAAAATTCTTTTTTTTCTATATTTAAAAGATAAAACCTGTAAGATAACAGAAAGAGTTTCAAAAACAAAAATACTTCCAAAAATAATTAATAAAAATTCTTGTTGAACTAAAATAGAACAATAAGCAAGAAAAAAACCTAAAGGTAAAGATCCAGTATCGCCCATAAAGATTCTTGCTGGGTATTTATTATAGTAAAAAAAACCTAATCCTGACCCTAAAAAAATAGAAAAAGGAGTGAGGTGTTCAAGCTCTTCAATAAAAAACATAAAACCAAAAACAATCATTAAAGATAAACCCATAGCTAAACCATCTAATCCATCAGTGAGATTGACTGCATTGCTGGTTGCTACAAACATAAAAGCCCAAAGAAAGATCATTAAAGGACCAAGATAAACTCCTAGAAAACTTTTAGAAGTAATGGAAGAAAAATAAAGAGAAGAGCTAGTAATAAAAGCAATAATCCACTGCAAAATAAATCTTAATTGAATAGAGAGTCCTTCTTTGTTGTTTTTTTTATACTTAAGATAGTCATCAACAAAGCCTAAGGCACCAAAAGCACAAAGACCAAAGACTAGAAAAAGATGCTCTTGAGTAGGATAAAATAAGAGTAAAAAAATAAGAGGAAGAAGAAAGATAAAGCCCCCAAAAGTAGGAGTAGTTTTTTTATCAGTATAAGGAATAAATTCTCTTAAAGAATCAAAAATAGATTTTTTTTTTAAAAAAGTTAATAAAAAAAAACCTAAAATTAAACTTAAAAATAGAGCCATTAAAAACATAAGGTCCCTAAGCTTAACACATAGTCTTTATCTTTGTGAGGTATTTTTTCATGACCTCTATCAAGGTAAGTTTCTTCACCCTTGCCAGCAATCACAATAAGGTCTAATTCTTGAGCCTCTTGAAAAACTTTTAAAATAGCTTCTTTCCTTTCTTTGATAAAAGGAACATTAAGATTGATCTCTTGATAAATATTATAAGGATCTTCACTTCTTGAATTATCTTCTGTGATGATAATTTGAGAAGCATATTTTTGAGCTATTTGACCCATAAGAGGTCTTTTTCCTCTATCTCTATCTCCACCACAACCAAAGATAAGATAATCTATTTTAGGTAAAGATTGTAAAAGTTTTTCTAAACCATCAGGAGTATGAGCGTAGTCAATAATAATTCTTAGTTTTTTTCCTTCAAATTCAATATTAATTTGTTCACATCGACCGGGAATAGGTCGAATATTTTCTATTTTTGCTTCTAGGTTTAAACTTTCAACTAAAGCATAAGCTAGAGAAAAGTTTTTTTCTTGAAAAGTGTTTTGAAAAAAACTAGGAATATTTTTAGCTAAAGGAACTAAATAAGAAGAAGGAAATTTTTCATGAAGATCTTTTTCTGAAACAAATAAAGGATACTGACAATAATTTAAAATTTTTTTCTTAGTTTGAAAATAGTGTTCTAAGCTTTTATGATAATCAAGATGATCTTGAGAAAAATTAGTCCAAGCAATTCTTTCAAAAGAAACACCATAAAATCTTTCTTGATCTAAAGCATGAGAAGAAACCTCTATAAAACAATACCCTTTTCTTCCTTGCATAAGTTTTCTCCAAAGAAGATAAGGGGGAGAGGTATAATTAGTTTTTGTTAAAAACTCACCCTCATAGTAAAGACCCAAAGTTCCTAGATAATAACTTTGAGGCACCATTAAGTGAGCTAAAAAAGCTGTAGAAGTTTTTCCGTTGGTCCCAGTAATCCCAATAAACTTTAAATCATGAGGATAATAAAAATCTGCTAATTTTTTTTGTAAAGGAAGAAAATCTTCTTTTTTTACATGAAAAATATGTTGTGAATTTAAATGAGTAGTTGAAAAAATTAAAGGATGATTTGTTGAAAATTCTTCTTGATCTGTAAAAAGAATTTCATCAGATTGCCCTTCATTAAAACATAATCCTTTAATCATCATAGAAAGGATCTCCAAGATAAACCTTTAACTGCCCTTTAGCAAGTCTCTCCTCCTTATAAATAACACCCTGAGAACCTTCAAAGATTAGATGAGGATTGATTTTTAAAGCTTCTTGCTGAGTGAGTCCCTTAAGAGATTTAGTTGATGTGGGTAAAAAAGTTTTTTGATCTAAAAGAGAAAGATATTTATTTTTGGGTTCTTGCAAAAAAAGATACTCTGCAATTTCTTTAAAGACTGGAGCAGCTAGTTTGCCTCCAAAATAGTTTTTCACCTGGGGCTCATCCAAATAGACATAAATTAAAAACCTCTCTTGAGTATTGGTAGAATAACCAATAAAACTAGAAACATAACCACTATACTGACCATTCTTGCTTTTTTGAGCTGTGCTGGTTTTACCAGCAATAGTGACATATTTCATTTGAGCTGATCGACCAGTCCCTTCTAAGGTTACTCTCTCTAAAAGTTCATTCATTTTAGAAGCAATCTCCTTAGAAAGAACTCGTTTAAAAGGTTTCCTTTTATTTTTTAAAAGAGTTAATTCAGGTAATAAACCATTGGTGGCAAAAACAAGAAATCCTCTAATAACTTGTAAAGGTGTTAAGGCTAAACCCTGACCAAAAGTTAGCGTAGCCAACTCCAAAGAGCCCTCCCTACTAGGCTTTAATCCCTTAGACTCTCCAGAAAGCTCAATGCCAGTTTTTTCAAAAAAACCAAAAAGAGAAAGCTTTTTTACAAGATCTTTTTGATTAAATCGTTGACCAATTTTAACCATTCCAATATTAGAACTCTTTTTAAGAATATCACTCACACTTAACCACTGAAATTTTTGAAATTGAGCTTCTTTGATTTTATGTTGATCTATGAGATAAAATCCATTTTCACAAAAAATTTCCGTTTCAGGAGAAATAAGTCCTTCATTGAGACCCAAGGCAATAATAAAAGGCTTAAGAATGGAGCCAGGTTCAATAGGTTCTGTCATTAAATTTAAATTCCATCTTTCGGAAAAGTTTCTTAAGTTAGGATTAAAATCAGGAAGATGAGCTAGAGCTAAAATTTCTCCTGTATAAACATCAACAATGGCACCACCAGCAGCTATGCTTTTTGATTCTTTTAAAGCTTTGTTTAATATTTGCTCAAGTTGTTCCTGCATTTCTTTGGACAGAGAAAGTTCTAAAGATTCTGGTTCTTGACCCTTACCCCTCTCTTGAATTTTAATAGCACGCCCCTTGGCATCTTTATAATAAGTAAAGGAAGAAGGAACACCTTTTAAGTTTTCTTCAAAAAAATATTCTAATCCGGCTAAACCTTGAGCATCTTGACCTACTGTTCCTAAACCTTTTGAAAAAAGATTTTCATAAGGGTAATATCTTTTCCAGGTTTCCTCTAGGTAAATTCCTTCTAATTTCTTTAGCTCTTCTTTCTCTTTATCCTTTAATAAAATGGAACGAGCTAAAAAAGTATATTTTTTTCTTGTTTCAATTTCTTTTTTAAATTTTTTAAAATCAAGATTTAAAACAAGGGAAGCTTTTTTTAAAGAATCTAAAAAAAGATCATTTTTTTTAGGAATCAAAAAAATATTATAAGATTTAATGTTCATAGCTAAGAGATGCCCATCACGATCATAGATAAGACCCCTAGGGGGGAAATACTTTACTTCACGAACAATTTGTTGATGAGCATACTGGGTTAAATCTTTTTTTTTATAAACTTGAAGATAAAAAGCTTTCATAAGAATAGAGCCATAAAAAAAAGTAAAAAAATAAAAAGTAATTTTTAGTTTTTTTCTAAGATCCATAAAGAAGACTCTTTTGGATGTATCATATCATATTTTTTGATTAAAGGTTGTAAAAAATCATGAGAATAAAGCTTTGCTTTTTCAAGTTTTTTTTGACTTAAAATAAATTGTTCCTCTCTGAGTTCATGAAGAACTTGATGAAGCTCATAGTGAATTTCAAAGGTTAGAAGTCTTAACATCGCTAGAAGAAAAGATGAAAAGATGACAAATAAAAAAAGAAAGGTCCATTTCTTCATTTTTCAAGAACTCTAAGTTTTGCACTTCTCGATCTTGGATTAAGATCAATCTCTTCTTCACTTGGAGTAACAGGTTTTTTTGTAAGAATCTTTCCTTCACTGGATTTAAAAAAGTGTTTAACAATTCTATCTTCTAAAGAATGAAAACTAATCACTAAGAGTCTCCCCCTCTTGTTCAAAGACTGAAACAGTAAAGGAAGTGTTGTCTCTAAATATTCAAGTTCGTCATTGATATGAATTCTTAAA
The DNA here is from genome assembly GCA_964652255.1 of uncultured bacterium. Classification (GTDB taxonomy): domain Bacteria; phylum Bdellovibrionota; class Bacteriovoracia; order Bacteriovoracales; family CAZZBM01; genus CAZZBM01. Next base: position 539,652 of record CAZZBM010000001.1, read on the forward strand.
GCTTGAAATACTTTTGTTGCAGGATGAATTTTATGATATCCAGGAAAAAGATTCTTCACAAACTCAGCTAAATCTAAAGTTGTTAAAAAAGGTTTTTTTTTTCTTCTTAATACTATCTGCTTAGCAATTCTTCTAGAAGATCTCTCTTCTGCATAGTAAAAAAATAAATCAGCTAAGTCTTTTTCAGAATAAGTTTGTAAAACTTCACTGGCAGTTAAAGAATTTTTCTGATTCATCCTCATATCTAATGGACCTTCTTTTTGAAAAGAAAATCCTCTCTGTTGAGATTCTAATTGATGTGATGAAACTCCTATATCCATTAGAATAAAGTCTGGATGATACGTTTTTTTTTCTAAAAAAGAAGGAACATCTTTAAAGTTTAAATGATGAGCTTGAAATCTTTGGTCTTGAATCTTTTTTGCATTCTCAATAGACTCTAAGTCTTGGTCAAAAGCTATAATTTGAGCTTTTGATTTTTTTAATAAAGCTAGACTATGACCACCAGCTCCTAGAGTTAAATCTAAAATAAGTTTTTCTTGACCTTGAAGATAAGAAAGAACTTCTTGAAGTAAAACTGGGGTATGATCTTTATACAAAATCATGAAAATTTATAGTAGAACCAAGCGATTTAGTTTGCTTTTCAAAAAAGTTTTGAGATTCTTCAAATTCAAATTTTTCTTTACAGTGTATACAGCATTCAGCTGTAGGTCTAGCAAGAAGTCGTTCATATTTAATCCCTTCACCACAAGAGATGCAAATACCAAATTCTTCTTTTTCAAATTTTTCTAAAGATTTTTCGACTTTTTTTAAATAAAGAATATCCCTATTTCTAAATCTTAAAACTTCATTCCTAAAATATTCAGTAGTTGCTGAATCTACCTCATCGCCAGTTTTTCTTTCTAGAATGGTTTCATAACTGTTTTTTCCTAAAAGAAGAAGTTTTCTCTTTTCTTCTAAAAGCTTGTTTTTTAAATTCTTTAATTGCAGAGTTGTTAATTTTTTCATAAATGAATCCTCATCTCTTTTCTAATTTCTTGTATAAGAGATGAAAGAGTTTCAAAAACTCCTTCACCTTTGCTAGCAATAGCTTCTTGACTTAAATACTGTTCACAATGAAGTAATTTTTTTAGTTTTGAAGTTGGATAAATATCTTTTAAATCCCTTTTATTTAATTGAATAATCATGGGAATTTTTAAGTTTTCTTCTGTCATTATTTTTTGTAAATCCTGTAAACTTTCTTCATTATCTTTAAGTCTTTTTCTTTGAGAATCAACAACAAAAACTATGCCATCTAAGCCTTGTAGAATGAGTTCCCGGATTTCTTCATTGATGAGTTGACCTGGAATTGTATATAAATGAATTTTAACATTAAAACCACCAAAAGAATCTCCTTGAACAGGAAGAAAATCAAAAAATAAAGTTCTTTCATTTTCTTTTTTTAAAAGATTGAGATCTAAGTCTGGTTGTTGAGAATAGTAAATATATTGTAAATTAGTAGTTTTTCCACCAAGTCCAGGGCCAAAATAAAGAATTTTTAAATGAATCTCCTTAGAAGAAAAATTTACAAAGGACATCTAAGATAAAAGAATAAACTTTTTTTTTTAAAAGGTAAAATTTTAAAAACTTTGTCTGTGATCAAAAGCTTTTGCGATCGTATAAGAATCAAAATATTCTAAATGACCACCAGCAGGTAAACCTAAACCTATTCGTTCTATTTGAACTTGATCTTTAAAAAGTTCTCTTAAATAAAAACAAGTTGTTTCAGCTTCTAAAGAAGACCCTAAAGCAAGTAGAATTTTTTTAATCTCTTTTTGATCAATTAATTTTTTAAGCTGTCCTATGGGAAGATCACTTGGACCAATACCTTTTAAAGGGTTGAGTATTTGTTTAAGAATAAAATAACATCCTTGAAAAACACCACTCTTTTCCATGGCTAATAAATCTGACATGCTTTCTACGATACATAAAAAATCTTGTTCTCTGTGAGGATCAAGACAAATATGACAAAGATCTTTTTCAGTAATAAAGCCACAATGAGAACAAAAGTTTAGAGATTCAATGGTAAGAAGTTGTTCTCGGATTTTTTTTAAATCTTGTTTAGAAAAAGAAAGAAGCTGAAAAGCATAGCGCTGAGCTGTTTTTTCACCTACTCCTGGAATTTTACTAAGGCTTTTAATGAGATCTTTTAAAGATTCTGGAATCATCTTTTCCTATAAATGTATCAGCTAAGTTGCCAAAAACTTTTTCTAAATCTTGAATTATAGGATCTGAAAAAGGATCCTCTTTTTTTTCTTCCTGAAATAAATGATAGCCTAAATTTTCTAGCTCATCTTTGTAAAGAGAGGAATCTTTAAAAGAAGAATCAAAATAAATAGTTTTATCTTCAATAAAAGGAAGAGTCTGAGAGTAAAATTCTTGAGCTTCTTCAGATAAAAGTGTTAAAATTTTTTTCCATCTTTGATCTGTTCCTTGATAGTAGTGTCTTAAAGTTATTTTCTGTAATAATAAGGTAAAGGGTTCTTGAAAAAGAGGACTCTTATCAATCCATTGAAGATCCTTAAAAATAACTTCAGTGCACCAGAGTAGATCTAAGTTTTGAATATCTTCACTGCTTTTTTGAAAAAAAACTTTTAAAAAATCTCTAATAAAAAATTCTTGATGAAAAGCTATGGAAAAGATGTTGTTAAGAATTTTTTTAACCTCAATCCAATTACCTTTTAAAACATAGGTAAAAAGATCATTTAAGGTCTTTTGATCAATGAGTCCAAAGTAATCTTTAAGATCTTGATAAGTAATAAAATCTTTTTGTAAAAATAGAGGCTCTACTAAAGTTAAAGCATCTCGGTAAGAGCCTTGAGCTAGAAAAGCTAATTTTTCAAAAACTAAATCTTCAGCTTCCTTAGATTCTTTTTTAAAAAGAAGTTTTAAAAAAGAAATTAAATTTTCAACTGTTGGTTCCTCACAGTGAAGAACCAATACTCTTGAGAGAACAGTAAGAGGAATCTTATGTTTTTCTGTCGTAGCAAATAAAAATCTTAAATGCTTTGGAGGCTCTTCTAATATTTTTAACAAAGCATTAAAAGCACTTTGAGAAAGCATGTGAACTTCATCAATAAGATAAATCTTATAAGAAGCTTTTAAAGGTGGATATGAACTTTGTTCAATAATTTCTCTGATTTCATCAACACCATTATAACTGGCTCCATCAATTTCAATAAAATCAGGATGCCTTTCTAGTGAATCTTTTAGAAGCTCTTGAGCGTATAAACGAGCTAAGGTGGTTTTACCTAAGCCTCTTCCTCCTACAAAAAGAAATGGACCTCCATGATTTTTTTTTAAGGCTTCTTGTAGAAGATGAACAAGATGATCCTGACCCACAACTTCTTTAAAGTTTTTAGGTCTCCATTTTTGAGCTAATGTCATAGGTGTCTAACCTTGGCTTTAAGCACCCTAGATTGACATTCTACCGCTGCTAGATTTCTCTCCTCACGGGGTTCAAAGCAAGTCTAGTCACTTAAGAGACCAAGGCAGCTAGAACATAACTTAGAAGAGATCTTTTTACAAGAGATCTCTTCTAAGTTACCTTTTAATTTATGTATTATTTCTTTTTTTTATCCTCTTGTCTTAGTTCTTCCTATCGCCCCTTAGCTTCTTCTTTCACTCTGAAAGAAATTTTAAATGATTATAAAAATGAGCCGTTTTATAGGCTTTATTATGATTTAAATGAATTTAAAAATTTTGAGAATATCTTTACAGATACAGAGAGAAAAATACTTCATGAGTTTACTTTTAGTGAATGGAATGAACAACATTTTAATCTTTTTCTTAAGCCTTTGGTTGAACAAAATTTTTCTTATTTGGGAAAGATAGACTTGTATTACTTTTTTATTATCAATCTAGAGAAAAATATTTTATCATTTAAGGATGATTTGTTAAAAATAAAAACCAAGAAAGATTTTTTTCAATTACTTCTAACTTATAAAAAATATTATGAACAAGAATATGATGAAAATGAGTTAAATATTTTCTATAATATTTCTGATTCTAATTATCAAAATTTAATAAAAAAAAAATATTTTCAAGAAAATTTTTCAAATTCTCAAAAAGAATCTATTGATTTTTTAAATCAAGTTTATAGAAGTCTTTCTTATGTCAACATTCTTAGCTTGATAGAGGCTTATAAAGAACAAGGTACCGTATCTTTAGAAGCATCATTTGGAAAAGTTCTCAAGTTAAGATATAAAATTTCTTTTTAAGGAGATGAATATCCTAGTTGAGAGTCAGTATTTAATGTTTTTTTTCTAAAGTAGCTTTTAATTAATGTCATTGGATTATTATGGGGATTAAAAGAATCGTTTATATTTATACAACCTTTAAGATTTAAAAAAATAAGATTAGAAAGAATAAATTGATCATTATCATCGATTAATTCTTTAAAATGATTTTGAGTTAAAAAATAATTTTTTGATAAAATTAAATGTTGTAAATTCGAAGCTTTTTTCAAAAGAGATAAAACTTGTTTTTTTGAGTCATCTTTTCCTAAGCTTTGAAAAGTGATATCTAGAATTTTTAATTTTTCGATAAAAGGATTTAAAAAATCTAAGTTTTGAATAGGACCATAAAGTTTATTTTTGTTAGTTTCAATGTTTAAATCAGGTCCTTGAAGATAGAAAAACTCAATATTTTTTGTTTCCGGTCCTATAAAATCAATTTTTGAAAAAATATTATCACTTAGGTCTAGTCTTTTTAAGGAAGAAGAATTAATTTCTTTTAAAGACTTTAATTGATTATGATCTAAGTTTAGAGCTTGCAATTTGGAAAATTGAGAAAAATCAAAAAAACATTCTGTTAGTTGAGAAAAAGACAAAGAAAGATTTTGTAAACTGTTTTTAAAAGGGAGCAAAACTTCTAGGGCAGAGCAATCAAATTTTGCATGAGAAAATTCTACTGTTTTTAATATAGTGTCTTGATGTTTTTTAATTTGTGCTTGAGCAAGTAGTTCAAAATTTTCTTTTAATTTTTCTAGATTATCCTTGGTATTGATGGCATGATATTTTATTTCTAAAGTTTCTAGATTTGTAAATTTTTCAAGTCCATCTAAAGAATTTATTTTATTTTTTGTGTCTTTTTGATATAAGCTGATGTTCTCGACATCATAGTTATCTTTAAATTGGTTAATTATACTAAATTTTGTATCATTGTTATGATAGTTTTGTGAAAAAACATTATATGTTAAAATAAAAAAAATCATCATAGTTGAAAAATAAACGATATTTTTAAGTAAAAAGATAGATTCTAGGTATTTTTTACTTTTTTCTCACAAGTATTTGATTATCTTTAAAAGATTCTACAATGAGAATCTCGCCTTTTTTAGCAGGGGTTCCCTGAGCTTGCCAAATAGTTCCCATACATGACAAAAAACCTGAGCCAGAAAAATCTTCTTGTAAAAGAATCTCTTCATGTAGGGGATTTCTGGCAAAAGGATCTTCTTTTTGTTTTCTTTTTTTTAGAAGATATCGAGCAAGAAGAGATCCAATAAGAACAAAAAAAGAAAAAGAAGAAAAAAGAATATAAAGATTAGAAGTAAAAAAACCAATAAGAGAAGTAAGAAAAGATCCTATCCCAAAGAAAAGAAGAAAGTAAGTAAAGCTTGTTAATTCTAAAATTAAAAAAAATAATCCTAGAAGAAAAAAAGCTAAAACTGGTGAAATCATTCTTTGTCCTTTTTTATGGTTTCAAGAAGGGCTAGGAGAGGAGCAAAACTTTGCTGTGCTTCTAAGGGAAGAAAAAGAACTTTATGATTAGGTGAAGATGCCATCTCTTTTAAAGACTCAACATATTTTAAAGACATAAAATATCTCATAGTTTTATCATTGCTTGACTCAGCAACGCTTTTAATAGCATTAGCTTCAGCTATGGCTAATCTTTCTTTGATTTCAGCTTCTTTTTCTGCTGCTATTCTTTTTCCTTCAGCTTCTACAATAGTTGCCATTTTTTGACCTTCTGCAGTAAGAATTGCTGATTGTTTCTCTCCTTCAGATTTTAAAATAGCTGCTTGTCTTAGTCCCTCAGCTTCTAAAATATTAGCTCTTTTATCTCTTTCTGCCTTCATTTGTCTTGCCATGGAATTTACTAAATCTTGAGGAGGTTTAATGTCTTTAATCTCTACTCTTGTCACTTTTGTTCCCCAAGGACTTGTAGCCTCATCAATCACTTGAAGTAACTTAGCATTAATAGCTTCTCTGTGAGAGAGGAGCTCATCAAGGTCCATAGATCCCATTACAGTTCTTAAACTGGTCATAGAAAGATTTAAAATAGCTTGTCTAAGATTTTCAACACCATAAACAGCTTTGGAAGGTTCTAAGATTCTAAAAAAAACTATACCATCGGTTTGAACAACAGCATTATCTTTTGTAATAACATCTTGAGAGGGAACTTGAAGAACTGTTTCCATGAGAGAAACCTTTTGTCTTATATTCTCAATAAAAGGACTAATAAATTGAATGCCTGGAGTAAGGGTTGTTTTATACTGACCAAATCTTTCACAAACATAGTGATAACCTTGTGGCACAATCACAATCATCTTACTTAAAAAAGTAAGAAGAAAAACAACTAAAATAATAATAAAATAAGTCATAAAGCTCCTTTTATGGCGCAACCGGTACGATTCGAACGTACGACCTTCTGATTCGTAGTCAGATGCTCTATCCAACTAAGCTACGGCTGCTCTAATGAACTTTATTATGTAGATTCTTTCATATCTGTCAATAAAATGCTAAGAAAAGTTCATGAATTTTTTATCCTTTCTTTTTAGGGACCCTATTGATTATAAAAAATTATATACAAAAGAAGTCATTCTTTTAGATGTAAGGACAGTTGAAGAATTTTCTAGAAAATCAATTCAAGGGAGTCAGCATCTTCCTTTACAAGAATTAGGAGAAAAATATAAAAAATTAGATAAAAATAAAACTTATTTTATCTATTGTGCCAGTGGTGGAAGAAGCAGAACAGCCATGAATTTTTTAAAAAAACAAGGCTTTAATCATGTTTATAACACAGAAAGTGTGGAAAAAACAAAAACTATTATTGAATCAAAATGAATTTTACAAAAATTTTTTTCTTATTTTTATTAGCCTTTATCATAAGAGATAAACCCATGGCTCAAAATTCAATCAATGTAGCATTTGAAATAATACCAGTAGAAAATGCTACTAATGCAACAACTTCTCAACCAAGCTATATAATTAAAATAAATGCTCATGATAAAAAAAAATTTTAGATTTAAGCTCTTTAAATATAGAGTATTTAAATTATTTAAAGACTTTTGATACGGTAGAAATATTAATCTTAAAAAATAATAATTTAACCTCAAAAGAGTTAATGAATTTAAAGGATCATTTTCCTAATTTAAAAGAATTAGATCTATCCAGAAATAATATTAAAGATTTAAACTTTTTAAACAATCTTACAAAATTAGAAAAACTTGATGTTAGCGGCAATCCTCTTGATGATCTGGTTATTGAGAATCACCCTTCTCTTAGGGAATTTATTTTTATGTCTAAACCAGGTTATTTTAAAAGATTTTCCTTTAAAAACTTACCTTCTTTAGAAAAAATTTATGTTACTATTGACGAAGAAAGTCCAGCTGGGTCTTTCATTTATCCAAGAGAACCTTTTGAGTTAAGTTTTTTACCTAGCTTAAAAACACTATATATGGACGCTATTTCTCATTATAAATTTCATCTTGAAGGAGATTTTTCTGCTTTAAAATATTTAACTTATAGACAGACTAAAGTTCGTTATCTTGATTTTCTTTATTTTTTTCCTAATATTGAAGTTTTGGATCTTTCTTATAATGACATTGATGAATTTAACCCTTTAACATATTTAAAAAAATTAAAAGTTTTAGATCTCACTTTTAATCCCTTAATTGATCTTCCAGAAAATTTATCTCCCGTTTTGCAGATTGTTTTTTTAGATAGAAGTACTGTGACAGGACTTCATCCTCTTTTAGCGATTCCCTCTGTTGAATTTATTTCTGCTGATTCATGCTCTTGGATTAAAAAGATGATTCCAGAATATAAACCTATTATGGGGGAAAAAGAAGTTAGTCTTTATGGGTCTTTTAGTGGATTAACAACACAGGAAAGAAAAACTATTAATGTAGAAAAAAAAGCTCTAGAAGAAGTAGGAGTTAGGGTTTATACTGATGATTTTTAAAATTTAATAGGATTAAAAATTTGATCTTTTTTTTAAAAAATGTCATCATAAGCCTTTATGTTTTTTATTATTTTTTTTCTAAAGCTCTTTCTTCTTTCTTGCTCTACCCAGCAAGATAAACAATTTGATCCTCTTGATTCTTTTGTACCTTCTACAAACAAAGATGTTCAAGCTTATGATTCAGAAGAAGAGGTTTCAGTTCATACTTTAGATAAAGATGAACGTTCTATATTTGATTGAACTCTATTTATCTTTTCTATTTTTTTTAAAAGAAAATTTTCATTCAATTCTCCATTTTTAATAGCTTGTTCAATGATTTTATTAACTTGATTAACAAGATTTGGTTGAAATTCTTCTGGATATTTTACTCTCATTTTTCCACTAGAAGCAAGGTCATTTTGAGAAAATAAAAGAAGATCATGTCCTGATTTTAAAGAGAATATTACTCTTTCTTTTAAGGAGTAATTTAAAAGTGCTCCCATATGAAGATCATCAGTAATAAGTAGCCCAGGATAATTTTTTAAATGCTGCTTAATAAAATCTTTATCAAAAGTAATAGGTAAAGCATTTTCTTTTAAAAGAACATGAGCAGAAAGAATACAAGGGCTTTTTAGTTTTAAAAAAGGTTCTAATTCTTTTTTTTGATAGTTTTCTAAATAAAAAAGTCCTTGGTGTGAATCTTGATTGAGAGTAGCACTTCCATGACCTGGAAAATGTTTAATGCAGGAGAGAATTCCTACTTCATTGTAAGCTTTAATAAAATCTTCAGCTATAGAAATAATTTTTTTAGTATCATCAGAAAACGCTCTATTTTTCATAATAGAGTTTTTGTCCCAAAGATCAACTAGAGGAGAATAATTAAGATTAATTCCAAGATTTTTTAAAAATAAAGCTTGTTCTTTAAAGTAAGCATAGCGTTCAGGAGAGTTCATTTTGGAAACAAGAGTAGGATCTTTAAAAGAATAATGATCTTTTAATCTGTTTACTGAAGGGCTTTCAAAATCTGTAGAAAGAATTTGATTCTTTGGAAATTGAGCTAAAAAATTTTTAATTTCTTCTAGATTTTTGCTCTTAAAATCCGAATAAAAAAAGATATAACCAGCTTGGTTGCTGTTGATTTCTTCCATAAAAGAAGTAACACAAAGTTTTTCAAACATATTCTTAGTTATAGCTTTTTTTTTTACAATCATAAACTCTTACTTCATAAAGAAAATTTTCGATTTTTTCTGAACCATGAAAAGAATAAGTGTACTCTTTTTTTATAAGATAAAAAGTATTACCAAAAAGTTCCAAGCTGTTTTTTTCTTCTATTTTTTTTAAAACATTTTTTTTATTAGGACCAGACATAATAATGCTTGCAATAAAATTACATTTTTTTGGTTCTTTTTCTGAAAAATTAACAGAAGAGAGATCTCTAGAAGAAGAACAAGATTGAAGACTAAGAATGATTATAAAGATCATCTGGATGAATAAAATAAATCTTTTCAAGATTTATAAATCTTAAGCTTAAGATCTTAAAAATAAAACTACTTATTTTAAAAAAGTCATTTTCTAATGGAGTTGAAGAAATTTTTTGTGAGACGTTATTTTTTTCAAATTTGATAAAATTAATTTTATTTTCTCTGATAATATATTTTTTTAAAAGTATTTCTTTTCTATCCAAAAGAAGATCTTCAAATTTACTTGGCAGAGGAAGATAAATCTTTTTTATTTTTGATTTTTTTTTAAAAAAATTTTTTATTTTAAAAAATTGATTCTTTTTTTTATCTTTTATGTAGGAATTATCAATCAAAATATTAGCTTGTACGGCTGGTTCTTCTAGAAGATTATGATTGTTGATGAGTTGATTATAAGAATCAGGTGATGGAATTTCAAATCCAGCTCTTTCTTCATTGAAATAAACTTGTAAAAATATTTTTTTTGAATTTTTACTATTATTAAAGGGTAGTGATTTGAAGTATTGTTTCTCTAATTCAGAACAAGAAAAAATAAAAAAACAAAGAAAAAACATCAGAAACTTATCTTAGTGGAGTTTTTTGCTTTAATACAGTAAATAAGTCTTTTTTACCAAAAAAGGAGGCTCTGTAGACAGAGTCTTTTTAAAAGAGTAGAGTTCAAGAAAAAAAGATTTTTGAAAAAAGAGTTCAAAGATCTAAAGGAGTGGATCAATGATGTCTTTTCAAGAATTTTTATTGCCAGAAAAACTAAAAAATAATGTAAAAAAAATGGGTTTTAATGAACCTACCCCTATTCAAGCTAAGGTTTTACCTTTGGCTTTTCAAGGGCATGACGTGATTGGATTAGCCCAAACAGGCTCAGGAAAAACAGCTGCTTATGCTATTCCAGGAGTTAAATATCTTTTGGAAAACAATCAAGGCAAAATTTTGATTTTAGTTCCTACAAGAGAACTAGCCTCTCAAGTGGCTGAAGTCTTTAAAAAGTTAATTTTAGATACTTCTTTAAAACAAGCCTTATTAGTGGGTGGTGTTCCTATGTATAAGCAGATAAGAGATCTTAAATTTAAGCCAAGAATTTTTATTGGAACTCCTGGAAGAATTAATGATCTTTTAAAAAGAAAGATGCTTAGATTAGAAGATGTTCAGTATTTAGTTTTTGATGAAGTGGATAGAATGTTAGATATTGGGTTTCAAGTGCAAGTTGATGAAATCTTAAAATACTTAAAACAAAAAAAACAAACTTTATTTTTTTCAGCTACTTTAAGTCCTAAAGTCTCTAGTTTAGTGAAAAACTACTTAATAGATCCTAAAAAAATAACCATAGGAACAATTAATAAACCAGTGGCTTTATTAGAGCAAAAAACAATTAAAGTAAATGAGAAAGAAAAGTACACATCTTTAAAAGATGCTTTAATAAAGATTGATGGATCAAGTTTAATTTTTGTTAAAACAAAACATATGTCAGCTAACTTAGCAAAAAAACTCAAGGAAGATGGTTTTTTCACAGAAGCTTTTCATGGTGATTTAAGTCAAGGTGCTAGAAATAGAGCCATACAGTCTTTTAAGAGAAATGATAAAGCTATTCTAGTAGCGACAGATATCGCTTCTAGAGGACTTGATATTGATCATATTAAATGTGTTTTTAATTTTGATCTTCCTCATAATCCAGAAGATTTTGTTCATAGAGTGGGTAGAACTGCTAGAGCAGGAAGAACAGGTCAGTCTATTACATTTTTATCAAGAAAAGATGAATTTCTTTGGAAAAAAATCTTAAGGTTAATCAATAGTTAAATTTTCTTCTTTTAAATAAGGAAGAGTTTTTAAAACTTCTTCCTTATTAATATCATTATTTCTAATGTTTAAAATTTCTAAAGATGGGAGTTCCTTTATTGGAGTAACATCACAGATATAGTTATTTTCTATGTTAAGATAAGTAAGTTTTTTTTTATCTTGAAGATAATCTAAATCTGTTAAAGAGTTGTTCATTAAGGAAAGATATCTTAATTGGCTAAGATTACGTAGACCTATGAGTTGATGTATCTCATTTCCATTAGCTATCAGAAAATGAAGATTAAAAAGAATCCTTGCAAAATTAATATTATTTAAAGCATTGTAACTCACAGAAAGAGTTTTAAGTTGATGTAATTTACCAATAGAGTTAATATTTTTTGGATAAGTACCATTAAGATTTAAAAAAATAATAGATTTTAAATTTTCAATTTCTTTTAAATCTACATTCTTATTATAAGAAAGATCTAAAAATTTTAAATTTGGTAAAGAATAAAAATTAATTCTAAAAAAAAGTTTCTTTTTTGAGAGCTTAAGAACAATCATTTGAGAGAGAGTCTTGATTTTATTATTTCTTAAATTGAGGTCTTCAAGAGAAGAAAGTTCATGAAGAGAAGAAAGATCTGAAATAGCATTAAAACTAAGATTTAGTCTTTTTAGTTTTTTAACCTTTTCTAAGCCTTTTGTACTTGTAATTTTATTATAACTTAAATCAAGAACTTCAAGATCAGGATAAGAGGATAAATCAGGAATTTCAGTATATCCTTTTTTAGAAAGATTAAGTTCAGTGGTACTATGAACTATCCATAAAAAAAACATAAAGAATTTATCGGAAAAATTTTCTTATTTTAGAAGAGCTTCTAAAAAAGAAATAGGCATCACTACAACTTCACCTGCTTTCTTAAAATGATTTTCATTCTTTCCAACAATGTTTTTAACATAATCTTGATATTCTTTAGGTAAGTTTTCTATTTCAATTTCAGAGGGTTCAATAAAACGCCTAGGAGGATTATTCTCTATAAACAACATACTTGAAATAATATTAACATAATGAACGAGTTTTTTTTCCACCAAGGGCTCTTTTTGGCTTTCCTCAACAAGATTAATTTGTTGTCTTAAACCTTCTTGTTCCTGTAGATATTTTTCCAAAAGAAGTTTTCTTAAAACCTCTTCTTTTTGTTCTCTCAATTCGTCCATATTAAGACCCAAGGACTCAGTATTTTTTAATAATTCTTCTTTTGTTTGAGAGGTTAATACTTTTTTATAAAGAGCTGTTTTTAGGTCTAAATCATCTTTTATCAGCTTGGTTTCAGATTTTTTTTCATTGACCTCTTGACTGGAAAGATAGACAATTTTTTCAAAATTTTTTTCAATCTCTATTTGATCTAAATCTAGAGCAATTCCTTGAGCCTCCTCTAGTTGTTTATAAGCCAGATCTAACTGTTTTTTTCCTGAAAGGTGTTCTTTAATACTTCTTTGAAGAAGACAAGCTTCTGGATTTTTTGGACAATCTAATTTAAGCCCCTTTAAACATAATTCAAAAGAAGATTCGAGATTTTCACTGTTTTCTTGTAAGAGACATATAGAGTCCTTGCATTTAAAAGAAGCAGTTTTTTTATTTAAGCAGTAGGCACCAATTTGTAGAAGTAAGCGTCTAGAGGTAAGACTATCCATAAGCTTTAAAAGATCCATTCTGTTTAATTGTTGTTTACTTACTTTATAGCCCTTACCTAGGAGTCCTTCAAGAATTCTTTCCTGAAGAAATTCTTTGTTTTTTTTATTTTCTGGATAAAGATCTAAAAGATGAGTTTCATGGTTTAATGTTTTAATTTCTTTAGGGGTTAAACGATTCAAAATTTTATAATAACAATCAATAGGATCTTTTTCATTAAGACAAGATTTGAAAGTAGGGTGATTTAAAAGTCGATCTTGGGCTAGTTTTTTTTTCAAAGCTTCAGCAGCTTCTTGTTCTAGAGAAGAAAATAAAAAGAACAACATTTAAGGTTATTGTAATTTTTTTTATAAAAATAATAAAGTTTTTTAATAAAAATCAAAACTTAAAGAATAAGCTCCTTTTTCTTCGAATTTCAAAGACACTTGCCTATCAGTAGAGCCTTTATTGAAAATATATGGAAAAGAAGGTGATAAGTTGCTGAAGTTTGTAGTCTCGTACTCATATTGAATTGTTGGAGGAGAGAACTTAAAATTTAATGATATATCTTTAGGTTTTTTGTCTCCAACGTCTTTAATTGTGAAGCCACTAGGATGACCTGAATCTCTATATAGATCGATATATGTCCTAAGTGTCTTGGAAGAATTTTTGTATAGCTTAAAAATAATACTAATATACAAATATGTGTTTATAAAAAAAGTTGAATAATATAAAGCAATTTTTAGTTTTTCTAATGAAGGAAAAAGTTGAGGTTGTTCAATATCTATTAGATAGCTTGAAGCAGATATACTATTTTTTTTCAATTTCAATTTTATTTAATATATAAAAATCAATGGATAATAACTTTAAAGAAGAAAAAAAAGTAGAATTAGTTTTTTTATCAAAAAGTAATTCAGTACTTAATATGTTATAAAAACGACGTTTTGGTGTAATTTGTTGAAAACAAGAAGAATCTTTTAAATAGATTGTTAGAAACAATTTTTCTAGCTTGTTGAGTTTGCTTATATCTTTAAAAAGTGCTAAATATTCATCGGAATTATCTATATATACGCTAAATGCAAGTGTATTAAAATAGAAGATATGTTCCATGGGGTTGAGTAAAGAATATAAATTCTTTTTATCTTTTAAAACTTTTGAATAAGATAAAATTCCATTAAACTTAGTTGAGTCATTATTAATTATTTTTTTATATCTTCTTCAAAGCTTGCTACATCTGAAAATATATTTTGAAAATATGATGCTATCGTGGGCTCAAGTACATATGAATTAGAGTCAGAAGGAGCTTAAAATGACAAAAAGTCAGAATTTGAGAAACCAAAAGTAGATGTTTCATTAGAAAAAGTAATGTAGGGATATGTGAATGTAAACGGAGTATTATCTTCGTTATTTGAAAATAATATAAAAAAGATATTAAAAAAAATTATTATTTTTTTCCTTATATTTAAAGTAAATTAGCGATAGAAAAGTACTGTGTTGTAAGAAAAAAGTCTATCTAATATGTAAAAATGCAAAAAATCAAAATTAATCTAATTTAAAATTTTCTTCAGGCAATCACTTACTTGCTGAGGAGCCACTTTGCCTTGTAATCTTTTAAGAACTTGACCTACAAAAAGAGTAAATAATCTATCTTTTCCTTTTTTATATTCTTCTACTTCTTGATGAAAATCTTGAAGCACTTCTAGGCATATTTTTTGAAGATCTTCTTCTCTAATATCAATTTGTTCAAAAGAGAGGATTTTTAATGCTTCAGAAAGAGATTTTTTTTCTTGAATGATAAAAGAAATTAATTCTTTAGCTTGAGAAGAGAGAAGTTTTTTGTTTTCTAGAAGGGAAAGTATTTCACCAAGGGTAGCTCCAGAAAGAAAAGAATTTTTAAAGGAAATTTTTTCATCTTTTAAAATTCCTTGAACTTCATTCATCATCCATTGAAAAGATTTTTTAGGATGAGGGTAAGTTGTTAAGATAGATCTAAAATAATTCTCTACATCTTTGTCTAAAAGTAGAGAAGTTTCTTTCTCACTTAAATGAAATTCTTCTAAAAGTCTTTTAAGTTTTTCTTGTGGAAGCTCTGGTAGAATTGCTGTATGAATAAAAGGATTTTTTAGTGTCAAAAGGTCAGGTTCGTTAAAATAACGATAATCTTCATCTGTATCTTTTTTTCTTAAAGCAATGGTTTTTTCTCCATCAAAAAGAAGAGTTTCTCTGTGAATGATTTGATTGTTTTCTAAAAGAGTTCGATGTTTTTTTTCTTCGTACTCAATAGCTTTTTCAATGGCTTTAAAACTATTTAAATTTTTTATTTCTGTTCTTGTTCCTAGTTCTTTCGTTGAAGAAAGAGATAAATTTACATCACACCTAAATTGACCCTCTTGCATTTTTCCCTCGCAAATTTCTAGAGTGGTGACAAGTTCATGAAGAGTTTTTAAAAAAAGAAGAGCTTCTTCTTTGCTAGAAAAAGTTGGTTCAGTCACAAGCTCAATTAAAGGAACTCCACAACGATTAAGATCTAAGTAAGTTACATCATTCTCGTGAAGAAGTTTACCTGTATCTTCTTCCAGTTGAATTCTTTCAATGAGATATTTTTTATGATCAATTTCTAAATAACCTTTAGTAGCAAAAGGTTCTTTGAGTTGTGTGATTTGATACCCTTTTGGCAAATCAGCATAACGATAGTGTTTTCTTACAAAAGTACTTTCTTCATGAAGAGTAGAGTTTGTTGCTAGGGCTAAATAAGTAGCAAAAAGAACAGCTTGTTCATTGACTTGAGGCAAAGCTCCAGGCTGAGCTGTACAAACTGGACACAAAGAAGTGTTAGGATAAAGTGTCATTGTAGAACAAGCACAAAACATTTTTGTTTGAGTCTTAAGTTGTAAGTGAATTTCCAGTCCTAGGGTCATTTTAAACATAAAACTCTTCTCCTAGAGCTAAAAGTTGTTCTTCTTGAAAGTGAGGTGCAACAAGTTGTAAGCCACAAGATAAATTTTGCTCAGCTAAACCCAAAGGAATATTAAGTGCAGGAAGATTAGCTAAGCTGATACCAACAGTGAAAAGATCAAGAGTATGTTCTTGTAAGGGAGTTAGTGTGTCAGTAAGTTTTGGAGCTACAAAAGCATTGGTTGGAATCATGATAAAATCAAGACATTCAAAATGTTTTAAAAATTCTTCAGTAATTTTTTGTCTTAAAAAAAGAGATTTTTCAAAGTAAGCTTCTTTTTTTGAAGAGTGAAGAAAATAAGTTCCTTCTAAAATTCTTCTTTTAACTTCAGGTCCAAAAAGTTCTCTTTGATTTAAAATATAATCTTGTAAAGAATCATAGTCTTTAAAATCTCCGCCATATCTAAGACCATCTAGCCGAGCAAGATTAGAACTTGCTTCCGCTGAAACAAGAATATAATAAACCTGTCCCCAATAAGAAGCTGTATCAAAAGAAATTTCTTTGAGTTGAATGTTTTTTTTCTCAGCTTCCCTTAAAAAAGAAGAAAGTTGTTTTTGAATAAGAGGAGAACATTTTAAAATAAAGCTAGGATCATAACCTAATTTAATTTTACGAGATCTTTTTTCTTCTAAGGCTTTTAAGCAATTTGTTTTTGAAGAATTCATGGTAGAATCTCGTAAATCTCTTTCTGATAAAACATCCAAAATCATAGCTAAATCCCTAGGACTTCTAGCTATAGGAGCTGCTTGATCAAAACTAGAAGCATAGGCAATTTGACCATAGCGACTAATTCTAGAGTAAGTAGGTTTTAAAGACCAAAGTCCTTGAAAAGCAGCGGGCAGTCTAATAGAGCCCCCAGTATCAGTTCCAATGCTAAAAAAAGAAGAACCTTCTAAAACACTTGAAGCAGATCCTCCACTAGATCCCCCCGCATAATGATCTTGAGAGTGAGCATGAGTGCAAATTCCAAAAGCTGAATGACGATTTAAAGATCCCATCCCAAATTCATCACAATTGTTTTTTCCAATAAGAATAGCTTCTTCTTTTTTTAATAACTCAGACACCTGTCCATCATAGGGAGCAACATAGTGAAGAAGATGTCTTGAAGCTCCTGTAGTTCTAAGTCCTTTGGTGAGAAAAAGATCTTTTAAAGAATAAGGAATAGCTGTTAAATAATGATGAATTTTTTTTATTTGAGAAGCTTGAAAAAGAGCCTGATCTTTTAAAAGAGAAATAAAAGCATTACTTGAAGATTTTTCAGCTTTATGAAAAGCTTCAGTAGTTAATTCCGTGGGAGTAATTTTTTTTTCAATTAAAGCCTGATGAGCTTCGCTAATTGTTTTAAACATCTTGAACCAGAGGGATTTTAATAAGATTTTTTTTTCTTCTTGGAGCTAAATGAAGAAGAGGAATAGATTCTTTAACTTCATCTTTTCTAAGATGAAGATAATTTTTTTTAGAAACGATCATTTTAGCTGAGAGAGAATCTAAAAACTCTGTATAATGAACAATTTCTAAAAGATCTTCTTCTAGTTCTTGAGTTTTTTTGATCCCAGCTAGCTCAAATATTTTATCTATCTTCATTAAAAAACCCTTTCAAGAAGGTAATATTTTGAAGGGATTTCGTCAAGAAAGAGGCTAGGGATTTGATACTGAAAGCTTCCATAAAGATATCTTGTTTTAGAATAAGAAAGATAAAGCTTTTTTTTAGCTCGAGTGAGAGCTACATAAAAAAGTCTTCTTTCTTCTTCTAGGTCATCTTTTTGAAGACTTTGATAAGAGGGAAAAATTTGATTTTCAAGACCTAGAATGAAGACATGGTCAAACTCTAAGCCTTTAGTGGCATGAATGGTCATAAGTTGAACTTGAAAAGTAGTTTCTCTTACTTCGTCTTTGAGTTGAACTTGGTAGAGAAAATCTTCTAGTTCTTCTATGGAAACTTGTTTTAAAACTGATCTTAATTCTTGAACATGATCTATTTTTTCTTGACCATTCTTTTCTTTCTTTAATTCTTGTAAAAAAGAAGTTTTTTCTAAAAGAAAATCAAGAATTTTGTTAGGTTCAATTTTTGACTCTACTAGAGCTTGAAGTTCTTTAATAAGGGTGAAAACTTCTTTGAAAGATTCTTGTACTTTTTTTGATCCCAAAGAAAATGACTCTAAAAAAGAGAAAAGAGGTCTATCTAAACTTTGTTGTAAAAAAAGTAGTTTATCAATAGATGTTTTTCCTAGAGATCTTTTAGGAACATTAAGAATTCTTAAGAGATAAAAATCATCTTCTGGCTGAAACATAAGTTTAAAATAAGCTAAAAGATCTTTAATTTCTTTACGATCATAAAATTTAAGCCCACCATAAACTTGATAGGAAATTTTTTTCCTAGAAAGAGCTTCTTCTAAGTTTCTGGAAAGAAGATTATTTCTGTAGATAATAGCAATGGATTCTTCTTGAGAAATATTTTTAATTTTTTCAGCAATAAAATTCGCTTCTACTTTTTCATCAAAACATTCTTTGACCTCAATCAAAGGTCCTTCTTCTTGCTCACTAAAAAGATTTTTCTCTTTTCTTTCTTTATTGTTTTGAATGACTTCATAGGCGGCTTCTAAAATAGTTTTTGAAGATCTGAAATTTTGTTCTAGTTTAAAGATTTTTACCTCTGGAAAATGTTCTTCAAAGTGTAAGATATTTCTAATGTCAGCTCCTCTCCAAGAATAAATACTTTGATCTTCATCTCCTACAACACAAAGATTTTTATTGTAGCTTCTTAAGTGCTTAAGAAGAAGAAATTGAGCTCTGTTAGTATCTTGATATTCATCAACAAGAATATGCGTATAGAGAGAAGAGTACTTTTGTTCAAGGTGAGGCTTCTCATGAAAAATTTCTAAAGTTTTAGTAAGAAGTGAAGAGAAATCTAGAGCTTTATTGTGATGTAAAATATCTTCAAAAAGAAGAAAATATTTATGAAAAAGAGAATCTCTTATAGGGTAATCTTTATAAAAACCTTCTTGCTTGATGCTTTCTCTGTAGTTAAGAAGTTCATAGGCTGAAAAGAGATTTTTTTCTCCCTGAGAGAGAAGAAGATCATCCATGATTTTTTTGCTATCTTTTTCATCATAAACAGAAAAATTTTTAATCCATTCAATTCTAAGAAATTTTACACAAAAAGCATGAAAAGTAGATACTTCACAAGAAGTTTTTAACCTAGAAAGAATTTCATGAACAGCTTTATTAGAAAAAGTTAAAGTCAGAATTCTTCCTTTTAAATCTTGCAATCTTTGAATTCTTTCAACTAAAACTCTTGTTTTTCCTGACCCAGCACCAGCCAAAATCATCACAGGTCCGTCTAAATGAGATAAAGCTTCTTGTTGTTGTGGTGTAAAGTTCATTCTACTGTAATAGATTTAGCTAAATTTCTTGGTCGATCAATAGGACGTTTTTTTAAAAGAGAAAATTCATAACTAAAAAGTTGGGTTAAAACATTAAGAAAGAGACTATCTAAATATTCATTTTCTTCATGAGCATGAAAAATTTCTACAAAAGAGTGACGACTAAGAATTTCTCTGGCTGCAATTTCATTTTTTTGAGTAAAATTTTTAGTGTTAAGAATGAAAGTTAAGGATCTTTCATCAATAAGAGCTAATGGACCATGTTTAAATTCTGAAGAGTAGTATCCTTCACAAGGATAGTAGGAAACTTCTTTAAGTTTCAAAGCTCCTTCTAGGGCTAGAGAATAAGAAAGGGAGCGCCCTAGAAAGAAAAATTTTTCTAGGTGAGAATATTTTTGAGCTAATTTTTTTATAGCGTGATGATGCATGAGTGCTTTTTGAATGGTCTTTGAGGCTTTTTTTTCTGGGTCTAAGTGAAGTCCAAAAATAAAACTATAAATCTGATGAGTGAAAACTTTTGTACTTGCCACAGCAACTTCTTCTCCAGCATGCAAAAGAAGAGACTTTGTATTAAGAGCTAGATAAGAGTGAGCTTGATTGACCAAAGAATAAATGGAATAAGTAGGAAATTCTTCTAAAATAGGTAAAAGATCTGCTGTTTCACCAGATTGAGAGATAATAAGAAGAGGAGCTTTTTTTTTAACAAGATAAGGAGAAGATCTTAATTCTCCCCCTATAAAAACATCAACAGAAAATTTTTGTGTTTTGAGTAAAAGTTCTTTGATAAAAAGAGCAGCATGATAAGAACTTCCACAACCTGTTATATATAATTGCTTCTCTTGAATACATTCAGAAAGAAGTTCTTCAAATAAAATGTGATTAAAATGTTCAGTGAAAGTATTCAAACTTTCTGCTTGATCATAAATTTCTTTGATCATAAAGTGATCAAAGATTCCTTTAGATATTTTTTTTTTCTTTTGAGGAAAAAAAGTTTTTGTTAATTGAAGGGGTATTAGATCTTTGTGAAAAAAATGAAATTCTTGATCAAGTGAAAAAATAATGTTTTCAGGTAGGAGGAATATTTCATCATCTTTTAAACCCAAAGGATCGGAAGCAAGAGAAAGACTTTTAGCAGAGCAAACAAGAGAGAGTCCTTTTTTAAGTCCATAAAGAATTTTACTTTCATGATGGATAAAAACAAAAACGTTTTTTCCTTTAATTTTTTCATAAAGTATTTTTAAGCAAGATAAAATATTAGAATTTTCTTTGTAAAGCTTTGTTAAAATATTTAAAAAAAGAAGAGTGTCTGTTGTTTCTGGAGAGAAAAAAATATTAAATTCTTCACATAGTTCTTGAACGTTTTCAATAATGCCATTATGTACAACAGAAAAAAATTCATTTTGAAAAGGATGAGTGTTGTCTAAAGAAACCGGTCCATGGGTTGCCCATCTACTATGACCTAAAATGAAAGAAGATTCAATAAAAGGAATTTTTTTTGATTCAAAAGCTCCTAAATGTTTTTCAATTAAAAATTGTTGATTTTTTTCATAAACAAAACCAAAAGAATCATACCCTCTATAAGAAAGGTAATTTAATCCTTCTTTTAAAGAAGTAAAAGCTTCAGTTTGGTTTTTAAAAGCTACAATTGCACACATTTTATAAAGGTTTATCTAACCTAGAAGCTCTTGTTAAAGCAAGAGTTTTCCTCTTAACTTTTTTGCTCACTGTTGTTCCAGCCCCTGTTTTACCATAATCTTCTATAACTATTGGAGCTATAAGATTAGTATTAGCTCCAATAAAGGTATGATTTTTGATAATAGTTTGATGTTTTTCAGTCCCGTCAAAATTGCAAGTAATAGTTCCTGCTCCTATATTGTTATGAGACCCTAAAGAGCTATCCCCAAGATAAGTATGGTGTTTGATTTTGTTATGATTTTTTCCTTTACTTCTTTTGATCTCCACAAAGTTACCTAAAATATTATCATGACCCAAATGACAATCTTGAGTATGACAAAAGGGGCCAAGGATAGATTTTTGTTTGAAAGAAGAATTTTTAAGATAACAAAAGCTTTTGATTAAAGAATCTTTACCTAGTTTAATAGAATTTAAAACATTAAAAGATTCAATAGTGCAGTTATGATCAAATATACTATTTATAATGGTCACATGAGGATGAATACAACAAGGTCCTTTAAAAATTGTATCATGATCAATGTAAGTAGAAGAAAAATCTAAAATATGAACACCTTTTTTTTTTAATTTTTTATAGAATTTAAATTTTAATTTTTGTAAAATTTCTTGTTCATGTTCTTTAATGTTTAGAGTTTTTACATATTGAATTGATTGAAAATCTTTTTCCTGAAGATTTTTTAATTGTTCAAAAGAAATAGTAAAAGAAATACAGTTTTCTAAAGTTGTTTTTTTTTCTTGAACTAAAGTATTTTTTTTTGGTTTTAATTTTAACAAGGGATAATCGCCGTTAACATAAAAACAAAAATCTTTTCGGTCTGTTTTTTTTTTCACTAAAATTTCTTTATAAGAAGAAATAAAAATAGCTTTAGGATAGAGTTCTGAAAAATATTGCGTTAATTTTTTGCCTAGAAAAGAAAAATCTTGAGAAATTTTTACAAAAGTATGAACTTTTTCCATAACAATTTTATAAATGGACTTTTTTATAGAGAAAAGCCCTTTTAGACTTTTTTCCTAAAAGTCGATAATTTTTTTATCTATGTCAAAGAAATCTTATCCTTGTCTTGTTGTTACTGATAATTATCTTCTACCGAAAATGAAAAAAGAATTTTCATTTAAGAAAAAAGAATCTTTGGAAATTTTAAAAAAAACTGAAAAACATCTTGTTCTTCTTTATCGTGATCAAATAAAATCTATTCTTTGTGAGATTGTAAGAAAAGAAACAGATAAAGTCGTTTTGAAAGGGATTTCTTTTGTAGAAGTCTTAGATAAGAATAAAAACTTAGTTCAAGTTGAAGAGATTAAAGAAGAATATGAGTTAGCTTTAGGAGAAAAACTTCAAGGAGATCTTTTAAAACAATCTATTGTGGATCTTCTTATTCATGAAAAAAGTGAAGAACTTAGTCCACAACAAATTTTAGATTTAAGATCTATTGATAGTTTGTTTGATTTTTTTAATGAAACAGTTTCAAAGTTAAATCTTTCACCGGAGTTGGAAAAAAAATTTTTTAATGAAAAAAATATTATTAAAAAACTAAAGACTCTTCAAGAAAGTCTAGAAAAGAAAAATGATTCTTTACCAAGACTTTTTGAGTTTCATCCTTTTTTTTCACCTAGAAATAATCCTTATGAAGAAAAATTAATGAATAAAAAATTTACTTCTGAAGTGAAAGAAGAACTTTTAAAAGAAGCTAAAAAATTAGATCGCTTGCCTCAAGAATCACAAGAATCTTTTGTGATTAAGCAATATTTAGACTTTGTTCTTTCTCTTCCTTGGGGAAATTTAAAAGAAGGGGCATTGGATTTAAAAGAAATAGAAAAAAAATTTCATTTGAGTCACTATGGTTTAGATGAAGTCAAAGAAAGAATTTTGGACTATCTTTTTAGTTATTCTTTAAAATTACAAAGTCCTATTCTTTGTTTAGTTGGTCCCTACGGAGTAGGGAAAACAACTTTTGTTCAAAACCTAGCTGAAGCTATTGATCGTCCTTTTGAAAAGATTAGTTTGGCTGGTTTGAGTGATGAAGCTGAAATTAGAGGTCATAGAAAAACTTATGTAGGTTCAATGCCAGGAAGAATTTTATCTCTTTTAAAAAAAGTTCAAGTAGACAATCCTGTTATTCTTCTTGATGAGGTTGATAAGGTAGCTAAACAAACTCGTGGTGATGTCTATGGAGCACTGTTAGAATTACTGGATCCAAGTCAGCAGAGTCAATTTAGAGATCATTTTCTTGGTTTAGATTATGATCTTTCAAAAGTTTTATTTGTTTGTACAGCTAATCATATTGAAGATATCCCTAGAGCTTTAAAAGATAGAATGGAATTTATTTATTTAGAGGGATTTTCTTTAGAAGAAAAAAAGATTATTGCTCAAAACTATTTATTACCTAAAATTAGAAAGGAATACAAATTAAAAGATTTTGAATTTAGTCCTAAATTAATAGAAAAGATTATATTAAATTTAGATCAAGAATCAGGGGTAAGACAATTAGAAAAATTTTTAAGATCATTTACAGAAAGGCAAATAAGAAAAAATTTTTTAGGTCCTTTTGAGGAACAAGATTTATTACCTTTTTTAAAGAAAAAAGATCTTCCTCTTTTAGATCGTTATCCTGGTAGCTTTGATCTTTTAGCTTATACGCCCTATGGTGGGGTTCTTATTCCTTTAGAAGTTCTTCTTATTGATGGAATGAAAATGGAACTTACTGGTGAAATTGGAGAAACTTTTAAGGAATCTATTAAGGTAGCTTATTCTTTAGTAAAACGTTCTTTAAAATCTTTAGGTTTAGTTGAAAATTTTTTTGATCAAAAAAGTTTTCATATTCATGTTCCTCTTATTCTTGGAGAAAAACAAGGTCCTAGTGGTGGTCTTCCTCTGTATGTTGCTATGATTTCAAGCTTGATGAATAAATCTTTACCACAAGATTTAGTTATGAGTGCAGAATTGAGTCTTCAGGGTCAAATACTTCCTGTTGGAGGAATTAAAGAAAAACTATTGGCTGCTCAAAGAGCTGGAAAAAAAAGAGTTTTTCTTTCTGTTCATAATCAAAAAGATATTCCTCTAAATCTTGATTTAGAGGTTTATTTTTTTCATTCTATTCAAGAAGTTCTTTCTTTGCTATTCTTTGAAGAAAGAGAATTACAAGTCATATGAAACTTTATCTTGTTGGTGGGTCTGTAAGAGATCTTCTACTAAAAAAAAAATTCTAGATTTTGATTATACAGTAGTGAATTCTTTTGAAGAAGAATTTTTTAAACATGGATATAAAAAAAAAAGTGATTATTATCCAGTTTATCTTCATCCTAAGTATCCTCAAGTGACTTTAGCTTTAGCAAGAAAAGAAAAGTTATTAGATTTTTCTAAAAGATTATTTTCCTTTCAAATAAAAGATGTTTCTTTAGAAGAAGATCTTTTTAGAAGAGATTTTACTGTTAATGCAATAGCTTTTGGAAAAAAAATTATTGATCCTTATGGAGGGCTTCAAGATTTAAAAAAAAAACTACTGAAACCTTTAGGGATTCACTTTAAAGAAGATCCTTTAAGGTTTTTCAGAGCAGCTCGTTTTGCTGCTCAGCTAGATTTTGAATTAGATTTAAAAGAGACTTATTTTGGAGAAGTGAGTCTAGGAAAGCAAGAGGAAGAATTAAGAAAAGTGTTAAGTTTAAAAAAACCTCAAAAATTTTTTATTTTATCTTCA
This sequence comes from uncultured bacterium, assembly GCA_964652255.1. Taxonomy (GTDB): domain Bacteria; phylum Bdellovibrionota; class Bacteriovoracia; order Bacteriovoracales; family CAZZBM01; genus CAZZBM01. The sequence continues at coordinate 564,494 of CAZZBM010000001.1, forward strand.
GAGTTAAAGATACCTTTTTTACATGTAGTAGAAAAAAAATTTTTAACAGGCCTTGAACAATTCTTAGGTTTTAACCAAAGAGTTATTCTTTTTAATTTTTTTTATCCTAAAAGTCCTATTTTTAAAAATAAAAAACAAGACCATCTTTTAAAAAAAATTTTAAGTGAAAACTCTTTACATAGTTTTGTTGATCGTGAAGAATGGTTAAGGTTAAGATCTTTTTTATGGGTAAATTAATTTTTTATTTTTTCTTTTATTTTTTATTATTCTCTTTTCCAGTTAAGGGGAAACCTCTTTTTAATGTTTTACAAGAACATAGTCACTTTTATGTAGATCGATTTTATGAAAAAATCTTATCAAAAATCAATAATTAAGCTTTAATTTTAATGAATCGATAACTCTTTTATGAAATTATTATTATTATTATTATTATTTACAGCTTGTTCATCAGGGTCAACTTCTAGTTCTGTTGTTAGTTCTAGTGAATCTTTTTATAGTTTTAAGTATTTTGAAAATGATGCTTTAATATCTTCTGGAGCTGAATCAATTTTAAGTTTAAGCCAAAAAACAAGTGTTGTTATTTCTTTTCAAGATTATGTTCATATTTATATTAAACTAGATTTGAACAACCTGAATAGCCCTACCAACACTGTGACAAGTCCTTATGTGGCTAATATTGCTTATGCAGATCCTTTAATATGTTTAGATGGCGAAGACGGTTATGATCCTATTTATTCTGGAGCACCATTTACTATTCCTGAGGGGCTTACTGAGGAAGATATTCAATCTGGATTCGCTGCCCATATTTTATCTTGTAAAAATTTTTTATTAGGTTCTATTCTTCCACTCTCACCAAAAGATCCTAGTACTTATTTATTAAAACCTAATATGTCCATTTTTAAAATGGATGGAACATTTTTAGATATCTCTGTGACAGGAACAATAAATTGGAGTCCATTAAGTGGATATCTTCATATTGACCCTTATAATCCTCAAACAGCTCAAGAAGAAAATTTAGAACTATTTGTTTACCTTAATTCTGGAGCTATTTTATTTGATGAACAACTTATTACATGTGAAGGATGTGCTATGAGTATAGCGTTAGAAAATTCTCCTAATTTTTCCTACAATGATGTTGTATATAAAATTACCATTAATAGAACTAATAACTCTGAAAAAGGTGTTCTTACTATCCCAGAAGGTGTTTTTCAAGATTCAGAGGGAAATAATTACTTAGGGTTTTATCCTTTGCATTTACCTTGGGGAGAACCAATTGTTAAATTTGCCCCAGAAATTTAAGTTTTAATTTTAATGAATCGATAACTCTTTTATGAGATTTTTATTATTATTTTTTTATCCTTGGTGAGTTGTTCTTTAAGTAGCAACAATCAATCTTTAAGTTCATCAAATACTTCTGAGGAATTATACAAGTTTTTTTATTATACTCAAAGTGGGGATTATCTAGGATCAAGCTCTAATCTTAGTGATTCTTTAGAATTAAACTCTGGTGGTTCAGCTAATATTTTTGTAGTTTTATCTGATTATGCACACATGACTATTTATCCTCCTTATGTTGAATCAACAAATTTTCAAGCTAATGCCAAACTTCCACAGTGCATGGATGGAGTCGTTGATACTGATAACCTAGAGTTCATCCCTGAATTGATGGAATATTTAGGAGGAGTGATGCCTCCAGTGTATGAAGGAGATTTTTCTTTACCTGATGGATTTACTGATCCAACTCCAGAAGAAAGACAATTAAATTTTATTCCTTGTAAAGTTTGGCTTTTTAGAGATTTTAAACCTATTGATGCTAGTGAATCATCTACTTTTAGTATTAAAAATACAGGTGTCTTTTTTGCTGATGGATCCAGTCCATCAATAGATTTTACAGGGACCATTAATTGGGATGTTCTTGGAGGATTAACTACTTTAGAGACTTATCCTCAATATACCCAAAAACATGATCCTAATGGGACAGAGATTACTTTAACTTTTCAGCAAGGATTTAGATTATATGATGAAGACTTAATTACGATAGGAAATAGTTGTAATATGAGTATTTCTCCTAATGATAATGATTTTCATACAGAGTTTACTATTACAATTACTCCAAAGATTCCAACTGCATTATCTTCTTGTACTTTAGAGTTTGCCGAGGGAGCTTTTGTTAATAGTGAAGATGTTTCTTCTTTGCCTATTTCACCTATTGAAATTGATTGGGCTGATAGAATGTTTTTTACAGTGGAATTTCCTGAAGATCCAGTAAATAAGAATCCTCCTGTGGATCCAGTAAGTGTGATTAAAAAAATTCCTTATGGTGATTTAACTTGGAATGGAACAAATGTGATGTATGAAGGAGTACCTTATACTCCTACGACAACAAAAATAGAAGTAAATTTAATTCCAACTTATAGATCTATTGAAGAAGATAAGTTTGAACTGGCTACAGGTTTAATTGAATTTTTAGATGAGTCTAATTCAACAAATGTTATTGTCCCTGATGAAGAAGATTTTATTAATATTTTTGATGAAGATGGAGAATCAAATAAGATGACGTACTATTTAAATCCTATAGCATCTTTTCAGCATATTATAGGTGATACTGCTCCTATCGATTTAACTTTTAAATTAGATTTTTTCACTGAAACTTTATCTTATGCTGGAGCTGAGATTGAAGTTGGTTCTCAACCAACAGATCAAAAAAGTTTTTCTTGGAGTACACTGTTTGATATTAATAATGTTTTAAAAGGAGTTGATACAGGGTACACTTCAGGAACTACTCAAATAGTTAGGGTGATCTTACCTTTAGGTTCAAGTGTGGATACTGATTTAATAAGTACAACCTGTAATAGTATTCAATCTGCAACTAGTGTGGTTGGTAGTAACAATATGGTTTTTGATATCATTGTTGAAAATCTAGTCGATGAAAACTGCACAGTTACCTTTGATAAAGGAGCCTTCATTGGCATAAACTATGATATTAAGTCTCAGGCTATTGCTCCTGTTGAAATTACTTTTACTGGAACTACCTAAGCTACTAATAATTAAGACTGAAGAATTCTTCAGTCTTAATTAAAATCATGATTCCAAAGTTTTTTAATAAAATCATCTAATGAAAGAATAAAAAGATTTTCTGTTATTTTTCTAGAATGCTTTTCTAAGGAAACAACATAATCTTTTTTAAATGTTTTGTTGTGAAGATATTTTACAATAGTTTTTAATTCTTGAAAGGAAATGTGTTCTTTAGCTTTAATCTCTAGAGGAATTTCTTTATTTAAAATAAAATCAATTTCTTCTTTTTGTAAAGTTCTAAAATGTTCTATAGATAAAGATCTGTTGAGGTAGCTTTTGTAACTAAAAAGTTCATTATAAATAAGATGCTCAAAAGAAAAACTAAATTCAGGTGTTTTTTGAACAATATTTTTTCTTTTGATTAAAGTATTAATCAAGCCTAAGTCAAAGAAAAAAAATGTAGAACTTTTAACAAGTTTTCTCGAAGAAGAATCAAAAAAAGGTAAAACTTCTTGGATAAGAAGAGTGTCCTTTAAAAGATCAAAATAATGATCAACAGTTGTTCTTTTGACTTGAGAATCATTAGCAAGAGAGCTAAATTCAATTAATTGTCCTGATGATAAAGCTGCACTGTTGTCATTTTTATTAATTATTTGACAATAAGAAGATTTTTTTACATTTTCCAGTCTTTTAAATTTAAAAGATATTTGGTTCCTCTTAAAAGCTTTTCAACTTGAGTTAAAGCGTAGAGCTCATAAATAAGAGCAATGAAAAGAGTGATCATATGACTTAAACTAAGTCCAAAATGGTAAAATCTAGGAAGAAGAGAAGCTCCTAGAAAAGAAGTTAAACTTAGAAGAGTGATATTAAGAAAAGTCCAAGAAAAAATTTTTTTTTGATGAACTTCTAATCTCTTTTGATTTCTAGAAATTTCTAGAAGATGATCCTGATAGTTTTCATCAATAGATTCAAAGGATTCTTGAAAAAGTTTTTTTAATCCTAAAAAAAAGAAGAGAAGAAAAGCTTTAATAAAAAGAGTAATTAAGAAAGTAAAAATAGCAAAAAGAATATGATGAATATTTATAAAGCCTAAGCCTGAAAAAAAAGTTAATAGATTAAGAATAAAAGAGAATATCAATAAACATTTTAATAAGTAAGAGACCATTGAGTTTTACCTTACCCTTTGTTAGGATCAAGATCAATGTTTGGTAAGATTCTTATTCCTGTGATTCTTTTTCTTTTAGGTTATGGTTCTGTTCAATTATTTTCTGGTTTATTTGAAGTTAAAAATGATTACAAGAGATGTTTGCAAGATCTTGCCTCTTCTCGTTTTGGAAATAAGTGGGTAGCTGCTTTTGAATTATCAAAAATTTTTCCTAAGATTGATCAAAAAGATTATCCTGATTTATTTCAAGAGATAGCTTCCTTAAAAGAATTAGATGAGAGGAGTGAGGTCTTTCTTACCCTAACGGTAGCTCAATTAAGATTAGAAGAAGCTAGGTCTTATTTAAAAAAGAGATTAAATTCTACTCATCCCGAAATAAGAATGTATGCTTTGTTGGGTTTAAGTTATCTTGATTTTCAAGATGAAGATTACTCGTCTTATTTTAATATTCACGATACTCATTATTTGCAAGCTCTGACTTACTATGTCTTACAAGGTTCAGTGGAAAAATATAGGTCTATAGCAGAAAAATTTTATCAAGAGAAAGAAAAAAGAAACTTAGCTTGTTTATTTTTTTTTAAACTAGGAGAAGATCTTTGTTTGAAAGAAATTGAACTTTATCCCTTGGAGATGCAAAAAAATTTCATGAAAGCTATGAGTAAGACTCTTTATTCTTTAGTGGAAAGAGAAAAATTAGACCTTGCAGTTTTAGAGGTTCTCAGAAGTCTTGAAAAAGAACATCAATCTAAGCATACTAATTAAAGAATGAAACATCTTTCAAGAAGAGGCTTTATTAAGCTCTTTTCTTTGGGTTTAATTTTTTTACTTGCTAGTTTATTAGGAATGTTTTCCTTCCTTTATCGCTATCTTTTTCCTAACTTAGTCATTGAACCTGAAATGATTTTTGTCGCAGGTTATCCTCAAGATTTTAAAGAAGGTGTAGATCTTAAATTTAGTTCTAGCCACGGAGTTTTTATCTATCGTCATGAAGGTCAAATTATTGCTTTATCAACTATTTGTACCCATTTAGGTTGTGTTCCTGGTTGGTCTAAAGTGGAAGAAAAATTTAAATGTGCTTGTCATGGTTCTGGCTTTTATGCCAATGGCATTAATTTTGAAGGACCAGCTCCAAGACCCCTAGAAAGATTTAAGATTAGTTTAAATGCAGAAGGTAAAATTTTAATTGATAAAACTAAAGTTTATCGTCATGAAAAAGGAGAATGGTCCTATCCAGGATCTTTTATTGAAGTATGAATTGGAAAAAAATTACTTCAACTCAAGTATGGAAATCTATTTTTAGAGTAGGTCCACCAGATAATCCCAGAAATAGAGCTAGTCTGATCACAGGTAATGTCTTTCTTCACTTGCATCCCATTAAGTTAAAAAAATCTGGTGTTCAACTAGGCTATACTTGGTGCATGGGAGGTTTAAGTTTTTTTCTTTTTTTAGCTTTAGCTCTCACAGGAGTACTCCTCATGTTTTACTATCGCCCTACAGCTGAATATGCCTATAATGATATTATTGCTTTTAGAGAACATGTTCCTTTAGGCTTCTTAAGAGAGGTTCATCGCTGGGCAGCCCATGCTATGGTGATCACCGTTTGGATTCATATGTTTAGAGTCTTTATGACAGGTTCTTATAAACCTCCTAGAGAATTTAATTGGGGAATAGGAGTCTTGTTACTTGTTTTTACTCTCTTACTTTCTTTTACAGGTTATCTTCTCCCTTGGGATCAAATTGCTGTTTGGGGAATTACCGTAGGAGCTAATATGGCAAAATCAGTTCCTTTTTTAGGTCATTCTGGACCAGGAGCAAGTTTAGCTAAAATTGGAGATTTTGTTTTAGTTTCAGATAAAAGTGATGTCAGATTTGCTCTTTTAGGTGGTCGTTTTGTTGGGGAAGCAGCTTTACTAAGATTTTATGTTCTTCATTGTGTTTTTATTCCTATGATTTTAGCTCTTTTAATTGCTGTTCATTTTTGGAGAGTTAGAAAAGATGGGGGAATTTCAGCTCCTTTATGAAATCTTTAATTAATTTTTTAGCTTATCCGCAATATTCATTTACTCTTATTATTGGATTTTTTTTTTTCATTATTAAATATCCACAACATTTTGCTTCCATTAGGTTTCTTAAGATTACTTCTTCTTTGATTCTTCTTTTTTTTCTTTATCTTTGCTCAGATCCGAATTTTTTCAAGATTATTTCTTTAGCAGATAATGTGCCTATTCTTTTTTTAAATGGTTTATTCTTTTTTTTTCTCTGGTATTCTTTTTATAAAGCTCACAAAAATGATCAACGAACTACACAAGGTTTAGAACCCATAGAAGCTCTACCAGAAAACAGAGAAAAAGTTTGGGTGTGGCCACATCTTGTTTATGTAGAACTATTAGCGATGATGGGAGCTATTATATTTCTTTTATTGTGGGCTTTATTTTTAAAAGCTCCTTTAGAAGAACCTGCTGATTTAAGTTGGGCACCTAATCCAGCGAAAGCCCCTTGGTATTTTCTAGGTCTTCAAGAAATGCTTGTTTATTTTGATCCTTGGATTGCTGGTATTTTAATTCCAGGGCTTATTGTTGTAGGACTTATTGCTATCCCCTATATTGATACCAATCCAAAGGGAAGTGGTTATTTTACTTTTAAAGAGAGAAAAACAGCTATTTCTATTTGGGTTTTTGGATGGTTGGTTCTTTGGGTTTATTTGATTCAAGTAGGGACTTTTTTAAGAGGACCCAATTGGACTTTTTATGGTCCCATGGAATATTGGGATAAACACAAAGTCGTGAGTGAAGCCAATGTAAACTTTTCAGAAGTTATTTGGATTAAACTTTTTAGACAACTTCTTCCTCAAAATCTTTTTCTAAGAGAACTTCCTGGTATTATTTTTGTGCTTTTATATATTTTAGGAGGATATTTTTTAATTAAGAAAGTCTTTTCAGGAAAAGAACAGCAATTAGGTTCTATAAGATATAAAATTTTTGTTTTTTTACTCCTTATGTTAGGAAGTTTACCTTTAAAAATGTACTTAAGATGGTTGTTTAATCTTAAATACATTATTGCTCTTCCTGAATTAGAATTAAGTATATGAAAGAACCTGGGTTTGATTTAAAAAAACTTCATAAAGTCTTTTTTACTCTTTCTATTGCATTGTTCACTGTTCTTGTAGGATCCTTTTTAGGAGATTATTTTAAACCTTGGAGAAGTTTTCAGGTTAAAGCTCTAGAAATAGAGAAAAATATTTTGCAAGATCGACTCTTAGAACAAGATAAAAATTTGGATAAAAATATTCTAGAAGAATTAGATCAATCTTATCATAAAGAAAAACAAAATGTTGCGAGAAAACAAGGAAAAATTCAAGAATTACAAAAAGAAATTCGTTTTATTGATGGAGAAATTTTACCTTTAAACTCTTCTTTATCAAAATCTTCTTCTGAGCTTAATGCTTTAATTTTTCAGTATGAAGCTAGTGGTTCCAAGGATGCAAAGCTTTTAAAGAAAATAGAAGAGAGAAGAGAAGTTGTTTCTCTGACTAAAGATAAAATAAAACTTTTAGAAGAGAAAAAAAAAGATTTTTTACAAGAGCAAAAAAATATCACTCAAGAATTAGTTAAAATAGAAAAAGCTCAAGAAGAATTTTTAGCTCAACAAAAAAGAACTAGCCAAGCTTTGGAAAAAACAGAACAAAATTTTATTTGGTTGCTAAGAAATGCTCCTTTTTTAGATTATATAGATCCTACAATCAAACCAGATCAATTAGTGTTAAAAAATTTAAAACAAGATTTTTATTTTGCCTCTACCTTTGTGGTAGATACTTGTAAAACTTGCCATGTTTTTATTGATAAAAAAGGGTTTGAAAAACAAGAACAACCTTATAAAACTCATTCTCAGCTAGGAATTTTAGTAGGAGAAGGAAGTCCACATTCTTTTAAAGAGTTTGGATGTACCACTTGTCATGAGGGTAATGGTAGAAAATTTCATGAATTTAATGCACCAGCTCATAGACCTCAAAATGAAGAACAAAAAAAAGAATGGGAAAGAAAATATGCTTTTAAAGAATCTCATCATGAGCCTTACCCCATGCTCCCTTTGCAGTTCACTGAAGCTTCTTGCCAAAAATGTCATAGTGAAGAAGTGAGAGTTACTGGAGCTAATAAACTCAACGAAGGAAAACATTTAGTAGAAACAGCTGGGTGTTATGCTTGTCATGAAATTAAAAATTTTCATTTTATGCCTAAAGTTGGTCCTAACTTAGATCATCTTCCCTCTAAGATGAGTAAAGATTATCTCTTAAGTTGGATTTATTATCCGCATAATCTTAATCCTAAATCACGCATGCCTGCTTTTTTTAATTTAAGTAATCAAAAAGATAGTCAACAATTTAACCTTGTTGAAGTCCATTCTATGGGTGAATATCTTTGGAAAAAATCAACTGAAAAAAAACCACTTTTATTCTATAAAAAAGGATCTAAAGAAAAAGGACAAGAACTTTTTAAAAGTATTGGTTGTTTAGCCTGTCATCAAGCACCTCAAGAAGAAGTTTCTTTAGCAAAAAGAGGTCCTTATCTTTTTGCTCCAGGATCAAAATTAAATCCTGATTGGTTAGTGTCTTGGATTAAAAATCCCAAATATTATAATGCTAAAACAATTATGCCATCCTTTCGGTTAAAGGATGATGAAATACAAGATCTTGCTACTTATCTTTTAAGTTTAAAAAGTTCTTTAGTAGAAGAGACAAAATTAGATTCTTATCAAGAGCAATCTTTAGATCAACTTGTTCTTTATTATTTAAAAGAATTTGCTTCCAGTGAAAGAGCTCAAAAAAATCTTTTAAAAATGAATAAAGAAGAAAAATTGGATTATTTAGCTCTTAAATCTATTCAAAAATATGGTTGTTATTCCTGTCATGAACTCTCTTTTATGGATAAAGATATTCCTGGGATAGGACCAGAATTAAATAAAATAGGAGAAAAACCTCTTTCACAATTAGGTTTTGGAACACAAAAGATTGAACACTCAAGACAAGCTTGGTTAAAAGAACATCTTCTCAATCCTAGAATTTGGGATGAAGGAGTTCCTTCTCTTTTTAAAGATAGAAAAAAAATGCCAAAGTTTTTCTTTACTGAACAAGAAGCTGATAAAATCGTCACCTTTCTTTTAGGATTAAAAAAATCTAATGGAGAAAAAAAATTATCTGATCGTGAAAAATTAGTAGAAGAAGGTCGTCAAGAAATGATGCAAAAAAATTGTTATTCTTGTCATAAAATTGCAGGTCATGGTGGAGATATTCTTCCACTTTATGAAGAAGATGAAAATTTAGGTCCACCTTGGCTAGTTCAAGAGGGAGCAAGAGTGAAGAGTTCTTGGTTGTATGAATTTCTAGATCAAGTCAGTATCATTAGACCGAATATAAAAGTAAAAATGCCTAGTTATGATCTCTCCCATGAATCTAAAATGAAAATTATTAAAGGCTTTGAAGCAGAAGCTAAAGTTGATTTTTTAACCAATCCTTTAGATAACAAAGTGAGTTTAACTCCTGAAGAAAATCTAGCAGTCAATAAAATGATGAATGAACTCATTTGCGTGACTTGTCACACTCAAGGTTTTAATCAAAGTCCAGCTAAAGCTCCTGATTTAAAACTTTCAGCAAAAAGATTAAGAAGAGATTGGATTAAAGACTGGATGAGGCATCCTCAAAAGTATCTTCCTTACACTTCTATGCCTAATTTTTGGGAAGAAGGTCAATCTACTACTGTAGATTATCTAAATAAAGATCCTAATGAACAATTAGAAGCTTTTACAAAATGGATTATAAATTATGGTCAGTAAAGATTATCCTCTTAAAACAGCCATGTGGCTATTTTTAATTACTGATGCACTTACCTTTGGTACCTTTTTAATTGGTTATGGAGCCTACCGAGCTCAATTAGAGTGGCCATCACCGGTGAAGTATTTGGGAATTGAACTTTCAGCTTTAGCCACTTTTATTTTAATTTGTAGTTCAGTGTCTATGGTTTTTACTATTGATGATTGTCGACAAAAAAACAAGTCTGGAATGTTGCTTTGGTTGTTGTTAACCATCTTAGGAGGAGTGATTTTTTTAGGTATTCAAGCTTATGAATATACTCATCTCATTCAATCAGGGATGACTTTTAATCATTTTGATCATGGAACAAGTTTATTTGCGACAACTTTTTATGCCATTACAGGATTTCATGGGTTGCACGTATTAACGGGAGTGATCTATCTTTTAGTTCTTTATATTAAAGCTTTTCAAGGAAAATACGATCAAGCCCAGTATGAAGAACTAGAAGTTGCTGGTTTGTTTTGGCACTTTGTTGATTTAGTTTGGATTTTAGTTTTTACTTTTATTTATTTATTATGAACTTTTTATTTGCTTGTCCTAATTGTGCTAATAGTCCAGGATCTGGAGATCAAACTTTTCTTATTGTTTTTATTTTTATTCTTTGTACTTATTTTCCCATAAGTTATTGTTTTTATCTTTTAAAAAAATTTAAGTGAGAGTTTTTTTTTATCTCTCACTTAAAAATTAAGATGACTTATTGATTTAATGTAATTTTAAATTTTAACTCAGCAAGTTTTTGAGATGTATCAGAGCAGTTTTTAGTGACTCTTATTTTTCCTTTAACAACTATTGTACATGGATTATTTGTTCCAAGATCTTCTTCATCAGGGTTGGTGTCATTTGTTGGCACCCCTTGAATAAAAACATCACTTAATTGCTGTGGAGTGATAAGATTTTGAAGTCCTAATTGAGTAAAGTACTCAGATAAAATAACTAAAAGATGATCATATAAAGATAAAGTCAAATTATTATCTTTTGGATCAGGAATAGTAGGACATTCTTGAGAGCTAATAAATTTTTGAAAATTACTAACTTGTTGTGTAAGATCATCATAATTTATGTTTTCTAAGTTTTGGGAAAAAAGAGAAGTAATAAAAGTCATGAGAGTGGTTATGTTAGAAAGAGGATAATTTGGAGAAGAGTCAGAGTAAGTTGTTGAAATTTGAGAAAAAAAAGTATTTAAATTATTACTTAAAGTCTGATCATTTAGATTATCTATGAGTGTTTGTCTTAAGGTTAAAGCATTATTAACAATAACTTCAGCAGGATAATAAATATAATTTGAATGATCTGGTGTTAACATCAGAACAACGAGTTTTTTCATCTCTGAATACATTGAGTTATAGGTCTCATTATTTTCAGCAAAAACTTTTATTGGCAATAGTAAAGTCATTAGAAATAGAAATTTTTTCATAGAATTCTCCTTTTTTGATTACTATTATTTTGGGAAAAAAAATCTTTGTCTAGTAAAAAATCAAGTTTTTATCAAAAGATTTTTAGAGTATAGATAAGTTATGCAAATTTTTTGGATTTCAGCTTCTTTAATTATTTTTATCATGATTACTTTGGGGGGAGTGGTCCATAATATGGGAGCAAGTTTAGCTTGTCCTGATTGGCCACTGTGCTTTAATGAGTTTTTTCCTAAGATGGAAGGTTTAGTAGCTATTGAACATAGTCATAGATTACTAGGAGCTTTTATAGGAATGATGTTTGTGGGGCTTAATATTTATAAGTTTAGTAGAAAGCATTTGATGTTATTAACTTTAGTGATTTTACAAGGTGTTTTTGGTGGAGTGACTGTTTTATTGCAACTGTCAACTTTATTTTCTACTTTACACTTAACACTTTCATTAGTGTTTTTTTTCTTGGTTTTTAGAGAAATTGAGTGGAATTTAACACCTGAACAAAGTTCTAGAAGACTTTGGCAGGTGATCTTTGTTTTAGTTTTTGTTCAAGTGGTTTATGGAGCTTTAATGAGACATCTAGGTCTTGGTCTTGCCTGTGGTGGAGGCTTAAATCAATTTATTTTTTACTGTGATTTTGTAGCAGAAGAAGTGAAAGGATATCTTCATTTAATTCATCGTTATTATGGATATTTTTTATTTTTATTCCTAGTATTTGTCACTTATAAAGAAAGAAAATTAAGTTTTTTTTATAAACTACCTTTGATAGTGACTTTTTTTCAGGTTTTATTAGGGGTAGTAACTATTATTACTTATATTAGTCCCACTTGGACAACATTACATCTAATGGTAGCTGTTGTTCTTCTTTGTGTTCTTTTTCTAGGAATAAAAAAGAGTTTCCGTGATTAAAGCCTTTTTGATAGTCAGTAAAGCTAGATTAAATCTTTCAGTGCTCATGAGTTACGCTTTTGGATTATTTTTAACGGACAAGGAAAAAATCTATTCTCTTATAGGGGCTTTTTTAGTTTTATCTAGTGCTTCTTTAAGCAATGTTTTAATAGAAAAAAAAGAAGATGCAATGATGTTAAGAACAAAAAAAAGAAAAGATTATTTAAAAATCTTTTCTTTTTGGTGGTTTGTTGTCTTTCTTCTTTTTATAGGTGGTTGTTTCTTAACTCCTCAAAGAGATACTCTATTATTTTTTATTTTAGGTTTTATTTTTTATGTGGGAATTTACACTCCTTTAAAAAAGATGACTCCTTTAGCTTTATACATAGGAACTATACCAGGAGCTATTCCCGCTTTTGCTGGAGCTTATCCCAATCCTTGGGCTTATTACTTGTTTGTTTTGTTGGTTTTTTGGCAAATTCCTCACTTTCTTGCTTTAAGTCTTCTTTATAAAAAAGATTATGAAAAAGCTCATTTTAGAGTTCATTCTGTTATTTATGGAGAGAGAAAAACAAGAAAAATTTTAGAATTTTTTTTGATCATTTTTTTTATAGTGACTATGAGTGTTTTTATTAAAAGTTGGCTTTATTTAACTTTAACTTTTTTATTTAATCTTGTCTTGTTTTTAATTTATAAAAAAAATATGAGATATTTTTTTTTAATGACTTTAATTTATCTTCCTTTGTTTTTTATTCCTTTATTTTTCTATATTAAAAATTAAATCAACAATAATGGTTGTGTCATCCTCAGATAGAATGAGTTGAAAGGATTTTAGAGAATTAAGTAGGTTGTATGTTTCTAGATACTTTTGAGATATTTCTAAGTCAAGGTTTAAATAAGTTAAAAATAAATTTGAAAAATAATCAAAACTTCTATAATGAAAGAAAACATGAGAAGGAAAGGAATGAAGCTTAGATCGAATGATGGATTTATTGAATAAAGAGAAGTCAGTGAGGGAATCTTTGAAATGTTGAATGATAAAAGTTTGAATATCTTCAAAGCTTAAATTTTTTTGAGATAAAGATTTTTTGATGATTTCTTTACAGGAATAAGGTGGCTGTTCAAGAAAGGTTTTAAATAAAGTTGTTGCTGGGGTTGCTAAAAGAAAGAAAAACATAGAAAGCTTTTAAGGGATAAAAGAGAAGAGATCAATATTTTTTCTCTCATTGCAGGAAAAAAGAGGCTTTGTTAAGATAAGAGGCGTCATGAGTTTTTTAGAAGTGATTACTCCTCCAGAAATTATCTCCAAAGATGGTCATCTTATTGATGAACTATTTTATTACATTACTTGGATGATTGGATTTTACTTTTTAGTGATTTGCATTGCCTTAATTTATGTCAGTTATAGATATTCAGCTAAAAGAAATCCACAGCCCTTATTTACTTATGGAAATAAAAAAGTTCATGTATGGATTACGACTTTTTTAGGAGCTTTAGTTTTTTTTAGTGTAGATTTTAATATTACAAGAATTTCTAATAATGATATGATGAATTTTTTTTGGAAAAATCCTAAAGAAGCTCTTAAGATTGAAGTTTTGGGACTTCAATGGATGTGGGCTTTTAGATATCCTAATGAAGAAGGAAAATTTAATACAAAAGAAGATTTAGTCCTTAATTCAGAGCTAAGAATTCCTGTGAATAGACCTGTTGTTTTTCAAATTACTTCTAAGGATGTGATTCATTCTCTTTTTTTTCCTCATACGAGATTAAAAACAGATGCTATTCCTGGAAAAGTAACAAGGTTATGGTTTGAGCCAGTGAAAACTGGAACTTTTGAAATTGTTTGTGCAGAAATGTGTGGAGCTAATCACTATCTCATGAAAGCAAAACTTGTAGTGATGAAAGAAGATGAGTATGATGAGTGGTTGAAAAAACAAAGAGAAGTCAATATGAACTTAGTATCAGATGAGTTTAGTCATTGGGGTTGGGAATGGAGAGAATAGAGCAAGAGATACATCATGAGCCGACTTCTTTTCTAAGAAAATATCTTTTTTCTACTGATCATAAAATGATTGCCAAACAATTTTTATGGTACGGTTTTTTCTTTCTTTTTATTGGTGGAATCATGGCTTTGCTCATTAGGTGGGTTTTAGCTTATCCTACTATTCCTTTTCCTTTGTTAGGAAAATTACTTTATTTTAATAATGCAGGATTAGTTTCACCACAAGAATATGCTTCTTTATTTACTCTTCATGGCACTATTATGATTTTTTATGCCATCACCCCTTTGTTAATTGGAGCCTTTGGTAATTATTGTATCCCTTTAATGATTGGAGCTAGAGATATGGCTTTTCCAACTCTGAATATGCTTTCTTTCTGGTTTATGGTTATTTCAGGAGTATTATTATTAGCTTCTTTTTTTCTTCCTTTAGGAGCTGCTGCTGGAGGTTGGACTAGTTACCCTACTTTAAGTACCTTAATTGGAAGTCCTGGTCATGGACAAACCTTTTGGTGTTTAGCTATTTTTTTTTTAGGAATCTCATCGACGATGGGAGCTATTAATTATATTACCACTATTATTGCTTATAGAGCTCCTGGAATGCACTATTTTAGAATGCCTCTTACTATTTGGGGTTTACTCTTAACAGCTATTCTTAATGTTATTTTCTTACCTGTCTTAGCTGCTGGAATTTTACTATTACTTTTTGATCGTTTATTTGGAACAACATTTTTTTTAGCTGGAGCAGGTGCTATTTCAGGGTCAGGGGATCCTATTTTATATCAACATGTTTTTTGGATTTTTGGTCATCCTGAGGTTTATATTTTAATTCTTCCTGCCTGGGGAATAGTTTCAGATTTATTATCTTTTTTTTCCAGAAAACCTGCCTTTGCTGCTAAAACCACAGCCCTAGCTATGAGTTCAGTGACGATTTTATCTACTATTGTTTACGGTCATCATATGTTTACTACTCAAATGAGTCCACTACTCACTCAGTCTTTTATGACTTTAACTTTAACGATTTCTATTCCTTCTACTGTCTTGTTTGCGAATTGGATTTTAACCATGTGGGGTGGATCTCTAAGATTTACTGTTCCAATGTTATTTACGATGAGTGTTGTTTTTGTTTTTGGCTTAGGAGGCTTAACAGGTCTTTATTTAGGGGCTGTTTCAACAGACTTATATCTTCATGATACTTATTTTGTCGTAGGTCATTTTCACTATACAATGGCTGCTTCAGTTCTTATGGGAACTTTTGCTGGAATTTATTATTGGTTTCCAAAGATGTATGGCAAAATGATGAATGTAACCTTAGGTAAAATTCATTTTTGGGGAACTTTTTTAACTTTGAATGTTGTTTTTACAGTGATGATGCTTATGGGTTTTGCTGGAATGCATAGAAGAATTTTTAATCCTTTTGTGTATGAGTATTTAGTAAAGTTGATTCCTTTAAATACTTTAACGACAACAGCAGCTTTATTACTAGGCTTGTCTCAAATTCCTTTTATCATAAATCTTTTTTATTCTTTATTTAAAGGAGAAAAAGCAAAAGACAATCCTTGGGAAGTAGGAACATTAGAGTGGACCTTACCTTCACCTCCACCTTATCACAACTATGATGTGATCCCTGTGGTGGAATGTGGACCACATGAGTTAGGTCGAAAAGAAAAGGATTTTTACTATCAAACAGAAAAGATCTGAACTTGTTTTTAGTCTTCTTATGATGATGATTGGAATGTTCTTTTTAACTCTTTTTTTACTCTTTTTTCTTTATCAAACAAGAAATCTTCTTGGTGTTTTTGAGCATAAGAAGGTTTTATTTTTTAGTGGAGCCTGGATTGCTTTAAGTTCTTTTTTTTATGAAGAGCTTTATATTTTTTTTTATTCGAGTGCTTTATTTTGTATAAGTCAATTTTTTTTACTTACTCATTTTGAAAAACAAGGAGCATTAGGTTCTTGGCTTTATTTTTTTATTCTTTTACACTTAGTTCATCTAGGGGGAGGAATAATCTTGAGAGCCAAAGAAAATCTTTTTGTGTATAGTAGAAGATACTGGCATTTTTTAACAGGATTATGGTTTATTTGTTCATTTTTACTTTTTTACTTCACTTAAGTTGTTCAAGAAAAACTTTTATTGAACAAAAAGTTTTTGTCAATAATTTGACTGTTGAAGTTAAAACTTTGCATCATGGGGAAAAGGTTTATGTTCAATATTGTCAAGCTTGTCACGGAATTAAAGGTGATGGTCAGGGACTTAGTGGTCGAGGTTTAATTCCAGCTCCTAGAAATTTTCAGCAGGGAATTTTTAAATTTGGTTTAAGTGAAGGAGCTGGACTACCTAGTGATGAAGATTTTAAAAGAATTATTAGGTACGGATTAAAAGGAACTGGAATGATGCCACAAGATCTTACAGATCAAGAGATTTTTGCAGTAACACAATTTATTAAGACCTTTGCTCCACAAGTTTGGGAAAAACCTCAGGAAACAATAAAGACAATTACTTTTATTGATGATCCCTATGGGGAAGGAAAGAAAACTTTTGCGATTAAAAAAGGAAAAGAACTTTATCATACATTAACCAACTGTGTGATTTGTCACAAATCCTATATTACAAGAGAAGATTTTAAAACTTTAGATCCAGAAAATGTTCTTGTTCAATCTCATGATTTATTTCAGTTAAAGATTCAAGAGACAGAATATTTTACTTCTAATGCTGAAAAGCTTCAAAAAAGTCTACCTCCTGATTTTGAACTTCATCCTTTAAGACTTATTCACATAGATAAAACTTTAGAGGAAGGTGTTTATAAAAGAATTGCTGCTGGGATTACTGGGGGTAATATGCCTGCTTGGCATGGATTGATTTCTCATGAAGAGATGTATGCCATTGCTTATTATGTTGTGTCTTTAATTCCTGAGGAATCAAAAAAATGACTTTAGTTTTAAAACCTGTTTTTTGGTGGGCTTTAATTCTTTTTCTTTTTGCTGTTCCTTTTTATCGTTCTGTGAATAGAGATTTAAAAAAAGAAATCCCTATCATAAAAAGTATTAAAAACTTTCAAGGAATTGATCAAGATAATCAGGTGAAGTCTTTTCAAGATTTTAGAAAGTATTTAGTTCTTAATCTACATTTTACTCGTTGTCCTGGAGAGTGTGTTGATTTAATGAAGCAGAGTCAAAAACTTCAAGTGAAACTTCTTCCTTTTATAGATCATATTCATATGATTTCTCTCACAGTAGATTCAGAATATGATTCAGTTGAAGTGTTGAAAAGATACAGTACAGACTTAGGAGCTCACAAGAATCTTTGGTCTTTTTGGAGAGCTAAAAATTCTCAAGATTTAGAAACTTATTTACAAAAAGAACTCTACTTAAGCATAAATGAAAGCTTGGATCCTTTTGAGATTGCTCATTCCACTAAATTTGTTCTTATAGATTCAAAGCTTCAAATTAGAGGTTATTATGATCAGGTAGAAGATTTACTTTTAGATTTCGCTTTCTTGTTACATCATTTATGAAGAAGTTATATTTAATTGTTTTCTTTTTTCTCACACTTTTCACTGTTCTTGAAATTTTTGCAGCAGAATATTTTTCGGGTTTTTTAAAACAAAGTTCTTTAGTTATTTTGGCTTTTGTTAAGGCTTTTTTAGTGGCTTGGTATTATATGCATTTAAAGGATGAATCTAAGTTATTAAAATTTATTGCTTCTATGTTAATTTTTGGAGTGATTTTAGCTTTAGTAGTGATTGTTGAAGTGGTGATTAGATGAAAGTATCAAACTTAATCATGATGCCTACTTGGGTTCTTCTTTTAGGTCTTATTGTTGTTTTTTTTATTGTGAAGACTTTTATTTATATTAAAGATAAAGAAAGAGAAGATGAAGAAAGCTAATGATCTATGTCTTCTTCTACTGTAATGACGACTATTTTAGAGGGACTTAAATAAGAATCAATTGAGAATAATCCTTCAGGCAGCTGAATAGAGATATTTTGATCTTTAATTAAGATATCTGAGCAGTCTTCGTTGGAAAGAGTCCTGATTTTATAAGAATAGTTTTGAGGAGGCGAGATATCAACAATATCTATAGTCATCTCATTGTCAAAACCAAGGGTGCAATTTTCTTCATTGAAAGATAGAAAAATTTCTTTTGAGGTATTTAATATGGGATTAGGGTTTTGATTAAAAACAGGATTAAAATGCACATTAAAAATGAGATCAAATTCTTTATCTATGGTGATGTCATGGATTAAGATGGGAGAAAGACCAGAAGAGCTATTTATGAAGGAAGAATGATTAAAATTAGAGCAAGAAAAGAGGAGTAAAAATAAGAACACAAAAAATTCTATCGTCTTTTTAAGAGTAAAACTTAACTAAAGACCCTTATTGACGAATAGGGTAAAAAAATTTAAATTAAGCACTCAAAGTGGGGGTGTAGCTCAGCTGGAAGAGCATCTGATTTGCATTCAGAGGGTCGCAGGTTCGACTCCTGTCATCTCCACCAAGTTTTTTTATAAAAAAGATTAATCTAAAATCATAATTGATCCTTCTGTGTAAGCTTCATTGCCAATAGTGTCTATGATAAAACTATCAGCTGAAACAGTAACAGATAGATCTTCAGGGTTATTCTCGAGAATATTCATTACAGGACCAAGACAATCCATAGATTCTTGGTTTATTTCTTCAGTATTATCTATATTAAAAATAATATCACCTGAGACATAACCAATCAAATCAAGAAGTTCTTGGGGTATCTCATCAACATCTGCACTAAGGTCAATAAGAAAATCTCTGCTAGTTAAAGTAACAGAACAAAGGGGATTGCCCTGATTAAAGAAAGCCATGGTTCCATTTTCGCTGAGGATCATACTGTTAACGTCAAGATTTGTAGTAGCGACAAATAAGAATAGATCTTCATAAACGATATTTTTTAAGACAAAATTTTGATTAGAAGAACTAGAGTTAGGAAGATCAGAAATGTTTGAATTAGTGCAAGATAAGATTAAAAATAAAAATAAATTTCTCATATAATCTTTATCGATTGAATAAAAAAATTACTAAAGCATATTTTCATATTGCCAAGGGGTGAGTCCTGTTTGAGTGAATTCTGTATTGAAAACTCCATTTACAGAAACAGTTTCTGTTGGAATAGTAATGATAGCAGTTTGACTAGACCAAACATCAATCAAGTTACAATCTCCTATAGCACTTAAATTTGCATGATAGATGGTTTTACCAGCAATACCTTCTAGTTCTGGATCCTGCGGAATAATCTGATTATAAATTTCTAGAGCATAAGTACAAGTGACGGGACCACCTTCTGTGTCATCAGTAATGCTAATGGTAGGATTTTGAGTAAAAATGATATCTTCATGGGCACCATAAATAACAAAAAAAAAGCCTTCTGTAGTGAAAAGTCCTTCGATAAGAGAAGAGTCTACTTCTGAGCTAGAAGAGGTATATTTTGATTCATTATTCCAATGAAAATCAGCACAAGAAGATAAAAATAAACATAATAAAAATCTCATAAATTCTTCTATCGGAAAAAAAACAAAAAAACTAAAAACTAATCTAATTTGGAAAAATTTTTAAGTTTTTGTCAAAAAAACTTCTCAAAGATGATCATTGTCATCTTTGAGAAAAAAGAGAATTACATCTTATAATAGAGTTACTTCTTCAGAATATTCTGGGCTTTCAACAGTTGAAAGCTTTTCTACAGTAAAAAGATTTGCTGGGAGTTCAAAGGTGACTTCAGTTGCAGGAACTATCATTGTGTCACAAGGTGCTTCCTTAGGAATAGTTACTGAGTTTATTGTAATTTTATTTGGATTATTTACATCATCTTGAGTTAAAGATGCTCCTCCAAGAGTAAGAGTACAAATATCTTCGCCTGAAGTAACGGTAATAGTGGAATCAGTATTTAAATTATATTCTGGGTCAGTTCCAAAATCTGTTCCAAGAGTGACTGTGAATTGAAGGCTTCCAGTTGATGACTTGAAAGATAGATCTGAAATCTCAACAGAAAGGTCTTGTTCATTTTCTGGATCAGAGGTTGAATTACTTGCTGTTGAATTGGTGGTGTTATTGAGACAGCCTAGTAGTAGAAAGAAAGGTAGTGATAATTTTTTCATAAAAATCTCCTTTTTTATAAAATTATGTTTTTAATGAGTTCAAAAGACAAGTGATTAATTTGATCTTGTGGTATTAATTTTCATTTTTGCTAATTTAGCGACAGTGATTTTTTCTTCAGGAGAATTTTCATAGAAAAATCCTGGGCTAAAAATAACGTCAACATTTTCTGGAACTTGAGAACTTCCTGTTAAAGCATGAATGACGTTAAAATAATTTTGTCTTTCAGGGTCCTGATTAATATGAAGACAGGGTTTTGTTTTTAAAAAAGATAATCCTGGAAAGTAGCCTAATTCAAGAAGAGATTGAGTTTTTTCTATAAGATTATTGTTTGATTTGGAGTTAGTTGTATTTGTAAGAATTGTATCAGTAGATTTACCTTTAGGAGTTTTGTTTTCAAATCTTAATTGAGGAAAATTTACAAGACTGTTTTTTTTCACCAAAAGAACACAGGTATTTTGTCCTGATTTTAAAGTGATTTTACCTCCGGGGAGTGAAACAATAAAATCCTCTCTAGGTTCTTTTAAACCCAAAGTCATATGTGAATAATTACTACTTAGAATAATTTCTTTAATAAAAGAAAAAGCTATAGATATAAAAAACATAAATAATCTCCTAGAAAAATTGTTAAAAATGTTTTATTAAAAGTCAAAAAAAACTTGAAAAAATCTTGTATTATTTTTAATATCGATCAAGGGAGGTGTTTAATGAAAATTTTAACTTTAGTATTAATGAATGTCTTTTTTTTACCAACTTGGGATATAGATAAAAAAGATGGTACAATTAAAAATAACCCTAAAGACCCTAAGAGATTAAGAGATTTGACTCTTTAAAGTAATAATATCATGATTAATTTCATGATATTATTACTTTTCTTTTTATTTTTAGGATGCAGGAGTTCTGAAAGAGATTTAAATGCTGCTACTCAAAGCCTTTTTTTTAATCTGATTAATCCTTTAAAAAATGACCTTAAAAATCTTTCTTATGCAAATCTAGTAGAAGGATTTTCTGCTGACTCTAATTATTCAGAACTTTTATTCAGCGTTGAAAGCAACAAAAAAACACAAGGTGATTGTTCTTTTGTAAAGAAAAACAATAAGTTTGTGCTTATGAAAAAATGTGCTTTAGCGACTCCTTTGACTTTAAAAGATTTTAGATTAGCCCCTAAAAATTCTTTTTCTCACCAAGGAACGAGTTCCTCTATAAGAGAACATGGAAGATATCAACAAGAATTAAGTGAATTAAAATTTACTTTTTTAAAATAATAAGGAGAACACATGAAGCTATTATTAGTATTTTTACTAGGTTGTGTTTCTGAGTCGAGAAACACACAGTCGTTAATGGGAGGGTTTTCTATCTCAACAAATAGGATGAAAAAGCCATCTAAAAAAGAATTAAAATTTGTTTTAAACAAAATTGATAATAATTTTTTAGGTGGAATTTATACTACAGATTCTTTTTTTCAGGAAGCGATGACAAATACAAAATTTACTCTTTTTGCTTTTATAAAAGATAGTGAAGAATGCTTGCTTTATTTTAATAAAGAATCTGGCATAAAAAGTTTAGACAATGGAGCCGCTGGATTTCAATTTTCTCTTGAAGAGTTCAAAAAAAATGAAAAATTAGATTTAAGTTTAAAAGATGATTCTTTTAGATGTAGCACTATGATTGATAAAATAAGTGATGTTGATGAGTTCTATTTTGTTCCTTTAAGTCATGGACAGTACCAAGAAACTTATGGTTTAAATACTGTGAAAACAAATTTAAATAATGCTATCAATTCTCAAAAATTAAATCCAATAAAAAATTTTATGAATGAACTTATTTTAGAACAAATATCTAATCAAGTGCCATATACAGGAGATTCCTATCAGGGAAATCTGGTTTCTATTAAAAAAAAATGAAATAATAAAAAATATCTTGTCTAGATTTTTGTTAAAAAAGATTTAGGCAAGATAGGTTAAAAGGTTTTTAAAAAAATAAATTTATTGATTGTTCATGTATTGATAATCTATCAAAGATAGTAGACTTTTTCTAATTTTTTAATAAAAAAATCTGCTATAGGCGGACAAGCTTAGTTGATTTTATTCTTTTAAAAATAAGGTAAGAAGATCTTGCTCAATAAAAAAGTCCAGTGGGATCTCTTTTAGAGGATTTTTAGGACAAAGAAAAAGATTTTTTGTACCATCTCGATTAATGAGTAGTTTTAATGTAAAATTTTTTAAGATTAGATCCTCATTATCTGATAAAAAGAATAAAATTTTTTTTAAAGAGGGAAGAGTAGCATTGTCCCTATTAAGGAAGGCATCACCAAGAAATAAACAATATTCAGCAAGGATCATAAGCTGATCTGGTTCTGGAAGTGGACATTTATTTTTATCCTGGGCATCTTCAGGGGGATTATAGATAGGAATAGCATAACCCATGGAGCTATGACCTAGTGCTAAAAGTGCTGTAGTAAGTAAAATATAAAAAATAATCTCTTTTTAAGATTAAAAAAAGTCTTAGTCTTATTTAAAAAGACTTACTTTATCTTATTGTAAGTAGAAAAAAATAAAACTTATTCTTTTAAAAAAGAATTTTATAAAATTGCTCTTGAGATCTTCTTTTCAAATTTTTTAATAGATAGTTTTTTTATGAAGATAACTAGAAGATTTTCTAAGAGTTGTTTTAAGTACACAATTTGTTAAAAGATAAAGAATAAAATTTGTATTGTTATCATTAAATGTAGAATAAAAAGCAAGGAACTAAGTTAAAAAGATGAAATTTTAATGAAAAATTAAGGATTTGTTAAATCCAACAACCTTGCTAAGCAAGGCTGTTGGATAAATATTTGAGATATTATAGTTTTTCTATAGTTCCAGCTGAAGTTGTTAGAAGTGGAGATTTTGTTGATGTTCCGTAAGTAAAAGTCTCTGCAGGAACACTAACAGTCACATCTGTAAGTGCAGCTGCAGTATTATCAAGGGTCTTACCACCACCAATGCAATCACTATTAGTAGTAGTTATTATGATAGTTCTTGGATCAGTTGTTTTAGTAGCTGCAGCATTCACAGCAGTCCCAGTAAAGTCAGCATTAGTAGTAGTAAGATTACAAGTTGCAGTTCCTTTTGTAAGTTTTATAGCTACATCACCTGCTGATGTAGGTGTTACTTTGTCTAAAAAGCCTGTAACGGTTAAGGTTACCAAAGTCCCACTCTTATTGATAGAGACAGAAGATAAAGTGATAGTGGCATCATCCTTACAAGATCCTAGTAGTAGAGGTAGTAATAAAGTCATTTTTTTTAACATAAATATATTCTCCTTTTTAATTTTTTAAAATCTTTTTTTATTTAACATGATGATAGAATCAAAGTAAATAGATTTTTTTATCACAAGATTTATTATCGATCAGTTAAGTAAAAAACTGTAGTAGTGAAAAAAGTTTCTTGGAAGCTAAAATTTGAACTTCTTGAGTGGTTTTTAAAAGCAGGGGAGAGAGATCTTGCTTGAGATAATCTTGGTAAACCTCTTGAAAAGGAGAAAGTTCTTTTAAAAGATCCTCGTAAAAAAGATCCTTGGCTTCTTTCCAGGAAAGCTTTGAAGAGTAAATCTTTTCAAGATTTTGCTTGTTGGTAAAAGGCTCATGCAGCTGAAAAAGAAGAGAAGAAGGGCTTTTTGGCTCCTCAGCAGGAGTTGAATCAGTGGGAATTTTTTGAATTTTTTTATAAAGATCTTCTTTGTTAAAGAAAAGTGGTAAGGTATTAAGATAACTTTTACTCATCTTTCTTCCATCAAGACCAGGATAAGAAAGGGTAGAAATTTCCCCAGTGGGTAGTGTGAAGAAGGAAGTCTTTAACTTTTCATTTAGAATCCTAGCTAAATCTCTTGTAATATCTAAATGTTGTTTTTGATCAGGTCCTAAAGGAACATGAGTGGCATCAAAAATAAGAATATCAGCAGCCATTAAAACTGGATAAGTAAAAAGACCAGGATTAATACCTTGATCAGGATCTTTGTTCTCACTAAGATTTTTCTCTACAAGACTTTTATAAGCATGAGAACGATTTAAATGTGATTTTGGTAAATGACAAAGAAGTATCCAAAACAATTCGAAGATTTCAGGGATTTTTGATTGTTGATAAATTTTATGCTTGTTAAGATTAAAAGCATAAAGAGCAGAAGCAATGGTTTTTAAAGACCCTGGATCATAACTTGTTGTATAACCATGAGCATCTGCTAAAAAAATAAAAGTCTCACAAGAAGAAGTAAGAAGAGGCTTGATGACCCCTATATAATGCCCAAGATGAAGAGAACCTGAACATTTAATACCTGTAAGTCTTCTCACTTAAGCATCTTAGGAAAAAGAGATGATTTTTGTCAAGAAATTGTGCTATAGAGTGTGAGTGAAAATTGTTAAAATTCTTGAAACAGGTGAAGGTCTCTCTGAAAACAATCTATTGGTACCCTTTGTTTTAGAAGGAGAAGAAGTTGAGGTCCTAAAAAAAGGTAAACAAGGAATCTTGAAAAAGATTGTAAAACCTTCTTTGGCAAGAAGAAATTCTAAATGCTCTCATTTTCAAACTTGTGGAGGTTGTCAGTGGCAACATATCCATTACGAAGAACAATTAAGAATAAAAAAAAGAAACTTAGAAGAAAAGTTTCAACATATTTTAAAATGGAATCAAGATATTCCTATTCATTCTCAAGAAGAGTGGTTTTATCGTAATAAACTAGATCTTAGTTTTGGCGTGGGTTTTAATACAGGAGAAAAAGCCATAGGACTTCATCCTAGAGGTGTTTATTCTAAAATTTTAGATTTAAAAGAGTGTTTTATTTTTGATCCAAAATTAGGTGAATTGCTAACTTTTGTTAAAGAATTAACTCAAGATCAATCTTATTATGAGGTGAAAAAAGAAGAAGGCTTCCTTAGAAATTTAATTCTTAGAAAAGAACAAGATCAATGGATGATACTCCTTGTTACTAATGAAAAAAAAGAAACTTGGATTTTAAATTTTTTTCAACAACTTCAAAAAAAAATTTCTTATGTAGTAAGTTGCTACTGGGCTCTGAATCAAAAAAAAAATGATGCCTTATGGGACTTAGAATTTAAAAAAATTTTAGGACAAGATTATTTAGAAGTGAAAGGTTTTTTTCTTGGACCTAAATCCTTTTTTCAACCCAATGAAAAAACTCATGAACTTTTTTTTCAACTCGTGAAAGATTTTGTTCAAGCTGAAGAAAAAGATGTTTTACTTGATCTTTATTGTGGAGTAGGAACCTTAGGATTAGTGGCAGGGGTGAATCAAATTATTGGTATTGAAAACAATTATGAAGCCATTGAAATAGCTAAAATCAATAGCAAGGGAAAAAATGCTCTGTATTTTTGCCAAAGTGCAGAACAATCTCTAAATGAAATTATTCAACAATATAAAATTAATAAAATTATTCTTGATCCTCCTAGAGCTGGATTAGAAGATCAGGTGATAAAAATTTTAAATCATTGTTCTGTCAAAGATTTAATTTATATTAGTTGCCATCCCGCCACTCTTTTAAGAGATTTAACAAAATTAAATTATGAATTAGTAAGAGTTGAAGCTTTGGATCAATTTCCACAAACTCGTCATGTAGAAGTTTTCACTCACCTTAAAAAAAAAGAGAAGTAATCCAAAAATAAATCAAAAGACCAGTAATATCTACAATAGTAGAAATAGCTGGACTGGCTGCTACAGCAGGATCACGTCCAAGGGCATAAATACCAAGAGGAATAGCAGTGGCTAAAAAAGTAGAAGTAAGAACTTGAATTAAAATGGCAAAAGAAATAACTTGAGCTAAAAGAAATTGATTAAAAAAAAGATAAATACTAATAAAAAGAAAAAGAGAAAGAATGGAACCTAAGAAAAAACCAATTCTAAATTCTTTCCAGAAAATTTTTAAAGTAGAAAGTGATTTTAACTCTCCTAAAGAAAGTGATTTAATAATTACTGAAGCTACCTGACTAGCGGAATTACCTCCTGTTGCTGTCATGAGAGGCATAAAAATAGTGAGAAGAGAGTGATGTTCTAAAAATAAACGATAACGCTCTACAATAAAACTAGAAATTAAACCTACAATAGCAAGAAGAACAATCCAGATAATTCTTTTTTGTAAGTGAGAAAAAATATTTAAAGACGTGTAGGTCTCTTCACCAGTAGAGACAATCCCCATGAATTTTTCTAAATCTTCTTTTTCTTCTGTTCTAATAACCTCAAAAGCTTCATCATAAGAAACAATTCCCATGAGTTGTTTTCTGGAGTTGACTATAGGAATAGCTAAAAGATCATACTTTTCAATTTTCTTTGCTACAGATTCTTGGTCTTCTAAAATATCAGCAAAAATCACTTGATCATGCAGAAGGTCTTTTAAAAGAGTTTTAGCTGGACTTAAAATTAAATCTCTTAAGGAAACAACCCCAAGAAGCTCTTCTTTGAGATTAACTATATAAAGATAATAAATAAGAATTTTAGATCCTCTTTGATCCTTTCTGAGAGACTCTAAGGCTTGCACCACAGTCATATTCTCAGTGAGAGAAACATAATCAGTGCTCATAATACTTCCAGCAGATTCTTCTGGATAAGATGAAAGCTCTAAAAGTTCTTCTTTCAGTTCTTTTTTTAACAAAGGAAGTAAATGAAGCTGATCTTCTCTTGAAAGTTTTTGATAAAGATCAATCCTGTCATTAGAATACATGGATTCAAAAAGAGGAATAAAATTTTCTTGAAGATCTTCAAACAGAAGAAGTTGATCTTCTAAAGAAAGTTTAGAAAAAACTTCTCCTTGAAGCTCCTGTTCAAGACTTAAGAGCTGCTCTTTTTTTTCCTCTAAAGAAAGAGAAGAGAGTTTTTCTGCTAAGTCAACGGCTAAATGATCATTCATCTCTTCTCCAAGTTCTTAATTTTTGTTAAGAATAACAAAAAGAAATAAAAAGGGGAAGAATATGTTACTCAAAGGAAAAAAAGCCTTGGTCCTAGGTGCTGCTAATGAACGCTCTATTGCTTGGGCTATTGCTAAAGCTTTTTACAGAGAAGGCTGTATAGTGGGTCTCACTTATGTGAATGATAAAATTAAAGAAAAAATGGAGTCTTTAATAGAAGAGGTGAAATCTCCTTTTGTTGCTAAGCTGGATGTAACCAATGAAAATGACTTTGAACAATTAACTTTGCAATTAGAACGATCTTTTCAGGATATTGATATCGTGGTGCATTCTCTAGCTTATGCAGAAAAAGAAGATTTAGAAAAAAATTTTTCTCTGACAAGTAAAAAAGGATTTCTTCTGGCTCATGAAATCTCTTCCTATTCCTTTATTGAAACTGCTAGAGTGGTAAAACCTTTTTTAACAGAAAAATCATCTTTAATGACTTTAACCTATTATGGATCTCAAAAAGTAATTCCTCACTACAATGTTATGGGATTAGCAAAAGCAAGCTTAGAAAGCGCTGTGAGATATCTTGCTTATGATTTAGGTTCTTTTAATATTAGAGTTAATGCCTTATCAGCTGGTCCTATAAAAACTTTTGCTGCTTCAGCTATTCCAGGTTTTAGTACCCTGCTTAATGAAATGGAAACAAAATCAGTCCTTAAAGAACCCTTAAAATCTTCTCATTTAGCAGATGCAGCTGTTTTTTTAGGAAGTGATCTTTCACAGTTAATCACAGGTCAAATTCTTTATGTTGATGGTGGACTCTCTATTAGAGGTCTTTAATTTTAAAATAAAAAAATTACTTACACTAAAAAGAAGGTGAGTTTATAAACTCACCTTCTTAAAAGAAATTACATCATTCCTGGCATCATGCCTGGATTAGCTTGAGGTGCTTCCTCTTTTTTAGCAATTTCAGTAATCATAGCTTCTGTCGTTAACATTAAACCAGCTACTGAAGCAGCATTTTGAAGAGCCGATCTTGTTACTTTTGTTGGGTCAATAATACCACTTTCTACAAGATTTTCAAATTCTCCTGTTCTGGCATTAAATCCAAAGTCTTTTTCTTTGCTTTGAGCCACATCATTAACAATGACAGATCCTTCTAAACCAGCATTGGCTGCAATTTGTCTTAAAGGCTCTTCTGCAGCTCTTTTAATAATTCTCACACCAAAAATTAATTCTCCTAAATCTTTTTTAGTTTCAAGAGCTTTACTTGCGTGAATAAGAGCAGCTCCACCACCAGCAATAGTACCTTCTTCTACAGCAGCCCTTGTAGCATTAAGAGCATCTTCAACTCTATCTTTTTTCTCTTTCATTTCTGATTCTGTTGGAGCTCCTACATAAAGAACAGCAACTCCTCCTGAAAGCTTTGCTAATCTTTCTTGTAGTTTTTCTCTGTCATAATCAGAAGTTGTTTCTAAAATTTGAGCTTTAATAGCTTGAACTCTATTTTGAACATCTTCTTTTTTGCCAGCACCATCAACAATAGTTGTATTGTCTTTTGTAATAGTAACTCTTTTTGAAGATCCTAAATCTTTGAGTTGAACATTTTCAAGATTCATTCCCAGCTCTTCTGAAACAAAAGTTCCTCCAGTTAAGACAGCAATGTCTTTTAACATCTCTTTTCTTCTGTCTCCAAAGCCAGGAGCTTTAATAGCAGCAACATTTAAAGTTCCTCTTAATTTATTCACTACTAAAGTTGTTAGAGCTTCCCCCTCTACATCTTCAGCAATAAGAAGAAGAGGCTTGCTGACTTGAACAGTTTTTTCTAATAAAGGAAGAAGTTCCTTCATGTTGTTGATCTTTTTGTCTGTAATAAGAATTAAAGGATGATCAAAATTCACTTCCATAGACTCGGCATTAGTAACAAAGTAAGGTGAAAGATAGCCTCGATCAAATTGCATTCCTTCAACAACTTCTAAAGTTGTTTCAGCCGTTTTTGATTCTTCAGTGGTGATCACCCCTTCTTTTCCAACTTTTTCCATAGCTTGAGCAATTAAATTACCAATCTCTTGATCATTATTTGCTGAAATAGTTGCCACTTGAGCAATCTCAGCATTGGTCTTAATAGGCTTAGAATTTTTTTTAAGCTCAGCAACAATTTTTTCTACAGCAAAATCAATTCCTTTTTTTAAATCCATAGGATTGTGACCTGCTGCCACTAATTTAGCTCCTTCAGTATAAATAGCTTGAGCTAAAACAGTCGCTGTTGTTGTTCCATCTCCTGCATCATCATTGGTTTTTTGAGCAACTTCTTTAACTAGCTGCGCTCCCATATTTTCAAAAGCATCTTCTAGTTGAATTTCTTTAGCAACAGTCACTCCATCTTTTGTAATAGCAGGATTGCCATATTTTTTTTCAATCACAACATTACGCCCTTTCGGACCCAAAGTGACTTTAACAGCATCAGCCAAGGCATTGACACCTTTTAAAAATTTATCTCTTGCTTTTTCACTATATTTAATTTTTTTTGCAGACATTTTTTACTCCTTTAATGTAAAATTCCAAGAAGATCTTCTTCTTTCATGATGAGATACTCTTGTTGTTCAACCTTCACTTCTGTTCCTGAGTACTTTCCAAAAAGAACCTTATCTCCAACCTTTACTTCTAAAGGTCTTACCGTTCCATCTTGTAATCTATAACCAGTTCCAACACTTATAACTTCACCCTGAGAAGGTTTTTCTTTGTGATTATCTGGAATGATAATTCCGCCAGCTGTCTTGGTTTCTTCTTCTAGTCTTTTAACTAGAACTCTGTCTTGCAATGGACGTACATTCATTGTTTCAAATCTCCTTTTTATTTATCTACTCAGCTCAAGATAAGACTTCTTTAAGAAGAGTCAAGGGAAAAAGAGAAAATTTTATACTGAATCTATCTTTTTTATTCTTTCTCTATATATAAATAAACTTATCTATGAAAATTATAAAAACCTTATTTTTATTAGGATTATTCATTCAACTGAATATGAATGCTCAACCCCTTTTTACTCCTCAAACTTATGAAGAAAATCCAGTAGAAATTTATGATGAAAAACCATCGGTGCCTAAAGAGGTACAAGACGAAGAGCCTAATACTTTTAGTGTGGAAGATATAGATGGATATACTTTCTCTTTTTTAGAAAAAGAAGATACAACTCTACAATTAGGTTATTTCGATTCAAATAATGCTTTTACAAAACCTTTTGATCCCGATCTTATAAAAAAAATTAATCTGAATCAACAATGGAATCAGCCTATTTTTTTAGATGATTATAATTCTTTTTATGGATACTATCAGGGGAAAAAAAACTGGGTTGTTGTTCCTGAACGTTTAAGTTCTTTCGAGGGGATAACCATTAAGAATAATGAATTTATTATTCAGTGGACTTACTACTTTACCTTTGGGATAGAAAATCAATCAAAATGGGCTAAAATTGTTGCTCTTGTTCAAGTTGTAGAGAAAAAAAAGTCTTTAGAACTAAGATTTATAGGTGAAAAAAATCCTTGCCTGACAAATAATTTAGAAACTTTTAATAGTTATCTTGACACTGATGAAAAAAATGTGCTCTACTTTTTCTTTCCAGCAGCAAGTGAAGCTGCTTCTTTCATTCCAAATTTGTTAGCTTACACAACAGGAAGAGGAACTTTACCAAAAGGATTATTTTATAGAGATTTTGTTACTCAAATTGTTTTTCAAAACTTTGTTATGGGTCGTCAATAAAAAATTTCTTGTTTTTTTTAAAAAAAATAAAGAAAATTGATCAATTTTTATGAAATCTTTTTTTTTTTTTTGTTTTAACCTTTTTAACTTTAAACTTGAAATCTCAATCAATAGATATGGCTTCTGTTAAAATTCCTTTGTCCCAAAAAAGAGCTATTGAATTTAACCCTTTTGACCTCCCATCAGGACGAGATACCTCTCTGAAAGTTTTACCTCAGAAAAGAATTCTTGTTGAACAAGACTTATCTTACTCAACTTCAATCTTAACTTATGAAGAACTAGAACAATTTCTACTTGAACAATATCTTTATGTTCCTTCTTTTTATGGAGCTGAAAAAGAACGAATTCAAGATCTTTTTAAGTTTTGCGTTGTTACTTATTTCGAGCAAGATAAGTCTAAAATAAGTTTTATAAGCTTAATAAGTCCTTTTGTTACAAGTGAAGATACCATTGATCTGAGTTCCTTAAGAGCAGAAGATAGCTTCACCTCTTTTGAAGCTTTAGTTCAAGAGACTATTAGTGGATTTCCAGAAGTAGTACCCTATAATTCTTTAGTAGCGATTTCCCCAGAAGGTTTTTTCAAGCCTGATTTAGGAAAAGATTCTGTAAGTGTTATTGAAGAACTTCTAAAAAGAGTTCAAAAAGAAAGTGAAAAAAAATTTTTAGAAGAATTACTCAAAAATATTACATATTTTATAGAATTAAAAAAAAAACATCCAAATATTTTTAACTATCCTATCAGACCTGCACCTTAATAACCCCTAGGTAGAAATTTCTCTAACACGAGAAAAAAAATCCTATTACAATAGAAAATAAAGAAAAACTTTAGACAAGGAGGTCTAATGGTGTATTTATTGAATAAACAGGGGTATTTTTCTCAGGTTTTAGAACAAAGCTTGAATCTGGGACAAAAAGAAGGAAGACTTCTTTTCTATGGTGAACAAGGAGTGGGAAAAAAAACTCTAGCAAAGTTGGTCCACGAAAATCTTCATAGATCGAATCTAACTTTTATTGATTGTTCTAAAAATGAAGAAGAGTTAGAGGGTATTCTTTTTGGATACAGAGATGAACTAGGGCATTATCATAGAGGAATTTTAGAATC
Source organism: uncultured bacterium (assembly GCA_964652255.1). GTDB lineage: Bacteria > Bdellovibrionota > Bacteriovoracia > Bacteriovoracales > CAZZBM01 > CAZZBM01. The sequence goes on from CAZZBM010000001.1 coordinate 596,688, forward strand.
TAACTCAGGGGGAAGCTTAGTTTTTCTCCATTTAGATCAACTTAGTGAAACTTTTCAAAAAAAATTAAGCGACATTTTTGATCGTCTAGAAGATTATGGTCTTAATCTCTTAATGATGGCTATTATTGATATTGAATCTGGTCGTAGTGTGGCTCCTCTAAAAATGGAAAAAAGATTGATTCATTTTTTTCAAAATCAAACACTTTTTATTCAGCCTTTAAAGAAAAGACCACAAGAGTGCTATGAATTAATTGATTTTTTTTTTCAAGAAGCTTGTCGTGATTTTGGAAAAAACTTAACTTTACCTGAGGATATTAGAGAAAAATTAGCTCAAAAAAATTATAGAAATAATATTACAGAGCTTTATCAAACCATTCGAGATTTAGTGCAAAAAGCAGATTATGAAATTACTCTTAATCATCTTGTTACGGTTGCTCCTAAAAGAGCTTCAGAGGAAGTTGTTGGTGAGTTAGATCTCATGACTATTAGAGAAGCTGAAATTATTCTTATTCAAAAAGCACTTATTTATACAGGAGAAAACAGAACTAAAGCAGCAAAGATCCTAGGTGTTTCTATTAGAACTCTTAGAAATAAAATTAATCAATACCGACAAACAGGCATTGAATACTTCATGAACTTAAGATGAAAAGAGATAAGCTTCTTTTTTTTATTAAAAAAGATATGTTTCTAATCTTAGAGCGATTAAGTTTTTGGCAAAATTCTTTTCTAGAATACTTTTCTCAATCAAGACACAAAGATCTCTTCCCAGAGTTATTTGTGTCTTCTTTGAAAAAATTCTCTTATCAAGATCTCTTAGAATTAAAAGAAGAAGAAATAGAACTTATTCTTAGCTTCTATGAAGCTTTTCATTTTTTTAAATGGGATCTTCTTATCACCTCTGAAATGAAAGAAGGACTTAGAGATGTCTGGGATCAACATCTTGCTCATTTAAAAAAAATTTACGCTAATCTTGAATTTCTTGAAGAATTAAATCCACTAAGCGAATCTTCGATCCATTTAAAATAGTTAAAGTGACTTTATCTCCAATTTTAAATTGATCTAAGTAATGGTAAATATCTTCTAAAGAATTCACCTCTTGATCATTAATTTTTAAAATAATATCTCCCAAAAGAAGACTTTGATCAGTAAGATTGATTCCTCTAAGACCTGCTGTGAAAGCAGCTGAATTTGGACTGACTTCAGCAATCACCACTCCTTGAGTTTTTTTTGGTAAATAGCGCTTCATTTGTGCAGAAAGGATACTCACTCCAAGTCCTGGACGACGAAACTTACCAAATTTAATTAACTCGGGAATGACTTTTTGAATGGTTTCCATGGGAACTGCAAAACCTAAACCAATGCTTCCACCTGTCTGAGAAGCAATCATGGTTGTGACTCCAATAACTTCTCCTTGAGAATTGAGCAAGGGTCCACCAGAATTACCTTGATTAATAGAAGCATCTGTTTGAATGAGATTTTTAATATTTACTCCACCTCGTCCCATAATTTCACGCCCTAAAGCAGAAATAATTCCCTTGGTTAGAGTATGGTCTAAGCCAAGAGGATTTCCAATGGCTAGTGCTATTTGACCCACTTTTAAATTTTTAGAAGAGCCTAACTTTAAAGGTTTGACAAGATTAGGTTTTTTTATAAGTCTTAAAACAGCTAAATCTTTTCTAGGCTCTGTACCTATTAACTTAGCTTCATATTCTTTAATATCATTGGGAAATCTCACATAAAAACTTGTTCCTTTTTCTACCACATGAAAATTTGTTACAATATGATCCTTATCCCATAAAAAACCTGATCCCATCCCGTAGGGGATTTCAACAGGAGCATGAGAAAAATAAGTTTGAACTAAACTTTTAGTAGAAACGTTCACAACAGATTGAACTGATTGCTCATATACTTGTATAACTTGATTCTCTTCTGGTAAAAGACTTGAAGTAAAAGATAAAAAAAGTAAAAAGAATACCATGTTTTTCATAGTCTCTTTTTAACAAAAAGGATTGTAAATGACCATTAGAGTCTTTCATAGAAAGAAGAAAAAATTCTTTGAAGAAAAAGTTTATGGTGGAGTTTATATTGAATTTTTCTATAAGAAGATCTCTAGAACTATTCTTCTTCCTTTCTTAGTAAGACCAGTCTTGAGTAAACTTTATGGACGATGGAAATCTTCTTTTTTAACTAAAGCTTCAGCTAAAAAATTTATTAGAAACTATGGAATTAATTTAGAAGATTTTGAAAAAGGATCTTCTAAAACCTATCCCTATTATAAAAATTTTGCTGAATTTTTTATTAGATCTTTTAAAAAAGGAAAAAGATCTTTTATTGGATCTTTTTCAGCCTTTGCTGAAGGTAGGTATCTTTTTTATCCTGAACTTAATAATACTCACTCTTATCCTGTGAAAGATTTTAAAGTTCAATCTACAGAAATTTTACCTAAAGAAATTAGTGAAAATTTTAAAAATGGCTCTTTAATTATTGCTCGCTTGGCTCCCGTGGATTATCATCGTTTTCATTTTCCAATTTCAGGAAAAGTCCTAAAAACTTTTTATCAAAAAGGAGTCCTCTATTCTGTGAGCCCCATAGCCTTAAAGAAAAAATCAAAAGTTTTTATTTTAAATAAAAGAAAGACTTATCTTCTTGAAACTCCTTTAGGAAAATTAGCTTATGTAGCTGTAGGAGCTACTTGTGTGGGAAAAATCTCTTTTTCTAAAAAAGAAGGAGAAACCTTTATCCAGGGAGAAGAAGCAGGTCTTTTTCAATTTGGAGGCTCAACAGTTCTACTTTATAGCGAAAAACCTTTGAATTTTGAAACAGATCTTATAGAAATGAAAGAAGAAATTTTTATAGAACTAGGAGAGTCTCTCTTAAAAGAGAGACTCTAGTTTATTAAAAGAATAAGTAAAATAAAAAACTTCATCCCCTTGATTCTTTTCTAAAGATTTAATTTCTTCAAGTTTCTTTTTTAAAAAGAAAAACTGATAAGGACTAAGGGTGAAAAGTTCTAAATCTAACTTTTGTTGTAAAAAAAGCTCTTGTAAAAAACTCTCTGGAACAAAGTCTTTTGTAGAAACCTTGTAACAATGACCGTTCCAAGTGATTTTTCTCTCTTCTTTTAACTTATTAAGAATTTGTATGAAAATAGTTTTGGGAAAAGTCTTCTCTAGAGATTTTAAAGAAATATTTTTTTGTAAAAAATAAAGCAAAGTTTCTTCATAAAATGTCATAAAAGACCTCCTTGAAATCTATTTTTTTCTAACAAGTAAAGCATTTGTTTTTGTAAAAAGCTTAATTCATGAGATCTTAAATTTTTTTGACAAAGATCATAAAGATTTTTTTCATCAGATTCTTGTAAAAGCCTTTGAAAAATAAGAAATTCATCTAATTTCATAGAAGAACCTTTAAAAATTCGAAAGATTCTTGTTGTTTGAATCCCTGTTCTTAAAGATACCTTTTGAAAACTATCCTTGGGAAATTTTTTTTTATAGTCTTGTAAGATTTTTTTTTGTTCTTCGCACATAAATGTACCTCCTAAAAAGGCATAAGCAAAAGTCGTGCCAAAAAAAGAAAAAAAAATTAATATTAACTTTATGATGATCTTTTTCTTACTGGCTTTATTTTCTTTCTTAGGTGATCTCTCCTACTTAAAAGGATACTCTTCTTACTACTTACTAACAGAAAAAGAATTCTCTTTTTTTCATTCCTTTCTTCAAACTTTTTCTCTTTTTCTTCCAAAGATTTATTTTTTCTTTCCCCTCTCTTTTTTTTCTTCCAGAAAAGCTCTTATTTTTTATTATCTTTCGCTTTGCTTTCTTCCAATGAATGATTTTTATGCAATCTTGCAAGAAAAAATTCCTTTTTTTGTTTTTTTAGCCCTAAGCCTTATTCCTTTTGTAAGATTAAGATTTTCTTCAAAAAAAGAAGAGATTTTAGAAGAAAAAGAAATAAATCCTATCTATGAACTTCAAAAAAATAATTTCTCTAAACAGGAAGAACTGGAAGAAATTCATTTTTTTTTAGAAACAAAATTTCAAGGAAAAATTATAGGCTTTAACGAAGGACCTATAATCAATACCTATCATCTTCTTGTGCAAAAAAATTTCCTTACTCTTTTTGAAGAATTTAAAGAGTCAAGTCATCTCTCTCTTCGATTAGCAGATTATCTACCAGCTAATGACACAGCTGTGATAGAAGTGACAAAATTAATTCAAAATCGACCTACTTTTGATGAACTCTTAGATTATAATTTCTTTCAAAAAGATAATCTCTTTAAAATTCTTATGGGAATTCAATCTCAAGGGAAAGCTCACTATGAAGAATTAAAAAATTTAGCTCCTTTAACCATCATTGCTGATCAAAAAAAAGAACTTATTTCTTTTTTAAGAAACTTATTAACTTCTCTTCTTCTTCAAGATAAAAATTATTTTGATCTTATTATCTATTTATCCGAAGACCATAATCTGAAAGATTTACCACACTTTATAAGCCCGATCTTAAAAAAAAAAGAAGAGCTCTCAGCCCTCCTTTATTGGTTAGAACAAGAAATTGAAGAAAGACAAAAAACTTTAGAAAAAAAACCTATGCTTATTTTTTTATTCTTAAATGATTTTTTTGATGAAGAACTTTTTAAAAAAGCTTATTTTGTTCATATTTATTTTTTTATTTTTAGTACTCAAAATCAATCTTTGAAAAATGGGGTTTTTTTTAAATCAAAAATAAAAGAATTTCACTATTTAAATGGAAAAGGTGACTATGTCTTAAAAAAAGAAAATCTTTCCTTGAGATTGCACCTTCCTCTTCTAAAAGAAGAAGATTTTGATCTGGTTTTAAAAAAATTTAATTTTCAACCTTCATTCAAACAATCTTTAATGCTTTTTCTAGAAAAATCTCAGGAAAGTTTTTTTTCTGGAGATGAGTTTTTTTTAAAAGCGATTAATCTTATGAAAAAAGAAGAACTTGATTCTTTTTTACTTCAAAAAAAATTGAAAATTACCAGAAATAGAGCTGATAGCATTTTAAAAGAACTAGAAAGACAAGGATTTCAGGTTTTAAGCCAAGAAAAAAGACTCTCTTGACGAAAAGTCTAGAAATCAGGTACTTTTCCTCAAAAACTATTCACCCTACCTATCTTTGGTCCTTTTTTAAAAGGTCTTTGAGGTGATAAGTCAAACCAAAGGAGTATTATGTCACAATTAACAATCAAATCATTACTAGAGTCTGGAGCCCATTTTGGTCATCAACGAGATAAATGGTTTCCAAAAATGAAAAAATTTATTTATGGAGAAAAAAAAGGTGTTCATATTATTGATTTAAAACAAACACAGGAAAGAGCTCAAGAAGCCTATAATTTTATTAGAAATATTACAAAAGAAGGTAAAACAGTTCTTTTTGTAGGAACAAAAAGACAAGCTTCTGATCTAGTGAAAGAAACTGCTGAAAAATGTGGTGCTTTTTTTGTGACTCATAAATGGCTTGGTGGAATGCTAACAAATCATAAAACCATTATGCAAAGCATTGATAAACTACGAAAAGTAGAAAAAATGAAAGAAAATGGTTCTTATGAACTTCTCACTAAAAAAGAAAAATCAAAAATTGAAAAAGAAGTCACTAAACTTGAAAGAAGTTTAGGTGGTATTAGACATATGAGAAAATTACCAGGAGTTTTGGTGATTTTTGATTGTATGACAGAAAGAACAGCTGTTGAAGAAGCTTTGGTTTTAGGAATTCCTTTAGTTGGACTTGTAGATACCAATGTTGATCCTACTGGAATTGATTATCCAGTTCCAGCCAATGATGATGCTATAAAATCTTTAGCTCTCTTTACTGATTATTTTGCTCAAGCTGTTATTGAAGGTTCAGGTGGAAAAATCACTATTTCAGCAGAAAAAGATGCTGTAGATGTTGATTTTGATAGAGCCCTAGAAGAAGAAATTTTTAATAAATATGCCAAAGATGTTGATCTTGTAGGGGAAGAAGTATGAATCAAGAATTGATCAAAGAACTTAGAGAAATTACTGGAGCAGGAATTTTGGATTGCAAAAAAGCTCTAGAAGCTACGTCCTCTTTAGAAGAAGCTGTTGATTTTTTGAGAAAAAAAGGTTTAGCAGCTGCAGCAAAAAAACAAGGTCGTATTGCTTCAGAAGGAGTTGTTACAAGTTACATTCATCAAGGAGGAAGAATTGGCGTTCTCTTAGAAGTGAATTGTGAAACAGACTTTGTTGCTAAAAGTGAACCTTTTTTACAATTTGCTAAAGATCTTTCACTGCATATTGCTGCAAATCAAGCTCTCTTTATTACAGAAGCTGACATGGATGTTCATTTTATTCAAAAAGAAAAAGAAATTTACGCAGAACAATTAAGACTTCAAAATAAACCAGAAGGAATGATTCAAGGTATTGTGGAAGGAAGAATCAAGAAAATGGTTAAAGAAGTTTGCCTTATTCATCAACCTTTTTTAAAAAATCCAGAATTAACTATTCAAGATCTTTTAAATGAATTAGCTTTGAAACTAGGTGAGAAAATTGTGATTAGACGTTTTGTAAAATTTAATCTAGGTGAAGGCTTAGAAAAAAAACAAGATAATTTTGCTGAGGAAGTTGCAAAGCTTTCTAGTAAATGAGTTATAAAAGAGTTCTTCTTAAAGTTTCTGGTGAGGCTTTGGCACAAGAACAAGGTTTTGGTATTTCTGTTAGAATGATTCAGTATTTGACTGAAGAAGTAAAAAAATGTCTTGAAATTCCTGATTTAGAGCTTGCTATTGTCATTGGTGGAGGTAATATCCACAGAGGTCTTCAAGGAGCCTTAGAAGGGGTGGAAAGAACAACTTCGGATTATATGGGAATGCTAGCTACTATGATGAATGCTTTAGCTCTTCAAAGTAGCTTTGAAGTTCATCATATAGAATCAAGAATATTATCAGGGCTTAAAATGGAAGCAGTGGCTGAACCTTATATTTGGAAAAAAGCTGTTCACTATTTAGAAAAAAAAAATGTTGTGATCTTTGCTGCCGGAACAGGTAATCCTTATTTTACAACAGATACAGCAGCTGCTTTAAGAGCTAATGAAATTAAAGCGGATGTGATTTTAAAAGCAACAAAAGTCGATGGAATCTACAGTGAAGACCCACAAAAAAATCCTCAAGCTCAGTTGTATAAAAAACTTACCTATAAAGAAGTTTTAGAAAAAAATTTAAAAATTATGGATGCTACCGCTTTTACTCTTTGCCAAGAAGAACATATTCCTATTATTGTTTATAATCTTTTCAAGAGAGATTATTTAAAAAGAATTATTTTAGGAGAAACTCTAGGATCTTTAATCGAGTCAGGAGAAAAAAAATGATTGTAGAATCTTTAAAAGAAAAATTAGAAGAAAGAGTTAAAAAATTTGAACAACAATTATTAAAAATTAGAACTAATAGAGCTAATCCTCATATCTTAGATTCTATTAAAGTAGATTACTATGGAACTGAAACACCTTTAAAACAATTAGCTCATATTAGTCAGCCTGAAGGAAGAATTCTACAACTTCAACCCTTTGATAAAACTTTATTACCTGTTTTAGAAAAAACACTCTTAGCAGCAAATTTGGGAGCAACTCCAACTCATGATGGAAATATCTTAAGACTTCCTTTTCCTTCTTTAACAGAAGAAACAAGAAAAATCATTGTTAAAGAACTTAAGCAATATGTAGAAGAAACAAAAATTGCTTTAAGAAATTATAGAAGAGAAAGTTTAGAAGAAGTTAAAAAGTTAGAAAAAGATAAAGAAATTCGTGAAGATGATGTTAAGGTTTTTCAAGATAAAATTCAAAAAATTTTAGATGATATGAATCATAAGATTGATGAATTAGCTCAAAAAAAAGAAAAGGATATTCTTCAAGTTTAATTCTCATGAAACAAACAATTCATCATATCGCCATCATTATGGATGGCAATGGACGTTGGGCTACTAAACAAAATTTAGCCCGGGCTTTTGGACATAAAAAAGGGGCGGAAACTTTAAAATTATTCTTAAATGAAATAGTCAATTTACCTTTTAAAAGCCTAACTTTATTTGCTCTTTCTGAAGATAATCTCAGCAGACCAAGAGAAGAAGTTGATCTTCTTTTTTTTCTCATGGAATCTTATTTAAGAAAAGAATTAAATAAACTTATTGAAAATAAAGTTAAAATAAGAATCATAGGAGAAGAATCTTACTGGAGTCAAAGTCAAAAAGATCTTTTTTATGAAGCAGCTGAAAAAACAAAAAATTTTAATTATAAAGAACTTTATTTAGCTTTTTGTTACTCTTCTCAACAAGAAATTTTTCAAGCTATGAAAAAATCCCAAGATTATACTCAAGTTGAACAATTTCTTTATATGCCCCATGCTCTTGATCTTGTCATTAGAACAGGAGGAGACCAACGATTATCTAATTTTTTACTCTGGCAATCAAGCTATGCAGAACTCTACTTTACTCAAACTCTGTGGCCGGATTTTAGCGAAGAAGAATTTAGAAAAATCTTAAAAGAAGTGGAATTAAGAGAAAGACGTTTTGGTAAACTTCCATGAAAGAAAAAGATAGAATCTATTTTGGAATTATGATGAGTGCAGGTTTTTTAACCTGTCTTTTTCTTTTTGGAAAAATCTTAACAGCTTTTCTAGCTTGTATGCTTTACTTAATGGTTTATGATGAACTACAAGTCTCTTTTTTAAAAAGAGAACGATTTAGCTCTCTTTATTTTAAGGAAAGATACGCTCTTTATATCTTTTTTTTTTCTTTCTTTTTTTTAGTTTTATTTCCTGTGATGAAAAACTTTTTCTTTATTTTAAGTTTTTTACTTACTTTTATTTTATTAATTCAATTTTTTAGAAAAGAAACTTTAAAGATAGAAATTATCTTTTTATCAACAGCACTCAATATGAGTCTTTTTTCTCTTTTTCTGCAACAAGAACGCTGGATACAAGATCTTTTAGGTTTAGTTATCTTAACAGCTCTTACTGACACGGGTGGTTTTCTTTTTGGAAAGTTTTTTGGAGAATATCTTTTAGCCCCTCAAATTAGTCCTAAAAAAACTTGGGAAGGTTTTGTAGGAGGTATTTTTTTAGGAACTATCGGAGCTGTTTTAGTAACAGGAAAATTTAGATTGTTTTTTCTTTTTATTATTTTAACTATCCTAGCTCAACTAGGAGATCTTTTAGAATCTTATCTAAAAAGACAATATGAAATTAAAGATAGTGCTAATTTAATTCCAGGTCATGGTGGGATTTATGACCGACTAGATTCTATTATCTTTGTTTTACCTTTTTATCTTGCTATAATAACAGGAAACTTATGATGTCTTTAGCCATTTTTTTTCTTTTTTTTACTCCCTTAGTGTTTTTTCATGAATTAGGACACTTTCTTGTGGCACGTCTTTTTGGTGTAAAAGTCGAAAAGTTTTCTATTGGTATAGGACCAAAGCTTTGGGGTTTTACTAAAGGTGAAACAGAATATATTTTTGCCCTCTTTCCTATTGGTGGCTATATTAAAATGTTTGGGGAAGATCTCTTAAAAAGAGATGAAGTCCCTGAACTGGAAAGAAAAAAAGCCTATAATCATCAAAGCCCTTGGGCGAGATTTTGGATTGTCCTAGCTGGTCCTTTGGCTAATTTTATTTTAGCTTTTTTCTTGTTTTTGTTCTTAGTTTTTAAAGGACAAAATCTTCCTGAATCAAGATTTGTAGCTTGGAAAGAGCCCCTAATTTTACAAGAATGGAACTTAAAATTAGGAGATAAACTTTTACAAGTGAATAATAAAGAAGTGAGAGCTTTTGAACAACTTCTTCTTGTTCAAGAACCTATTGAAAAAATCATCGTCGAAAGGGATGGAAAAGAAAAAATAATTTATTTTAACAATAAACCTGTAGAAGAATTTTCAAAGGCTTTAAAAGAAAATTTAGAAGTAGGTATTAAACCTTTTGTTGTCAATTCCTTGGGAGATAAAATTTTACTACATGAAAAGGATTCACAACAAATTCTTCTTGCAAATTTCAAAGAAGAAATTATTCTTCAAAATAAGAAAATTTTTTGTAAAGATTCTTTTTGGCTTTGTTTAAGACAACAAGGATATTACCCTCAAGAATTAAAAATAAAAAATATTCTTATCGGAGAAGCTGCCGATGAACTAGGACTCAAGGTGGGAGATATTTTATTAAGGGTTCAAAATAAGAACATCTTTAGCTTAGAAGAATTAAAAGAGGCAATTAAAGATCAAAAAGAGTTGGACTTGCTTCTTTTAAGAGAAGGAAAAGAATTAACTTTAAAAGGAAGTTTTCAAGGTACAAGACTGGGCATTGAAACAGAACTAGAGTACAGCGAAGAGCCTCAAATTTTACTTCGAGCAAAATCATTACCAGAAGGTTTTTTATGGGCATTTAAATATACCTATAAAATGACATTAGCTATTTTAGAAGCTTTAAGAGATCTTATTTTTAAAAAATTTGATTTAGCTCAATTAGGTGGACCTATTGCTATTGGTAAAATGGCTAATAAAACCTTCGAAATGGGAGCTAATCTTTTTTTAAAATTTATGGCTATTTTTTCAGTGAATTTAGCCGTGATGAATTTACTCCCTATTCCTGTTTTAGACGGTGGACATATTGTTATTCTTACCATTGAATCAATTATTAGAAGACCTCTTCCAGAAAAAGTGATTCGATTTATTTTTTCTCTAGGTTTTATTCTTATTTTTTACTTAATGCTTCAGGGTCTTTTTAATGATCTTAAAAAAAGTTTTTTCAAATGATTCTCTATTGTGATGTGGTGAGTAAAAAAAGTAAACTTGCTCTTCTTGATCAAGATTGTAATGTCTTAAAAGAACATGATTTTGGTGAAAAGGTTTCAGAAGAATTTCATGAAGCTATTTATGAAATATCTTCAAATCAAGAAATTCATCATTTAATAAGCCCCATGGGACCAGGGTCTTATACTGGTCTTAGGCTTATTGATTTATTTTCTTATTTATGGATGGAAGAGAAAAAAAAATTCTCTTCTTTTTATTTTTTTGAATATGCTCATTTTTTGAAAAAAAAATTTATCTCTTATGCTTATAAACAAGAAAGTTTTCTTGTAGAAAATGAAATTAAAAGACTCATTCCTTATGAAGAAAAGAATTATCAAGATTATACTATTTTACCTGGAGAAGAATCTTATTATCTAAGTGGAGAAGTGCTCTATCCTTTTAAGAATAAAGACTTTTTACAAGAAGTGATGGCTCAAAATAGACAATTAGACCCTTATTATTATAGAAGAATTGATGATGAATTTAAAAAATCTTCCCAAAAAATATCTCATTCCTAATATTTTCACAGCCATGAATCTTATTTTTGGCTATTTGAGTTTTTGTGTAGAACCTACCACAGGTATTTATCTTGTTTTTTTAGCAGCCATTTTAGATGGTTTAGATGGCTATACTGCAAGATTACTCCAAGCTCAATCCTCTTTTGGTGAACAATTTGATTCTTTAAGTGATTTTTTAAGTTTTGGTGTAGCTCCTGCTTTTTTGTTTTCTCGTTATATCAATACTCCTTGGTTTAATGTTCTTTCTATGATCTATGTTTTAGCTGTAGCTATAAGATTAGCTCGGTTTAATGTGGTAAAAACTGATAAGTCAATTTTTCAGGGACTTCCAAGTCCAGCTGCAGCTGTGATGCTCATGAGTTTAATTCTTTTTCATGAAGAAGTGGCGTTAAAGTATTTTCAAATAGTGAGTCCTGTTTTTATTCTTCTACTTTCATTCTTAATGATGAGTTCTTTAAAATTTCCAGCTCTTTTTAAAGGATATTTTAAAAATAAAGTTCTTGTTATCGCTCTCATAACTATATCTTTGATCAGTCTTTTTTTAGGAGGAATTTATCCTTTTCTTCTTATGATGACTTATCTTCTTTACTCTCTTCTTTATGGACTTAAAAATTATCTATAAAGCTTGTTTCTCTTATGAGGGGACAAATTTTTTTGGATGGCAATTTCAGCCAAATAAAAGAACCGTTCAAGGTGAAATTCTCTCTATCTTAAAAAAAATTTCTCCTAATAATAATATCAAAATACTAGCTTCTAGTAGAACCGACAGAGGAGTTCATGCCAGAGAACAATGGGTTAGGATTGAATTAGAAAAAGATATTCCTCATTTAGAAAGAAGCCTAGAATCTCTTCTCCCTGAAGATCTCTTATTGCTTTCTTTGGTACAAGAAGACTTTCATCCTTTTTCTTATCAATATAAAGAATATCGTTATTTTTTTTCTCAAAAAAAACAATTATTTAAAAGAAACTGTGTGACAACTTTACCCAAAAATATTTCTGTGGAAAAATTTAAAGAAGCTTGGTTTTTTTTTCTGGGAAAAAAAAGTTTTCATAATTATAAAACAAGAGGACAAGTCTATAAAAGTCATATCAGAAATTGTTTTTTTATCTCCGTGGAAGAAAAAAAAGATCTTATTATGGTTAAAATTAAAGCTAATGGTTTTTTAAAACAAATGATTAGATTAATAGCTGGTGCTTGTTTATCTTATGCTAAAAATCAGATTAGTGAAAAAGATATTCAAAAAAGTTTTGATCCTAAAATAAGTAAAAGGCTTGGAGTGGTTACCCCACCTCAGGGTCTGTTTTTATGGAAAACTTTTTTCATCAACTAGACGAAAGCTCTTTTTTTAGATAAGGGAAGAGAATGAATAAAATGAGTCCTTGTATCTATGAAGAAAGTTTTCATTTTGAGTCTCAAGATGAATTTTTGATGCAAATTATGCATAAGGAATTAATGTCCATTAATCAACAAATTCAAATTCCAGGCTTTAGAAAAGGACACGCTCCCTTAGAAACTGTGGTTAAAATGCACGGAGCTCAAGTTATTAGAGATGCCCTTTATGAAAGATCTCTCTTGGAATTGAAAAAGAATTTACCAAAAGAATACTTTTTTTTAAATGAATCTTTATTGAAAATTAAAAAAACTTCTCAAGAAGAAAGTTATGAAATTGATTTAGCTTTTTTAGCTATTGATGAAAAAGATTTAAATCCAGTTTTAATTGAAGATGTTATTGAAAAGTGGTCTCAACTAAAATCTTCTGAAACTAAAACTTTAAAGAATACTTTTTATTTAAGATTCTTTCCAGAAGCTTTTTCTTCTTTAAAAAAAGAAGAACTTAAGGATGAAGATTATCTCCTTTGGCACAATGGACAAGATTTAAAACTTTATGAAGTTAAATATTTTGATTTTTATCAAAAAAAAGAAGATCTTTCTGAAGAAGTTAAAAAATATTTTGTAGATTTTTTAAGATTAGATGCTAATAAAATCAATAAAGACTACTTTATTAATAAAGGAGATGAAAATCTTTATTTAAGCTCTCTAGAATCTTATTCTAAAGCGACTCAAAATCTACTTAAAGAATCCTTTGGAGAAGAATTCTTACAACTCTATTGGAATGATTTTCTTGAAAAGAATAAAGAAATTTTAAAATTAGAAGACACTCCTTTTGCTTACCTTTTAGAAAAGAAATCTCTTCAAGCTATCTTTTTACCTTGTGTTCACAGACTACTTTTAAAAACCCTTAATCTTCCTTTCCCAGAAAAAGAAACTTCTATTAACTATATTACTGAGCCTCTTAAAGAACAGTACGCTGAAAAATATATTCAAGAGCTGTCTTCTATCTAATTTTCTAATAAGTTTAGAAGATCATAAACACAGTAGGTCTTGTTTCTTTTTTTAGAAGAGGTTTTTTTAATCATATTTTCCTTTTTCTAAATTTCTTTGAGTTATTCTTTGACACTCCACCTATCTAAAGACAGGGGATTTTTTCTTATTAGTCACTAATAAGATTTTTCATTATGATCGTTTTTGGTGGAAATCGATCATAAGTTAAAAAAGATTTTGCGCTCTAAAAAGAAGAAAATAAGGAGTTTTTTTAGGAAAAAACAGAAAGAGAAGATCAAAGAAGTAGAGTTTGATTTTTAAAGAGAAAGAAAAGAGTTGAAGAAGTTTATAAAGATAGTTCATACTCATTTCAACAAAAAAATCTTGTAAAAAAGAAAAACTAAACCAATAGTTAAAAAAAATCCAAGGGAAGAGCTTTAAAAATAAAGGTGTTAATAGAAAGTTTGTGAAACAAGATAAAGGATAAATAAAACCTTGTAAAAAATAAGCAACTAAAAATTGAGCTCTAATCAGATTGATCCATAAAGAAAAAGGTTGCATGAAAGATTTTTTACTAAGAAATAAACCAAAAAAAAGAAAACTAAGATTAAAACTTATAGGGCTTTCTTGGAAAGATCCTACAAAAAAATCTAATAAAAAAGTTAAGTAAAAACTAGTAAGCGAAGAAAAAGAAAAAAAAATTCTAAAGATTTTAAAAATAAGAACTCTTTTTAAAGAAAAAAATCCTTCTAAAGAAGCAATGAAAATAGAAAAAAAAGCTAAGAGTACTTTTCTACGAAATAAAAAAGCTAAAGGCATTAAATGCATTCCAGAAGGTGTAAGAAGATGATAAAGACCTGTTTTTAATAGAAGTGTTTTTGGAAGATTTTCTTTATAACCAGACATTAAAGCTAAAAGTAAAGACTGTTCAGGCAAGTTTAAAGAATAAGAAATTTTTTTATCTAAAAGAAAAGAAGGAGTCTCAGAAAGAGAAAAAGAAGAATCACTGAAAAAAAATAAAATACAAGTGATTAAGAAAAGATAAGATGAAGACATAATGTTTTTATAAAAGAAAAGAATTTAAGAGTGATAGAAAAAAAGATACTTTATTCAAAAAAGAAAGATTCTTGCTTTTCAATACTAAAAAATAATCTTTCAAGTCCTATAGCAATTCCAGTACAAAAAGGAAGACCTCTTTCTAAAGCTTCATAGAAAAGTTTTGGCTCATTGAGTTCATAATGATAGAGTTCTTTTTTTAAAGAAGCTTGTTCTTGAAATCTTTTTTTATGCTCAGAAAGATCTTGTAATTCTAAAAAACCATTGGCAATCTCATAGCCATGAACATAAAATTCAAAACGATAAGAAACATCTTTATTTTTTAACTGAGATAAAGCTGCAAATTCAGCAGGAAATTCTTCTAATAAAAAAATGGGATATTTTTTTAATTCTGGTTCAATCTTGTTGAGAAAAAGAAGAAAAAATAAATCTTCTTTTAAAAGATTTTTTTGAAAAACTTCAGGTAAAATTTTCTGTACATACTCTTCAAGTTTTTCTTTTTTCTTTAAAAGAAAGAATAAATCTTGATTTAAGATCTCTTGAAAAAGTTCAGCCATGGTTTTTCTGACTAAAGGAGGTTGTTCTTGGTTAAACTCTTCAAAGGCTTTTCTAATAAGATCATAAGTGAGATCTTGAACTTTTTTAAAATGATTCTTTCTTCTTTCATAGATTTCTAAGAGTAAAAATTGATTTCTATGAATAGGGCTCATAGGCTCGTCTCTAAAAGCATATTGAAGACTATAAAGAGAAGAAAGAGAACTTTGAGAGAGAAATCTCTTTAAATTAAACTCAGGAGAAGTATGAAGATAAAAAGGAAGTAGTTTTTTTTCATAAGGACTATAGACTTGATAAGGATGAATATGAGTCTCCATGCCTGGATTTTCTACCAAAGGAGGAGGATAAACCTCTAAAAAGCCTTCACGATGAAGAAAATTCTTGATTTTAGAGATGTAAAGGTAGAATTTTTCAAGATTTTTCATGGAAAATTCTTGAATATATCCATCTTTTTATGTAAAGTGTCTAGTGATGAGCCTAATCATACTTGCTCTTTTGATAGTGCTCTTTTTAGCCACTATTTTCTTTCTCTTTAAGAAAAAAAAAACAAGAAAAAAAATTTTTCAACCTTTGTTTCAAGGACATTCTCTTACAGAAGCTGAAGAAATTTTTTATAGTAGTGATTTAGGTCCCAAAATGACTAAAAAACTTCTTGAAGTACTCTATCAAGAAGGTTCTTTTGAAGGATTAAAAAAATATCTTTTTCAAGAACTATCTCCCGTTCAAAAAACCCTAGAGGGAAAAATTTATTTTCCTTTTGTAGGTCTTTTTATTGGAATGAACGGTGTAGGAAAAACGACAACCATTGGAAAATTAGCCCATAGATTCCAAGAAGAAGGTAAAAAAGGTGTTCTTATTGCTGGGGATACTTTTAGAGCTGGAGCTAAAGATCAACTAAAATTTTGGGCTGAAAAAACTCAAAGCCACTTTATTGAAGGAGATTCAGGAGATGATCCAGCAACGGTTGTTTACAAAGGAGTTGATTTTTTTCTAAAAAATCAACTTGATTATTGCTTAATTGATACAGCAGGAAGACTTCAAAACAATGAAAATCTCATTGCTGAACTAAAAAAAATAAAAAAAGTGATGACAAAACTTCTTCCTCAACTTAAAACTCATTCTTTTCTAGTTATTGATGCCATGAATGGTTTACACGCTTTAAGACAAATTAAAAGCTTTCATGAAGATATTGGAATAACCTCAGCTATTTATACAAAAGTTGATGGTTCAAGTAAGGCAGGAAGTCTTATTTCTTTACTGGGAGACTTTAAAATTCCAGTAGCTTACATAGGAATGGGAGAAGGATTAAAAGATCTAACAAGATTTCATTTAAAATCTTATCTAGATCAATTATTTTGAGGATTAAAAGTCATCTCAAGAAGGAGATGTTATGAATATATTACTAGGATTTGTTTCAGGGATGCTGATTACTCTTCCTTTTATCTTTTTTCTTCAAAGAAAAAAAAGTCTTCTTTTGTTTAAAGAAGGAGAATCTTTTTTAGAAAAAACAAAAAAAGAAGCTCAAGAACTTAAAGAACAAACATTAAAAGATGCTAGATTTACTATTAGAGAACAAAGAGAACAACTAGAACAAGAATATAAACAAAAACAACAACAACTTTTAGAACAGGAAAAACAATTTTTAAGAAAAGATGTCATCTTAGGTCAAAGGGAAGAAAAACTTAATTTAGAAGAAAAAAAATATCAACAACGTGAACAAGATCAAATTAAAAAACAAGAACAATTAGAAGAAGAAGAAAAAAATATTACTTCCTTAAAAGAAGATTTTACTATTAAACTTTCTCATTTAGCTATGATGAGTAAAGAACAGGCAAAGCAAGAATTAGTCAATCAAATTGAACAAGAAGCAAAATTAGAGGCTAGTAAAAAAATAAAAAAAATAGAAGAAGAAACTCAAGAGGAATCAGAACGATTAGCTAAAAAAATTATTTCAGTGGCTATTCAAAGATTTGCTTCTGAATACGTAGCAGAATCAACCATTACTTCTGTTGAACTCCAAGGAGATGAAGTAAAGGGTCGTCTTATCGGTCGAGAAGGTAGAAATATTAGAGCCTTTGAACAAATTTGTGGAGTAGATCTTATTATTGATGATACTCCAGGAGTTGTAGTGATCTCTTCTTTTAATGTTTTAAGAAGAGAAATTGCTCGTTTAACTATAGAAAAATTAATCTCTGATGAAAGAATTCATCCAGCAAGAATTGAAGAATTTCATGAAAGATCACGTCAAGAAATTGAACATAGAATTAAACAACTAGGTGAAAGAGCTCAAATGGAAATTGGTGTGCATGGAATCCATCCTGAAATTTTAAGAATGATAGGAGCTCTTAATTATCGAACCAGTTATACTCAAAATCAATATCAACATTCTTTAGAAGTTGCTTTTCTTTGTGGAGCTATGGCAGCAGAGCTAAAACTTAATGTTAAACAAGCTCGGAGAGCAGGATTACTTCATGATATTGGAAAAGTGATGGATCTTTCTCAAGAAGCTTCACATGCTGTTGTAGGAGCTGATTTTGCTAAAAAATATGGAGAAAGTCCTGATATTGTTCATGCTATTAGAGCTCATCATGAAGATGAAAGACCTGAAACAGTTTTAGCTCATCTAGTGATTGCTGCTGATGCTCTTTCTGGAGCTAGACCAGGAATTAGAAAAGCTATGATGCAGTCTTATGTAAATCGTTTAGTTGATATTGAAAGAATTGTTGCTTCTTTTCCTGGAGTAGAAAAATGTTATGCCCTTTCAGGAGGAAGAGAAGTGAGGGTTCTCGTTCAAAATGAAAAAATTTCAGATGAACAAACTTTAATTCTTTCTCAAGAAATCGCTAAAAAGATAGAACAAGAAATGTCTTACCCTGGAACGATTAAAATCGCTGTGGTCAGAGAAACTAAAGCCATAGGGTATGCTCGGTGAGAGAATATTTTTTATCTCTTTCTTTTTTTTCTTTTCTACCTCTCTTACTTGTCTCTATTAAAGATGTTGGACTTGGTTTCTATCGATTGGTTTGTATCATTTCAGCTTTGCTCTCTCTTGCTTCACAAAACTTTTTACCTTTTTTCCTTTTTTGCTCCTTTCTTGTTCTCTTAAAAGAAAATGAAACCTATGCTAGGTTTTTTTATTATCTTCAACTTTTAAGTTTTTTTCCCTATCAACTTCAATCCATGAGTCCAGGATTAAGCCTTTTTTGTCTTCTTTTAGGACACTATCATCTTGTTGTTCCTAAATTAAGTCAATGGCCGCTTTTTTCCGCTCAGTGTCTTTTAATGACTTCTTTAATTTATGAACTTACTCAACATAGATCTTTTTCTTCATGGTTAGAAATTTGGACTTTTGTTTCTCTGTATTGTCTGCCTATCATTCTTCTCTCTATGAGTTTATATTTGACTAAAATAAGATCACTTCAAAGTGCAACAGGTTTTTTATATGTTATTTTCTTTTTTATTTTATCAGGGAGTGCTCTAAAATGGATATCACAACCTATTGTCCAAAGTGCCAAAAACTTTTAACTGGATCACTTAATAAAGATCTTCACTGTTCCTGTTCTTATGTTCTTCATGACCAAAAAAATCTCACAACTTGTCCAATTTGTCAGAAACAAGATTTTTATCGACAAAAAGATTTTAACCCAAAAATTGGAATAGGACTCTTTATTTTAGCTTCTATTTTATCTATTTTTACCTATGGTTTAAGTTTTATTGCTCTTTATTTGATTGATTTATGGCTTTATAAAAAAATTCCTCCTTTAATTATCTGTTACCATTGTCAAAGTCAATTCAGAAATGTCTTAGAAGAAAAAAATATAGATGAATTTGATCATTACAAGCATGATATGTTAAAGTACAACTCTCAAGAGGAATTATGAATCATTACTCAACATGGATTTATGTTTTTTTATTTTTAATATCTTTTGCCCTTTCTTTTCTTTTTTCCATGACTGAAATTGCTCTCTTATCCATAGGGCAAGATAGAGTAAAACAATTAGTGGAAGAAGGTGGAAAAATAGGAAAATTACTCTCTTTTTGGGATAAAAAATCTAATGGCATCTTAATTTCTATTCTTTTATGGGATACTTTTGTGAATACTTTTGTGACCAGTTTAGCAACTTTTTTAACTAGTCATATTTTTGGCGAGAATACTCTACTTTATGTAGTAACAGTCATGAGTGCTTTAGTTTTCTTTTTTGGAGAGGTTTTTCCAAAAACAGTTGCTAAAAATCATGCAGAACTTCTTGCACCCTATGGTATTATTTTTTTTAAACCTTTTTATTATTTTGCTTATCCTCTAACAACTTTGGTCGAATTTATTTTAAGAATTTTTTTAGGAAAAAAAGCTAATCCAACAGAGAGAATGACTACTCAAGATGACATTGAATATTTAGTACATAAAGCCGAACGAGAACAAACTCTTAATGAAATTCAAATAGATTTACTTAATTCCGCTTTAGAATTTCCCTTGTTAAGAGTTCAAGATGTGATGGTAGCTCAATCTAGTACTGTCATCATCTTTATTGATGATAATTATGATGAAATTGTAGAAAAAATTAAGGATTATTCCTATGATTATTATTCTGTTTATGATCAAGATGATTTTTTAGGAGTTATCCAAGTCAAAGATCTTCTTTTAAAATTTAAAGATTCAGATTTTTCTTTACAAAAAATAATACAAAAACCTCTTCATGTTTTTCAGAAAGTGAGAATTCAAAGACTTTTTGAAGAAATGAGAGAAAAAGAAATTGATATCGCTACTGTCTATGATGAAAATCATAATCTTGTTGGTCTTATCACTATTGATGATATTGTTCATCAAATCTCAGGATCAAAAAGAGAAATTCAAGAAGGTGAAAAAATAGATCGAGGATGGATTATTCCTGGAACTATCTCTTTGTTAGATCTTTATTCTGAATATGATATAGATCTTCCTCAAGAAGAACATTATGCAACGCTGAATGGTTTTTTATTAGATATTTTAGGGAATGATTTTCCTAAGAAAGGTCAAATTATTTACTTTCAAAACTACATTTTTGAAATCTACAAGGTTGTAGATTATAAAATCATTGAAGTTTTAGTCAGAAAAAAAGACTAACTCTTCTTTTCTTCTACACAACAATGAGGATTGTTTGGAGGACAACAATTTTGACAATCTTCACAACAAAGAAAGTGATACAGAAGCCCTGATAGAGAAGCTCCTAAAAATTGAGCTCCTAAAGCTACAAGATAAAAAAGTATCGTATCAGAAGAAGTCAAAAAACTTTCAGTAAGCTTCCAAAGAGTGAGAGCAGGATTGACTAACATAAGTGGATGTAAAAAACTAATGACTGTTAAACTTAGACCAATACTTAAACCATAAAAACTGTTGGGTTGATTCTTAGGACAAGTAGCAACTTGTAAAACAACAAAGGTAAAAAAGAAAGTAAAAAGACTTTCTTTGAGAAAAAATTCTAAAGAAAGAATAGGTTCAGCTAATAGTCCAAGATTTTTCATGAGAGGAGATAACAAAGCAAGCTCTTGATTCATATTTAAAAGTTCTAATAAATTAGAAAAACTTGGAACTGCAATAAAATGAAAACATAAAAATCCCGCTAAAAGGGCACCTAATAGTTGTGCACCAAAATAAGCAATAAAATGAGAAAAATTTACTCCTCGACGAATAAAAATACTCCAACTAATAGCAGGATTGTAATGTGCCCCTGAAATATGACCTCCTGCATAGACTAAAATCATGAGCATGAGTCCTACTCCAAAATGAGAAGTGGGTTGTAAAACATTAGAGACACTAAAAACAAAAAGAGCTAAAAAAAACGTTCCTAAAAATTCCATGACAAGTTTTCTTGACATTGTTAAATCCTTCCTTTTCAATACATTATTTTCACTAAAGGAGAATAAAAATGCAAGATAAATTAATCTTAAAAGATATCCATAACAAAGAAATTACTTTTAAAAAATTTCTAGGAAAAAAAACTCTTCTTATCTTCTTTCCCTTTGCTTTTACAGGAGTTTGTACAAAAGAACTTTGTGGTATTAAAAAAAAAGATTACCCTGAGGTGAATTTAGTAGGGATATCAGTAGATAGCCCGTTTACTTTAAAGGTTTTTCAAGAACAATACAAAATAGAAGTGGATCTTTATTCCGATTTTAATAAAGATGTTTCTAGATATTTTTCTATTCTTAATGAAAATTTTTTAGGATTTAAAGGAGTAAGCAAAAGAGGACTTATTCTTCTAAATGAACAATTAGAAAAAATTTATGAAGATATCTTAGAAGATGCTAGCGTGATTCCTGATTTTCAACCTTTAGAAAGTTTTTTAGAAAATCCCTCTTGAAGGTTCGTCCTGATCATTAAGAGGGAATTTTTTATTGCCTAGTATAGTCATCTTCATCATCTTCATTTTCTTCTTCTGTAGAATCAAATAAGTCTGATTCCCAATCGTAATCATCCTCATCGTCTTCGTCTAAAGAAGATTCATCATAGGATTCAAATTGATCTTCATCAAGTTCATTGTCATCCAAAGATGAAAAAGAATTTTTTTCCTGTGATTTAGGCTGAAGATTCTTAGATAGGACTACTTTCGGTGCCGATTTTTTTTTTGGCCGCCCTTCTCGGGGCAGCCTTTTTAGCAGCTTTTTTAGCAGGTCTTCTAGTGGCTTTTTTTCTTGTAGCCTTTTTTCTAGCAGGTCTTCTTGCTGTTGTTTTTTTAGCAACTTTTCTAGCAGGTCTTCTTGCTGTTGTTTTCTTAGCAACTCTCTTAGTCGCTTTTCTACGTGCTTTCTTTTTCATGTGTTTAAACTTCCTTTTTTAATAATTTTTATTTTCGTACTTTTAGTATATTCTTCTTATTTATTTTTTCAATAAGAATTTTTTAAAACTTACTATTTTTTTTTGTCGGTGTTTCTTTTAAAAAATTTAAAAAGAATTTTTGCCTAGTTGAATCACTACTTGATCCTTCAAAATAAATAGATTCATTAGAAAGATTTTCGTTATAAGCTTTAGATGTTTGTAAAACATCATCTAAAGAAATAAATTTAACAGAATAAAAATTTCTAGAAGTTTGTTCTTCTACTCCTGTGAAAGGATGAATAAAACTACCATCACTAGCCACTCCTTGATTTAAAGTGGGATGAAAAGCTGAAAAATATTTTTTTGATTGAGCTAAATTTGCCTCATAAGAAATAATATGATGTTTTTTTAAATCTAAAGAAAGATTTTGAGACCAATAAGAAAAAAGCCTCTCTTTAAAAGATAGAGGACAAGGATGATCTGCAGAAATCAAAGAATCATCTCCTGTATAAAAGTATAAAAAACTTCCTGCTAAACTCTTACAACTAGGTTTTGTATTACTATCATAGATCATTTCAGCAGAACTCAAATAAGGTTGTTGATTACTTCCTGTAGCTGAACTTAAAATGGCATCTCTCATCTTTTTTAAGGCAAGAATATAAGTTTCAACAGAAGGAATTTGAGATTGAATAAAATCATGAATACTTTGAATAAGAATATCTTTATTAGGATATAAAGGTGTTTCATAAAGAGGAGCTGAAAGAAGAAATTTTTTATCTGTTAAAGGAGTTAATCCAAAATGATTAATTTTTAAAGCTTCATGAAGAGTATGAGAAGTAGGAATTAAATAATTTAACTGATCCCAAGTCGTGGGACTTCTTACTTGATCAATAGCTTTTTCAATAAGATCTGAAGTAATACTCTCTTCAGTGTTAAGAAGTTTCCTTAGTAGGTTAAACTGAGTAGATAAATATAAGCCATCTTTAATCTCTTGAATTTCGCTTGGACGTAAAATAGTTAAAGGCAAAATATTCACTAAAGAGTAATTAGAATTTGTAAAATCATACATCATATTAGGAATATAAAATTTTGTAAGAGAAGTCGTACCTCCAAGAGCATGAACAGGATTATTAACAAAAAACTCATTATTAAAAGGAAGAGGAAGTCCAGGCATGTAATTATTAGAAGTATAAAGTTGGCTAGGTTGAAAAGGATTTTTTAAACTAGAGAAATCTAAACCTAAAACAAAATTTGCGCTTCTTTTTTCAATAGTCCTTACCTTTAAAGCTTCTTGTTCTATTTGAAATAATTGAGGACCTATTCTTCCACCAAAAGGTTTAGCAACACTATAAGCAATAAGTTTCATGGGCTTAGTAAAAGGATGAAATAATCCTTTATAATAAGCCTCTCCTGAAACAGCATAATAAGTAATGAGATCAGGATTTTTAATAAATCCTAAAGGAAAACCTGGAATAGGAAGTCCTGTTTTAGTCATATCACATTGTGCAACACTGCCTGGTTGGTCGTTAGCTACAAAAGAACTATAAAATAAAACAATGTTATTAAGATAAAGTTTTAAATCTAGGTAATATTTAACCTGTTTATCTACTGGAATTAAAATATTACTTAAACTTCTTGGATTAGAATCTCTATATTCTACAGGAGAGAGTTCTTTTAAAGTAAAGCTTCTTTTCATCTCTTCATCTAAATGATTTCCTAAATTTCTATAACCTGAATAAAAAGCTTTAATGAGTCTTTCAAAGGCTGGATTAGAAGAAGTTTCATAATTAGAAATAGATTCCTGACAAAATTCTACATTAGGATCTAAACAAACGCCCTGATTTTTAGGTTGTTCATTCACTATATATTCTAAGTTTCTGATTCTAAAAGCTAACTCTAATGCTTGAGGGTAAGCCCCTAATCTTTCAGCTTGAATTTGAGGCAACCCTTGAAATAATTTAGGATCATCATCTGCAGAAGGAACATGATAAGACCATAAAAGAGTAGTAAGATAGTTTAAACGTGATTGTTTCGTACAATTTAAAGAGGTGAGTTCATAGAGACTTTCATAAAAATCTTTTAAAGTATCTCCAGCCCCAGGAATAGGCAGATCAGCAAACTTAGGAATCCCTGCCACAGAATAAAGAGAACAAATATTACCCTTTTGGTTTTTTGCAAAAAATAAACAAATAGATGGAAAGTTAAATTGATCCTGAGCCTGTCCAGCACTTTTCACTCTAAAATCAACCATTTGGTTATTATCTAAAGTTGATTTTTGTCCATCAATAGTATTTAAAGAACCTAAAACATAGTACTTGAACATAAGCTCTTTATAATTGTTTCTCATTTCAAAATTTAACCAAGCAATCTTAGATAAATAACGAGCCTGAACACTGGCTCCAGAAAAAGCAGCGGCATCAGTGGCATTTTGTAAATTAATACGCGCTTTTACTAGAAGACCTAGGTGAATTAACATCACCATACCTGAAACAAAAGAAAGAAAGAAAAAGATAAGAAAAAAGCTAATTTGACCCTTTTGGTTCATTTAAGTTAATAGAATAGCTCAAAAAAGAAGTTTTCGTGAAATCTTTCTTGTGAAAAAAAGAAAAAATAAGGTATAAGGCTTCTAGATAAGGAGAAAATTATGAGTGTTAATAAAGTGATTTTAGTAGGAAGATTAGGACAAGATCCAGAGCTAAAGCAAACTTCAGCAGGAGCAGTTTGTAAATTTTCAATTGCTACAAGTGAGTCTTGGACAAAGGATGGTCAAAAACAAGAAAAAGTAGAATGGCATAAAATTGTTGTTTGGAATAAATTAGCTGAAATTTGCTCTAAGTTTCTTCAAAAAGGAAAACAAGTTTATGTAGAAGGAAAAATTCAAACCCAACAATGGGAAGATCAAGAAGGAAAAAAAAGAACAAGTACAGAAATTCTAGCTAATACAGTGCAATTTCTTTCAGCTCAAGAAAATCAATCAGAAAATTCTACTCCTGAAGTCCAAAATAATTTTTTTAAAAATGAAGAATTTCTCTCAGAAGAAATTCCTTTCTAAAAATATTCTACCTTTCCAAAGGATCTTAAAGAAGAAGTAAGATCCTTGGAAGGAAAAACATCAAAATTCTTTAAAGACATCTTATATCTTCCTTGAGGTCTCTCAATAATAAGATGAGTCTGAACTAGCCCTTTATGATTTAATAAAATTTTTTTTAACTCTTCAAAAGATTCTTCTTTTTGAAGATAAATTTTAAGTCCTTTAATCCTATTTTTTAAATATTCCTGAAAAGTAAAACAAGATTCAACAAAGATCTTTCCTTGCTCTTCTTTTCCTTCAACAATATAAACTTCATGAAGAGTGAGATCAGAATATTTTTCATGAATCTTTGGAAAAAAAATAAGCTCTTTTTTTGAAGATAATTCTTCAAATCCTACAAAAGACATAGGACCCTTTCTAGAAAGAATTACTTTTTTACTAATAACTAATCCACAATAGGTATTTAAAGGTAGTTTAAAATCTTGCATGAAATCTTTAATTTCATCTAAAGGATGTGCTGAAAGATAAGACCCTAAAAATTCTAATTCAAATTGTAATTTTTCTTTATTGGTAAAATCTACCACATCTTTTAACACTTCTTCTTCTTCAAATGTCATTAAGGAAGCTAAATGAGATGTTTTTTTATCTTTTTGTAGTTTCTGAACAATCTCTGGAAAAGTTTCAAAAAGACTCTTCCTATTAGAATGAATCTCATCAAAAGCTCCTACAAAAATTAAAGCTTCTATAACTTTTTTATTAAACAGAAAAAGATCAACTCTTTTTAAAAAATCTTCTAGGGATTTAAATAATCCTGATTTTCGTACTTGCAAAAGATTTTCAATAGCTTTTTCACCAACATTTTTAATAGCACCTAAACCAAAATGAATCTTATTATTAGTTAAAGTAAAAGTAAGTTCAGAATAATTCACAGAAGGAAGAACAACCTCAAATCCAAAATGACGAGCTTCTTCTATATAAATTAAAAGCTTGTCTAAATCATCCATCTCAGAAGATAGAAGAGCAGCAAAGAATTCTCCTGGATAATGAGCTTTTAAATAAGCTGTTTGATAAGCTATAAAAGCATAAGCTGCAGCATGACTCTTATTAAAACCATATTCAGCAAATTTTTCCATTAAATTAAAAAGCTCTAAACTCTTTTCTTTAGGATAACCTTTTTTTAAAGCTCCTTCTAAAAAGATAGAACGATGTTGTTCCATTTCTTCTGGTTTTTTCTTACCCATAGCTCTTCTTAAAAGATCAGCCTGAGCTAAACTATAGCCAGCAATTTCTCTAGCAATATTCATCACCTGTTCTTGGTAAATAATAATTCCATAGGTATCTTTTAAATAAGGTTCTAATTCTTGAAAAAGATAATCTATTTTTTTCTTACCATGCTTTCTTTCACTAAATTCTTTATCCATTTGTGATCCCAATGGACCAGGTCTAAATAAAGCATTAATAGCTGTGATGTCTTCTAAAGAAGAAGGTCGAACATTTTTACATAATTCCATCATTCCATCAGATTCAAGTTGAAATACTCCTTTGCATTTTCCAGAAGCAATCAATTTAAAAGTAAGTTCATCCTTGAAAGAAATCTCTTCTAAATCAAAAGAAGGATCTTTTTGATGAATAAGCTTAACAGCATTATCTAAAACAGTAAGAGTTTTTAAACCTAGAAAATCAAATTTAACAAGACCAATCATTTCACAAAAGTCTTTATCAAATTGAACAACTTGTTCTCCGTTTTTTCCTTTAAATAAAGGAGAATAATGATCAAGGGGTTCATTAGTAATAATAACCCCTGCAGCATGAATACTAGCATGCCTAAATAAACCCTCTAGTCTTTCACTGATTTCAACAATTTTTTTAATTCTAGAGTCTTGATTCATCCATTCTAAAATTTTTGGTTCTTTCTCCAAGGCTTCCTTTAAACTAATTCCTAATTCTTCTGGAACTAATTTTGCTAATTCATCTGCCTCTTTATAAGCCAATCCAAAAACCCTAGAAACATCTCTTAAAACAGCTTTAGCTTGTAATTTTCCAAAAGTGATAATTTGACCCACTTTGTCAGAACCATACTTTTGAGTGACATAACGAATGACTTCATCTCTTCTAATTTTACAAAAATCAATATCAAAATCTGGCAGAGAAATTCTTTCAGGGTTAATAAATCTTTCAAAAAGTAATTGAAATTCAATAGGATCTAAATTGGTGATCTCTAAAGAATAAGCTACTAAAGATCCAGCTCCAGAACCTCGACCTGGACCAACAGGAATCTTCTCTTTTTTAGCCCACTGAATAAAATCAGCAACTATAAGAAAATATCCTGTAAAACCCATCTTAATAATAAGAGATAATTCTTCTTCTAGTCTTTGAGAATAAAGATCAAAACTTTTATCCTTAAAATCTTTTCTTCTAAATCTTTTTTTTAAACCTTCTCTTGCTAAGTTTTTGAAATGATCTTCAGGATTTGTTACCTCAAACTGAGGTAAATGATAAATTTGACGACCCTGTTCATCTTTCCAGTTAAAATTTAAATTACATTGATCAGCAATCTTTAAAGTTGTATCACAAGCTTCTTCTAAATAAGAAAAAGCCTCTCTCATCTCTTGAGCAGTTTTAAAATAAAACTCTTGAGTCGTCATCTTCATTCTATCTTCTGCTTCAAAAGTTTTTCCTGTTTGAATACAAAGTAAAACTTCTTGAGCAATAGCATCATCTTTTTCTAGATAATGAGCATCACAAGTAGCGACTAAATTAAAATTTTCTTTTTTAGCAAACTTAATAACTTTTTCATTGGTCTTTTTTTGTTCTTGTAATCCGTTTTCTTGTAACTCTAAGTAAAAATTTTCTTGAAAAATATCCTGAAGCTTATAAATAGCTTCAATAGCTTTTTCATCTTCATCAATGAAAAAGTTATAATTTACCTCTCCTTTTAAACAAGCTGTAGTCGCAATAAGACCTTTGTTGTATTGCTTAAGAAGATCTAAATCAATTCTTGGTTTATAATAGAATCCTTCTAAATAAGCTTTTGAAATTAATTTACACAAATTACGATAACCAACTTCATCCTTACAAAGTAAAACCAAATGATGAATTCGATGTTTATTCTCTTCTCCATCTTGATTAGAAATTCTTTGTCCCTTATTTTGAGAACGTCGTTCAAAACGTGATCCTGGTGTGAAATAAACTTCAGACCCTATTAAGGGTTTAATTCCATTTTTAATAGCTTTAGTATAAAAATCAATAGCACCAAACATATTTCCATGATCAGTACAAGCTACTGCAGGCATATTATCTTTTTTAGCTTTCTTAAATAAATCATCTAGCCTTAAGGCTCCATCTAAAAGAGAATATTGAGTATGTAAATGTAGATGAACAAAACTTTTTGGGTGAGTCTTTAAAAAAGACTCTTGACCAATAAAAGGGTTTTTCATAGGGTCTTTGTATCAGGAAATTTTAAAGAGGTGAATGTGGTTTTTTTAGGAATTCTTCTCTCTAGTTTTATAACAGCTCTTGGTTATGGTACTTTTTATTATCATCATCCAGTTCCACTAGCCTCTCTTATAGGTTTTGCTCTCTTTTTTTATCTCTTAAAAGATTTTACTTGGAAAAAACGTCTTCCTTATTTTCTTCTCTGGTCCTTTTCTTTAACTCTGCAATGTATCTACTGGATTCCTCATGTTTTACAAGTTTATGGAGGGGTTCCAAAAACCCTCTCTTTCTTAGCTCTTCTTATTTTTGCTCCCTTTAGTATGCTCTATTTTTATCCTTGGATTTTTTTAAAAAAGATTCAACGTCCTATCTTTCTTGCTTTTATCTTTACTCTCTTAGAACAATTTATCCCTACTTTTTTTCCTACTTATATTAATCTTAACATCTATTCTTTCCTTCATTATTTTCCTGCAGTGTCTCAAGGATTTTACTTGACCCTCTCTTTTGTTCTTTACTACTTTGTCTTCTCTCTTGCTTATAAAAGAGATAGAGAAAATAGTATTACTAATGGTCTTTTGGTTTTTTTTGTTTTAAATTTTTGGTTTCTTCCTCCAAAACCTTCTCAAACAACACCCATTACTTTAGTTCAACATAATAATGAAGTGAATGTCCTTTGGTCCTTATCAAAAAATATTCCTGAACATCAAAAAATTATTTTCTGGCCGGAAAGTGTTTTTAATTTTTACCCTAATTTTAAAGCTGATTTTTTAAAACCTCATCAACATCTTATCTTTGGAACCAGTGAAAAGACTTATAATAGTGTTTTTCATTATCATCAAAATGAAATTAAAAATAAATATTATAAAATGTTTTTAATGCCCTTTGGAGAAAAAATTCCTTTTTTTCTTCTTCCCTTGAAATCTTTTTTTCTTCAATATTTTACTCCTAGAGAAGCAGGAACCTCTTGGACTATTTTTAATATAGACGGACTTAAGTTTTTAACACCTATTTGTTATGAAGTTTTAAAACCTCTTTCTCTTGGTTGGATCATGGAAAAAGAATCTCTAGATTTTCTTGTGGCTCCTACAGATGATTCTTGGTATGGAAAAAGTGCTGAGCTTCAACAACATAAATACTTAGCTCATTTAACAGGAATTTTTTTAGGACTCCCTATCGTAAGACCTACAAGCACAGGAATTACACAAGTTCTTTATCCTACAGGAAAAATGTCCTCTTTTGTTGGTTATGAAGAAAAAAACAATCTTCATCATGATTTAGAAACAACTCCAGTAAAATATCCTCTCAGAAAAAACTTTTTTTATTTATTATTAGCTTTCTTGATCTTATGGGGTTCAGAATATCTCTCTTTTTTTAAAAAGAAAAAGACATGAAGTTTTTCTTATTATTTCTTATCTCTTGTACTTCCTATGAAAATTATAAAAATGATCCCCTTAAATTTGAAACAAAGACTTTTAATGTATCCAAAAAAGAAATATTTCCTCTCATTATTACTCACTTAGGATCTTACCCACTTAAACAAGCTGATCTAGATTACGGTGTTATTGAAACTGATTGGGTAGATTATACTCTTGAATCAAATTTAACAGAAGTTTTTGATCCTACCTTTGCTTTTCAACTTTCAAAAGTGCGCTATAGTATTAGAATTGATGAAGAATATAATCTTCAAGGTAAAGAACAAACTCGAGTTGCACTAAAAATTTATCGACTAAGTCAAAAAAATCAAGTTCCAGGATTAAGAGAAGAACCTAGTGATGGGGTCTTGGAAAAAATATTTTTTTATCGCCTCAAAAGAATGATTCTTTTAAAAAAACACTTTCCTATTAAAGAAGAAAAACCTCGAGAATGAAGTTGATAGAAGCTCTAAGCTTATGTTATAGCTGAGCATTATTATGTCTAAAATTCAAGAACGAGAACAAAAGTGGCAGAAGCGTTGGATTGATGAAAAAGCATTTCAAGCACAAGAAGATTCTTCTAAAAAAAAATATTATGTCTTAGATATGTTTCCTTATCCTTCAGGAGATGGACTTCATGTCGGACATGTAGAAGGTTATACTGCCACAGATATCGTTGCTCGATACAAAAGAATGCAAGGGTATAATGTTTTACACCCTATGGGTTGGGATAGCTTTGGTCTTCCTGCAGAAAATCATGCTCTTAAAACTGGTATTCATCCAGAAATCAGTACAAAAAAAAATATTGCTAATTTTAAAAGACAATTACAATCAATTGGTTTTTCTTATGATTGGTCTAGAGAAATCGCCACTTCAGATCCTTCTTACTATAAATGGACACAGTGGATTTTTTTAAAACTTTATGAACAAGGATTGGCTTATGAAGCTGAAATGGTTGTGAATTGGTGCCCTGCTCTTAAAACAGTCTTAGCTAATGAAGAAGTCATTGATGGAAAATCTGAAGTAGGAGGACATGAAGTGATTCAAAAACCCATGAAGCAATGGGTTTTAAAAATTACAGATTATGCTGAGGCACTCTTACAAGATCTTGATGAATTAGACTGGCCATCATCAGTAAAAGAAATGCAAAGACAATGGATTGGAAAAAGTGAAGGAGCCCTTATTGATTTTTTCTTTGGTAAAGAAAAATTTTCAGTTTATACCACACGTCCTGAAACTCTTTTTGGAGTTGAAGCTATTGTTTTTTCTCCTGAACATGAATTTTTAAAAAAAATAAATCTTAGCGAAGAAGCAAAAAATTATCAAGAAATAACACGAAGAAAAACTTATCTTGAAAGACAAAGTAAAGAAAAAACTGCAGTTAAACTCAATATAGAAGTGAGTCATCCTTACTTATCAAAAAAAATTCCTGTTTATATAGCTGATTATGTTTTACCTCATTATGGAACTGGAATTGTGATGTGTGTACCTGCTCATGATGAAAGAGATTTTGAATTAGCTAAAAAATTAAATTTAACTGTAACAAAGGTTATTGAATCTTCTGAACCTTGTTATACTGAATCTGGGACAATGATTAATGCTTCATTTTTAACAGGTCTTTTTAGTGAAGAAGCTAAAGAAATTTTGATTAAAAAATTAGAAGAAGAAAAATTAGGAATAAGAAAAGTTTCTTATAAGTTAAGAGATTGGCTCTTTTCAAGACAACGTTATTGGGGAGAACCCTTTCCTTTAATTAAACTTTCTGACGGGAAAGTCATTCCCTTAAAAGAAGAAGACCTTCCTTTGATTTTACCTGAAGTAGATAAAATAGAACTCTCTGAAACTGGTGAATCTCCTTTAGCTAATATTCAAGATTGGGTAAAAATATCTTATCAGGGAGAAAAAGCTTATCGCGAAACTCATACGATGCCTCAATGGGCAGGTTCTTGCTGGTATTATTTAAGATTTTTAGATCCAACTAATAATGATTCTGCTTTTGATCCTAAAAAAGAGCAATACTGGATGCCCGTAGATCTCTATATTGGAGGAATGGAACACGCAGTACTGCATCTTTTATATGCTCGTTTTTGGCATAAAGTTTTATATAAATTAGGCTTGGTTTCAACTAAAGAACCTTTTAAAAAACTTTTTAATCAAGGACTAATTCTAGGTCCTGATGGTGAAAAAATGTCAAAATCAAGAGGCAATGTGGTCAACCCTGATGAACTTATCCAAAACGTAGGAGCAGATGCTTTAAGACTTTTTGAAATGTTTTTAGGTCCACTAGAAAAAGCTAAACCTTGGAATCCGCAAGCCATCAAAGGGATCAGCTCTTTTTTAAAAAGAGTAGAGGAATTTCAACCAACAAAAGATTCAACTTTGTCTTTAAAAATTTTGCATCAAAGCATTAAAAAAGTCACTCAGGATGTTGAAGAATTAAAATTTAATACTGCTATTAGTCAAATGATGATCTGTCTTAACACAGCAGAAAAAGAAGGACTTAGTCCTGAATCTTTTATTCAGTTTTTAAAACTTCTTGCTCCCTTTGCTCCTCACTTAGCTGAAGAACGTTATGCTGAATTTTCTACTAACTTCATCTCTCTTTCTTCCTGGCCATCTTATAATGAAGAATTAGCAAAAGAGGAGGAAGTTACTATTGCTTTTCAACTTCAAGGAAAAACAAAACATACAGTGACTATTCCTATAGATGCTTCCTTAGAAGAAGTAAAAAAAATTCTAGAGCAAGATGAAAAATCTCAAAAGCTATTAATGAATAAAATTATTATAAAAGAAATTTTTGTTCCTAATAAGATTATTAATTTTATTCTTAAACAAGACTAAGAAAAATTTTTAAGCTTACAGAAGTCACAATAGGTAAGATTAAGTTATCATCAATTCCTGTAAAAGAGAGCATTTCACCTAAAAAAACACTGGTAGCAATAATAAAAGAAAAAAAGATTCCATGCTCTGGAAAAGAGAGATAACTAATAAGAAAACCAACACTAAAACAGGTTAAACTGCCAATATAAGATTTGTTGGGAAGAAATTTTTTTTTACCAAAAAGATTTCCCATTAAAGAAGCCATAGGATCAGCAAAAGCAACAATCAGAAAAGTTGGGTAAGCAATCTTTTCATCAAAGAGTAAAATAGTAAAAGTTAAACCTATAGAATAGTAAAGCAAACTACTATAACTTTTAACTTCATAAGTTCTCATAAGAGGTGCAAAAAAAATCATGATAAATTGATTGAATTTTTCTGATTGGAGTCTTAGAAACTCACAAAGAAAGATAATAAGAGAAATACTAGTAACACTATATTGAATAGTCTTATAGGTAAAAAAATAAGAGAATAGAACATAAATAACAGGATAACCTGCATGGAACATTTTTCTGGATAAATGCAGATCTTTTCTGTCACGAAAGACTTTTCTAATCATAAGCTAGGAGCATAACGAGAAAAAAATCTGTTGTCTAGATTGCATTGAAAAATGTATAAAACTAAATATGGAGTTTAATTTTAAGAGTTATCTTTTTATTACCTTAATTCTTAATATTTTTACAACTTCTTATATTCTAATAAGATGGTTAAAGAGTTCTAAAAAAATACTTTTTTTTCTTTTTTACCCCTTTTTATATCCCTTAACTCTTATCTTCATCTATACTTTTATGAAATTTAAAAGCAATCCTTTAGAGGTTTTATTAGCTTTAGTTTTTTTACTCTATCTTTATCTAAGATCAACTCAGTTTCTCTATGTTTTTATTTCAAAAAATCATGTGGATTATTATGAAAAACTAGGAAAAAGTCTAAGTCAGGCATCTTCTTTTTCTATGTTTAGAATTTTAAAGAACCTTTTTAAAGAAATTCCTTTTCTTAAACCTAAAATAGAACAACTAGAAATATTTTTAAAAAAACACTGGCTTATAGGAGCTATAGTGGATATTAGTGTTATTCTTTTTACTTTCTATCTTTTACGAAGAATTTAAATTCATCTTGCCTAAGAACAAGAAACTTAGTTTAATCGTTGTTTATGAGTTATGAAGTCTATAAAATATTACATTTAATAAGTTTATTTCTATTTTTTTCTATGGTGAGTCTTTCTTTTTTTATCCCTAGACATAGAGTATTAAGTACTTTAATTGGCTTAACGAGTTTAATTATTCTTATCTCTGGTTTTGGACTGATGGGAAAATTACAACTCATGCATTTTCCTACTTGGACTATTGTAAAAATTTCTTTATGGTTATTACTCACAACATTACTGCCTATCTTAAGAAAAAGAACTCTGTTGATAACAGAACCTTTAATTCTCATGGTTCTACTTATGATCCTGAGTGTTGTTACAGCTATATACAAGTATTAACTAAATTTAACTAAAAATTTAATTTCTTTTAACAAAGAACGGCTCTGTGGAAATTTCTTATGAAGAGTCTTTAGAAGTTGTTTTTTTTTAAAAGAATAATCAAAAAGTACAGCAGGACTAGATGATGAAAGTATAAGGGTGTCTCCTCTTAATCCTTCAAAATGAAGATCTTCAAATGGCCACTGATGAAGAAGATTATTTAAGAGGGAAATTTCTGGCGTTTCATGAAAAAAAGTGCTAATTTTTTTCATCAATTAGGACTATAGAATGGATTTAATAGATTTTCTAGTAAAAAAACAATCTGTTGATTATCTTTGGATTGACTCACTCAGTTATCTTCCTTATTTAAAAGAATTTTACCCGAAAATAACCTTTGTTGAAGATACTTATAAAGAGATGTCCCTAACGATGGATGATAAAGTTCCAGTCTTCTTAAAAGATTATAAACACTTACCTAAAAGAGCAATTTTAACTCAAAAAAAGAAACCAGAAGGATGCCTAGAGATTAAACTTCCTTTTCAATTAAAACCTTTTTTAAAGAAATTTTTTAGTTATTTTAAAATAACTATCAATGACGAAGAATTAGAGCAGTTATTAATGATGGAAAAAAAATTTGATTTTTATCATGAATATCTACAAAAAGAACTCTTATTAGATAAAAAAATGAAAACTGAAAATCAATTAAATGTTTTTCAAGTGATGGAAATCTTTCTTCAAAAAAAATTTGAAGCTCTTCCTGAAATGGGTCTTAAAGAGTTGAGATTTTTTCAACAACACTTCTATAAAACATTTTTTCATGATCATACTGGATCTTTTTATGATAAACTCATTCAAAAAACAGAAAAAATTTTTTCTCAAGAAGAGCGTTCTTTTTTTCTTCATCTCTTTACTCGTCTTGAAATTTTAAAAAAGAATCAACAAAGTATAAAAAATTATTTAATATGGACTCTTAGGCAGTATTATGTTGGCAAATTTTTTTAATCAACTTAAAAAAGGATTAATCCTTCTGTTCTTAACAGCTTTTTTTTCTCTTTCTAGCTATTATATTCTTTTTAAACACATTACCTCTGAAGGAAAAGCCCAAGGAGTTCTCTTTAAAGTGACCAAAAGGAAAAAACTTTTTTTTATTCATACTTGGGAGGGAACACTTAACTTTTCTGGAGGAAAAATTTTAAATTTTTCAATAAAAGATCCTTCTGTAGCTGATGAACTTTTTAAATATGAAGGAAAAGAAATAGTGATCTTCTATGAAAATCCTATTATCTATTTTCCTCATAATTATAATGAACTTGTCTATGATTGGAGACCAGTCCCTGAAGAAGAACATAAAAAAAATGATAAGATTAGTCTTTGTTTTATTTTTTATACTCTTAAAAAAAATGAAGGTCTTTTTTATCAAGTGAAAGATTTTCTATTTAAAGAGAATACCTATATTAAAAATATATTACAAGATTGTGGTCTTGATTTGACTGAGTGAATAGTAAAGATCTAGTATTAAAAAAATAATTTTTTAGGATTTTTTTATGTCATTAAAAACATTAATCTTATCTCTTTCTATTTTCTTTTTTTCAGCTACTTTTGGATCATTCTCTCTTAATAAAAAACAAGAAGATGAACCTAATGAACTTATTTGTGAGGATCGTGAACCTCCTCTTACAAGCCCTAAAGGTAATCAAGAACAAGGAAAAAAAGAAGGAACACCTCCAGAAAAACAATTGGAACAAGAAGGAAGATTTTCTAGTGAAGCTGTGATTCAACAAAGTTCACATGCTCCTACAGAAAAAGTTAAAAATATTACTGATATTATTTCAAATGAAACATTATGTTGGCCACTTGATTCCAGATACCCTATTACTTCTACCTTTCACTCAAAACATCGTCCTAACCATGATGGTATTGATTTTGGAAGAGATGGATCTTATGCAATTGAAGGAGCAGATGTCTATGCTGTTTTTTCAGGTCAAGTCATCTTTGCAAAAAATAGTCAGGATTCTTATGGTAAGATGATTGTTTTAAAACATGAGCAAGAAGATAAGATGTTTCTATCTGTTTATGCTCATTTAAAAAATTTTCATGTTAAAGCAGGGGAGTTAGTGACGAGGGGTCAAAAAATTGGGAATGTAGGAGGAACTGGGCATGTTAAAGATGACCACCCTCCACATCTACATTTTGAGATAAGAAAAATAATGAGAGAATATGGTTTATCCTCTTTCAAAAAAGGGATTATTATAGGAAAACTTGTAAGAGAAGGAATTTTAGTAGGAGAATATAATGATATTGATCAAAATAATTTTTTCTTAGAAGATATTGAACCTATAGCAATAAAAAATCGTGATCTTTCCAAAGAAGAAAGAAATTTATTTTTTCAATTTCTTGAGCATGTCACTATACCTGTAGATCCTTTAAATTTAGAATACAGCTATGTTTATAGAGAAACTTTAAACAATGGGCCTTTTGTAGCTCCTTCTTCTCAGCTTGCTCAAGGACGGGAAGACAATCCTCCTGCAAGAGCGACATCATCTAGATCACCTGCCAATTGATAGGAGGATTTAGCTGATTATTAATCAATTTAAAATGATCGCAGCCTAAAAAAGCTCCTCTAGCTAGAGGAGAGGGATGAGCAGCTTTTAGAATAAGATGTCTAGGGTGAAGAAAAGAAGCAACTTCTTGAGCTTTTTGTCCCCAAAGACAAAAAATGAGAAATTCTTTTTCATCATTAAGTTTTTTTAAAATATTTTCAGTGAAGATTTCCCAACCTTTGTTCTTATGAGAAAGAGCTTCTCCTTCTCTTACTGTGAGAATTCTATTTAACAGAAGAACTCCTTGTTGAGCCCAAGAGGTTAAATTAGCATGAGTGGGACTTATTTGAAGTTCTTTATAAATTGTTTTTAAAGAAGCAGGAATTTTTTTATCTAAAGAAGAAAAAGCTAAACCATGAGCATGATTTTTATTAGGATAAGGATCTTGACCTAAAATAATGACTCGAACTTGATCAAAGGGAGTTAGGTAAAAAGCTTGAAAAGGAGTTTTTGGGAGAAGAGAATGATCTGCTTTTTTTTCTTCTTTTAAGAAGAAGAGAAGGTCTTGAAAGTACTTTTTTTTTTCTTCTTCTTGAAAAATCTTTGCCCAAGTTAACATTTTTATATATATAAATTTTATGGCGGGACATAGTAAATGGGCAAATATTAAACATAAAAAAGCTCTTCAAGATAAGAAAAAAGGAAAGTTATTCACTAAAATTTTAAAAGAAATTAGCGTAGCTGCTCAAATTAATCCTGATCCAGAAGCCAATCCTAGGTTAAGAGCAGCAATTCATTTAGCAAAAAAAAATTCTTTGCCTAAAGATAATATTGAAAAAGCTTTAAAAAAAGATCAGGATAAAAGTCAATTACAAGAAGTTGTTTATGAAGCTTATGGACCAAATGGGATAGGTCTTATTATTCAATGTGCAACAGATAATTTAACCAGAACAGTAGCCAATATTAGATCTTATTTAAATAAGTATGAAGGATCTTTAGCTAAAGACGGAGCCCTGAATTTTGTCTTTGAAACAAAGGCTTTATTCATTCTTTATGAAAAGGAAATCTCTCAAGATTTGGAACTGAAAATGATGGAAAAGGGATTAGAAGAGATAGAAAATCAAGAGGATCATCTATACTGTACAGTAGATAGGGATTATTTTGGAGAGTTTCATGAATTGGTTGAAAAAGAAGACTTGCAGTTAGAAGAAGCGAGTTTAGAAAAAATTCCTCTTCTTAAAAAAGAAATTACTCCAGAAATGAACATAAAATTTGAAAAGTTATTACAAGCCTTAGAAGATGATCATGATGTTCAAGAAGTTTATCATAATGCTGTAGTTTCTATCTGATGAACAAGAGATCTGAGTCCTGGAAAAGATAAATAAGATCCTAAAAAATGAATATTTTTTTCTTTCTTTTTTAAAAGAGATTCACGAAGAAGATAATGCTTTTTATTATAAAGGGGAAAAGCTTTGAGATAAGGAGTATGATGAATATAAAGAATGTTATCTGAAGAAGTAAAAAATAAAAGATCTTTTTCAAGATGTTCTTTTTTATAATTTTCATTATAGAAAAAAATAAAATGATTATTTTTTTTTATAATACCTTTGACATGAAGATTTAATCTATTAGAGAAAAGATAAGCATCATAATTTTTTAATAAAGAAGGCTCTTTTTTGAAGAAGATATGAACTTGATGCAGATCAATAAAAGGAAAAGAGCTTAATTCTTTTAGATGAGGAAAATAAGAGATAAGAGAAGAAGGGGGAAGACAAAAGTAATGTTCATGTTGAGTTAATTTTGAGAAGGATTCATTGAGTCTAATCTTATCTTTAAAAGGTTCAGCAAGTTGTAATAAAAACCGATGAAGAGATTTGGCATGAGAATAAGATTTTAAAAAAGAAAATTGTTGTAAAAATTGAAAAAAATTTTTATGAGGAAAAATAAAATCTTGAGTTAAAAGAGAACTAGAAGTAGAAAAAATTCCTTGCAGGATTGGATCTAAATAATCATCAATAGTTTCTTGTGAGAAGACTTCCTGCAAACTTTCAAGTAGGGTTTCCCTTTTTTTTAAAGGATGAAAAAAATTTTTTAAAAAAGGAAAAAGAAGAGAAAACTTATTTTTAAACCCATTGGGAGTGAAAAAAGTTTTTTTTTTCAAGGAATCTTGTTTGAAAAAAGAAGTTAAGAAATGATTATTTTTTAATAAGATAGACTGAGGACCTAGTTGAATAAGTCCATAAGGTGTTGACTTTTCTTGAATAAGTCCACCTAATTTAGAACTTGATTCAAAGAGAAGAAAAGGAATCTTTTTCTGATGAAAAACATGAGCTAAAACTAAACCCGTGAATCCACCTCCGTGGATAATCTTCATTTAAGAACTTGACTAGTTTTTTCAGAACAGATGTAAGTATCACAACTACAACGAAGAAGAAGAGAGGTTTCTCCTGAAGCACACTCTTGAATGAATTTTAAATAAGAAGGATTAAAAACTTGAGGAGGACACTTGTTACTTAAGGTTTCTCTAAAAGGAGCACAGGGGCGAACTTGTTGCCCAGTAAAAGTATAAAAAATAGTGGGTAGTTGATCTTTGTAAACAGATTTAATTTTTTTTGATCTCTCTTCTCTGTTTTTAGCATCAATTTCAAAGAGATTTCCCACTTTCTGCGTTTTTGGTTGATCTTTACTTTGAGACTGACAAGAGATCAATAAATTAAAAATAATTAAAATATACATAAAAATTCCTCTCATTATGTTAACATAAAAATTATGATTTTATCACTTTTTGTTTTCTTTTATTTTTTAATTGTTTTAGAACATGTTATTAAAATTTCAAAAACACCTAGTGCTCTTATTTTGGGGATGTCTTTGTGGTTAGTTGTTTTCTTAGAAAGAGATGTTTCTCAAGGTTTTTTACATCACTTACAAGAGATTTCTGAAATTATCTTTTTTATTCTGGCTGCTATGCTTATTGTAGA
The DNA here is from genome assembly GCA_964652255.1 of uncultured bacterium. Taxonomy (GTDB): domain Bacteria; phylum Bdellovibrionota; class Bacteriovoracia; order Bacteriovoracales; family CAZZBM01; genus CAZZBM01. The sequence continues at coordinate 636,473 of CAZZBM010000001.1, forward strand.
AACTATTTACGAACATAAGGGTTTTGATCTTTTAACTCAAGGTTTGTATCATGAGAGCAAAAAAATAACATATTTTAAGGTTTTGTTTTTAACCTTTTTTCTTTCAAGTTTATTAGATAATTTAACTACAACTATAGTCATGATTACCTTGACAAGAAATCTCTTTACTATAAGAGATGAAAGATTATTAGTCTCTGGAATGATTGTTCTTGCTGCAAATTTTGGTGGGGTTTGGTCTCCTATGGGAGATGTCACCACAACTATGCTTTGGCTGGGAGGACAAATTTCTCCTTTGGGGATTATAAAAAAATTATTTATTCCTACTTTTCTTGCTTTTTTAATTGGAATCAGTGTTATTTCTTTTTTTATTAAAGGAACTTTTCAAGAAAAAATGCTAGAAACTCCAGGGGAAGTTAAAAAAGATATTTTTATCTTAGGTCTACTAGCCTTAATAGCAACTCCTGCTTTAAAAATTATTTTTGGGATTAGACCTTTAGTGGCTATTTATTTTAATCTCTCTATTCTCTGGTTTTATTTAGAACTTAGAACCAGAGAAGAGGAAACTTCTTATATTAAAGTGGGAAAAATTTTTAAAAAATTAGATTTTGAAGGATTATTTTTCTTTTTTGGATTATTACTTGCAGTAGCCTTGCTTCAAGAACAGGGTTATCTCAAAAGTTTAGCTCTTTTTTTAAAAAATTATTTTAGTTATGAACCCTTAAGAGCTGCTCTTATAGGTCTAATTTCTGCTGTAGTAGATAATGTTCCTGTGACTTCTGCAGTTCAAAAAATGTATAGTTTAAAAACTTATCCTAAAGATCATCCTTTCTGGGAACTTCTTGTTTTTTGTGTTGGAGTGGGCGGAAATCTTCTGGTCATTGGTTCTGTAGCAGGAGTGATTGCTATGAATATGGTGAAAATTGACTTTTTTTGGTATCTAAGAAAAATTACTCCTGTTGCTTTTTTAACTTATCTTCTAGGCATTCTTTTTTATATGGCTGTTAACCATTATTATTGATAGATCCCACGGGACAAAGATCTAATTGTTCTAGACAAAGATCAATTTCAGAAGGAGTTTCAGGTTGTCTGTGAACATAAGCATTACCATATTGATCTTCTTTGAAAAAATCAGGAGCTCCAGAATAACAAACTCCACAAGCAATACATCCATGACCTGTAGAATCACTAGGATCAGTGCAGTAAAAAGCCCCTGGAACATTTTTAACATGCTTTTTTAGGCTTTTCTTTATCATGAAGCTGTGTTATCAGACATAAATTAAGGTTGTAAAGTTCAACTAAAGATGTTAAGAGTTGTCTTCTTAGAGAAGATAAGGGTCCTTAGCTCAGTTGGTTAGAGCGCTACCTTGACATGGTAGAGGTCAGAGATTCGAGTTCTCTAGGACCCACCAAAAGGAAGATTTATGGCAGTTCCAAAGAAAAAAACAAGCGTATCAAGAAAAGGCTTAAGAAGAGCCGGTCAGCATCATAAATTATATCCAAAATTTACGACTAAGTGTTCTAATTGTCAGGATATCTTACTACCTCACAGAGTTTGTCCAACTTGTGGATTTTATAGAGGTAAACAAGTGCTTACTATTAAAAGTAAAAAAGTTGCTGAGGAATAAAATCTCTTGAATATTGTGACAAGTGGTCATTATATTCCTCAAAAAATTGTTCATAATAAAGATCTGGAAAAAATTTTAGATACTAGTGATGAATGGATTCAGGAAAGAACAGGGATCCAAGAAAGAAGAATTTCTCAACTTTCTTCTCTTGAAATGGCAAAAAAATTAAGTGAAGAGTTAAAAGATCAAAAAATTGATTATATTCTTTGCTGCTCTTCTTATTTTCAACAATCCTTTCCTAGTATAGCTAGTGAAGTCGCTGCTCATTTAGGGCTTACTTGTCCTGCACTTGATATTCAAGCTGCTTGTAGTGGTTTTATTTACGGATTAGATCTCTCTTGTGCTCTTTTAAATCATTATGAAAGAGTTCTTTTAATAGCTAGTGAACAAACATCTGCTTTTTTAAACTGGAAAGATAGAAATAGTGCTGTTTTGTTTGGAGACGGAGCTGGTTATTTTCTTTTAGAGCGTAGTGAAAAAAAAGCTAAGTTTCAACTTTATTCAGATGGATCTAAAGGATCTATTTTAAGTCTTGAAGCTGGTTCAAGTATTAAAATGAATGGAAGAGAAGTTTTTAAAGAAGCTGTGATGATTTTAACTCATCTTATAGAATCTTTTTTAAAAGAAGAAAAAATAACTCATATAGATTATTTTGTTTTTCATCAAGCTAATAAAAGAATTCTCTCACTTGTTGCTGAGAAATTAAAATTAGAAGAGAATAAAATTTTGATGAATGTTCATTCTTATGCCAATACAGCTTCAGCTTCTATACCTATTTTATTTCATGAAGAGGTAATGAAAGGGACAATAAAAAGAGGAGATAAAATTCTTTTTGCTGCTTTTGGTGGTGGAGTCACTGCTGGAGTAGGATCTATGGAGTATTAATGAATGTTTTTATCTTTCCCGGTCAAGGATCTCAGTTTTTAGAGATGAAAAAATATATTGATCCAGATGATCTTTTTTTCGCTCAAAATTTTTTAAATTTTAATTTAGAAGAAGCTTTCTCTTCTCATCAAATAAATCAGACTGAGTACTCTCAGTTATTAATTTTTCTTCATAGTGTGAGTGTTTTAAAAAATATTCCTTTGAATTTTGATTTAGCTTTGGGGCATTCCCTGGGTGAATATAGTGCTCTTTATGCTTGTGGTGTTTGGTCCTTTGAAACAACCTTAAAAATTATCAGGGAGCGTTCAAAGCTGATGGCGAGTTGTAAGAAAGGATCCATGTGGGTTTTTTTAACTAAAGAAGATCTTACCTCTTTGAGTGAGCAATTAAAAAATAACAATAGTTTGGATCAATGGATTTTTTCTGGATTAGAGGAAGATTTTTTAAGCTTAAAAGAAAAAGTTTTACAAATCTTTCCTGAAGTTAAGGTGATACCCTTGAAGGTTTCCGGAGCTTTTCATTCAAAGTACATGAAAGAGATTTCAAATGAATTTAAAATTTTCTTAGAACAACAAGAGTTTTTATCTTTAAAAAAACCTTTTATTAGTAATGTTACAGCTCAAATAATTAAGGAGATTGATAAAAAAGATCTTATTGATCTTTTAACAAGGCAACTTTCTGAAAGTGTTTTATGGAGACAAAGTTTAGCTTTATTAAAAGAAAATGATGAAGTCTATGAAATTGGTCCAGGAAAGATTTTAACGGGACTAATGAAAAAAAATCGACCAGAAATAAAAGTTTCTTCTTTTCAATCAAGAGAAGATTATCTATCTTTAAGCTTCTTATGAAAATTCTCATTACTGGTGCTAAAAGAGGGATTGGTTATGCGATTGCTAGAGCTTTAAAAGAAAATTATGAGCTCATCCTTCATGTGAGAAAAGAAGAAGATGTTGATGAATTAAAAAAAGAAATTCCAAATTTTGAACCTTTGATTCTTGATTTAGAAGATAAAAATCTTTTAAATCAATTGAAAGAAAAAAAAGATCTTTTTGAGAATTTATCTGGTGTTGTTTTTAATGCTGGTTTAACTCACGCAGAATTAGCTTTAAAAACAAAAGAAGAAGATCGTGAACGATTATTTCAAGTTAATGTTTTTAGTGTCATGACAATGACAGAGTTCTTATTAAGATTTTTATTAAAACAATCTTCTAGTATCACTTTTATTTCTTCTGTTTTAGCCCATATGGGTAATACTGGATCAAGTTTATATGGAGCTACAAAAGGATCTCTTCTTTCTTATAAAAATCATTTAGCTAGAGAATATGGTCTTAAGGGATTAAGAGTGAATAGTGTGAGCCCAGGCTTTATTCAGACTCAGATGACTCAGTCTTTAGATCCTATGAAACAAGACGAATACCTTTCAAGAATAGCTTTAAAAAGATTTGGAACTAGTGAAGAAGTTGCTCATTGTGTAAAATTTCTCATAGAATCTAGCTACATCACAGGAATTGATTTAAGGTGTGATGGTGGGCTTTATTTATAAAAAAGGAGTAAATAATCATGAATAAAGAAGAAATTGAAAAAAAAGTTTTTGAAATTGTAAGTAAAACATCAAAAAAACCAGTTGAAGAATTAAATGAAAATAATACTTTTGAAGAATTAAAACTAGATTCACTGGATACTGTTGATATTATGATGAATCTTAGTGATACTTTTGGTAAAGATATTCCTGATGAGGAAGCAAAACATTTTAAAAACCTAAAAGATATTACTCATTATATTCAAAATAATCTATGAAAAGAAGAGTTGTTGTGACTGCTATGGGGACAGTGAATCCTTTGGGATCTACTGTTGCTGAAACTTGGACGAAGGCTAAAAATGGAGTTTCAGGAGTTGATTTTTTAAAATCAACTTTTGAAAAAGAACATAGTCCTATTAAAATTGCTGGTGAAGTTAAAAATTTTTCATTAGATGAACATTTTTTTTCAGCGAAAGAAGCTGCTAAATATGATCGTTTTAATCTTCTTGCTTTAAAAGCAGCACAAGAAGCTTTGAAAGATTTTTCTTTTTTAGACCCTGAAACTACAGGGTGTATTATGGGAACAGGTATTGGTGGTTTCCAAACCATTGAAGAGCAACATCAAATTTATAGAGACAGAGGGGCAACAAGAGTATCGCCTTTCTTTATTCCCTCTATACATCCTAATACTCCCGAAGGTCTCATTACTATTTTATATAAATTAAATGGTCCTAATTTTGCTGTTTCAAGTGCTTGTGCTTCCAGTTTACATGCTCAGGCTTTAGCCTATGAAATGATTTTATCTGGTAAAGCAAAGACTATGGTTACTGGTGGTGTAGAATCGGTTTTAACAGCTATGACTATAGCTTCTTTTAATTCCATGAGAGCGCTTTCAAAAAGAGAAGACGACCCAAGAAAAGCTTCTAGACCTTTTGATCAAGATAGAGATGGTTTTATCATGTCTGAAGGAGCGACTGTTTTTGTTTTTGAAGATTATGAACAAGCTTTAAAAAGAGGAGCAGTTATTTATGGTGAAGTAATTGGTTATGGAGCTAGTAGTGATGCTTATCATATGACTGCACCAGAAAAAGAAGGGTTTGGGGCTTCTTTAGCCATGGAAAGGGCTTTAAAAGATGCTCAGATTTCTAAAGATCAAGTTGATTATATTAATATGCATGGAACAAGCACTCCTTTAGGAGATATTGCTGAAACAAAAGCTGTAAAAAGAGTTTTTCAAGATCAAGCTTATCAACTAAGTTTAAATTCAACAAAATCAATGACAGGACATCTTTTAGGGGGAGCTGGCGCCTTGGAAACTCTTTTTTGTTTAAAGTCTCTTGAAGAAAATATTATTACTCCAACTATTAATTTAGATCAAGCTGATCCTGAATGTGATTTAGACTATACTCCTTTAAAAGCCAAAGAAAAAAAGATTACTTATGCTTTAAATAATTCTTTTGGCTTTGGTGGAACAAATTGTACGATGGTATTTAAAAAATTTTTATGAAAGATTCTATTTTCTTTTCTTATTTAGAGCAAGAACAATTAAGACAAAAAGCAGGGCTTGAACTCATTGCTTCAGAAAACTATGTTTCTGATGAAGTGCTCTTAGCCCAAGGTTCTCTTCTTACTAACAAGTATGCTGAAGGATATCCCCATCGTCGCTACTATCATGGTTGTGAACATATTGATCAAATAGAAGATCTAGCTATCACAAGAGCTCTAGAGCTTTTTCAAGCTCAAGATTATGGAGTTAATGTTCAGGCACATTCAGGAACAACAGCAAATTTAGCTGTTTATTTTTCTTGCTTAAAACCTGGAGATAAAATTTTAGCCATGGGTTTAAAAGAAGGAGGTCATCTTAGTCACGGTTCTTCTTTAAGTATTGCTAGTAGTGTTTTTCCTACTTCTTTCTATACACTTAATCCTCAAAATCATTTCTTAGATTATGATGCCATTAGAGAACAAGCTCTAAAAGAAAGACCAAGATTAATTATTGCTGGAGCTTCAGCTTATCCTAGAGTGATTGATTTTAAAAAATTTGCTTCTATTGCTCAAGAAATAGGAGCTTTTCTTTTAGCTGACATTGCTCATGTTGCTGGACTTATTGCAAAAAAATTACACCCAAGTCCTTTTGGTTTAGCTGATTTTATTACAAGTACAACACATAAAACTTTAAGAGGTCCGCGAGGAGGACTTATTTTTTTTAAAAAAGATTTTGAAAAAAATCTTCAAAGAAGTGTTTTTCCTGGACTTCAAGGTGGACCACTCATGCATGCTATTGGAGCTAAAGCTGTTGCTTTTTATGAAGCCTTGCAACCTTCTTTTCAAGTTTATCAAGAACAGGTTTTAAAAAATGCTCAAGCTTTATCTCAACAACTTAAAGATTTAGGAGTTCATTTGATTACTGAAGGAACTGATAATCATCTCATGCTTGTAGATGTAAAAAAAACTTATGATCTTACAGGAAAAGAAGCAGCTGATCTTTTACACCAATCTCATATCACGTGTAATCAAAACTCTATTCCTTTTGATTCTCTTTCTGCTTTAATCACTTCAGGAATTAGGCTTGGAACTCCAGCGCTGACAACAAGAGGGCTGAAAGAAAATCATATGCAACAAATAGGATTTTGGATTCATGAAGTATTGTTGCATAAAAAATCTTTAGCAACTGAAGTTAAAGAATTTAGTTTAGGTTTTCCTCTTTATGTCTAGTAGCGCTAAACAAAGCCGAGAGCTTCTTCTTTTTTATGCTTATCAAGATTATTTTCAAAAACAATCATTAAAAGATTTTGATCTTTTTTTTAATCATTTTGCTAAAAAATCTTTTTCTAAAGATTTTTTAACTTCTTTTATTGCTCTCTATGATTTAAAAAAAGAAACTTTAAATCAAATTCTAGCTAAAGAAAATTTAGATAAGTTTAATCTTATAGATGCTCTTCTTATTAAACTCATGCTCTGTGAAAGACTTTATTTATTTACTAAAAGCCAAAATCTTCTTCATTATATTAACCTTTCAAAGGAATATAGTACTAAAGAAGCTTATAAAGTTATTCACGTGCTGATGGATAGATTTTTAAAAATTACATAAAAATTCTTGACATAAAAAAATAAAAAAACATAGTTTTATAAGGAGAATATTTAATATGATTTTTTTATTATCAATGAATTTATTGGCAACAAAACCACCAGGTCCAGCTGATAATCCAGATGGTGATTGGAATGAGTTTAAAAATGAACAAGAAGCTTTGATAGCTGTAGGAGAGAAAGAACAGAAGGAAGAAAACGAAATAAGAAATAAAAAATAAAAAGGAGGTGAAGTGATGTTGAATTTAATTTTTTTACAATGTATCCCGGGTGATCATTGGGATGAGTATGGAGATGATGGAGATGATGGAGATGATGGAGATGATGCATAGAAAATCTTTTTAAATAGTAGGAAATTTTTATGTTAAATTTTTTTTTAATGATGTCTTTACTAAGTCTTGATTTTAAACTATTTCAGGAAGAAGATGATCTATCAGTGATGGAAGATGTTATAATAGGGTAATAAAAATAAAAGGAGTAAAAATATGTTGATATCTATTTTAATTAATTATTTAATGGCAATACCTGGTGGTCCAGATGATTATGATTTTGATCCGCAGGATACAGATGGGCATAGATTGTGTCCAGGTGGTCCAGATGATAGAGGAGATGATGGTTTAGGAAATGGTCCTGGTAATACAGGAGTATAATAAAAGCGTGTTTTTTGGTTGAGTTTTTTAAGCTTGACCAAAAAATTTAAAAAGGTAAAAAATGTTTGTTATATTGTTTTTAATGGCACAAGAAAGTCAACTTAGTGATACTGAAGGAGTGAAAGATTCTTTTGGTAGATTGATATTTTATGGGGAAAATGGATCAGTATATGTGAAGGATCCAGATGATGAAAAAGGTACTGTTTATCCTCTTTTGGTTCCTGTAGATTATCATCCTAATAACGATATTGATTTTAAGGAAGAATTTTATTTTTAAAAAAATTAAGATTAAGATTGATTTGAAAAAAGTCATAGTAAGATTTTAATAACCTTATTATTTTTTTATTAAATCTAATAGTAATTATGTTAGATTTGAGATAGTAGAACTTGTAGATAAGTCACTAAATAAAATGACTAGGTAAAAATAAAAAAACTCTATGACTAGAGATTAAATAACAACTTTTCTAAATCCATTTCAAAATTATTATGTATAAAGAGAGAAGGAACATGAGGAATATATTTAAATTCTTCTTTTTCTTGTAAGATTCTTTGCTCAGTTTCAGGGGAAGTTAAACAAGATTGAGTGTCTTTTAAAGAAAGTTTTTTTAAAAGTACATCCTCTTTTTCTTTAACAAGAGTAGGATCTTGAAAGAATTTGAGAACAGTTTCAGGAAAACAAGTTGTTATCTTTGAAAGATAAAGCTCTTGGCGATGAAGATTTTTAAAACTAATACTTTTATGCTTTTTTTTGAGTTTTGGATAAATTTCTTGAAAGAAAAATGGACACTGAGGACAATTAAAATCATAAAAGATCACTAAATCTTCTTTAAAATCACCTTGTAAGGTGATTGGTTTTTCTAAGTAAAGATCAAGAGGAGAAGAACCTAAGGCTTCATTTTTGACTTCTTCGTAAAGTTCATTTCTTTTTAAAGAAGTTACATAGTTTTCAGCTTGATGATAAGCTTCATTAGGTAAACTATATTGCTTCATAATCTCTCGAACTTCTTTTTCTGTTACTTGAAAAGTAGCTGAAGCTAGATAAGAATCTAAGGTTTTTTTTTCTTTTTTCTCTAAGTATTTTTGAGTTACAAGTTTAAAGAGTTCTTGTCTTAAAGATTTATAAACATCAAAATCAAAAGCATAGAAAAAATACTGAAATTTTTTTAAATCTTTTTTTGATATTTTTAAGTCTTTATAAGAAGCTAAGAATTCTGAATTTTGTTGATAAATAAATCTAGGTTTTGAAAGATAATCTTCAATTCTTTCTCCTAAGTCATAGATAGAGCCTAAATAAAGCTCATCATCGATAAAAATAGTAGGAGTTGTAAAAACTTTTAAAGCTCTTGTTTGAGCAATGAGATTTTTTAATTCTTGTTGTTTTTCTTTAAAACAAAGATTTTCATTAATATTGAATTTTTTAGCTAAAGCTTCAACAAAAATTTTTGGATTAGAAATTTGTTGTTGATTTTTAAAAACCTCTTCCTGAAATTCAAAATAACGATTTTTATCCTTGGCGCATAAGTGCAAGAGTTCAATAGGATGAAGTTGTTCATAAAAATAAGCACTTTGGGTTTGAAGAGTGATTTTGGAACCAAATCTTTTCTCTAAAAGAGGAAGCTCTGTTTTGATAAAATTTCCACAATGACCACAAGAATAATCTAAAAAAATAGTTACTTTTAAAGATCCAGAACCCTTGTTTTGATTTTTAATAAAAGAAAGATCTTTCTTTAGAGTTAAAGGAGGGTGCTTGTAAAAAATAACAGGATTTTTTCTAAAAAGTGTATTAAAATAAGCCTGAATAGCTAATTGTCTTTTACTAGGAGCTTCCTCTGTTTGAGCTGGAAAACGATTTAAAAACTTCTCTTGCCCCCCTTCTGTGCTAATAATAAGACGTTCTATCTCATGAAGAAGTAACCTTTCTTTTTGCAACTCAGCTTCAATCTTTTTTTTAAGATAATCTTCTTGAAAAGAATAAAGATCCTTCCAAGTGAGAGTCAAATCACTTTGTTTTAATAAAAGTGAATCCTGAGGTTTATGTTCATGAACAATAATTTTTTGAGCACAAGATATTAACAATAATAACAAAATCATAATTGAGCTAAATTTAACAAATATTCATTATAAATTCTACCTGATAAAGTGATTTCTCTAGAACTTCCTTTTAAAACCTTATCAATAAGTTGTAAGTAGTTGTCTTGAGGATAAAAATATTTTGCAATAGCCATAGCTCCTGTGACAAAAGGAGTTGCTTGACTTGTTCCTGTCATGTGACCATAACCAGAAAAGGGAAGAGTTGAGCGGATAGAATCTCCTGGAGCAGCAATATGGACATATTGAGAACTAAAATTAGAAGTTGGATGAAGCCTTTTTTCAGCAGTAATATTACCTACTTGAACAATGTTTTTTAGACCATAAGATCCAGGATAGTAAAAATAATTTGTTCCGATAGATTGTCCATCATTGCCAGCAGCACTGACAAAAATAATATTACGACTAAGAGCTAATTCAATGGCAGCTCTTTCTTTAGGAGATGGATCTTTTCCACCAGCAGAGTAATTAATAATATGAACACCGTGCTGTATAGCAAGATTTATAGCTCTAATAGTAGAATCTAAAGTTGAAATATTATTGTTTTTTTGATTGGCATAGTACTTATAAATAACAATTTTGATATCTGGATATTGTTTAATAAGCTCCGTAATAATTCCAGCAACATGACTACCATGACCAACATCATCAAAAGGAGTTTTTAAAATTAATTTCGAATCTTTGGTAAAATCATAGCCATAAAAGTTGGAAGTAGCAGGAATCAAATTATTATTATCATCAAAAACAAAGAGTTTATTTTTTAATAAAGGATGATTAGGATCAACTCCTGTATCAATAATACCTACAATAATAGGTTGATTGCTTTTTTTAGGAATTTTATTGTAATTAATAATCTCTAACCACCAAGGAGTTGAAGAATCTCTTTGTGTAGATGGAGAAAATGCTGTTCTGGAGGCTGAATGAGCTTTTTTTTCAGTTACTCTTGTTTGAGCTAAATCTCTTTCACAAGAAAGGAGAAAAAATAATAATTTTTTCAAGCAAGACCTCCTTTTTTATAAAAGTTTTGTGCTCTTTCTTCCTCCTCTGCATGAAAAATACAAAGAGTAGCTAAAGGTTGATTCTGTAATCTTTTTTCTTCAATCATTTCACCACAAGACTCACAAATACCAAAGGTTCCTTTTTCTAATCTTTCTAAAGCAGCTCCTATATTTCTTAAACGCATTAGATCTCTCTGTTTCATGGAAAAAGAAAGTTCTTGCGCTAATGTACTAGAAGCAAAATCACTCTCATCAGCTAAATCGTCTTTAGTCACTTGAGCAATTTCTTGTTCATGGTTCAGAATTGAAGCTCTAAGTTCAAGTAGTTTTTTTCTAAAAAAATCCTTTTCTTTTTGATTTAACATAATTACTTTCCTCCTTGAAAGTCTAATCTATAGTGTAACTGATTTTAAAAAAAAACAAAGAATTTTTTAATTGCTATTTTTTTTTCTCTGATACTCATCTACATAAAAATTATGTTCGTGGTAATGAGTGGTAAAAATATGAGTCCCATCATTACGACTTACAAAAAAAAGATAAGAGTGCTGTTCTGGATTAAGAACTGCTTCAATAGATTTTAACCCCGGAGAACAAATAGGCCCAGGGGGAAGCCCTTGATGAACATAAGTATTATAGGGGTGAGGATCAAGAAGATGTTTTTTTCTGAGTCTTTCTTTGAGATTTGGTAAAAAACCATAGATCACTGTAGGGTCCGATTGAAATTTTATTTTTTTCTTTAAACGATTAAAAAAAACTCCAGCAATTTTTCTGTGTTCTTCAAAACCTGTTTCTTTTTCAATCATGGAAGCTAAGGTGATAACCTCATGAAAAGATAAAAAAGAATGCTTTATAAACTTTGTTCTTAAAAAAAATTCATCAATAAAAATACTTAAAATCTCTTCTTCGGCTAATCCTAAAGGAATAAAATAAGTAGAAGGAAAAAGATAACCTTCTAAGCTAGGGGTTACATGAGAGTATTTGTGAACAAAATGAGGAGCTTTAGTGAGATAAATAAATTTTTCATAAGATCCTAAATTTGAATCAGCAAGAGATTTAGCTATGTCAAAAGTTGTAGATCCTTCTTTGATAGTGATTTTTTTCTTTAAAAAAAGACCTTCAGTAAACATCTCTTCTAAATTTATAAAAGAAGTTCCTGATGAAATCTTATAAAGACCTTGTTTGAAATTATTCATAGAATTTTTATATCTGGTATATCTGTAAAATAAACTTCTAGAGCGAATAATTTTAGATTGATAGAGACGTTCATTAATACTAGGAAAGGACTCTCCTTTTCTAATTTGAAAAACAACAGTTGGACCTAAATAGGGTTGAAAAAAATAAAAAGTAATTAACAAAAAAACAAAAAATAAAAAAAGAATAATTTTTTTCACAGGTTATGATCAATTATTTCAAAATTTTCCTTTAAAAGAAAGTCTCTTAAAATAATCATAGCAGAAAGACTATGAAGAGAATTTTTTAAATAATCTTTTTTTTTTTTGTAAATCTTAGCTTCTTCACTACTAAGTCCCTCATCTTGTAAAAAAATAGGAATAGATAATTCTTTTTTTAATTCTTCATAAAATTTCAAGTAAAGCTCTGCTTGAATTGTTTTTTGACCTTCAAGTCCATAAGGAATTCCTAAAACAAAATGAGTAAAGCCTTCCTCTGAAATAATTCTTTTTAAAAATAAGATAAAATTTTTATCCACAAGACCCTCTTTATAAGGTTTTGGAAAATAGTCTAGAGAAGAGCAAAAACGAGCTAAACCATAATACTTGGACCCATAATCAAGGGCTAAAAAAGATTTCATATCTTGACAAAAATGAGATATAGCCTATAGGATAGGTGAAATCAATTATTGATATAAAAATAATCCCTCATAATTTAGGAGTTTCATGCATTTAAATCATTTAAGAGAAAAGAATATAGAAGAACTTATAGAAATGGCTGTTAAGCAAAGTATTGAAAATGCTAGTGCTTTAAAAAAACATGAATTAATTTTTGCTCTTCTTAATAAACACGCCAAAAATGATGAAGTCATTACAGGTGAAGGTGTCTTAGAAATCTTAAGTGATGGCTTTGGATTCTTAAGATCTCCAGCTTACAACTATCTTCCTGGGGCTGATGATCTTTATGTTAGTCCTAATCAAATGAGAAAATTTGCCTTCAAAACAGGTGATACTGTTGTGGGAGAAATTAGACCTCCTAAAGAAGGAGAAAGATATTTTGCTCTTTCAAAAGTCACTACCATTAATGGAAAAAGTCCTGAAGAACATAAACAAACAGTTCTTTTTGATAACTTAACTCCACTTTACCCTGAAGAAAAAATTAATTTGGAATTTTTTCCAACAAATTATTCTACAAGAATCATTGATCTTTTTGTTCCACAAGGTTTTGGTCAGCGTTGTCTTATTGTAGCTCCACCTAAAGCTGGAAAAACCATGTTGCTTCAAAATATAGCCAATGCTATTAGTGTCAATCATCCTGATGTAACACTCATTGTTCTTCTCATTGATGAAAGACCAGAAGAAGTTACTGATATGAAAAGAAGTGTAAAAGCTGAAGTGATTTCATCTACTTTTGACGAACCTCCTACAAGACACGTTCAAGTGGCTGAAATGGTCATTGAAAAATCTAAAAGATTAGTTGAGTCAGGTAAAAATGTTGTTATTTTATTAGATTCTATTACAAGATTAGCTAGAGCTTATAATACGGTCATTCCTCCTTCAGGAAAAATTTTATCTGGTGGGGTTGATTCTAATGCTTTGCATAAGCCAAAAAGATTTTTTGGTGCTGCTAGAAATATTGAGAATGGTGGGTCTTTAACTATAATTGCCACAGCCTTAATTGATACAGGATCAAGAATGGATGAAGTCATCTTTGAAGAATTTAAAGGGACAGGAAATTCTGAAATTCAACTAGATAGAAAACTTATGGAAAAAAGAATCTTTCCGTGTTTGGATCTTAATAAATCTTCTACAAGAAAAGAAGAATTACTTTTAGATCAACAAAATCTTCAAAAAAGTTATGTTCTAAGAAAAGTTTTACAACCTATGAATACTATTGATTCTATGGAATTTATTTTAGAAAGAATTAAAAAGACAAAGACAAATAAAGAATTTTTAGATTCAATGAATAAATAAAATGTTTTCTAAATTAGAAGAAGTTTTTAAACATTATCAAAAATTAGAAGAACAATTACAAGATCCTTCTCTTTACAGTGATAATCTTTTGTTGAAAAAAATTTCACAGGAAAAAGCTTCTTTAGATGAACTTATTGAAATTTATCTTCTCTATAAAAAAAAAGAACAAGCTTTTACTGAAGCGAAAAAATCTTTAGAAGAAGAAAAAGAAGAAGAATTAAGATCTCTTTTCAAAGAAGAAATTAAAATCTTAGAACCAGAACTCTCTCTCTTAGAAGAAAAATTAAAACAACTTCTCATCCCCAAAGATCCTCTTGATCAAAAAGATATCTATCTAGAGATTAGAGCAGGAGCTGGTGGAGTTGAAGCCTCTCTTTTTGTTCAAGAAATAGCTAGAATGTATCAAAATTATATTAAGAAAAAAAATTATAAATTTGAATTAGTTTCCTTTAGTGAAGGAGAAGAAGGGCTAAGGGAAATTATTTTACATATTAAAGGCTTAGGAGCTTATGGTCTTTTAAGGTATGAATCGGGAGTTCACCGAGTTCAAAGAGTGCCAAAAACAGAAACGCAGGGTCGAATTCATACTTCTACTATTACCATTGCTGTTATGCCCGAAGCTGATGAAATTGATTTTAAATTGGATCTTAATGATGTCAGAATTGATGTTTACCGAGCTAGTGGCAATGGTGGACAATCAGTCAATACCACTGATTCTGCCGTGAGAGTGACACATATCCCTACGAATATTGTTGTTGCTATTCAAGATGAAAAATCTCAACTTAAAAATAAAGATAAAGCTCTAAAAATTTTAACTCAAAAAATTTATAATAATAAAATAGAAGAAGCTCGCTTAAAAGAAGCTAATGAAAGAAAAAATTTAGTAGGAACTGCAGACAGGTCTGAACGCATTAGAACTTATAATTTTCCTCAAGGACGAGTGACTGATCATAGAATTAATCTTACTCTCTACTCTCTTGAATCTATCTTAGAAGGAGATTTAGATGAACTTACAAATGCTTTAATTTCCCATTATCAAGCTGAAAAATTACAACATTCAGAATGAACTTTTTTGATCATTTACAAGAATTAAGAACAAGACTTTTTTATTGCCTCATCTTCTTTTTTCTTATGTTTATTCTCTCTTCCTTCTTTATTGAATCCTTAATTCATTTTTTACTACAACCCACTCTTCTTTTTATTAAAAATCACGATCTCATCACTCTTCATCTTCTAGATCAAGTTCTTATTTATTTTAAAATGAGTGCTGGATTTGCTTTTATCTTTTCTATCCCTTTTATTCTTTGGCAGCTTTTTTTATTTGTGATTCCTGCTCTTTCAAAAAAAGAAAAATTTATTCTTTATGGTGCTACTATTTTATCTTCTTTTTTTTTTATTTTAGGATTATTTCTTGGTTTTTATCTCATCCTTCCTCTTATGTTAAAAATTTTTCTCTCTTTTCAACTCTTTGAAGGAACTCATTTCTTTTCTCTCAAAGAACACCTCTTCCTCACTTTGAAAATTCTTTTTTTATCAGGACTTCTTATGATCTCTCCTCTGATTCTTATAATTCTAGATTTTTTTAATGATTTTTTCTTAAATTTTATAAAAAAATATCATGGACCAATCATTATTGGTTTAGCTATTTTTTCAGCACTCATCACTCCTAGTGATCTTTTAAGTCTTCTTCTTCTTTGGATACCTTTAGTTCTCTTGTTTGAATTTTCTATTTTTTTAATTACATTAAGAAGAAAATTTTTCCCTCGGTAAAAAACTATCTTTTATTAATTTCTTAGAATCTTTCTAGAATTTTACTATGACTTATTTATTGTTCTTAATTCTTGTATCTTGTGGTCGAAATGTTGGCTTTGTTGCTGATAGTAAAACAAAAATTAATGATGATGCTCCACCAGCTCCCCCAACCACACCCAATATAAATCCTAATGATAATCCAACTACTAATCCTCCAGGGATGACGTTGTATACTCAAACTTTTGATATTTATTCAGGTAATATCAGTTCAAAACATATCTATGTTTTGCTTCTAGATCATTCAGGATCCATGTGCCCACATTTACAAAAAGTAAGAGCGCATTTTAATCATTTTCTTCATAACTATCTTCCAAGTATTAATCCCTCTATTGATTGGATGGTAAAATTAGTTTGGACTTCAAATAATACTTTTGATCAAACTTGTGCTGTAGGAGGTATGCCTGGAAATTTTCAGCAAGCTCATTGGGGTAATTTTAATGATCAAAGTAAAACCTTTGGAATGATTGGAAGTGCTTTAAAGCCACCAGGTAATTCTTCTTATTTTAATTTTACTAAAGAAAATTACTTAGCTAATAGCAATCTTTTTAAAGATAAAATGAATGAACTTTATGCAGCTCTAGAAACTCCTTATTATGGTTGCTCTTGTGGTTACCTTGAAAGTTCATCTTTAGCTATGCATGCTTTTTTAAAAGATCAATTACAAGAAAGAATCTTTTCTGGTGAAACTTCTATTTTTGATTCTAACTGGCAAGATGCTACTATTTTTGCTCTTAATATGACAGATGAACCAGATCAATTACCAAAAAATGATTATTACAACTTGAAAAATATGGTTGAAAAATTATCTGACCCAGCTAATACTGCTGGTCCTGGTAATGTAAGAACTTATCATACGAATGAAGTTGTTTCAGCGCAGGAACGTTACGGAGTTCTTATTCAATCTGAATCAAATTTTGGAAATGTACCATCTACAAAAAATGATCCCGCAAATATAGCTAAGGCTAATTTTATAAAGAATGCTTTTATGAACGTCTTAAGCTTTGAAAACAGAAACCTTGTCTGGATTAATTTTATACCTACTCCTTATAATAGTCTATTCTCCTATGAAAAGTTAGCAGATGTCACAGGTGGTTATACAGTAGATATTAACTCAGTCCCTAGTAATATTAATACTGGAACCTCAGTCATTGGTACTACTGTCAATGCTTACTTAAATGGTTTTACTTTAACTCATCAACCTAATTTAACAGTAATACCAAATTTCACAGTTAAAATTTTTTATACTGGCTCTGGTACTCCTACCACTCTTAATCCTGGACAATACACTTTTAATGCTTCGACAAAAATTTTAACTTTAAATAATCAACAAACCTTGTTAAATAATGCTTATAAGGTTGAAATTAGTTATAAGTATTAAAATTGTAAAAAATACTAATAATCTATATTATATTTAATAATTGAACTATTATATTAGCTCAAATGTTTGATTTTTTTTTATTATTAAATAATATATTAATAAGTGATGCAGAGATATATGATGAATATCAAACAAAAGCTCATTTTATTTTTCCAACTTTAAAAAAAGTTGCTAAACAAGTTTTAGATCAAGCTCCTGAAAATTCAAACATTGTTTTAATAGGGCATTCACCTTCTTATCTAAAACCATTTTTAGAAGAAAAAAGAAATGTTGTGAATATTGCTATTTCTGGTATTTCTAAGTTTAAAGAATTGAACTTTGATCAATACTCTGATCAATACTCTTTTTTTCCTGAAAATTTAGAATGTTATTGTTCTTATTTGAAAGAAAATATCTTTTTTGATCGTGAAATTTTTTTTGTAGATGTTTCTTTGAAAGGTGATAGCATTATCTCTTTTTTAAAAATTCTTAAATATTGTTTTAAAGATCAGTATGAAAAAAATAAAATAAATTTGATGATTTTTCAACAAAATTCAAAAGACTTACAAGATTTTTTATCCTCATATATTAAAAAAAAATTTTATGATGACACTAACTTAGTTGATTACTACCCTCTTGATGAAAAAAGAGAAGAGGCAATAAAGATAAGAAATGAATTTGATGATTACAGCTTACTTTTTAATATTTTAAATAATATTAAAGATCTTGAGCAAGGGTATCAATATTATATAGTTGAAACCCCTAAAGAATTAAATGAAAATTTACAAAATTTTCAAAAAGAAGGTTTTTTTAAAAGATACTACTGTATTGATATGGATCTTTTTTATATGAATATAATATTTAGTTCACAAGAAAATTCCAGCAGTTTTATTCCTAGATATGTTCCTTCATATGGACCTTCTTTGTGGGATAAAAATCCTGATTTTGATTCTTTACATTTAGAAAATGGAAAAAAATTTTTAAATATTTTAAAAGAAATGGTTGAAAAAAATCAGTCAGAATAACTTAGGAATATTTTTCTTGAATTCTTTTTGTGGCGGGAGCGACGAGACTCGAACTCGCGGCCTTCTGCGTGACAGGCAGACGTTATAACCAACTTAACTACGCCCCCAAGAGTCTATCTTTGTAAGAAAAAGTCTTTATTTCGTCAAGTCAAAGCTCTATAATAAAAAAATATGTACTTAATCTTATTTTTAATCTTGAGTTGCACTAAGTCAAAACCAGCAAGCTATTCCCCTTCTTTTAACTCAGATCAAAAAAAAGACGATAACTGCAAAATAGAAGAACCATGCTCTATAGAGTAGGTTGGTAGCCCTGGGGGGACTTGAACCCCCATGCCCGTGAAGGCGCTTGATTTTGAATCAAGTGCGTCTGCCATTCCGCCACAGAGCTGTTAAAAAAGATATAAGGAGAAAAAAAGAAAGTGTCTAGCCTTAAAAAATTTTTAGATAAAACAAGATACACTCTGCTCATTGGAAAAAATTTATTTTTTTCTTCTGCTAAAACACAAAAGTTAAAAATGACCTATAGTGAATTAGGAGAAAAACTTTTTGAACTTTTTCTTCATGGAGAAGTTGTTCATCCTTTGTTAAAAGATTATGAAGATAATATAAAAACTCAGTTAAAAGATCTTAATCTTTTAAAGGAAGAATTAAAAGATCTTCAAGAAGAATCTACAAAAATAAAAATTTTTTGAAATTTAAGATTGTTTAAGTAAATGATCTTTTAATTGATCAATGTCTTTATTTTTTCCAGAAACAGTAAAAATAAGAGGAATTTTTTTATAAAAACTACTCATGACTAAAAGATTTTTTTGAAATTGAGCTCTCTCTTTTTGGGTTTTTAATTGATCTATTTTATTAAAAACAAGAATTTTTTTATGTCCACTTGATTGAATAAATTCATAAAAAAGCTGGTCACTCTTTTGATGAGGATTAACAGCATCTTGAATAAAAATGAGGGTAGCTTCATGAAGATTTTCTAAAGCATTAAGGATAAGATCAGTCCATTGCTTTTGCTCTTTTTTTGATCTTACTGAGTAACCAAATCCTGGTAAATCTAAAATATAGAAGTTGTCTTTTTTAAAAAGATTTAAAGCTCTTGTTTTTCCTGGGGTTTTAGAAGTTCTTGCCATAAAACCAAAAAGAGCATTGATAAGAGTGGATTTACCTACATTACTTCTTCCAAAAAAACAAAAAATAGGACTCCTTCTTTGAAGATCAGGAAGTTGATGAAGCTCTTGATAAGAAGTAATAAACATAGCTTTTTTTAAACTATAAGAACTTGCTAGTCAAAGAAAAGCAGTGTAGATAAAGAAAATGTTGGCTTATTGGCAGGAAGTCTTAAAAGCTAGAAATCCTTCTAATCCTCAATCTGATGATTATATTCAAGATCTTTTTAGCACTTTTGAAGTTATACAAGGAGATGGTCTTTTTAGAGATGATCCAAGTATTATAGCTGGTTTTGGGTATATAGATGATCAAAAATGGGCTTTTTTAGGTATTAAAAAAGGAAAGAAAACAAAAGAAAAAGTTGAGTGTCAATTTGGAATGCCCAATCCTGAAGGCTACAGAAAAGCACAAAAACTTATGAATTTAGCTCAAAGATTTTCCATCCCTTTAGTGACTTTTATAGATACACCAGGGGCTTATCCTGGCATCGAAGCGGAAGAGAGAGGGCAATCAAGAGCCATTGCTGAAATCTTAGAATTTTCCTCTTCTTTAACTATTCCTATGGTGAGTTTTATTATTGGTGAAGGTGGTTCTGGTGGTGCTTTAGCACTAGCTCTTGGCAATAAAGTTTATATGCTAGAACACTCCATCTATTCTGTGATTTCACCAGAATCTTGTGCTGCTATTTTGTGGCCAGGGGAATTAAAAGAAAAAGAAGCTGCTTATTATTTAAAAATTCTTCCTCAAGATCTTTTAGAGATGAAACTTATTGACGGTATTGTCAAAAAAGAGGAGATAAAAAAGATTTTAAAAAAAGATTTAAAAGAAATTGTTCATCCTCAACAAGAAAGACTTATTAAATTTAGGAATATAGATGCTCATGTTTTTCGCTGAAATTATTACTCTTACGGGTGATTTAGGAAGTGGTAAAGGAACCAGCGCTAAACTTTTAGAAAAAAAATTAGGTTATGATTATTTTTCTATTGGATCTCTTCAAAGAGCTATGGCTGAAGAAAGAGATATGGGAGTTTTAGAGTTTAATCAACTATCTCTTGTTGATCCTAGTATTGATAAAGCTTTAGATGCTAGATTAAAAGAATTTAATCAAAGAAATAAACTGATTATTGACGGAAGAATGGCTTTCTATTTTATTCCTCAATCATTTAAAGTTTATCTTAGAGTTGATCCTAGGGTAGCTGCAGAAAGAATTTTTAAAGATAAAGTCAGAAAAGGGGAAGAGAGAACAAGTATTGAGGAAACTCTTTCAAAAAATCAAGAAAGAAAAAAAATAGAAACTATGAGGTATGAAAAAATCTATGGAGTTAATGTTGATGATTTGACTCATTATGATTTTATTCTTGATACAACTCATTTAAGACCAGAAGAAGTTAGTGAAAAAATTATTCAAGCTTATCAAGGACATTTAAAAAAAGAAAAAATAAAAAAAAGTCTGATTTTATTCATTTTAGCCTTATCTATTATAGGGATTCTGGTCTATATTTATAAAAAATAATGATTTTTAAACATGATGAATTTCTTAGTTTTGAAAAATTTCAAGAAACTGTTTTAAGTTACAATTCTAAAGCTAATATAGATCTTTTAAAAAAAGGTTACGATTATGCTGAAAAAAAACATCAAGGACAAAAAAGAGTTTCAGGAGAGAACTATATTATACATCCGCTGCATGTAGCTTATTATGCAGCGTTATTAAAAATGGATGAAGAAACTCTTGTTTCTTGTTTTCTTCATGATGTTATTGAAGATAGTGAAGTAACCAAAGCAGAACTAGAGTTTGAATTTAATAAAAATATTGCTGAAATTGTTGAAGCCTGCACTAAAGTCTCTAAAATTATTTTTAAAGATAGTAAGAATGAAAATTTTAAAAAAATGTTTATTGCTATGGCAAAAGATTTTAGAGTGATTATTGTTAAAATTTTAGATCGGCTTCATAATATGAAGACTTTGAGATTTCTACATCCAGAAAAAAGACTTATGATTGCTAAAGAAACTTTGGAAGTCTATGTTCCTTTAACAGCAAGACTTGGGCTTCAGATTATTAAAAATGAATTAGAAGATCTTTCTTTTTACTATACTAATACACCAGCTTATTACCGACTTTCTGAAAAAGTCGCCATGAAAAAAATAGAAAGAGAACAATATATTTTATTTACAGCTCAAGAACTTAGTGATCATTTAAGAAGTTATGGGATTGATGGAATTATTACAGGTCGAAGTAAAAATCTTTTTTCTATCTATAAAAAAATGAAAAAAAGAGAGGTAGATTTTGAACAAATTCAAGATCTTCTTGCTTTTAGAATTTTAGTCAACAATATTACAGAGTGCTATAAAACCTTAGGAATTATTCACTCAGAATATACTCCTATCCCAGGTCGATTTAAAGACTATATCGCTATTCCTAAAGCTAATAAATATCAGAGTTTACATACTACCATTATGGGACCAAAGACTCAAAAAATTGAAATTCAAATTAGAACTCATGAAATGCAAGAAGTTGCTGAAAGAGGAATTGCTGCCCATTGGTATTACAAAGATAATGGCTCTGTTGCTGTGAAAAAAAGTTGGCTAGATGATCTTTTAGAAGATACAAAATTAGATAAAGAAGATCTTGGTCTTTTATCTAAAATTAAAGAAGATTTTCATCAAAAATCTGTTTTTGTTTTTACCCCTCAAGGAGATATTAAAGAACTTCCTCAAAATGCTACTATTTTAGATTTTGCTTATGCTATTCACTCAGATATTGGACATCATTGTGAGGGTGGTAAAATTAATAATAAGATGATGCCTTTAAAAACAAAATTAAAAACAGGAGATATTGTTGAGATTCATACAAATAAAAATCAACAACCTTCAAAAGATTGGCTTAAGATTGCAAAAACGAGTCGAGCTATTAATAAAATCAATCAATGGTTTTTAAAAGAAGATAGAGAAAAACAACAAGCTTCTGGAGAAAAAATTCTAGAAAAAGCTTTAAAATCAGAAAACTTGACAGTAAAAATATTAGAAAAAAAACAAGAATTAAAAATTCTTTTGGATCAAGCTCATGTTCAAACCCTTGAAGAACTCTATTATTTGCTTGGAAGTGGAAAGATTGCTTTATCTTTTATTTTACAAAAGTTACCTTTTTTTGCTTTAAAAGAAGAAGTGAAGGAGACCATCACTCCTTTAAAAGAATCTTCTTTTAAAAAAGAAAATTCACATTTTATTATTGTTGATCATCTTCAAAATATTGAAACTAAATTAAGCAAATGTTGTCTCCCTATTCCTTTTGATGATATTATTTGTTTTGTCACAAAAAATCATGGAATTACTGTTCATAGAGAACAATGTCCTAGAGTTCAAGAATTTGAAAAAAAACAAGAAGTCTTTGCTGAATGGAATCCACAATATCAAAACCTCTATGAAACAAGATTAAAAATTATGACTCAAAATAATCCTGGGGTCATGGCTGATTTATCAAAATCTCTAGAAAGATTAAAAGTGAATATAGTAGAAGCTTCCATTAAGAGTCTTTCCTCACAGACAGCATTGTTTTTGATGATGATTCAGGTAAAAAATGACCTAGAACTCTCTCAAGTCATGTCCCAGTTAAGTCTCTTGCCTACTGTCATCACTATAGAAAGGGTTTAGACCTCTTTTTATTCCTAACTCTATTTTTTTCCAAGAGAATAAATACTTTTATTTTTTGATCCAGTATTTTTTTGTACACTAAAAACAGACTTATTCTGTCGGGTAAGTCGCCAGGGAGGGTAAGGTGTAGAGTTACACATTGCCAAGGAAAACAGGTTGTTTGCGTAACAACCTGTTTTGAAAAAAAGGAAGAAAAAAAACAAGGAGTAAGTTGACATGAAGAAATTATTAATTTTAACTACACTAATGTTCTCTAATACAGCATTTGCTGATACAGAAGAGATAAAAAATTTAGCTTTTGTAACAGTAGAAGGTGTTGGAGTGCTAGCTGCACAACATCAAGGAACTGATGATTTTAAAGCAACCGTTGAAGCATTTATGGATGAAGTGATCAATGGCTTAAATAAAGTTTTTGGTCCTGGATTTTATGCTAATCTATTAATGAACAAAATTGAGCCTAAATTAAATGAGTTAAGTGGTAGGTTAACAACAATGATTACTGATAGATTATCAAAAATTGAACCTAAAAAGAAATTTTGGAAAACTGTTTTTCTTCTTTTTCCAGGATTGCCTGAATTTTTATCTGAAGAAGTTGTTGCACCACTTTTAAACAATCAGCTAAAGAAGATAATTTTAGATGTACTTGATGGGTCAGCAACAACATCATCTGGTAGATAAAATAAATTAAACAAAAAATCCTTTTTTTCAAAAACCACCTTACCCCTACCTAAAAAGTAGGGGTTTTTCTTTTTTAAAACAATGAGTACAATAAATTGGCATGTCATCATTATTTGAAGGAGAGTTTTTTGAAGGAACTCTTAATTTTGTTCAAGATTCAGCTCAATTTTTAAAATTAGAAAAAGATTTTATTCAAAGATTACTAACTCCTGAGAGAAGTTTACAAGTATCACTTCCTATTACTATGGACAATGGAACTGTTAAGGTTTTTCAAGGATACCGAGTTCATTACTCTACAACACTTGGTCCAGGTAAAGGAGGTGTTAGATATCATGAAGATGTCTCTCTTTCTGAAACAGCAGCTCTAGCACTTTTAATGACCTTAAAATGTGCTCTAGTGGGATTACCTTTAGGAGGAGCTAAAGGGGGCATTAAAGTCAATCCTAAAGAATTATCTTTGTCAGAACTAGAAAGATTATCAAGAAGATATATTCTTGAAATTCATCCGATTATAGGTCCAGCAAGAGATATTCCTGCTCCTGATATTGGAACAGATGAACAAGTGATGGCTTGGTATATGGATGCTTATTCAGAATTACAAGGTTATGCTGTTCCTGGAATTATCACTGGTAAACCCATAGAGCTAGGAGGATCTTTAGGAAGACAAGAAGCTACAGGTCTGGGTGTTGTTTATTGTTTAGACTTTGCTTTAAATCATTTAAAAAAAAATCTTCTTGGTATGACTATTGCTCTTCAAGGTTTTGGAAAGGTAGCTATCCCAGCAGCTCTAGAACTTTATAAAAAAGGATGTAAGATTGTGGCTGTATCAGATAACTTGGGTGGTCTTTATGATGAAAAAGGTCTTCCTGTTGAAGAACTTGTTCGTTTTGTAAGAAGTGGTTCTTCTTTACAAAATTTTTCTCAAGGAAAAAAAATATCTAATGAAGAATTATTAACCCTGCCTGTTGATATTCTTATTCCTGCTGCTATTGATGGAGTGATTACCTTAAAAAATGCTTCTCATATTCAAGCAAAAATTATTGCTGAAGGAGCTAATGGTCCTATTGTGAACGAAGCTATGACTGTTTTAGAGAAAAAAAATATTTTTATTATTCCTGATATCTTATGCAATGCTGGAGGAGTGATTGTTTCTTATATGGAATGGGTTCAAAATAGTCAAAGATTTTTATGGCGACTAGAAACTATTCAAAAAGAACTTCATCATATTTTGGAGCAATCTTTTAAGGAAGTTTTAAAGACTCAAGAAGAATATAAGGTTTCTTTTAAAAAAGCAGCGCAATTATTAGCTTTAAAAAAATTAATCAAAGCTATGAAACTAAGAGGTCTTTCTTCTTAAATTCTTTCTTGTTCTTCTAAGTTAAAACCTTTCTTTAAAGAAACCTTTAAAGGTATCTTTAAAGGATAAATAGATTCCATAATCTTCTTCACTTGAAATGAAAAATCTTGAAGTTTTTCTTCAGGACATTCAAAAATAAGTTCATCATGAATTTGAAGAAGAAGAAAAGTATCCTTGGGAAGAATTTCATAAATTTTAATCATACTTAATTTGATAAGATCAGCTGCTGTTCCTTGAATAGGAGTGTTCACTGCTGCTCTTTCAGCAAAAGAACGAATAAAGGCTTGAGAAGAGTTAATTTCAGGAAGATAACGCCTTCTTCCTAAAAGGGTCTCAACATAAGAATCATGTCGGCATTGGTCCTTTAACGATTCTATAAAACTTTTTACTTTAGTAAATTTTTGAAAATAATTTTGAATAAAAGATTTAGCTTCTTCATAAGAAACTTTTAAGTTTTCAGCTAAAGACTGAGCGCCTTGACCATAAAGAAGAGAAAAATTAATCATTTTGGCAAAATTTCTTTTTTGATCATCTACTTCATCAAAAAGAATTTTAGCTGTAGCGAGATGGATATCTCCATCTTTTTGAAAAGTTTCAATAAGGTAAGGATCTTCACTAAAATGAGCTAGAATTCTTAACTCTATTTGTGAATAATCAGCTGAGAGAAAAATTTTATGTGCAGGTGCTATAAAGCCTTTTCTGAGTGAACGACCTAAAGAGGACTTAATGGGAATATTTTGTAAGTTAGGTTTTTCACATGAAAGCCTCCCTGTGACAACTTTTGTTTGTAAAAAAGTAGGGTGTAATCTATGTTTTTCATCTTGCAGTTGAAGAAAGTTTCTTACATAAGTAGTAAGAAGTTTTTCAATTTCTCGATATTGTAATAATAAATCAAAAATTTCATGATGAGTTTTTTCTTTAAGTTTTTCTAAAACATCACTATCTGTTGAATATCCTGTTTTTGTTTTTCTAACAACAGGAAACTTCATTTCTTGAAAAAGAACTTCAGCAAGTTGTTTGGGTGAATTTAAATTAATTTCTTTTTGAAAAAAAGAAAAAATTTTTTTACTCAAGTTATTTGATTCCTGAGTCCATTCATGATCTAGATTTTTATAAAATTTTTCATTAATTAAAATTCCATGAGTTTCCATTTTAGCAAGAATAAAAGAAATTTTTTTTTCTAAAAGATAAAGATTATAAAGCTTTTCATCTTTTTTTAATTCCAAAAAAAGATTTTCAATGTCAATTTGCTCATGATAGGCTTTATTAAGGATAAAACAAATCAATTCTGAATCTTCAAAAGTTGTACTCCAGTTTTCTTGATTTTTAAAAAAATTTTTTAGACTAGGTTTAAAGACTAAATGATCTTTTTCTTCTATTTTAAATAGTTTTTTTGAAAGAGAGAAAAATTCCATATTGGTTAAAAAATTCTTAAAAGAATCTAAATGTAAATTCACCTGCTCAGCTTTACTTAAAAGATGTAGATCTTTTTTTAATAAAACAAGTTCTTGTGTAAGATCCATATGAAGAAATTCCTGTAAAGCTTTTTGAATCTTTTTATTTTTAATTTGATTTAAATCAATATCTTTAAGAGTAGAAAATTGTTGTAAAAGCTTTTTAGCTCCTTCTTTACCAATTCCAGGAACTCCAGGGATATGATCAGAGCTATCCCCTACAAGAGTGAGATAATCTCCCATTTGATGTGGATGAACTCCAAATTTTTCAAAAACTTTTTTACTATCAATAATTTGATCATCTTTTAAAGACCATAAAAAAGTTTTTTCATCAATAAGTTGATACAGATCTTTATCCTCTGAAAGGATTAAAAATCGATCAAAATTATTTTTATTTTGGATTACAAAAGAAGCAATAATATCATCTGCTTCATAACCTTTGACCTTAATAATAGGTAATTCTAGACTTTTAAAAAAATCTTCAATGAGTTGAAACTGAGGAATAAGATCTTCGGGAGTTTCTCCTCTATTAGATTTATATTCTTGGTAAATTTCTTTTCTATAATTTTCTTCTCTTGGACCATCGGCGGCAATAACAATAAAAGCTTCTGGTTTTTTTTGAACAACTTTAATAAAACTCGTAACGACTCCGTAGAGAGCCTGAACAGGCACTCCCTGAGAGGTTCTTAGTTCTTTTAAAGCATGATAAGATCTAAAAATTAAATGTGATAGATCAAAAATTAAACATTCTTTCACTTCTTAAGAACTGTTGTATGAGAAATAAGGTCACTTAGTCTAGATTGAACACTCATTAAAAAAAAGATTTCTAGAAGAGCAAAAGTTAAAAGAAGAAAACAACTTAAAATAAAACCCCAAAAGGTAAAAAGACCAAGAATCATGAAAATAATATAGAAAAGATTTCTTTCAGCTCCTTCCTTTAGATTCAAAGAGCTTTGTTCATTGTCTATTTTAATAGTTTTTAAAGAAAAGAGTCTTTTTCCTAAAGCAAATTGTTCTGTTTCACTGGCTGCTAAAAAAAAAATAGCAACTAAGGTTCCAAATCGACCTAAAAAAATCATTAACAAAACAATGAAAGCAATATCAATAGACTTGGCTAAAAACCTTTCAATAAAAGAAGCTTGGCTTGCAAAAGTTTTACGATTGTCGTAAAATAAGGTCACTCTTTAAGAGTAAAAAGGAGCTAAGAAAATGTCAATTCAAGATCTTAATGAAAAAGATTTTAATGAAATCGTATTAAAAAGTGAAAAACCTGTCATTGTTGATTTTTGGGCTCCTTGGTGCGGTCCCTGCCGAGCACTACATCCTATCCTAGAAGAAATGAGTCAAGACTTAAAAGAAGAAGCTCTTATTGTTAAAATTAATGTTGATAATAATCCTAATCTCTCCATGGCTTATCAAGTGAGAAGTATCCCTACTCTTGTTTTTTTTCATCAAGGACAATTAAAAGGAAGATTAGTTGGAGTGTTACCTAAAAATAATATTGTCGATGAATTTAGAAGAACTATAAAATCTTAAAAAAGGAGATTTTATTTTTTTTATTTTTTTACTTTTTTCTACCAAACAAGAAATTTATTGGCAACCTTTTCCTGCTATATATAATAAATTTTTTGTTGACTCTGATTTTTATAAGAAAAAATTAGAAAATATCCCTAGTCTTTTGTCAGAAATGATTTTTGGACAAGAGAACACTTATGAAATAGTAAAAAATGATCTAAATTTTTATTTTAAACAGCTTTTTTTTTACATAGAGAAAGAAAAAAATTCTCAGAAAAATTCTCAAAAAAAATTATTTTATTTTTTATTACAAAAATATCTTTATCAAAATTTAAAGATATATTCCACTATTATAAAAAATAATAATCTTTTATATATGAATACTGATCAATCTATAAAAAAAATTCTTCAGAATTTAATTATTTCTGATTATGAAGAAAATTTTTCTATTTCAAAATTTATTTTATTTTTTTTAACATGTGCAGTAAATGATATTATTGAATCGGAATATTTTGAAGAAAAGACTACTAATCGTTTTATTAAAAATTTATCTTCTTATTTGAATTCTTTTTTTCAAGAATATTTTAAAATTAATTTTTTTGAAAGTAGTGATGGTTTTAAAAAAACTATAGCTTCATTTCATGAGTCTTATTATTTTCAAAATTTTGAAGATATTAAAGAAAAATATATGTTTTTTTTAAGTTTTATTTCACAGGAAAAAAAACTTATTAATGATAAAAAATATCTAGAAATAATTAAAAATAATCTTTATGAGAGATCGCTCATAGAGGTAGAAAATTATGTAGATCAATTATTTGATCAAATCGAATATATTTTAACTATAAGACCTGACAAAGTAATGATTTATTTTTTTTATTCTTTAGGAAAAATATTAGAATCTTTAGAAGATATTCATGGAAAAGATAAATTAAAAAATAATATTTTTTTAACAAGAGAAGCTTTTTTTCATGATCTTTTAATGGAGTTCTTATTTGATAATTTTTTATTATATGAATTTGAAATAATAAGAATATTTAAAAAAGGTAATTATTCTCCTTTATTAAAAAAAAAGATTTCTTTAAATTAATGGTTTATAGTGAAAAGATAAAATCTTTGGGTTTTTCTGCTTGGGGATATACAGAAATTTTAGAACCAATATCTTATGATCTATTTCAAGAGTATAATAAAATATATCCTCATAAATTAAAATATCTTCAAAATGAACGAGCTTTAAAAAGAAAATCTTTAAAATTAATTTATCCTGAAGTTCAAAGTGCTCTTGTTGTTCTTTGGGATTATAAGTCTTCAAAAAAAACTTTAAACAGATTCAATAAAATAGCTTCTTATGTTTTTGCTTTTGAAGAAGATTACCATACTGTTTTAAAAAGTAAGCTAAAAGAATTAGGAGATTTTCTTCAGTGTGGTTATAAAATTTGTGTCGATACTGAAAGTCTTCTAGAAAAAGATCTTGCTGTAAGAGCTGGATTGGGCTGGATTGGTAAAAACTCTCTTCTTTTAAATTCGAAATTAGGTTCCTATACCCTCATAGGAAATCTTCTTTTAGATAAAAAATTAGAATTAAAACAACCTTCTCAAGAAAAAGATCATTGCGGACAGTGTCAAAGATGTATTGAGTCTTGCCCCACTGAAGCTATTCATGAAGGAAGAAGTTTAAATATTAATCAATGCTTAAGTACCTTTACCATTGAAACCTTTAAAGATGAAAAACCTCCTCAAAATTACCTCAATAGTGAAAAATATTTTGGATGTGATATCTGTCAAGAAGTGTGCCCCTGGAATGATAAACCCCTAACAAGATCTTTAGAAGAAAATTTTGGATCTAGAAGAAATCAATTATTAACTTTTTTTCAACAAGATTTATCAGTTCTCTTTAAAAAAGTTCAACAATTGTCTAAAAAACAATATGCCTTATTTTTTCAAAAAACTGCCTTTATTCGTTTGGGTAAAAAAGGTCTTATAAAGAATTTAAAACACTTTTTAACAAATCAGGAAGATAACTAGCCACTTGATGGGGTAAGTGATGAGGAAGATGTTGAGGTTTAATAACTTGATAAAAATTATCTGGTCCTAAAAGCTTGATTAATTCTTCCATCCCTTGCTTTCCTACAACTTGATCGTCTTCCCCTGAAATCAAAACAAGGTCTTGATTCTTTATTTGTAGTTTTTTTTTCTCCTCTTGAACCCACTGAAAAACTTTTTTTGTATCTAAGTTCTCAATAAGAGCACTCCTGAATTTTAATAAAAAAGCAAAGGGAGGATACTCATAGAGATGTTTTTCATAGTTGGGATCATATCCTAGTCCAGCCACAAGAACTTTTAAAGGAGGTAAAATTGAAGCTGCTTTAAGTGCTAAAAGAGAACCAAGAGAAAATCCTCCGTATATAAAGTTTTGATGATTAAAAAATTTTCTTGCTTCTAAAAAGAGTAAATGACACTCTTGCTCGAAATTTTCTAAATTTACAGAGTTGGAATTTCCTAGAAGATGATTAGGAAGATCAAAAATCACGCAAGACACATCAAGTTCAAGACATTTCATCATCCAAGCTACATGATCTTGTTTACTAGAGCTATAACCATGGGTAAATAAACAGCATAAAGGCTTAGATCCCTCATAAACAAGAGCTGTTGTTTTAATATGATTGGTTTCTAGTAATTTTTTTTCGATTTTCATCATTGACTCTTATACCATTTTTACGCTAAGTTAACATCGTCTCTTTTGCCCAGTTAGCTCAGTAGGTAGAGCAAAGGACTGAAAATCCTTGTGTCCGTGGTTCGATTCCGCGACTGGGCACCAAATTAAAAATAAATATCACTCTCCTCTAATCTGATCTTGGGACTCTTAGATTCTTCTTTAGCATAGCCTACAGAACATAAAACAACTGTTCTATAATCCTTTAAATCTAAGATTTTATTAAAGCCCTCCTCTTGAAATCCTTCCATGGGACAATGATTAATTTTCAGTAGAGAAGCTGTGCTCATTAAAAAACCTAGGGCTAAATAAATTTGATTTTTTGCCCAAGCAAAGTGATCTTGTGGCAAAGTTTTTTCAATAAAACTTCTATAGTTTTTTTCTCTCTCTTCATTAAGCTCTCTTCTGGTAATCATTAACTGAAGACGTTTTTCTTTTTCTTCTTTACTAAATTTATCTTGAGCACAAAAAATAAAAAGATGAGAAGCTTCTAAAATTTGAGATTCATTTCCTTGGGCAAAATGAACTAATTCCTTTCTTCTTGAATCTTCACTTAAACAAAAGATCTTCCAAGGTTGAAAATTTAGAGAAGAAGGACTCATTCTAATAGACTCTTTAAGTAAAAAAAGATTCTCTCTTGAAATTCTTTTAGAAGAATCAAATTTTTTACAAGAGTAACGTTCATAAAAAAACATAATGTTTTTTATAAAATTTTTCTAAGGAAAACAAGTTTTATAATAAGGATGTTCTTCAAGCTCAAGATTATGTCTTGCAAAATTTTCATAAAGGTAAGCAATATGATGACATTCTTGTTCAGAGGGAGGGTACTTTCTGGTATGTTCTTTGTGTGCCTTTTTTTTTGGATTTTTTAAACAGGAAAGATCTAAACAGTGAGAATAGTTTTCAAGAAAAAAAAGAAGAGTTCTTGAATAAATAGCAAAGATTTCTTTTGGAACAAAAAAATATCTTTGACCTTGCAAAAGAGTCTTTGTAAGAAATTTTCTTCGATCAGAAGTAGCTTTTAAAGAAAGGTTTCCTCGTAGATTATTGATCTTAACAAGTTCAGGGTAAAGATTATAAGGATGGTTTTTAACCTGAAAACAAAAGTCTGTTTTAGTAAAACAGGATTGAGGAATAATATGTTCAATGTTGGTAGAAGAAGGGAGAAATTTTTTATATTCTTTTTTTAGTTCATTTAAGTTCAAAGGATTGGGTAATCGAGAATAGAAAGTATAGGGGGCATTTAAGATAATATTTTTTAGAGTTTGAGGAAAAGAAAAGATAAAGAATATGAGCATAATAAATTAGAGAGAAAGAATTTTTCTTTCTCTCTAGTTTATTTTTTTAAGCTACTAAATCTTTAAACGCTTTTCCTGCTCTGAATTTTGGAACACTTTTTGCCTTAATTTTAATTTTTTCACCTGTAGCAGGATTAATTCCTGTACGGGCTGCTCTCTTAGCCTTGCTAAAAGATCCAAAACCAACTAGAGCTACTTCTTCACCATTTCTGACACTTTTCTTAATAGTTTCCATCATCACATTAAGACAAGCTTCAATTTCTCTTTTTGCAACATTAGCTAACTGCTTATTAGCAGCAATTGCTTCAACTAGTTCTTTTTTATTCATAGAATAATTCTCCTTTTTAAGAATGTTTATTTATACTTTATGCTTAAATATTTTTTACATCTTGACAACATTTTTCTCAACTAAAAATTAATTTTTTTTTAAAATTTGATTGATTAAATGTTCTAAGGCGTCTTTTTTGATAAAACCTTCTACTTTAACACCATTCACTAAAAGTAGAGGAGTTCCTTGAAGATTAGTTTTTTGAGCTAACTCCATATCTTCTTCAATTTTTTCTTGAACAGCCTTTGAATGCTTCTTTAAAAAATTATTAAGTTGATCCTGAGTAAGTGATAATTTTGTTAAGACTGAAGAAAAATCCTTTGCTTTTAAAATCTCATCATGAAATTTTATTGCTAAATCAATCTTTTCTAGTCTCAAAGCTTCAAAGTATTCACTAAATTTTAATCCATTTTGAGAAGGAGCATGCCTGAAAACAAATTCGATCTTGTTTTCATTTAATAAAGGTTGAAGAGTTTCTAAAAAGACTTTTTTGCAGTAAAAACAAGTTAGATCTGAATAAGCAATCACTTGGATGGGTGCTTTTCCCCGAAGAAGCTCTGAAGAACGAAGAGAAAGTTTGCTTGCTGCTCCAATTTGAGACTGACGATCCTCTTCAGATTGTCTTAAATCCTGCTCTCTCATTTTCAGCATAGATGATTGAACAGATTCTAAGTATTTTTTAGGATTTTTTTGAAGAGTCTCATAAAGAAGATCTTCATTGGATTGTAAAATAAATTTAACTCCAAAAGGGAAAAGTAAGAAACTGAGTAAAAATAAACCCGTGGTGAATATCCATAGTTTTTTCATAAAGCTTATGCTAGCAAGTCTTAAGATGAAGGACAAGATAGATCTTTTTTTTAAAAACAACGAACACTTATTAAAAAATCTTTATCCAGGATTAAGACAAGATTATTTTCAAGATGTGATAGAAAAAATCTTTGAAAAAATTTTAACAGGATATCCCTTGGAATATCTTATGGGAGGTAAATACTTTTATAATGGTTGGATTCAACTAGGAGAAGGAATTTTTATTCCTAGATATGAAACAGAATGGATTGTTGAAAAATCTCTCCAAATTCTTAAAAAAGAAGATGAAGTTCTCGATCTCTGTTGTGGTCCAGGAACCATAGGTGTGGCTCTTTTAAGAACGGGGATTAAAAATAAAATAACCTTTGTTGATCTTAATCCCAGAGCTCTCTCTTATGTAAAAAAAAATACTTTAGAATATCATGAACAAGTCAATATTCTTGAAAGCTCTCTCTTTAAAGAAGTAAAAACAACTTTTGACCTCATTTTAGTAAACCCTCCTTATCTGAAAAAAGGACAATCTTATGCCCACCCACAAACTTTCTATGAACCAGAAGAAGCCCTGTATATTCCTCATGATTTCTTTATCAGGGATTTAGTGCAAGGTCTTAAAAATTATTTAAATTTTACAGGAACCTTTTTACTTGAAGGAGAAGAAGAGTTCTTAATAGAATTTGAAAGAGAAGCTCTTCAACAGGGTTTTGAGATTAAGTTGGAAAAAGATTTAGCTGATCGTTGGAGATATGCTCAAGGATCTTTTGCCAAAAATAGATGAAAACTGTTAATGATCTTTTATGAAATGTGTTTTTTGTCAAATTGTAGAAAAAAATCTTGAAGCAAGTATTATCTATGAAGATGAAAAAGTTTTAGTGATTAAAGATATTTACCCTAAAGCAGAACAACATCTTCTTTTTCTAATCAAAAAACATGTAGGGCTATTAACAGATTTATCGGAAGAAGATTATCTAAGTCTTTTTAGAGTCTTAAAAAAACTTAAAGATAAACTTCAAATTCATTCTTTTTCCCTAGCTTTTAATGAAGGAAAAGAAGCTGGGCAACTCATCCCTCATGTTCATATGCATCTACTCTCTGGTAAAAAGTTCGTTCAATTCTTGTAACTGAAACAATAATTGCTCTTTTCTTGTTTTCAAATCTTCAATATACTCAGGTGTAGCTCTTTCTAGGATTTTTTCATTAGAAAGTTTTTTAGTTGTCTCTTCAAGTTCTTTTTCTAATTTAGAAGTCTCTTTCTTCATTCTATCTTGGACTTGTAAAAAAACTTCCTCAGAAACTTCTAGAAAAAGAACACCAAAAGAAATTTTCTTTGTAAAATAAAAATTTCTTTTCTCTTTTTGAGATAAAAAATGAGTTTTTGTCTGTTCTTTTAAAAAAGAATAATCAATAACTTCTTGACTAGAAAGATAGGCTTGAGCCTCTTCCTTAGGGCTTAGTCCCGCTAAGTGTCTTAAAGATCTTAAACCTTTTAAAACCTCTAAATTAGGATAAAAAGTAGAACTTAATTCTGGAATCATTCTAAAATCTTTTGAGAGAATAAGATCATCATGATGAAGCTGTGACCAGAGTTCTTGAGTTAGAAAAGGAATAAAAGGATGAAAGTATTTTAAAATTTCTTCAAGAACAAAAGTTAAAGTTGGTCCATGGGCCTGAATATCTTTTTTACTAAATTCAATAAAAAAATGAGAAAAAGTTTCATAGAGAAAATATTCTAATAATTTGAAAATCTCATCAAAACGATAATTCTTTAAATAAAAATCATATTTTTCAGAAAGAATCTTTAATTCTAATAGGATCCATTTATCCATCTGAGAAAGATCATTAAAATTTAAATTAACATTTTTGTAAGGCTCAATAAAATAAAAAATATGCCAAAGCTTGTTTAGAAAATTTCTTGAAAGTTCTAAATTTTTTTCTTGAAAAGAAAAAAATCTTTGATAACCACAATCTTTTAAAAGAGTCAGTCTTAAAGCATCTACACCATGTCTCTTTAAAGTATCTGGAATGTTAACTCCATTATTTAAAGACTTAGACATTTTTCTTCCTTGAGCATCACAAACTAATCCATGAAAATAAATAGATTTAAAAGGAAGTTTTCCTGTAATATAACTCGATAACATCATCATTCTTGCCACCCAGAAAAAAATAATATCATGAGCAGGACTTACAACATCAAAAGGATATCTCTCTTTAAAATCCTTTTCTTTCATTTTATTTGGCCACCCTAGAGTTACTAATGGCCACAAACCAGAACTAAACCAAGTATCAAAAACATCTTCTTCTTTCTTCAATGCTTGATGTGAACACTTTGAACATTTAGTAGCTTCTTTAATATAAGCTTCTTGGTGTCCACAAGAAAGACAAGTCACTATAGGGATAGGATGTCCCCACCAAAGTTGACGAGAAAGACACCAATCATGGATATTTTCCATCCAAGAAAAAAA
Source organism: uncultured bacterium (assembly GCA_964652255.1). Taxonomy (GTDB): domain Bacteria; phylum Bdellovibrionota; class Bacteriovoracia; order Bacteriovoracales; family CAZZBM01; genus CAZZBM01. Next base: position 672,083 of record CAZZBM010000001.1, read on the forward strand.
ACTATTTTTCCACTGGGGGGAGTAAAATTGAGTTTGTTCCTGATCAACTAACTTGAGAGTTTTTTCAGCTAAAGGCTTTATTTTTAAATACCACTGTTTCGAAATTCTTGGCTCAATAATAGTTTGACTTCTTTCAGAATGAGGAACTTCTTGAAGATGAGGTGTTTTTTCTACAAGATACTCTCCTAAAGATTCTTCCATCTTTTTTCTTGCTTGAACCAAATTGAGTCCTTTTAAAAAATGAGCTTCTTCAGTGAAGATCCCTTTAGAACTTAATAGCTGTGATCCTAAGGAAAGATTTAAGTCTTGAGCGATAGAAAAATCTTTAAAATCATGTTGAGGGGTGATTTTTAATAAACCCGTACCTTTTTCTGGATCAACATCAGGGTGAGATAAAATAGGAATTTTTTTATTAATAAGAGGAATAAAAACTTCTTCATGAAGCAAGTGAAGATATCTTTTGTCTTCAGGATGAAAAATAATAGCTACATCTGCAAAAATGGTTTCAGGTCGAGTGGTAGCAATAGTAATAAATTCTTTAGGATTGTTCACTAATGGGTAGTTAATAAAGTAGAAAAAACTATTGACTTTTTTATAAGTCACTTCAATATCAGAAATAGCTGTTTCTAAAGTAGTATCCCAATTTACTAGAGTTTCTTTTTGATAAATAAGTCCGTCATCAAATAATTTTTTAAATAGGGTGTTTACAGCTAAAATAACGTCTTCATCTAAAGTGAAAAGAAATTCATTCCAATCACAACTTAAACCTAAGTTTTTAAAATCTTCAATAATAGCTTGAGCATAATGTTCTTTCCAGTTCCATAATTTTTTTAAAAATTCTTCTCGTCCAAGTTCTTGTCTTGTCTTTTTTTCTTCTTCAAAAAGAAGTTTCTCTACTAAAGCTTGTGTGGAAATTCCTGCATGATCTTGACCTGGAATCCATCTAAGCTCATACCCTTTTAGTTGATAATATCTAGCAAGAAGATCACTGCAAAAATTATCTAAAGCATGACCTAAATGAAGAGACCCTGTGATGTTAGGTGGAGGCATTAAAAGTGTGTATTTTTTTGAGGATTTTTTTCTTGAAACTTGAGCAAAAGATTCTTTCCATTTTTTTTCAATAGATTCAAAATGATAATGTTTCTGCATGGATATCCTTTTTAGACGAGATAAGAGTTTTAGAATGAGAACTTAAATTGGTTAAATTCAATCCTTGATCTGTAAGAAAAGCAAAAAAAGAAAGTTTTCTCTTTTTGGCTTGATCGTAAACCTTTTGATCTCTTTTCTCATGATAATGAATGGTTACATTAAAAAATTTTCTCAGTTCATGAACCCAAGTCATAGCTTCTTCTAAGCTTGTTTCATATCCAAAATAAATTTCTTGATGAGAAAAAATCTCAGGAAAAAGATTATATTCAGTGAGAAGTTCTGTCCAAGTGACATCACCAAAGCCAAAGCCAATACCAGATAGATTTTCTCCATGAAAAATTTTTAATAAATCATCATAGCGACCTCCTCCACAAAGAGCTCTTTTCAACTTTGGAGAGAAAGCTTCGAAAACAAATCCTGTGTAATAATCAAGACCCCTTACAATAGAAGGTTCATAGAAAAGATAAGAGGAGAAACTATTGACAACAGTACCAAGAGAAGAAATCTGTTGATAACAATTAAAGTTTTCTTTTTTTAAGAAAATAAGAAGATCATGAAAGTTTTTTAAACTTAAAAAATCTTTTAAAAGAGGAGATTTAGAGATTTCTTCTTGTTGATCAGTAAAATCTTTTTCTGAAATTTTATTCTTCTTATCAATAAGTTTAATGAGTTGTTTTTTTTCTAAAGAGTTTAACTCTATCTTATGAAAAACTTCTTCTAAAATACTTCGATGATTAAAAAAAATTTGAACTTCTTTTGAAGAAAGTTTAAACCATTCAAAGATTTCAATTAAGAGAGAAATAATCTCAAATTCAGCATAAGGACTTTCTAATCCAAAAAGATCACAATTTAGTTGCCAATGTTCTCTTAAACGACCTCTTTGAGGCTGCTCATAACGATAAAGATTTGGAATAGAGTACCAACGAATAGGTTTTACTAAATTTTTAGATACCTTACTAAGCATTCTTGCTAAGGTCGGTGTCATTTCAGGTCTTAAAGCAATTTTTCTTTTAGATTTATCTTCAAAAACATAAAGCTGTTCTTTGAGAATTTCATCACCACTTTTAAGTTCATATAAAGCGTATTCTTCAATCATGGGACCATTGTAAGGTTCATAACCAAATTTTTCTGCGATCTTAGACCATTGATTAAAAATCCATTGCTGTTTTCTTGCTTCTAGAGGATAAAAATCACGAGTACCCTTGTAAGCTTGAGCTTCCTTCATAGAGAATATACATACGTAGACTTTTTCTGATTGTAAATTTTTTTGTAAAAAAACTCTTGCTAAAATATTTGAATTGCTTCATATTTAGATTAATGTTTGTAAATAAAATTAAGAAAAAGGAAGTGTGCACTATGTTGAAAAAAATAACTCTATTAAGTTTTGTTGTGCTAGTCTCTGAAGCTTGGGCTCTTGATCCTAGTATTGCAGCTATTAATCTGGGAGCTGCTCATAATATGGAATCAATGAATGTTACTATGCCTTTAGGTCAAGGGATGATTGGAAATCGTTTTAAAGGTTTGGCGATGATTCATGGTTTTCATGTGCTACAACCACTAAGAGTAGATGCAAATGGAGAAAATCACTATCCACTGCATTCTTTAAGAGGAGTAGAATTAGCTCTTGGTTATTTAGTACATTCTAGAATTTATTTAGGAGTTGGTCTTCAAGCTTTTCAAGTTCATTCTAATAAAGAAGATTTTTCATCTTTAGAAAAAGACAAGAGAAATTTTATGCTTGGAGATGTGAATGTACTAGCTAATATTAGAATCACTAGAAATGAAGCACCTATTGGCTTAGGGGTTCTTGTTAATGTTGTTGCTCCTACAGCAAATTCAAAAATGCTTCTTTCTGATGGTTTTAGCGCAGAAGGACGTTTACTCGTAAATGCTAGAGTTGAAAGAAGATTAAGTGTCTATGGAAATATTGGTTATAAATATTCTCATGATGCAGAAATGAAAAATTTTACTTATCAATCAGGAACAGCTTTAAAAGGATTAAAAAGAGATCATCGTTTAGTTTATGGTGCTGGTTTTGCTTGGACACCTGTAAGCATTGTTTCATTAGGATTTGAGATTTATGGTGGTGTCACTATGCCTTACAAATCTACAAAAGATACAACAACGACTCCTGGTGGAGTGACTCAAAACCCATACTATATGGATTCTTTCATGAAATTAAATCTTTTAAAATCTGAAAGATTAGCGATCATGGCTTCTTATGGACTAGAAGGACTTTTTGATCCTACTAAGCCACAACAAAGATTTTCAGCTGGTTTAAGATATGCTTTTAAACCAATGGTTGTTGCAACACCTGCGCCGGTTGTCACAAAAAGCATTGTTCAAGAATTAACTCAAAGATTAAAAATTGCTAGAAGAGTTCAATTTGCTGTTAATAGTGCAGTCATAGCAGAAGCTTCTTATGATGAATTAAATAAAGCAGCGACAGCTTTAAAAGAATATGCTTCTCAAGTTTCTTCAGTAGAAATTCAAGGACATACAGATAATACTGGTGCTAGAGATTATAATATTAGTCTTTCTCAAAAAAGAGCAGAAGCTATTAGAACTTACTTAGTGAATCAAGGAGTTCCAGATAAAATTCTTGTAGCAAAAGGTTATGGTCCAGATCAACCTCTTGCTGATAATAAAACAAGAGAAGGAAGAGCTCAAAATAGAAGAGTTGAGTTCATTGTTGATCAAGATATTCGTATTAAGCGTTAATGATATTAAAAAGGGAAGCTTCATGCTTCCCTTTCTTTTTAAAAAAAATCAAAATTTTTTAATAACTAAGAGTCTGATGAACAGCTTCTAAGATTCTATTTTCATCAGGCAAAATAGCTTTTTCTAAAATAGATGAAAAGCCTACAGGAGTAAAAGTAGAACCTACTCTTTTTATAGGTGCATCTAAATATTCAAATCCTTTTTCTAAAATTAAACCAGCAATTTGACCACCAAAACCACCAAAGACCTTATCTTCATGAACAATCACAGCTCGAGAGGTTTTTTTAATACTAAGTAAAATTCCTTCCTCATCTAAAGGATTTAAAGATCTTAAATCTAAAACTTCTAAAGAAGCTTCATGTTTTTGTGCAATCTTGAGACATAAATGAACTGTATTTCCATAAGTAATTAAACTTAAATCAGAACCTTCTTTTCTGATCTTACTCTTACCAAAAGGAACAACATGATCTTTTGGTATAGGTGTCATAGCTTCTTTAGATTGATATAATGCCTTAGGTTCTAGAAAAAAACTTACTCCACTAGATCTAATACAACTTCTTAATAATCCTGCTGCATCATCAGCAAAAGCTGGTACGACAATTCTAATTCCAGGTAAAGGAGCTAGAGAAGCTTCAATGTTTTGACTATGATAAAGTCCTCCACCAATATAACCGCCAGAAGCTAGACGAATGGTGATGTTAGGACAAAATTGACCATTTGTTCTCCAGTAATCATGAGAACACTCTAAAGTCTGCTCCATCGCTGGCCAGAAATAATCTGCAAATTCAGCTCCTTCAATAACAACTCTAATATCAGGTGAATAACGTGAAAAACCATTAGCTGTCCCTACAATAAAATCTTCTGCAATAGGAGCATTAAAAATTCTTTTAGGACCAAAAAGTTTTTGAAGACCTTTGGTGACATTAAAAATTCCACCTTTGTCTTTATAAGCAACATCTTGCCCCCAAAGATAAGTGTGAGGGTTTCTCTGAAACTCTTCTTTTAAGGTAGTGTTCAGTGCATCAATAAACTTAACAGCTTCTCCCTCTCTCTTATCTGATTCTGGATTGCCTACATAAGGAGCAGGACAAACATAATCAAAAATAGTTTTAGGGTCAGGATCCTCTTCTTGTAAAACTTCTTTATGTGCTTTTAAAATACTTTCTTCACAGGCTTTTTCTATCTTTTTTAAATTCTCTTCCTGAAAACCTTCTTGAAGTAAAAAATTTCTAAATCTTGGTAGAGGATCTTGAGCTTTTGCTTGTGCTAATTCTTCACTGTCTCTATAAAGATGATGATTGTCTGAATTAGAATGATTTTCAATTCGAACACAATGAGCATGTACAAGAGCAGATCCAAGACCAGTTTCTACATAATCTTTTGCTTTTTGTAAGACTTTAAAAGAATCAAGAGGATCTTTTCCATCACAATGAAAGACTTGAATATTTTTAAAACTAGCAAAATTATCAGATGCAAATTCATTTGCTGTTTGTTCCCACTTGGGAACACTAATACCATAACCATTATCTTGAATGACAAAAATAATTTTTAGTTGTTCTCGGCTAGCTCCATTAATAGCTTCATAACAGTAACCTTCTGATAAAGAGCTTTCACCTTGAGAACAATAAACAACTCCACTATCATGATAAGTTTTGATAGCTCTAGCTAAACCAACAGCATGAAGAGCATGATTGCCTGTACAAGAAGATGTATTATGAATATTCCAAGCAGGTTTAGCAAAATGATTAGACATATGACGTCCACCACTAGCAACATCGTTTTTTTTTGAAAGACCATTTTTTAGAATCTCTAAAGGAGTTAGACCTGCTGATAAAGCTGTGAGCATGTCACGATAATAAGGAAAGAGATGATCTTTGTTTCTAATAAAAATTTGACCTAAAGCTAATTGAATTCCATCATGCCCAGCATAAGGTGCATGATAAGACCAACCTAAAGCTTGTTTTAAATAGTTAGGTGCTCTTTGATCAAGTAGTCGACCGGTATAGAGAAGTTCATACCATTTTAAGTACTGTTCTTTCATAGAATTTTTCCTGTAAACACTTTATCATAACCTGTGAGTTGAACTCTGACTATGGTGTTTTCAGGAAGGTCTTCTTCTAAGTAACATCTTAAAAACTGTGAAATATAGCCTTGAGAGTAATGATCTTTTTTTTTTTCTAAAAGAACTTCAGCAACAGTTCCAATAAGATTTTGAGCAAATTGTTCTTGTTTCTTTTCTCCTAGTTGAATCAGTTCACGTACTCTTGATTTTTTAACTTCTGTTTGAAGTTGATCAGTAAGTAGAGCAGCTGTTGTTTTTTGTCTCTTAGCATAAGGAAAAACATGAAGATGAGTAATAGGACTTTGTTCGATAAGTTTTTTTGTAAGTTCAAAATCTTCATCACTTTCTCCTGGAAATCCACAAATAACATCAGCACCAATAGCAGCTTGAGGAAAATAATCTTTAACAAGATTTAAAGTTTCTAGATACTGAGCACTTAAATATTTTCTTCTCATAGTTTTAAGAATCTTGTCAGAACCACTCTGAAGAGGAAGATGAAAATGATCTTGGTAAATTTTTGAATCTTTTAAAGCTTGTAAAAGTCTTGGAGTAATTGTATTGGGCTCCACAGAAGAAAGTCTTAATCTCTTAAGCCCTGAAAGAAGAGAAAGTTCCTCTATAAGTTGCTCTAAAGATTCTCCCCCTGTTCTTTCAAATTCTCCAATATTGACACCTGTTAAAACAATTTCTTTAAATCCTGATTGAAGAATCTTTTTAGCTTCTTCTACTAAATCTTTAATCTTACCGACTCTAGATCGACCTCTAGCATGAGGAATAATACAAAAAGAACAAATATAATTACACCCATCCTGAATCTTTAAGAAAGCTCTTGTTCTTGAAACTTCTAAAGAAGTTGAAGCTTGAAAAAATTCATTGTGAAGATCTATATAAGATTCTAAAGAAGACTCTTCTTCAAGATAATTAAAAACTTTAAATTTTTCTTCTGTTCCTAAAATAAGATCTACTTCTTTGATTTTTTTTAGCTTTTCTGCTTCCATCTGAGCATAACAACCAGCAACAATGATTTTTCCTTCAGGTGAATGTTTTTTTGCCTGTTTAATAAGATTTAAACAAGTACTATCAGCTTGATCAGTTACAGTACAAGTATTTAAAAAAACAATATCTGCCTTTTCTTCAAAAGAAACAATTTTATAACCCCTTTGTTTAAATCCTTCAGCAATAGTTCCAGTTTCTGAAAAATTTAAACGACACCCGAGGGTATGAAAAGAAACAGTTTTCATATGGGCTTAATCTAGCTAAAAGAAGAACTTATTGTCTAGGATGGGGTCATTTTTTCAGTATTTTTTAAAACTTCTTCATGGATAAACTGCTTTTTGTCATATTGATGAATTTCATGGGCAATTTTAAAAATATGATCTTCGATCTCTTGAAGAAGATCTTCCTTCTTTTTTCGAGAACTTTGTAAAAGTTCAATGAGTTTTTCCATTTCTTTTAAGTACTCAGAAACTTGCTTAAATTTTTGATCAAAATTTTTAGCTTCTAAAATATTTAGTTGTTGTTTTAAAACAATATCAATTTTTGATAGAGTTAAAGTGATTTTTTTTAACTCGATGGACTCTGGTAAAGATTTTCTAACATTTTTAAAGTCTTCAAAATAGGTTTGAATCTGTTTTCCTAAAGAAATAGGACTTTCAAAAGAGTTTTTTAAAAAAATAAGCAATTCTTGATTTTTTTTAAAAAATTCTTTTAAAGAGAATTCAAAAGCTTGTTCAAAAGAAGTGGTGACTTTTAAGCTTTTTAAAGAAGATTTGAATTTTTGAAGGTGTAAATTCATTTCTTGAAGTAAATTTTTATTTTTTTCAATAATATTTAATGTTTTTTCTTGGTAAGTTTTACTAAAAGCTATATTTTTTTGAAAAATCTCTAAAATATCACCAATTTCAGGTTCTAAATAGGGAGGAAGATTGATCTTTTTTTGATCTTGAAGACTTTTTAAAATTTTGAGTAAATTTTTATTGTGTTCCTTGTCTTTTTCTAAAAAAATCTCTTTAAGATGGTCTTTTGTGAAAAAGATAAAGAAATGATATTGATTAAGAGAATGAACTTCTAAAAGAGAGTATTTTTCGTGATTAATAGTGTATTTTTTTTTATTAAAATAAAACCCATTTAGTAAATTTAAAGAAAAAAAGCCTTGAAGGTTTTTGATTTTTTTGTTGATAAAAATTTGTTGATAACAAGCAAGATTGAAATAAATAATTTCTTGATTTTCATTAATGATAAAAAATGGCCACTTATATTCTTCTATAAAAAATTCAGCAATGTTTTTTTTGATATAAAATTCTTCTTGAAATTTTTTCCAATCTTGATTTTCTTTTTTATTTAAGAAAAAGCTTTCTTCATTGTTAATAATTTTAAAAAAAGATCTGTTGAGAAAAATAAGGATGTATTTTTTTATATTAAAAAAATAGAGAAAAAAAAATAAAAAAGAAAGCGTCATTAATGAAAAATAGATAAGTAGATTTTTTTCTTCTAATAAATGATTTTCTTTGATTTCTATATCAAATATAAAATTTTTTAAATTTATAAAAATTTTGTCTAAGTTTTTTTGTTTTTCTTTAATTGTTTTTAAAATATCAATTTCTTTTTTGTATTTAGAAAATTTTTTATAAAAATCATTTTCATTATTAATAAAGATATCGCGTATATTCTTTAGATTGGTTTTAGAAGATATAGAATTAAATATATCATTTTCATTTTCAAAATAAAGATTTTTTTTAATTTCAATTTCTATTTGAGATATTTTTTTAAAATCTTGATCATGAAAATAGTTTTTGTGATCTTTGAAAAAAGATAGAATTTGATAAACGTTTTTTTGAGAATATTCATGAATATTTTTGATAAAATAAAGTTGCTGCTCGATGAGCTTTATTTTTTCTTGATAGAAAGGAAAAACATAATTTTTTTTATCTAAATATAAATAATAAAAAATAAAAGTCAATAAAAATAAAAATTGAATAGGAATGAATATTTTTTTTAAAAAAAATTTAGAATAAGAATTAAGCTGCAATGTCCTCTTCATATAGATCAATTTCTTGTTTCAATAACTCCTTTAAATATTCTACCCCCTTGCTATGAATTTGTGAAACCCTAGATTCAGTAATTTGAAGAATTTTGCCAATTTCTTTTAAAGAAAGATCTTCAAAGTAATAAAGAGATAAAACCATACGATGTCTTTCAGGAAGAGTTTTAACAATATCTAAAACTTTTTTATGATCAAACGCAGAAAGAAGATTTTTATGAGGAGTAGAATTTTCGTTTTTTTTAGAAATTTTTAAAAATAAACTTTGATCTATTTTTTTTAAATCAGATTGCTTGTCAATATGAATAAATGAAATTTTTTTTGTTCGATCTAATAAATCATAATAATCTTGAGAAGATATCTTTAAAGACTCCATAATTTCTTCATCTAAAGGAGGTCTATTAAGTTTTTGTTGGAGAATTTCAATGACTTTTGTAAGTTCCTTAATTTTAGATCTTACTGATCTAGGAACAAAGTCTTCTGATCTTAAATGATCTAAAATAGAGCCTCTAATTCTGAATTCAGCATAAGTTCTAAATTTATTGTTTTTTTTAGGATCAAACTTTTCTAAAGCATCCATAAGTCCTAAAACTCCAAAAGAGATAAGATCGTCTAATTCTACATTAGAAGGCAATTTATAATGAATCTTTTTAGCAGCATAACGAACTACAGGGAGAAATTCTTGAATGATTTTATCTTTGATAAGATTTTTTTTAATTGGATCTTTAATATTTTTATATTTTCTAATCTCTAATAAATCTTCATCAATCATTTAGCTAGTATAAGTGATATCAGTTAAAAATTTTTTATAAGAAACTTTGAGCCAGGAAGGATTGATCTTAAATACTTTTTGCTTAGCTAAAACATCATGAAGCATTTTCTGATCTTTTCTAAAGATCATCATGATTCCAGTGAAAGGTATGAAAAAAAGTAATATCTTCAAAGTAAGTTCTCTTTTGAAAGTTTCTTCATAGGTGAGTTTTTTTCCACTATCATTTGTAACAGCTAAGTTGAATAATCTTTTCCCAATACTTGTGCCCCAGTGTTCATAGCAGTAGGCAAAATAAAGAAAATGAATAGTAAAAAAACCAAAAAGTAGAATAATAAAAAGTAATAGTTGAGCTAGATAAATAGGTAAATTTTCTTTATTAAAACCTGAGATCAGAGTGATATCAAAAATAAATGCTAAGGGCATTTGAAAAATAGTAATGATAATATAATCAATAACATAAGCAATTGATCTTTGAATAAAAATAAAAAAATTTTGGATCATAATTTTTTATAAACAAAAATTATATCTTTGGCAAATTTATTGTTCAATGATTTCTATTTTTGTCAAATAGTCATGTAGATAAATAGTTTTAATAAAAAAACTTATTGAAATTAATCCTACAAAATATATTGTTGAAATAATATTTAATTGAAGTTCATTTAAATAATGAATTCTATCTAAATATGATAAAAACATAGCAGGAGCTATAAAAATAGTAAAAAAGATTATTTCTCTAAGGTAAATAAAATATTTTTTTGATTTATAATCTTTAATTTTTAATTTAAAAATTTCCATGGCACCTGTAGATCCACTATTTGTTAAAAACAAAGAGTAGTATAAAAAGTTAATTATATTAGCAATAACGATCATGAGCAAATCAGGTTCTTCTTTAAAAGGTAGATCAAATGAATGAGCTCTGAAAGCTTTTAAAAAATTAAAAAGATAAAAGAAAGGTAAAGTAATTATCATTATAAAAATGTAATCAATAATAAAAACAAAGAATCTTTTTAAAAAGTATAAAATTTTTTTTTCATTTTTTTTCCTCAACTTTAAGATTTGAAAAATAATCATGTAAATAAATTGTTCTTAAGAAAATCATAGTTATGATAACAAGAATAATAAAAATATAAAAAATAATATTTAGATAATAATTAAAAGATTCATTGAAAAAAATTTTTGAAAATAAATTTAATATTGCTTGAAAAAAAACAAAAATAAAAAAATAGTACATTTCTCTCTTTGTAACTTGATAAAGATTTATTTTTTCAGAAAAATTTATTTCATTTTTATTTTTTTTAAAAATTTTTAATCCTGTGATCATCATTCCTAAAGTAGATTGTTTTTTATAAAGAAAATATATATTATAAAAAAAACTTATAAAAGAAATGAATAAAAGTTGAAATAAAATAAAATATTTGATTGATTCCATAGAAAAAGATGAGTCAAACTTATTTAGAAAATAAAACTTGAAATAAAAATAAAAAAATGGTGCAGAAAAAATACCTACAATGATATTGTCTAGTGTTATGGATAAAAAGCTTTTGAAATGATACTTCATAAAGATTTTCCTATAACACTTTGTTCTAAAAAAAAATCATGAATGAATTTTTTTCTTAAAAAAATGGGTAGGAAGATAAAAATGATAAGATAGATAAGACTAAAAGTTATTAAAAAGTAAGGGTGAGCAATAAGATAAAGAAAGGGAAAAGCGAGGAGAGGAATGATATAAAAAATGAAGGAAAACATGATTCTTAAAAGAGAATCTGATTTTGTAAGATGATCTCCTTGTTTGTTTAGAATGGTATAGCCAAAAAGAAGATGAGCTGGAGTAGAGCTTTTTTTAAAATAAAAAAAAAAGTAGTAAAAAAAATTAAGTAAAAAATGAAGGAGAAAAAAACTAGGAAAAATTAAAAATCCATATTCAGGATGAATCTGGACCCAGGAATCATCATTGTTAAGATAAAAAAAGAAAATAAAAAAGGGAAAAATATTAATAAAAAGAATATCGAGATAAAAGATAAAAATTCTTTTTAAAAAAAAAGTATAAGACACTCTGAATATTTTCTAAAAGTATTATTTTAAAGTCAAGCTAGTGATAAGTCTCTTGTAGAGTTTCTATTTTTTGGTAGACTTCTTTAGGCGAGAGAAGACTTAGATCTAGATGAAGAATTTCTTGAGAAATATTTCTAGGAGTTTTTTCTTGTAATTTTTTAGCTCTTTCAATAATCGAGGGATGAATACCAGCTAAGAGAGCAATATCAAAAGCATAGTTTTCTTCAGATCCTTTTGTTTGAAGCTCATGAGTAAAAATCATTTTTTCATCTTTTTTTTCAATTTTTAAAGAAAAATTGGATGCCTTTGAAAAAGATTCAATGAAGTAAATAAGCTCATGAAAATGAGTTGAAAAAAGAGTGATAGATTTTGTTTCTGTAAGAAGATGCTCTATAAGGCTTTTAGCTAAAGATAATCCTTCTGCTGTTGAGGTTCCTCGACCAATTTCATCAATAAGAAGAAGAGATTCACTAGTAGCATGACGTAAAATAATACTCATTTGATTCATTTCAACCATAAAAGTTGATTGACCTTTTTGAATATCATCATCAGAACCTAATCTGGAGTAAATTCCATCTACTAAAGGAAGATGAGCTTCAAGAGCAGGAACAAAAGAGCCAATTTGAGCTAAATATTGCGTTAAGGCAATTTCACGCATAAAGGTAGTTTTACCCCCCATATTAGGTCCAGTAATAAGATAAAGAAGAGAAGAAGATTCAAAAGAGTGATGTGTATAAGTTTGCTGATGTTTTTTCACTAAAGGGTGAAAAAGTCCTTTAAAGAAATAAGATTTTTCTTTTTTAAAACTAGGTCTAGTAAAATTATACTTTAAAGCTACAGTAGCTAAAGATTGATAAATATCTTCAAAGGAAAGAAAAGAAATCAATTCTTTAATATGATCTCCTACTTTTAAAAAATCTTCGCAAAAAGAATAAAAAATAACTTTTTCTTCTTCTTTTAATTCTAATTGAGCCTTTTTAAGCTCTTTCTCTAAAAAAAGTAGATCTTGATGGGAATACCTTACCACAGAGTTGAGTTCCTGAATTTTAACAAATTCTTCAGAAAGAGTCTTATCTTTTTTTGATAATTCGATAAAGTAACCTAGTATTTGATTATGTTTAATTCTTAAATTCTTAGCTTGAGACTTTTCCTGGAGCTTAATTTCTAACTCAGTGAGTAATTTTTCTTGTTCAAAAGATTTTCTATAAAGATCATCTCTTTTTTGAGAAAAACCTTCTTGAATATAAGATTCATTGTTATGAATAAATGTTTTTAATGTTTTCAGACAAAGATCTTCTAGTTTAAAACTTAAATTTTTTTTAAGTATTTTAATTAAAGAATCAATTTTTAAGAGCCCATGACTTAAAAAAAGAAGATCCTGAGGACTTGATTTTTTTTGAGCTACTTTAACCATAATTCTTTCTAGATCTTTGATGTCCTTAAGTGTGTTTTGAACTTCTTCTAAAATATTTTTATTCTTGATATATTTTTCAACTTCATTGAGTCTTTCTTGGATTAATATTTCATCTCTTAGAGGTCTTAAAAGTATTTTTTTTAGTAATCTTAAGCCTGATTGAGTAAATGTTTCTGATAGTAAGCCTAAAAGAGAAAATTCAAGTTCTTTTTTGGGTAATATTTCTAAATCATAAAAAGTAGATTCAAATATTTTAACAAAATTATTTTGATCAAATGAAAGAGAAAGATTTTTTTTTGAAGACTCTATACCGTGATTTTTTAAATAAAAACAAAGAAGTCCAATAGAAGAAAGTAATTCTCCCTTTAAAAAAGAATCTTTTTCATAAAAAGGAATATATTCTTCTAAATAAGGTTTTAAAAAATGAGGGTCAGAATAATTTTTTGGAATTTCACTTAAAAGACAATCTTTTTTCTTAAAAGATTTTCTTTGAGTGAGCAAAATCTCTTTGATAGGAAGAAGTTCTATGGTACTGAGTAAGGTTTCTTCATCTTTAAAAAAAAGTGTTTCAAGATGATATTCTGTCACAGAAAGCAAACAGAGATAATTTTGTCCCAAAGTAGCAATGTACTGTGTCTCTTGATACTCTATCTTATAAGGAAGACCTGGACCAATAATTTGACTTACATAACGTTCAATAAGTTTTTGTTGATCTTCTTTTTCTTTTTGTTCACAAATAACAGCTTTATAACCAGCATCAATGATTTTTTGAAAATAAACATCTCTTTGATGATGTGGAATTCCCGCCATAGGAATAATTTGATCATTAATTTCTCCTTTGTGTGTGAGAGCAATATTGAGGATATTAGAACCCAAAAGAGCATCTTCAAAGAAAAGTTCATAAAAATCTCCCATTCTAAAAAATACAAGAAGATCTAAGTACTTTTTTTTAATTTCTTTATACTGTGTAAAAAGAGGAGAGATCTTGTGTTGTTCACTTAGAGATAAAAATTCTTTGAAAGTCATAAATAAACTTCTTAAAGAAAAAAGAATTAAAGATCAAGTCTCAAGTCTTGGGAAAAAATCTTCTGGAAGAAGAAGAGAAAGATTTTTGTCTTCCAATAAAGCAGGATTGGAATAATACTTAGAATCTAGCTGAAAAATATTTAAGAGTTTATTACTAATCTCAGGAACAAATGGCTGAAGATAAAGTGCAATGAGAATAAGTTCAGGAATAAATTTTTCTAAAATAAGACGAGCTTGCCCTTCTTCAAGTTTCCAAGGAGCTAAAAGAGTAATCTCTTGATTAATCTCTCGTACATAAACAAGAAGACTTTCTAAAGCTAATTTGAATTGATGATTCTCTAAAAGAGCAAAATGAGTAAATTCTTTCTGAGAGACTCTTTTAAAGGTAAAAGATGTTCCAAATTTTTTTGCATAAAATTTTAATACTCTTGAATAAAGATTGCCTAGAGTATTAGCTAAGTCACTGTTAGTTTTTTGTAAAAAGTGTTCTTCAGAGAAATGAGTATCAGATTCTTCTGGTAAGGAAGTAATAAGATAATATCTTAAATATGAAATAGGATATTTAGATTCTAGTTCTTGTCTTAAACTTGTACCAGAGCTTTTAGAAAGTTTATCTCCGTAAAGATTTAAATACTGACTTCCTACTAAAATATCTGCTGGCTTATATTTCATTCCTAGACACATAATAGGAAAAAGAATTCCATGAAAAATAATATTATCTTTTCCTAGAAATTGAATAATGGTGTAATCATTCCAATTTTTTCCTAGTTCTTTTAAAAAAGAAATATAAGCAATAGGTGCATCAAACCAAACATAAAGTTTTTTTTCTTGCTCTTCTGGAACCTCTATTCCCCAAGAGATATTTCTGGTGATGGCTCTTTCAACAAAACCTTCTTTTAATAAGCTCTTTAGATAATCTTGAACCCATGCTCTCCATAATGAGGAATGATTTTTAAACCAAGTAAGAAGTTCTTCTTTTTTTAATTCTGTTTTTAAAAAATATTGTTTCTCTTTCTTTAAAATAACATCTTTAGAAAAACAATATTGGCATTCTGGATTTTTAATTAAAGAAGAATTAATCCAAAGACCACAACTTGGACACTCATCTCCTCTGGCTTTTTCATAACCACAAGAATAACAAATTCCTTGAATAAAACGATCTGGTAAATACTGAGAACAACTTTGACAAAACCACTGCTCCTCCTCTTTTTCTATAAGAAGACCTTGCTTTTTAAGTTCTAAAAACCACTCTTGAGCTTCCTTATGATGAGAAGTTTTACTTGTATAAGAATAAAGATCAAATTCAATAGACCATTTTTTAAAGGTTTCTATTTGATCTTTTCTCCAATACTCAACATAAGACAGACAATCTTTTTTTTCTTCTTGAGCTTTTTTTAAGATAGCCACTCCGTGTTCATCAGAACCACAGATATGTAAAACTTCTTTACCTAAAAGTTTTTTATGACGAGTCAGAATGTCAGCTGGCAAATAAACTCCAGCTAAGTGCCCTAAATGAAGTGGACCATTAGCATAAGGCAAAGCAGAAGTAATAAGCGTTTTCATGAAAACTGTGTTAATTTTAAGGGATCTAAAAGATCCTCTAGCTCCTTTTTAGATAGAGATGTCATCTCCTGCGCTACTTCTAACAAAGGTCTCTTTTCTTGTAAAACTTTTTCTACAATTTGTTTGCCTAAGTCATAACCAATTTTTTGATTTAAAGCTGTAATGAGAATAGGATTATTCTTCATTTTTTCTCTTAAAAATTCTTCTCTAATAGAGAAAAGATTAAAAGAATATTGTGTCCATTGTTTAATTCCTAGGGTTAAAAGTTCAATACTTTTTAAAAGATTTTGAGCTACTAGTGGTAGCATCGTATTAAGTTCAAAAGAACCAGAAAAAGAAGCAATAGAATTAGATGCGTCATATCCTATGACTTGAACACAAATCATACTTAAAGCTTCTTCTAAAACAGGGTTAACCTTGCCTGGCATAATAGAGGAACCTGCTTGTAAGGCTTTTAATTCAATCTCCTGAAACCCCCCATTAGAGTTCATGAGTCGCATATCTGTTAAAATTTTTAATAAATTTGTACTTAAAGATTTTAAAATAGAAGAGAGCTCACTAGGAGCTTCTATCATAGACTGAGCTTCAAAATGATTTCTGGTTTCTAGAAAATTTTCTTTTAAAGCTAAATTTAAATTTTTAATAAAAATCTTTGAAAAATTTCTAGGGGTATTAATTCCAGTTCCCACTGCTGTTCCTCCTTGAGGAAGTTCAGATAATCTTACAAGGCACTCATGAAGTCTTTCTTCAATTAAAGTTATTTGTTGTTCATATCCTGAAAACACTTGTCCAAAAGTAACAGGAGTAGCATTCATGAGGTGAGTTTTTCCATCTTTAACAATATATTTAGCTTCTTCTTTTCTTTTTTTAAGACTTTCTTTTAAAGAAGAGAGAACAGGTAAAAGCTCTTTTTTAATCTTAAGATAAACACTGATTCTTAAAGCTGTAGGAATAGTATCATTAGAACTTTGAGATAAGTTAACATCATCATTAGGGTGAAGAATGTTTTGTGATTTTTCAGCAATCACTTCGTTAATATTCATATTAGTAGAAGTTCCAGACCCTGTTTGATAGATACTAAGAAGATAAAGCTTTGGATCAAAATTTTCTAGAAGATTATTAACAATATCCTGAATTTTTTTTGATTTTTCAAGGCTTAAAATTTTTAACTCTTCATTAGTTTGAGCTACTGTTTTTTTAATAAGAAGGACTGATTTAATAAAATCCTCATGAAAAGGCTCTGGAAATGGAAAGTTATTTAAAGCTTTAAGGGTTTCTTTAAGAGACATGAGCTTATCTTATAGGAAAGAAGCTTTTTTGTAAAAATTACTCCCTCTTTTGATTTATGACTGCTTTTATTATAAATATGTAATTTGATTTAATGAATAATGAATGTAATTTAATAACAACATTGCATTAACAATGTATACGATTAAATCGTAGATAACTTTTTATAATTTTTATTTTTTAAAAAAGATTCTTTAATGAAAAGTTATTTGATTTTTTGAAAATATAGGATTTGATACAAAATTATGGGAAAAATTTTAAAAACAATCGTTTTAGTTGGATCAATAGCTCTTTCTTCTCTTTTTACAGATTCTTCTGGACAAGGTGAAGTTGATTTTCAAGAAGAGATTCTTTGTACTGTAAGCAAAGGTTTAGACATAGAATTTAAGAAAAAAGAAGAAGAAACACATCAAAAAACTTTGCAATTATCAAGTACAGCTAATAAAATTTTAGCAAACGAAGAAACAATCAGAAAGCTTCTTTGGAAAAAGCCAGATACAGTGATAAATGTTCTTAATCATAGAATGATACAAACTATTAAAAGCTTATCAACAACAGAGAGAGTAGGTTTTTCTGCTCTGCCTGATCTTTATTCTTTTTATGAAAATAATCCAGATTTTCTTTCATTAAGAAGAGATCTTTTAAATGATACAGTTTATCTAGATAAAATGTATTCTTTAATTCAGAAAAGTTTTTCTACTATAGAGACTTTTTTTAAAAATCAACAAATAGAGAATGCAAATTATAATCCTGGGATTGAAGCAATGATAGCTAGAAGTAAAGTTCAAGATATTCCAAAAACAGGATTTGCTAACAATATTGTGAATAATGAAAATGGTTCTTTATCTTTCTCAGACAAAGGTTCAGAAGTTAAAGAATTAGGTGAAGTTTTAAATTTTAGTTCTTTTGATGATGAATCTTTCCAAAAAGTTCTTGATGCTCTAGCTCCTGGATTAACTCTAGAAATTTTTGAAAAATTTTCTCCTGAGTTAAAAAAAATTTTTCACTACGCCTTGGTTACTATAGGCCGAACAGAAACTGGTTATAAGAAAGAACATAGCCATAATACTTTTGGCTCAGACTATCATCGTTCTAATACTGTTGCAGGTCAGTTTTTAAATGCTTTAAACCATTTTATTAAGTACCATCGTCAGTTTTTTGAATTTACAGGAAAAGTAGAATTAGAGTCTTTTTTAAAAGAACAAGGAGCTAGTGCTGATTATTTTTTTGCTCTCTTAATTTTAAATTTTCCTGCTTATAACTCTGGACCAGCTTTTATTAATGTTAATGAAGTTTTAACTACAGCTATTCTTGTAGAACACTTAAAAAAAATGGGCTATAAAAATTTAAACAATATTACATTGTCTCAAATAGCTGTTTTTTCTGTTCTAAGACATGCTCAATCTTTTGATCAAAAAACAAAGAGTGCTGCTTATGAACTCATTAAAAAAATAGCAGCATTAAATCCTTCTATAGAAGAAAACTCAAAGTGGGATAAATTCTATTATGTTCAAAATTCTTTTACTAAAAATCCTTATTACAAAGGTAAGATTGTCGCTAATTATTTATTTAATCTTCTCTTTTGTGGAGACCTTTATTCTGATTTAGATCATGCAATTTTTGAAATTAATCAATATGGAAGAATTCTTACAAAGAAATTATTATATCTAGAGTATTTTTTAGCTCATTTTTATCAAAATGATTTAGTGGATATTGATGGAAATCAAAAAAATACTAAAAAAAATAAAAAGATCAATAAAAAAAAAGTACAAGTATCTGTTAATCAGCAAAAAATACTAAAACAGTCACCAAAAACACCAAAGAACAAAAATAAACAAAATTATTCAAAAGTTGCTTTTTCAAAAAAAAATCCTTAAACCCTAGAGGGTGAAATTAAATCAAGATCAAGAATTGGTCCTAAAACAAAAAGGACCTATTCTTCTCATTGCAGGGGCTGGCTCAGGAAAAACAAGAACTCTAGTAGAAAGAGTGAGATTCTTGCAAGAAGAGGGTATAGAAAGTAACTCAATTCTTCTTATTACCTTTACTAATAAAGCTGCTCAAGAAATGAAAGAGCGTTTAAATGATCATGAAGTCGTAGCTAAAACTTTTCATGGATTGGCTTTGGATGCTTTAAAAAATCATTGTCCAGTCAGAACAAAACATTTTACTATTTATGATCAATCTGATCAGTTAGCCTTGGTGAGACAATTCTTAAGAACCTTAAAAATCGTTAAAAAACCTAAAGAAGAAATCCTTTTAAAAGCTTTAAGTGAAAAAAAAATAAATCAAAAAGAAAATTCAGTAGAGTATTTTGAAGATTTTTATCAGTTTTATGAACAGTCTTTAAATTATTATGATGCTTTAGATTTTGATGATCTTCTTGTTTATGGAGAAAAATATATTCAAGATGATTTTATAAAAAAATTTCAATATATTATGGTAGATGAATTTCAAGATACGAATTTGATTCAAATGAAATTTCTCATGAAATTGACTAAATTTCATCAAGAAATTCTTTGCGTGGGAGATATGGATCAAAGTATCTATGCTTTTAGAGGAGCCAGAGAAGAAAATTTAAAATTTTTTATGGATTTCTATAAACCAAAAGTTTTTTTTCTTCAAAAAAATTATAGATCACATTCTAAAATCATCGAACTAGCTAATGCTGTTATTGAAGAAAATAAAAGAGTTTTTCCTAAAAAAATGATTTCTATAAGAGAAGAAGAACAAAAGCCTGTTCTTAAAAAATTTCTTCAAGAAGAAGAAGAAGCTTTGTGGGTAGTGGATTATTTGAAAAAATATCAAGATTCAGTCCTTCTTTTTAGATCTAGTCAGCAAATTCATTTTGTAGAACAAGAATTAGTGAAACAAGGAATAAAGTATGAACTTATTGGAGGAAAAAAAATTTTTGAAAAAAAAGAAATTAAAGATCTTTTAGCTTATTTAAGCTTTATTCAAAATCCAAAAGATGAAATCAGTTTTAGAAGAATTATTAATACTCCTTTAAGATCTTTTGGAGAAAAATCTTTAAAAGAATTAGAATTATTATCTAAAGAAAAGTTGTGTACTCTTTTTGAAGGTCTTTCTTTCTATAGACCCACTCTTTATCATGACTTTTTGAATTTAAGAAAAAGATTTTTTACTCAAAATCTTTCTGAAGCTTTTGAAGGTCTTTTACAAGAGATTCAATGGGAAAATTATCTCCAAGATCAATATAAAAATCATTTAAAGCAATTAGAGAGAAAAATGCAGGATCTTTTTTTCTTAAAAAGATCTATAAGTCTATTTAAAGGCAATTTAAGAGATTATTTATTAAATTTAAAATTAAAAGAAGAAGATCAAGTTCAAGAAAATCAGGTTAAACTTTTAAGTATTCATAGCGCTAAAGGATTGGAATTTAATAAAGTCATTATTTTAGGTGTAGAAGATGACTATCTCCCTCATAAAAAAAGTTATTTGCCTGAACATTATGAAGAAGAAAGACGCTTGTTTTATGTGGCTATTACAAGAGCTAAAAATGAATTAGTAATGACTCAGTGCCAAGAACGATTGTTTCAGGGAAAAGTGATTTATCCTAAAAAAAGTAGGTATTTAACAAAACTAGATACTTTCTATGTTGAAGAAAAAGAATTTATTTTTTCTTCTAAAGAAGAACAAAAGCAAGCAGTAGATAATTTTTTTCAAGATCTAAGAATCTCTATTGATTAATTCTAAAGCCTCTTCTACAACACTAGGATGCAACCCATAGGGATTATCTTCAATAACAGCAGGGGGATCAATATAAAGTTTACCTAAGTCTTGTTCATAGTTATCTAAGGGAACAGAGGGGTAATACTTGTATTCATGATTGTCAGTTTCATATTTTTCTAAATCAGTTTTAACCAATGTTTCAGTTCCATAATCCATGGGACGATTTTCTAAAATGAGTTTTTTTCTAGGCTCTACTGGGTTTTGCACCACTTTTTGATTTTTTGGTATTTGAACACAGCCATGATCACAGTAAGCTTGAACTTGATTTTTAGAAACTGGAATGAGGCTTGGTCTTGCTTTTAAAAAATTATAATGTTGGGAACAAATTTTGATAATTTTTGTTACAGTATAATCATTGGTACTAGAGATAATTTCTGCTTCTCCTTGACACTGATTTTGATCATTATATAAACAGAGTCTTTGCTGAGGATGATAATATCCTGAAAAAACCAAGAGATCGCCTTCTTGAAAAATTTGAGTATCAGGATATTTTTTCTTAAAAGGTTGTTCTTCTCTAGATAGTGAAATATTTTTATTTTCCATGTAATTAATAAGAATAAGGGGTTCTTTTAGTTCACTGTATTTTTTTAAAGTTTGAACATAATTATGATGTAAATGAATTTTGGCTACGGGTTGATAAAGCTCTTTATCTAGGGGATGAATAAGATAAAAGACTCCTTGTAACTTAGAATCTGACAGAGAGATTTTATTTTGAATGAGTTCAACTTGAACAAGACTTTTTGGAGGAGTTTCAAAAAAAAGAAAAGAAGGAATTTCAGAAGAATTTTCCATGTTTTTTTGCCTAAAGTCTGTGTATTCAACAGTGAATTCAAAAGGAGATTGATACTTAAAAAGAGTGTTAAATTCTTTTAAATAATTTTCTCCAAAGAGTCTTTTACTTAGTTCCCAATGATTTTCATGATAAGGGTGGTAAAAGTAAAATTCTTTTTTGGGTAAAAATCTTTTTTCCTTTTTTAAAGGAATTTTTTCAGCAAACTTTTTTAAATCTTCATTGGTATAAAATTTACCTAAAACTTTACTTTTTTCTTCTGGTGAGAGAAAAGTAAGAGCAAAAATCATAGAAATCAACATAAGATTATTATAAAAGAGAGTAGAAACAATGCTTCCTCCTGAAAATTTTTCTCAAGAAAAATCCTTGGCTTTTTTAGTTCCTAAGGAAGATTCTGCCTTTATTTATGCTTTATTAGAAGGAGAAGAGCATCTAATGAGCTACACAACAACAAAAAGTTACTTGCAGGAAGTAGAAATCACTGTCTTTTATGCTGAAAATAGAGAAAAAGAAGTTCAGGATTGGTTTTTAAGAAACTCAGATCTTGAGTTTAAAAAGATTAGTTAAATCTTTAAAATATTCTTTTTGAATGGAAGGAATTTCAAAATGAATTTCATGATAAGCATTTTTATAAATAAAAGTCTTTTCTTCAGGAAAAAGCTCAAGAACTTTCTTATGATTAATAAGAAGATCTTTCTCTGCTAAAAAAAAATAAAGATGAGGTACTTTTTTAATTTTATAGGATTGAATTCCCTGCAAAAGGTGAAAAAATAAAGACAAAGGTGGGTATTTATTAATTAAAGGATCTTCATCATAATCTCTAATAGAGGTATGATCATGAGATACCTTCTCACCATTAACTCCAAAATTACCTAGAGAAAAATGAAAATAAGTAAAGAGTTTTAAAAACCAGGAAGGGCTTCTTAAAAGAAACTTTAAAGAACTTTGAATATCAAGAGGAGGGCAAGAGATAAAAGTTTTTTCAGGTTTTAAATCATGTAGGGCATTTAAAGTAATGAGTCCGCCCATGGAATGACCAAAAAGAGAATAACGAGATGTTTTAAGTTCTTCAATGAGACCTATAAGATCAAGGGTAAAATCCTGAAAAGAATGAATGGGTTTTTTAGAGCTAAACCCATGCTGAGCTAGATCATAAAAACAAATATTATAGTAATCTTTCGCTAAGTTAAGAAGATGTTGATGTCTTAGACCATATTCACAAATACCATGAGTGACAATAAGCCAAGAAGAATGACCAAAGTCAAAAGGATAGTAAGCTATTTCATTTTTAGTAGAACTTAAAAATTTTTCAGGAAAAATCTTTTGTAAAGAAAAAATTTTATTTATCATAAGTCATGTTCTTTTTTTTACAAGCTCTATCTTTTCAACAGTCTAAAAAAACTCTTAAACAATTTTATAAAAAACACCCCACTACCCTTTATTGTCCTTGTGAGATTCAAGAAAGTAAAGTTTTATGCCAGAAAAAAAGTTATGCTTTAGAGTGGGAACATATCGTTCCAGTAAGTTATCTTACTCAACAAAAATCTCAAGATTTTGCTCTTTGTGAGCAAAAAAAAATAAGAGGTAGAAGATGCTTACAAATGGTAGATAAAGAATTTATTAAATTTGAAGCAGATATGCATAATATTATCCCTGAAAGTTCTTATGTAAATAGAAAAAGATCTAATCTCCCTTTTAAAGAAAAATCTCATTGGTTTTATTCTAAAAAAAATATTCTTCCTCAGTGTGCTTTAAAAATTCAAAAAGATAGAGTTCTTCTTGAAGGAGTGGAAAGAGGATTTATTGCAAGAGCTTATCTTTATATGCAAAAAACTTATGGCTACAATTTAATGAATCAAGAAGAATTAAAACAATTTACCTCTTGGGATCAACTCTATCCAGCTCAAGGTATGGAATGTGAAAGAAATCAATTTATTAAACAAAAACAAGGAAACTCTAACCCATTTATTGATTACCATTGTGAAAAAAAAGAAAGAGTTTTTGCGAGTTTGTATCCTCAAAGACAAGAATTCATTCATCCTAAGGAAAAATTCTCTTTTTGGTCACCTTGGCTGAGAATTCTTCAAAAAAAATTTTTTGGTGGGCGTTGACAGGCTCGAACTGCCGACATCTACCTTGTAAGGGTAGCGCTCTACCAACTGAGCTAAACGCCCTTGAATGTGCTTTTATCCTTTATTAAAGATTCACTGTCAAGATTATTTTCTTTGCTGAGAACTAAGTATTTTTTTTCTTAAACGAATATTTTCAGGAGTAATTTCTACTAATTCATCATCTTCAATATAAGTTAAAGCTTCTTCTAGATTTAAAAGTCTAGGAGGAGTAAGCTTAATATTATCATCTTTTCCTGAAGCTCTCACATTAGTAAGGTGTTTTTCTCTAATCACATTCACATCTAAATCATTCTCTCTATTATGTTCACCAATAATCATTCCTTGATACACTTTTGTTCCAGGTTTAATAAATAGAATACCTCTCTCTTCTAAGTTCACTAAAGAATAAGCAGTAGCTACTCCTTTATCATTGGAAATTAAAACACCATTTCTTTTTTTGGTAAATGATCCTTTAAAAGGAGCATATTTTAAAAAAGAACGATTCATAAGACCAGAACCTCTGGTATCAGTAAGAAACTGACTATGATAACCAATAAGAGATCTTGAAGGGGCTTCAAAAATTAATCTAGTTCTTCCATTTCCAGAACTTTGCATAGAAATAAGATCAGCTTTTCTAGTAGAGAGATGTTCGATAACAATTCCACTAAATTCATCATCTACATCAATTAAAACTTCTTCATAAGGCTCTAAGGTTTCTCCGTTTTCCTCCTTAAGAACCACCTGAGGTTTTGAAACAGAAATTTCAAAACCCTCTCTTCTCATGTTTTCTAAAAGAATACTAAGTTGTAATTCTCCTCTTGCTGAAACTTGAAAAGAATCAGCTTCAGGAAGAGTTTTAACTTGAATACTTACATTGCTTTCTTCTTCTTTAAGTAAACGATCCAAAATCATCCTAGAAGTCACTTTTGAACCTTCTAATCCAGCAAAAGAAGAAGTGTTTACGGAAAAAGTCATGCTTAATGTTGGGGGATCAATAAGAGGTGCAACAAGAGGAATTTTGAGCTCAGGAGAGCAAAGAGTATGACTTACTGTTGCTTTTTGAAAACCAGCAAGAGCAATAATATCCCCAGCTGAAGCTGAATCAATTACTTTTTTAGAGAGAGATTCAAAAGCCATGATTTTATTCACTCGACTTGAACCTAAATTTTCTCCCGTAGGAGATAAAATTTGTAACTGATCATTAGTTTTAATTTGACCACTAAAAACTTTTCCAATAACAAGTTTACCTAAATAAGCATCTGATTCTAAAAGAGTAATGAGAAAAGAAAATGAATCTTGTTCAATAATTTTAGGACTAGAAATATGCTCTAAAATTCCTTCAAAAAGACAGTGAAGATTACTTCTTGCATCGCTGAGATCTTTAACAGCCCAACCATTACGACCAGAAGCATAATAAAGTGGAAAATTAATTTGATCATTGTTTGCATCTAAATTAATAAATAAGTTATAAATTTCTTCGATAACTTCTTCAATTCTAGCATCAGGTCGATCAACTTTATTAATAATCACTAAAGGTTTTAATCCTAATTGCAAAGCTTTAGATAAAACAAATTTGGTTTGAGGCATAGGACCTTCAGCTGCATCAACCAACACAAGAACCCCATCTACCATAGTGAGAATTCTCTCTACCTCACCCCCAAAATCACTATGACCCGGAGTATCAATAATATTAATAGTAGCATCATTCCACTGCACAGAAGTACATTTAGCTAAAATTGTAATACCTCTCTCTTTTTCTAAATCATGACGATCAAGAGCTCTTTCTTGAGTTTTTTCATGGTCTTTAAAAGCACCAGCTTGCTTAAGAAGCTGATCTACAAGGGTTGTTTTTCCATGATCAACGTGGGCAATAATAGCAACATTTCTAATTTTTTTCATAAAGGCTTTAAGATAAGGTTTTTATTGGGAAAAGTAAATAAAGTGGCTTTAATTAGCCACTTTAAGGTATTTTTCTAGGGGTTCTAATAAGATAATATTGTTAAGTTCTAAAAACATCTTTTCTTGAAAGACTATTTTTAAAAGGTCAGTAACATGATCACAAAGATGAATTTCAAGATCTTTCTTAATAATATCAGGGACTTTAACTAGATCTTTTTCATTTTTTTTAGGGATACAAACAGTTTTTACTCCTGAAAGCTTAGCTGCTAAAAGTTTTTCCTTTAATCCACCAATAGGAAGAATATGACCTCGAAGAGAGATTTCACCTGTCATGGCCAAATTTCTAGGAACTGGTTTTTGTAAAAGAAGAGACATAAATGTAGTGAACACTGTAATACCAGCACTTGGACCGTCTTTCGGAATAGCACCCTCAGGAATATGAAGATGAATACTATGAGTGGTAAACCAAGAGGGTTTAAGTCCTAGTTGAGTCGATAGAATATGGGCAAGACTATGAGCTGCTTTAATAGATTCTTTCATGATTTCACCTAATTTGCCTGTTAAAATTAATTCACCATTTCCTGGAAGAGCTAAAGCTTCAATAAAAAGAAGCTCTCCTCCTACACTGGTCCAGGCTAACCCATTGACTAAACCAATTTCAGATTGACCTTCAATAAGTTTTTCTTGATAAAGATTGGGTCCTAAATAATCAACAATATTACTTTTAGTAATATTGAAATGTTCTTGTTGATGAAGAAGATACTGAGAAGCAACTTTTCTGAAAACCTTAGCAATTAATCTTTGACACTCTCTTACTCCTGTTTCTTTAGTGTAAGTTTCAATAAGAGATCTTAATGCTTCTTCTTCAAAATTAATTTTTAAATGAGATAAACCATGAAGCTTTTGATTTTTTTCTACAAGATATTGTTTTGCAATTTGAAGTTTTTCAAAAGGAGTATACCCTGAAATAAAAATAATTTCCATTCTATCTCTTAATGGACCTGGAATGGAGTAAAGATCATTAGCTGTCATCACAAAAATAACTTGACTTAAATCATACTCATTTTCAATATAATGATCTGTAAAACGGTTATTTTGTTCTGGATCTAAAACTTCTAAAAGAGCAGAAGAAGGATCTCCTCTAAAATCTGAACTCATTTTATCAACTTCATCTAAAAGAATAAGAGGATTAGAAGTACCTGTTTTTTTCATGGCTTGAATAATTTTACCAGGCATAGCCCCTACATAAGTTCTTCTGTGACCTCTAATTTCAGATTCATCTCTTACGCCACCAAGAGAAATTCTAATAAATTGTTTATTTAAGGCTTGAGCCAAAGATTTTCCAATAGAAGTTTTTCCAACACCTGGTGGACCTACAAGACAAAGAATAGCTCCTTTACCTTCTTTTTGATTTTTTAATAATTTTTGAACAGCTAAGAATTCAATTAAACGCTCCTTAACATCTTCTAAACCATAATGTTGAGATTCTAAAATGGCTTTTGCTTGACTTAAATCTTCTTCATCTTTAGAAAATTCTCCCCAAGGGAGTGAAAGCATCCAGTCGATGTAATTTCTTACTACAACAGCTTCTGCTGACATAGGTTGCATGCTTTTTAATTTTCTAATCTCTTTTAAAACTTTATC
The DNA here is from genome assembly GCA_964652255.1 of uncultured bacterium. Lineage (GTDB taxonomy): Bacteria > Bdellovibrionota > Bacteriovoracia > Bacteriovoracales > CAZZBM01 > CAZZBM01. The sequence continues at coordinate 699,366 of CAZZBM010000001.1, forward strand.
TTTAATATCTTCAGACATATTTTTTTCTTGAAGTTTTTTTTCCATGTCTTGATATTCAGATTGTTCATCTTTATTGCCTAATTCTTTTTGAATGGCATTAATTTGCTCATTGAGATAGTATTCTTTTTGGTATTTTTCCATTTGAGTTTTTACTCTTTCTTTAATCTTTCTTTCTACTTTAATAATTTCAATTTCACCTTGAATTTTTTCTAAAAGTTTTTGTAATCTTAAATTCAGATTAGTTTCATTGAGAAGATATTGTTTATCTTCCATTTTTAAATTTAAATGAGCTGCAACAAGATCTCCAAATTTAGAAGGATCACTTAATTGCATTAAAGATTGAAAAATATCAACAGTAATTTTATTAGAAACTTCACAGTAATTTTCAAAAGACTCTTTAAGCGTTTTAAATAAAGCTAAAAGAAATTTTTCATCAGCAATAGTATCGTTTAATTCTTCCACTTCAACAGTGGTAAAATCTTCTCCTTCTAAAAGATTTAAAACTTTTCCTCTTTTTTTTCCTTCAATAAGAACCTTCATGGTTCCATCCGGGAGTTTAATTAATTGTAAAATTTGAGCTAAAATGCCTACTTCATAAAGATCTTTCTGAACTGGAGCTATAATAGAAGAATCTTTTTGTGTAACTAAAAAAATGAGTTGCTCTTTTTTTGAAGCAAATTCTAGAGCTTGAATGGATTTATCTCGACCAACAAATAAAGGAACAATCATATGTGGGTAAATACAAACATCTCTTAGGGGTAAGAGAGAATATCGTGACATTAGCACCTCCTATGCTTTTCTTTATTATCGGGTCTTTTATCAAGATATAAAAATGGAAAAAAAATGAGATCTTGAATTCAAGAAGATTTTTAGTTATGGGAGGTTTTTAAAGAATCTTCATAAACCAAAAGAGGAAGTTTTTTTTCTAAAATAGTTTCTTTGGTGATAATACATTTTTTCACTTCTTTAGCAGAAGGAATCAGGTACATAACTTCTAACATAGCTTGCTCTAAAATGGATCTTAATCCTCTGGCTCCTATTTTTTTTTCTAGTGCCATCTTAGCTACACTTTCTAAAGCTTCACTTTGAAACTCAAGTTCAACATTTTCTAGTTCAAAAAGTTTTTGATATTGTTTCACTAGAGCATTTTTTGGTTGAGTAAGAATTTGAATTAAACTTTTTTCATCTAGTGGAGATAAAGTAGCTAAAACAGGTAGTCTTCCTACAAATTCTGGGATCATCCCAAAGGTTACAAAATCAGCTGCTTCAGCTTGCAGCTCAACGGATTCTATTTTTTGAACAGTCTTTTCAAGACCAAGAGTCTTTTTTTTTAATCTTCTTTGAATAATCTGATCTAAGCCAATAAAAGCTCCCCCACAAATAAAAAGAATATTTTTAGTATTGATTTGAATGTTTTCTTGTTGAGGATGTTTTCTGCCACCTTTAGGTGGAACTGAAGCAATAGTTCCTTCGATAAGTTTTAATAAAGCTTGCTGAACCCCCTCTCCTGAAACATCTCGTGTAATAGAAGGTCCTTCAGATTTTCTGGCAATTTTATCAATTTCATCAATGTAGATGATGCCCATTTCTGCTCTTTTTACATCAAAATCACAATTTTGAAGAAGTCTAAAAATAACATTTTCTACATCATCGCCAACATAACCAGCTTCAGTTAATGTTGTGGCATCAGCAATAGCAAAAGGGACATTAAGAAATTTAGCTAAAGATTGTGCCAGAAGAGTTTTACCTGAGCCTGTTGGTCCTGAGAGTAAAATATTAGATTTACTTAACTCTACCTCTGAATCAACTCCTTGAAGAATTCTTTTGTAATGATTATGAACGGCAACAGCTAAAACTTTCTTAGCCATCTCTTGACCAATAACGAAATCATCTAAGTAATTTTTTACTTCTTCAGGCTTAGGAACATTTTGAATAAAGGTATTTTTAACAATTTTTGTTTTGTCATCTTGTAAGATTTCATTACAAAGTCCAACACATTCATCACAAATATAAACAGAGGGACCAGCAATAATTTTTCTGACTTCACTCTGATTTTTTCCACAAAAATTGCAATTTAAATTTGTCATAATTTATTTTTTTGATTGAATTACCTGGTCAATCAATTTTAATTCTTGAGCTTGAATAGGATTTAAATAAGAATCTCTATCAAGAATTTTTTCTAGTTCTTGTTCAGGAATATGAGAATGTTTCATATAAATATCCATGAGAATCTTTTTTAAGTCTAATATTTCTTTAGCTTGAATTTGAATATCACTAGCTTGGCCTCGAGCTCCTCCTAGGGGTTGATGTAACATAATTCTAGAGTGAGGTAAAGAATAACGATGAGTAGCTGATCCTGCTTGTAAAAGCAGAGAGCCCATGGAAGCTGCTAAGCCTACACAGTAGGTATAAACAGGACAAGAAACATGTTGCATAATGTCATAAATAGCCAATCCAGCATAAATACCACCTCCAGGGCTATTAATATAGAGGTGAATGGGTTGCTCTCCATCACTTTGCTCTAAAAAAAGCATTTGGGCGACAATGACATTAGCTACCGTATCATCAATCTCAGAACCCAAAAAAATAATACGATCAATTAAAAGACGAGAATAAATATCATAGTGTTTTTCTCCTTTACCAGTCTGTTCAATAACAATAGGATTAGGGACATAAGATTTACTCATAAAATTCCTTTTTGGCTCTTTATTCTCATTATGTCTCTAGTCAAATTTTTGTCAAGGGACTATAAGACTTAAAGTGCTTCAAAAAAGACTTCAAAAACAGCTCCAAATCAGAAAATTTCATTATTTTAAACCCCCTCTTATTCATTTTTTGAAAAAAGAAGTCTTAGAAGAAGATTTAAAAGATTCTCTTTTAAAACAATTAGTAATTTTTAAGTTTCATCCTCAAGAAAAATTTTTTCTTGAACTTATTTTTGATGCTCTAGATGAAGAAGGTTTTTTAACAGAGCCTTTTAGTCAATTGGTAAAAACAAGTGGTTTAAGTTTTGTAAGAGCTGATCAAATAAGAATTTTACTCCAAAACTTAGAACCTGAAGGACTTTTTCGGGAAAGAAAGATTTCTAAGATATCTTATGAAAAGAGATTACCAGAATGTTCTTTCGACGGTCAAAATTGGTATGTTTTTGATGTGAAAATTCAAGGAATGATTAAAATTTTTTATCAAAGAAATCAACTTCTTCTCTCTTTAACTCAAAAAATTTATGAAGAAGCTTTTTTAAAAAAAAATCAAATAACTTATATTCATATGAGTAAAATGTTAAATATTCATCTCTCAACTCTTTATAGATTGGTTAAAGATAAATATTTTCAAATTCTTCATGAAATTTATTCTTATGAAGAATTTTTTTATTCTCAAAAAAAGAAAGTTTTAGATCGAGAAAAAATTTTTTTAAATCTTTGGAGTAAATTTCAACCAAAAACAGGAACTCATTTTCAAAAGATTTATCTTCAAGAACAAAAAACTTATATAGCCCTAAGAACAGTGAATAAATATAGACAAAAATTAGCTTTGAAGAAAGTTTAATAAATGATTATACTCTTCTTCTCTAAAATTTTCTTCTAAATCTTCTTCTCTCCCTTCTTGTATAGTGGGTAAACAACAAGGAGGAATATTTTTATGAAAAAAATCTTCTAGCTCTTGAAAGAATAAAGGATTATTAGGTCGACAAGATTTTGGATTTAAATATAAATCAGGTTTTCCCTCTCTTCTTAAAAAAATAGGATAGGAATCTCCTTCAAAAGTGTGATTGTCAATAAAAAGGGATGTATGAGGAGTGAGAGCTATGTTTTGATTAAGATGAGTTTTTTTAAATTCATTTAAACGATCCTCAAAACTGGTACTAAAAGTGGGATAAAAACAAAATGTTTGAAGAAAAATTAAAGTCGATGTTAAAACAGAGAAAATTTTTTGAGGTGTACTTTTCTTTCCAAGAGAGCAGTTACAAGTATAAGTAAAAGTTTTATTATTATAGATAAAAGAACCATTTTGAGCCTTAAAAAAAAAATTAAGGTTTTTTTCAGTTAGATAAAAACAAGAAAAACTTTTATTATTGGTAGGGTGTTTGATATCAATGAAGGCAAGAAGAGTAAAAAAAATCATTCGTGATCATCAATTTCGTCTTGTAAGACTTGTTTGAATTGTTCTAGCTTTTCTTCACTCAAACCCAAAGATTTAGCCAACGTGACAGGGGTTGAATCCCTGAAAATTTCTGTATGAATTTGAAGAGATTCAAAAAAAAGAGCTTGATGAAAAATCTCTTCTTCTGAAAAAAAACCTAAAGATTCTTGAGTGTCTTTATTTTTTAATTCAAATATCATAGATTGAATATCTTATATGATTTTTTGGATTGATGATCAAGCAAGTGTTTTAGAAAGCGTAAGAGCTATTTGCCGAGAACTTTCTGTAGAATGTGCTACTTATTTTCCTCATGAAGCTCAAGAGGCAGAATATCAAGCTAGCTTGGTAGATTCTATTCTTGTTTATGGCCATTTAGAGCAATATAAAAATAATTTAGGAATGATACTAGAATCTTCAAGTTTAAAAAAACCTTTGAATTTTTTAACCATTAAAGAGTTTATTCTTCAAGTGATGAATCGATAAAAATATTGCCCTTCAAAATAATAAGTTTGAGAAAGAAGATCTCCTTCTTCTTGATTGATGACTTTATTCTTGTTGAGATAAAAATTTTCTACTAAATGATAGAGGTACCAAGGAGTAGAAGATAGATCTTCTTTTTTTAAAGATTCAAAAGAAATTCCTAGAGGAGTATTTAGAGGAAGATCAATTAAACCATGCTCTTCTCTTAGAGATAAATCATAAGGAGAGCAAAGCATTCCATGAGATTTTCTTCCTAAAATTGTTTTTTCTGTGAGGGTTGTATTTTTTAAAACAGTTCCAGGGAGAGCTAAAAGCGTGATTAAATCCTTTCTTGTGTTTTGTCCTCCAGAAAGAACAAAATAGTTATTTGTTCCATCGGTAACTTCACAATAGAAAAGCCTTTCTAAAGGCTGGCAGGTTAAGATTTTAACTGTAATAATCATGCCTTCTTTTTAAAGAAGATCTTGTTTAAAGTCAAAAAAAAGTGGAAGATCTCTAATCTCTTCTAAAAAATTCTTATATTTAGGATTGTTTTTCATAAGAAAAAGAGTTTTTTGAATAATAGGGAGTGCCTTTCCGTTAAAATAATTTTCCGGATCTCTCACTACGAGAGTGAGATCTTGTTGGTCTAATTCTTTACTTGATAAATTAGAAATCGCATAATCTCTAATCACAAGAGAAGGATCAAGAAGAAATCTTTTAATTTCTAAAGGATGAAGTTCATGATGAGAATCTAATAATTGTAAAGATAGAAAACGAAAAAAAGGATTTTCATGGTGGCCAAGAATTTTTAAAAATGGTAAAGAAGAAGAACCATAATCTAAAGCAATGCTCTTAACTTCTTCTAATTTAAGTCGAAGATCTATTTGTGGGTCTAAGATTTTATTTAGGGATAAAATTAAAAGAGGCATACTTTTAGTATGAAGTGATTCAAGGAGAAACTGTAGAAGGTTATTTTTTTCATGTTAAGACAAGTTTGCCTAGTCTCTTTTGTTGGTCCCAAAAAAAATCATGAATCATCTCAAGAAGTGAAAACTTCTTTAGAAGAAATGGAAGAACTTCTTAAGGTTCTTGATCTTAAGGTAAAAAAAGTTTTTATTCAAACTCTTAAAGAACTCTCTCCATCTACCTTGATAGGAGAAGGTAAGTTACAAGAAATAGCTCATTTCTGCTCCCAAGAAGGGATATCTCAAGTCATTTTTGATACAGAGTTAAGTCCTGGGCAAGGGGTAAGATTAACTGAAATTCTTAAAAGAGATGTTTTAGATCGAACCATGATCATCTTAGATATCTTTTTCAAGCAATCTCAAGATGAATTTTCTAAAACTCAAGTTCAAATTGCTCAAGAAGAGTATTTGCTTCCTAGACTAGCTGGGAGATGGACGCACTTATCAAGACAGAAAGGGGGAATTGGACTCAAGGGAGAAGGAGAAAAACAACTAGAAGTGGATAGAAGACTTTCTAGAAAAAAAATTTTTAGACTTAAAGAAAAATTAAAAATTTTAGAAAAAAGATATCAAGAACAATCAAAAAAAAGACAAGAAAATCTTTTGACAGCAACCTTAGTGGGAAGAACGAATGCAGGAAAATCTTCCCTTTTAAATAGTCTTTGTTTAGATGAACAACTGACTTCTTCTTCTTATTTTTCTACTCTAGATGCTAGATTTAGACTTTTAACTCCTAGTACAAAACCTCTGCTTTGTTTGGCTGATACTGTTGGTTTTATCCAAAAACTTCCCACTCAGCTTATTACTGGTTTTAAAACAACCATGTTAGCAGCACAAGAAGGAAAAGTTCTCATTCTTGTTCTTGATTCAAGTGATTTACATTATAAAGAACATCTAGATCTTATGTTGAAATCTTTAGAACAATTAGGTTTTAAAGATAAAAAAATTCTTTTAGTTTTTAATAAGATTGATCTTTTAACAGATGGACAATTAAAACTTTTAAAAAGACTCTATCCTCAAGCTTTTTTTGTTTCAAGCTTAGTAAAAGAGAGTGTTTTGTCTTTGAGAAAAAAATTGATTCAATTTTTATTAGATCATTTACCAAAAATTGCTCTTTTTATTCCCTATGAAGAAGGAAAAAATCATATGAGAATTTTAAGTGAAAGTCATGTTTTGAGAAAAAATCTCTTAGAAGATGGGATCTATTACGAGGTCAAAATAGAGAAAAATCTTTTAAGAAAGACTGGACTTGAAAAATTTCAGCTAGATAAAAAGTCGACTTATTTAGTTCAGCAAAAAACTCTTGCCTCAGAAAAAAAATTCTTCTAAATTAAAAAAATCCATGAAAAAGAAACATCATGCTTTGTTAAGTGAGAAAATTCGATCTTTATTGCAAGATGATTCTTCAAAACCTCATCCTGTAGCAAAAGCTACTTATATGTGGTCTATTCTTTCTGAACAACTTGAAACTCTTTTAGGTCAAGAGGTTTATAATCAGTGGTTTAAAAAAATCACCCCTTTAGTTGTGAGTGAAACTGCTCTTCTTCTTAAAACAGATAACGATTTTTCATCTTACTGGATTGATCTTCATTATAAAGATCTAGTAAATACTTTGCTTCAGTGCCAAGATAAAGATGTTTTTTCTTTTTTTCTCTCTCCTTCTCTTGTGAAAGAAAAAGATTCAGCTCAGATTTTTTAATAAAGAAGCAAACTTCCAAGGATAATCAGCTATAAAAGTCATTTTTTCTTTTTTAAAGGGATGAAGAAAAGATAAAGAATAAGCATGAAGTAAAGGATAAGGATAATTTCTTAAGAGTTCTTGAAGAACAGGGTTTTTACTCTGAAAACCATAAAGAGTATCCCCTAAAAGAGGTTTTTTAAGTTGTTCAGCACAGTGAACTCGAATTTGATGAGTTCGACCAGTGAAAATTTCAATCTCAAGTAACTGTATATTTTCTTGAAGGGTTCTTAGTTTTTTCACTACAGAAAGAGCTTCTTTTCCTTTAGAGGTTAAGGAAGTTTTTTTTAAAGGGTTCTTAGGGTGCCTATCAATGAAAGTTTTTATTTTTTGCTCTTGAAAAAAATAAGATCCTTCAATAAGAGCATGATAAATTTTTTTTATTTTTCTTTCTTGAAAAAGAAGACTAAATTTTTCTACAGCTTCGCGATTTTTTCCTATGAGAAGAAGACCTGAAGTTCCTTCATCTAGACGATGAATTAATCCTGGTCTTAAAGATTGATCAATTTCTTTTAAAAAAGGATAAATAGAGAAGAGTTCTTGAATAAGAGTTTTTTCTTTTTTTCCATGTCCTGGATGAACGCTAATGCCAGGTTTTTTATTTAAAACAATAACATATTCATCTTCAAAAATAACTTGAAAATGTTCTGCTTTTTGAGCCTCAAAAGTGAATTTTTGTTTTTCATAAAAGAGTTCAGTGCCTAGAGAAGGAAGCTTTTTGGCTTTAAGCTCTTCAGAACAAGAGATAAGATTTTTTTTTAAAAGTTCTTGAACAAAAGAACGAGATAAATTCCAAGAAGAACTGAGTAAAAGATCTAGTCGTCCTTGATCTTTTTCTGTTATTTTATAAGAGTAAATGGTTTTTTTAATTGCTTCGCTCATTTTATTTTTAACAGGTTTTTTAACACTTTATCATCTTTCAACGATTTATTTTTTTCCTTTTCTCTTACCAGGGTGTTCTGAAACGAGTTTTTTTTCCTGTGATACGGTTTTGACCTCTCCCCTTTCTCAAATCTTTGGAGTTCCTTTAGCTTTTTTTGGTTTCATTTTAGGGTTTTTAGCTTTTTTTGCCAAGGATCGTGAAGAAACTTATAAAATTTTACTTGCTCTTAATTTAATAGGTTGTCTACTTCTCTTTCTTTATACCACTTTTTATCTTCAGTCCTTTTGTCCTTATTGTTTTTCTTATTATATTTTATCTACACTTCTTTTTCTCATTTACAGAAAATATTCTTTTGAATGGTCTCAAAAAAATATCCTTTTCTTCTCTTTTATAGGCTTATCTCTTCTTCTTGTTTATATTCTTGTTATTTTTTTTACTAAGCCAAAAAAAGAAGTTTTAAAGACTTATTGTCAAAAAATAGAAATCCCCCTTCCTCTTGGAATTGCTCTTGAGATTCACTCTGGTCCAAAAGTAACCATCATAGGAGATTTTGATTGTCCTTCTTGTAAAAAATTAGTGACTTATTTAAAGGCAAAAGATTTAAATCTTTTTTATGTTCCTTATCCTTTAAATACTGAGTGTAATCATTTGGTTAAAAAAACAAAACATAAACATTCTTGTGAAAAAACTTATTATGCTTTAAAATACAGAACTTATCCTCCTGACGAAGTGAAAGAGGGAGATTTTGAAGAAGAAAAATTTCAATTAAAAAGAATGCTAGAAGATTTAAAATTAGATTTAAAGATTTTACCTGTTCTTATTGTTAAAGATTATTTTTGTCCTGGATTAATTAATGAAAATTTAATAGATCAAGTTTTAAATGAAGTGCTTTGATACTCATGCTCACTTGGATTTTTATTCTCTAGAAGAGCAACAAGAAATCTTAAAAACTTGTCAGGAGAAAGAAGTTTCTTTTCTTCATTTAGCCATTGAAGAGTCTAAATATGAATTTTTAGATCAATACCAATATCCTTATGCTATAGGAGTTCATCCTCTTTATGGTGAATTTTGTAGTGAAAATTATATCTTAAATATAAAAAAATATCTCACTCAATCATGGGCTATTGGTGAAATTGGCTTAGATGCTTCTAGAAAAGAAGTCGATGAAAAACAACTTCTTCTTTTTAAAGAACAATTAAATCTCGCTATAGCATTTAAAAAACCTGTCATTATTCATACAAGAGATGCTAGTGAGCTCACTAAAAAAATTCTTCAAGAGTACTCAGGTGTTTTTGTATTACATAGTTTTACAGGAGATGATCTTCTTTATCAATTTGCTCTAGATTCAAATTGTTACATTGGTCTTAATGGAATGATCACTTTTAAAAAAAATCAAATATTAAGAGATAAAATTAAAACAATAAATCCTAAAAGGATTCTTCTCGAAACAGATAGTCCTTTTTTAACACCAGAACCCTATAGAGGTCATAAAAATAAACCTTATCATGTTCTTGAGGTGTTAAGTTGTTTAAATGAGGTTTTTTCTAAAGATTTAACTCGTCTTATTCTTCATAATACTGAAGAATTTTTTCAGAAAGAGATTAAAGTGTACTGAAAAAATCGCTAATATCCTCTTCTGCTCTAGGGGAATAAATAAGAGACATTTTTATAAGAAAAGTAATATTATTCTCATTATTGTCCTCAAAGTTGGGCAATAAGTCATTAAAGTTCATAATGAAAAAAGTTTTTAATTTTTCATTTATCTCATTGCTGATTTTTTCTTCAGGAGATTTTATAAGATGAAATTGAGTTAAAATTTTTTTAAGAAAAGATTTTTTTAAATCATTTTCATATTGATTTAATTTTTTATTGTATGTTAGAATATTTATATCAAATGATGTTTGATTTGTTTTATCGATTACAGTGAGTTCTTTCATTAAATGATCTAAAAAAGAATACAGAATTAAGGTCTTAAAAAAAGATCTAGGAAAACTATTAACTAAAGCCATTTTTTGAATTTTTTGGTAGGCGACTTCATAATAGATTTTTTTTGTAAAATCTTTTTCATCATTAATAATAGATTTAAGTGAGGTAATAAATGGAGTGAAAATATTAAGATATTTTTCGTAAAAAATAAAATACTTTTTATTAAAAAAATTTAAATCAAATTTAGCTTCTTTTTTTAGAAAAATAATATGAAGAAAATAACCTTGTTCATATGTTTTTTTAAAAACTTCTCTTAAAGTAGAATATCTTGCTTTGTCTTCAGAAGTTCCATCAATGAAAGATTTGAAATCATCCATGAATGTAACATTGGCTCTTCTTGTTTTTCTATTTTTCCAAACAATGAGTTAAATTCATGATAGTTTTCTGAATCTATGTTAACGTCATTATTTATTGTTTTCTGTGTTTGAACAATTAATTCTTGAAGATTTTTAAAGGTTTCAAGAGTTAATTGATGAAGTCTGTTAACTTCATCAATATCTGATCCATGGGCATAGGGTTGAATTAAAGCAGTGAATAAAAAAAGTTTAAAGATGGTTATCAACATCATAAGAATAAGTATAATCTGAAATTCATAAAATGTCAATAACATTGAGCAATAAATACAAAATTATAGAGTAAAATATTGACAATAACTTCGTGATCTTATTAAAAATTGTTCAGATATCTATTAGAAAAGTTATTACTGAATTTAACAGTGAAGAGCTAAATGAAAAAAGAAATAATTTGGTAGATTTTAAAAATGAAGAAATGGATAAAGAAATAGCTTCTTTGGGTATAAGTATTGAAAAAGCTCAGATTCGGGATTTAACTTTTCCAAAAACAATTCAGGACTTATTTGCTAAACATTTAGAATCAAAGATTAGAGCTAGAGCAGATCTTGAAAATGCAAGAACAGCTGTTGCAACAGCCAGAGCATTAAAAAATGCTTCTGAACTCATGAAAGATGATGAAAATATTAAATTTTTTCAAATCCTAGAAACTATGACTAAAATTGCAGAAAAAGGAAGGCATACTTTTATGATAGGAGATGTTCATCAGTTAACAAAAAATAGTTATTTTAAAAGTAAGATGATTTAAGGATATCTTTAGTTTTTCTGAAGATATCTTGGTAGTGAATATCTCTTTAATCGCATTTTCAATATTTGGTGAGATATTAGTCTTTGGAATATAACTACTATCAAAAAAGATCTAAATATATTATTAGATTGTTGAATATATTCTAATAAAGGTCTTTGAAAATGATTGCTAAGAAGATCTTCATAATATTTTTTAATATTTCATCGCTCAATAATAACCTTTATATGGCTTTAAGAAACAAGAAGGTTTATGAAATTGACTAAAACACCTTTTCTGGCTTAAATCTAGATGGTGCTTTCTTTAAATAAGTGTCAAGAAGAAGATAAGAGATGTTTTGTTGTTCTTGGGCAAGACCTTGGTAGGGTGGACAATAGTCTTAGGTTTTTACTAAGTAAAAATAATAAACTCATTTTGTGGTCAGATTATGAGGTAGATTTAAACTTGCTGGTGAATTCTTTAAAAGAAGAAATTTATTTAGCTGAAGATGATCTTAAAACTCTCATGTCTTTATCTAGGGTTAAGATCATTTTTTGGACAAAAAAAGATCTAACAATAGAAGGAGTAAGATCAGTGGCTAGTTTTTTAGTTCATGAAGACTTTGAAAGAGCTTATAAAAAAGATTTTATGAATAAAATTTTCTCAGACTATGAAAGAAATAAAAAATATATTGGATTTGATTTTGAACAAGCCTTAGAGGTTTTGAATAAGTGTTATCAGTCTTCTTTAGTTCTAGGGAAAAGTTTTAAAAATGTTGATTTAAAAAAAATCTTACCTAAAGTAAAAAAAATATTTTTAGAAAAAAATAAAGTAGATCATGAAAAAGTATTTTCTGTAGATGATTTTTTTTTAGAAGAAAAAGATACTTTTTTATGTCTTGGGTTAAATTCTAATCAAGAAAAAATACTTCATGAAATGAAAAGACATGAAGGATTGAAATTTTTTTTTGGAGAAAAGCTAGGAAAAGAAGATGTTTTTGATTATCAAGGATTTGGTCATCAGTCTGCTTTGCATTATTTAATTGAAGATTCATTACCGGTGTTAGAATGAGAGTGATTGGTAATTTTAAAATGAATTTATTGTTAAAAGATCTTATCTCTTATGAGCAAAGTTCTCAAAATCTTTGGATAGCACCTCAGCTTTGTCATCTTTCTTATTTTAAAAATAAAAATTTAAATCTAGGAGCTCAAAACTGTCATTATGAGTTAGAGGGTCCTTTTACAGGAGAGATCTCGCCTAAAGCTTTAAAAGACCTAGGAGTGAAATTTGTTCTTCTTAATCACAAGGAAAGACAAGGTGATCTTTTTTTAGAAAAAAGGGTTCAGAAAGCTTTAGAAGTAGGATTAGAAGTTATTTATTGCTTAGGAGAAGAAAAAAAAGGAGAAGAGATTAAAACTCCTTTTTATCCTCATGTGACTTATGCTTATGAACCCTACTGGTGTATTGGAAGTGGATTGGTTCCAGAAAAAAGCTACTTAGAAGAAAAACTTTCTTTTTTAAGAGAAAAAACTCAAAAAGATATTCTTTATGGGGGAAGTGTGAATAAAAAAAATATAGAATTTTTATTAGAAATCTCTTGGGATGGATTTTTGATAGGGGGAGCTAGCTTGATTTATGAAGATTTTCTTTTTTTGAATGAGACTTGCCTGAATCATGGGAAAAGGTTATAAGAAAAAAATATGTTAAAAGGTTTAATTATATTACAAGTTGTTGTTTGTACTTTACTTGTAGTGATTGTTTTATTTCAGTTTGGTAAAGGTGCTGAAACAGGTTCATTTTCAAACAGTTCTTTTGGTCCAGCTCCTTCAAAAATGAACTTTATGACAAAATTAACAGCTCTTCTAGCTCTTGTTTTTATGGTGAATTCTTTAGCTATTACAAGAATTCAAGCAAGAGATTCTCAAAAATCTATTCTTGACTAAGATTAAAACTATCCTATACAAAGATAAAAAGCCCAAATGGTGAAATTGGCAGACACGCTAGACTTAGGATCTAGTGCCTTGTGCGTGGGGGTTCAAGTCCCTCTTTGGGCACCAATATTTATTCAATAAACCTTAAATAAAAAAAATAAGTCAATGAAAAAATATTTATTTTTTTATTGAAGAGTTCTCTTGTTTTTTTTATAAATATGAAGAAATTTATTATTATTATTTCTTTATTGTGATTCTAAGATTTTCACTGATGAAAATAAAAAAGAATATATTTTAGATCATTATTGCTTGAATTTATATTCTATCAAAGTGACTATATGCATTTCATTATTGTAATTATAATTTGTTTTTTTATATTACCCCTCTAATAATGATGTTTGAGTTTTGAGAATAGAATTTATAGATATTATTTAAATTAAATTACTTGACCACTTGAAATAAACTCTTTGGATCAACATAGAGATAGATGATGTTTAAATCTGGAAGTTCTTTGAATTTTTTAGAATAAAATTTTAAATATTGAATGAAATCTTTTTTAAAAACAAGAGATTCTAATTCTTGAACCGAACTTTGAGTTAGAGATTGAATATTTGTAGAAATAAGACAAATTTTTCTCTCGGGACTTAAAATAAACTCATTCTTTTCTTGAGGATGAAGCCCAAAAAGAAGATGATCTCCTTGTTGGTAGTATTGAACTTGAAAGGTCTTATGATGAAAAATAAGATAGGTGTAGTTAAGATCTTTTAAAAAATTGAGAATTTCAGAAAGAGATCTTTCTTTGAAGAATGTTTCAGAATAGTTTAATTGAAAAGTATTCATGGCTTCTAGTTGAGAAGTGGAGATAGAAAGAAGATGGGTTTTTTGATCTTCTTGATAGGAATCAAAAAAACCTATCACAGAAGAATCTCCTAAAAAGTAAGTCCCTTCTAGGTGAAGTCCTTTGTAATAGACCTTTCTCCTGGGATAGATTCTGTAGTAGATGTTAAGTGCCTTTTCTTTAATAGAAATTATTTTTTTTAAAGAAAAAAGATAGTGCCACTGATCAATTGGTATTTTCTTAAAATCATTATAAAGAATACTTTGAGGGTGATAAGACTTTTTTTCATGAACAAATAAGTAACCTTTCATAAAAGGAAGTAGTTCTTGAGGAGGGTGACATTCAAAAAAAATGAAAAATTGATCCTTCACTAGATCTTGAGTTAAATCTTTTAACAGAATGGAGTTTTTTTCAGGAAAATTCACAAGATACACAAAGGATTGATCGACAAAAAGAAATTCTTTCTTTATAAGAATCTTGTGCTCAAAATGAAGTTTGAGGTTAAAAATTTGCCTGAAAGGCAATTTTTAACCCTAGGAAAGAAGATTTTTAAAATTTTTCAAGAAATAGAAAAAAAGAACTATGCTGTAGATCTTCTTTTTGTAGGATCTAAAAAAATGCAACAGTTAAATTTAACTTATAGAAAAAAAAATAAAGATACAGATGTCTTGTCTTTTCCTTTACAGGTTGTTCAAAATAAGAAATTATTTTTGGGAGATATTGTTTTTAGTAAAAATGAACTCTTAAAACAAGGGAAAGAAGAAGGATTGAATTTTGTCTTTTCTAAGCTTTTTATTCATGGATTGTATCATTTGTTGGGTTACACTCATGAGAGAGAAGATGATTATAAAAAAATGTTAAAAAAAGAAAAATTTCTTATGAAAAAGGTACTAGATGGAAGATCTTAAAAAAGAAATAGAAGATTTAAAAATTGAATTTGAAAAATTACGGAGGTCACTTTGACCTTGAGTCTAAGAAAGAAGACTTAAAAAAATATCAATTATTAAGTGAACAAGAAAATTTTTGGGAAGATCAAAAAAAAGCTCAAGATGTGCTTAAGAAAAAAAATCTCTTGGAAGAAAAGTTTGAAGAAGTAAAAACGATAGAAGACCTTTTCTCGGGTCTTGAACTTTATGAAGATCTTTTAAAAGAAGATCCTGAAGCGCAAGATCTCATGAAAAAAGATTTTTTTCTCTTAAAAAAAACAGTTCTAGATTTAAGGCAAAAGGTTTTATTAGGACAAGAAGAAGATGCTCTCAATGCTATTGTCACTATTCAGGCTGGGGCAGGAGGTACTGAAGCTTGTGATTGGGCGGGTATTATCCAAAGAATGGTCTTGAGATGGGTTGAAAAAAAACATTTTAAAATTCAGCCCTTAGATGAACAAGAAGGTGATGGTGCTGGCATAAAATCTTGTTCTTTTATTGTTCAAGGTTCTTATGCTTATGGATTGTTAAAATCAGAAAGTGGAATTCATAGATTAGTGAGAATTTCTCCTTTTGATTCTGGAGCAAGAAGACATACTTCTTTTGCATCTATTTATGTCAGTCCTGAAATTGAAGATAATATAGAAATTAAAATTGAAGAAAAAGATCTTAGAATTGATGTCTATCGTTCAGGTGGAGCTGGTGGACAATCAGTTAACACAACTGATTCTGCTGTAAGAATTACTCATTTGCCTACAAAAATTGTTGTAACGTGTCAAAATGAAAGATCTCAAATTCAAAATAAAGCTATGGCTATGAAAATACTTAGATCTAAACTTCATCAACTAGCTTTAGAAGAAAAAAATAAAAAGAAAAATCTTCTAGAGTCAGAAAAAAAAGAAATTGGATGGGGATCACAAATTAGATCCTATGTCCTTCATCCTTATAAAATGGTTAAAGATCATAGAACAGATCTTGAAGATCATAATCCTGATGATGTTCTTGATGGTTATTTAGATCATTTTATCGCTGCCTATCTAGAATGGAGTCAATCTTGATCTTTTCTTTTAGTAAAATTTTTATTTATCAAAAATCTATCTTGAAATTTTTTATTTTTTCTGTTTTAGGATTAGGTTTTTCTCTTTCTGTAGTGCTCATTACTCTAGGGTTAATGAATGGGTTTGAATGGTATTTTAAAAAAAGTTTACAGGAAAGTTTAGGAGATTTTTATGTGACTGAGTGGTCTAAAGATCTTGATTTCATTGCTCAAGAAGATTATATTTCCTTAATTCAGACTAAAGGTTTTGTATCTTTTAATGATAATGGGAAAGGAGTCCTAGCTAAAGGCATAGATGAAAATTATTTTTCTTTTTTCAATAAAAAAAATATAGTTGTAGAAAAGAATTCAATTCTTATAGGAAAAACTCTTCAAAAAGCACTTGGTCTTAATATTGGAGATGAGCTTTTTTTTTATTTTAAATCAGAAAGATTGCATAAGGTTGTTTTAAAGGTTCAAGAAATGGTTGATCATGGAATTTATGAACATGATTTAAGATTTGTTTATTTGAATAAATATTTTTTAAAAAGTTTTTTTAAAGAAAAAGAAGAAAACCTTTACTTAATTAAAAATCAAAAATATAAAGATCTTTTAATAGATAAAAATATTTATTTTAAAGAGTCTTGGGAAGATTATGGGGCACTTCTAACAGCTGTTCAAAGTCAGAAAAAATCTATTGTTATTGTTTTCCAGATTATTGTTTTAGTAGCTTTTTTTAATATTATTTCCTTTCAAATTTTTATGAAACAAAAAAAATCTCAAGAAATTTTTCTTCTCTATGCTTTGGGTCTCTCTATGAAAAACTTTAGAAAATTGTGGTTATTTATCTCTTTTCAAAGCTATTTTTTGTCATCTTTTATTGCTTTGTTGATATTTTTTGCTTTAAATTTTATTTTAAAAAACTTTAATTGGATTAAAATTCCTTCTAATATTTATTATTTAAAATACTTTGATTTAATTATTTATCCTATTAACTATATTCAGGTCTTTGGAATTAGTTTTTTAACTATTCTTTTTCTTGCCATGACTCAGTTGTACTTTTTAAATAGCTCTAAGTTTATGAATTTAAGAGAGGAATTTGCTCAGTGATTATTCTTAAAAATATCTATAAAAGTTATCAACATCAAAAAGTACTTCAAGATATTTCTTTTACTCTTCATGAAGGAGTTCAAGTTTCTATACAAGGAGCTTCTGGTTCAGGGAAATCAACTTTGCTGTATCTTTTAGGAGGATTAGAAAGTCCTACCTATGGTTCTATTGAAATAGGTTCTTTTCATTTGCAAAAAATGAATTCAGAAGAATTAGCACGTTATAGAAATCAATATGTAGGTTTTGTTTTTCAGTTTCATTTTTTACTCTCTTCCATGACGGCTTTAGAAAATATTCTTCTTCCAGGCAGAATTAGTGGTTCTGATCTTAGACCTATTATGAATAAAACTTATGAATACGCTGAACATTTAGAAGTTAAGTCTTGTTTAAATAAATATCCACATGAGCTTTCTGGTGGACAACAACAAAGAGTGAATCTTTTAAGAGCTATTTCTCTTAATCCTAAGCTCTTACTTTGTGATGAAGCTACAGGTAATTTAGATTCAAAAAATTCAGAAAAAGTCATCCATTTGATTAAAGAACTCGCTTCTTTACATAAAAGCACACTTTTAGTAGTTACTCATGATGAAAAGATTGCAAAACAGTTTCCTTTTCAGTTAAAAATTGAAGATGGAAAAATTATTCACTAGGAAAAAACCATGTTTTTAGTTTCTTTTTTAGCTTTAGCTCAGGTTTTAGGTTTAAAAAAAATTCCTCAAGAAACTATTGAGTCAAAATTTGTCGTTCCAGGTGCTTTTTCTTCGGAAGAAGAATGGAAAAAATTTTACCAAAATCTTTGGCAAACTTATTGGTTTTCTTCTTTAGAGTTACATAAAGAACCCAAAAAGGGTTATTATATTATGGCTATAGAAGAGCCTTTTTTAAAGAAATTGACCTTAGAAGGCATCGATGAAGGAAAAGAAGAAGATATAAAAAAACTGTTAAAATTGAAAAAAGGACGTTTTTTTTCAGCTACATTACTTCAAGAAGATTTAAAATCCATAAAAAAATATTACGAAGCTTTAGGTTTCTTTTTGGTGAACATAACTCCTCACATTAAAAAAAATGAAACAGATATAGATCTTACTTATAAAATTGAAGAAGGATCTAAGGTTAGAATAAAAGATATTACTTTTACTGGAAATTCTTTTTTAAAAACAGAAGAATTATTAAAAGAAATTTTTTCAGAAAAAACAGATTTAATCTCATCTTTAACGAGAAAAGATCAAGTCTTAGAAGAAATCCTTAAGTTTAATGAATCTAAAATTCTCTTAACTTATGCCACTTATGGATTTATGGAAGCTAAGGTTGTAGAAAGTTATAAAACTTTGTCTTTAGATAAAAGATGGGTTCAGCTTCACTATCATGTTCAAGAAGGAGATCGTTTTAAATTAAAAGAAATTGTTTATTTAGATGATCCAGAAATTAAAGCTTTAGGTGAAATTAAACTTAATCCTCATGATTATTATAATGAAAAACTTGTTCAAGAATATGTTGATAAAGTTGTTAAGTATTATCAGGATAAAGGCTATGCTTATGTGAATTTTTCTCGTCAATTAGTTATAGAAAAAGATTTGTATTTAAAGTTAAAATTTAATTTATCTAAAGGACCTGTGACTTATTTTGGACGTATCTATATTGAAGGAAATAGTCATACAAGAGATAATATTATTTTAAGAGAACTTCCTATTGAGGAAGGAACTTTATATAAGGGTTCAGCTCTTGATGAAGGAAAAGATAATGTTAATCGTTTAGCTTTCTTAGATCCTCAAAAATTTGAAATGACAACTAAACCTTCTCCTTTGAAAAAAGATCATGTAGATGTTCATTTAAAAGTAAAAGAAAAGGGAAATATTAATGTTGGTTTAGGGGTAAAGTTTGGTGTTGAAAATAAAGGAACAGCAGCTTCACTCACAGGTGAATTTTCTACTGACAATCTTTTTGGGCGTGCTTATTTTTTTAATTTAAATATTGATATGTTAACTAAAGCTTTTAATGATGAAGTTCAAGAAGAAGATACAGAATTTTTAAAAAATATCTCTTTTGTTTTTGTAAATCCCTCTTTAAATGATAGCGGAAAAGGTTTAAAAATTTCAGCTAATTATTCTGGTCAAGGATTTAATCCTTCTTATTCTTATAGAAGATTTAATTCTTTCCTAGGAACAAATCAAAGTATTTCTAAACATTGGTTCTATGAAATAGGGCTAGGTTATCACTTAATTCATGTGAAAAATGTTTTTAATACTTCTGTTGATGTTTTTAATGAAGAACATCAAAGTCTTTATGCACAATTTCAACTGGCATATAAAAAACTTAACAATTATAGATATCCAACTAAAGGGAAGACCTTAAATTTAGGATTAGATATTAAAGGAATTCATGATCCTAATCAATGGGCAGAGTTTGAATTATCTCACACCTATTTTTATCCTGTCGTAGAAAAAATTGTTTATAAACATAAAATGACTTATTTACAGAATTTTTCTATTAAAGGTTCAGTGCCTATTATTCATAAATATACTCTTGGAGGAGGACATTCTTTAAGAGGATATAAACCAGAAACAGTAGGTTCTTTTGTGGAAGCTTATCATAAGAAAAATGAAAGAATGGAATATTTTAATATAGGTCATGATGCTTCTTTAATGATGACTTTTGAGCTAGAAAGACCTTTGATTGAAGATGCAGGGCTTTATTTTGCTCTTTTCTTTGATATGGGAAATACTTTTAAAAAACATCTATTTTTTAAGCAACCAACTCTTTATTATGATTGTGGTTTTGGTCTAAGATGGCTATCACCCTTTGGTCTTATTAAATTAGATCTAGGTTTCCCACTCTTTCATGAT
Organism: uncultured bacterium; assembly: GCA_964652255.1. Taxonomy (GTDB): domain Bacteria; phylum Bdellovibrionota; class Bacteriovoracia; order Bacteriovoracales; family CAZZBM01; genus CAZZBM01. Next base: position 719,301 of record CAZZBM010000001.1, read on the forward strand.
GTTCATGAGAGAGATAATTTTCATGATCCAAAATTTACAAAGGGTCGTGCAGAATTCAATTTTACTGTGGTACAAAGTTTTAATACTTTTTAAGGAGATATTATGTTTAAAGAAAAATTATTTCAAATGTTACTAGTTTTTTTCCTTGTGATTTCAACTTCTTTTACTGTTTATTTTGCTTTTAATCAAAAACAATTTAATGTGGGAATTGTTGATCTGACTATTCTTATGCAGGAAACCCCTACGGGAAAAAATGAGTTGCAAAGAATTCAAAATCTTCTACAGGAAAAAAGAGAAGAGTTGGGGAAAAAGGGACAGGTTTTAAAACAAGAAGAAGAAAATCTTCAACGACAAGCTCCTATGATGAGTGAGAAAATTCGTCAAAATAAAATGCAAGAATTTCAACAAAAAGTCATGCAATATCAAGAAGAGATGAGAATGGCTGAAATTTTTCTTAAACAAGAAGAAGATAGTGTAAAACAAAAAGTCATGAATGATCTTAAAAATGAATTAAAAATTATTCAAAAGAAAAGAAATATTCAACTTATTTATGAAAAGAATTTAGCTCCATTACAAGCCAATGCTCTTGATATTACTAGTGATCTTATTAATGCTGTTAAAAAATGAAAATTCTTAAAAAAGAAGATATATTAAAATATTTACCTCATAGAGATCCTTTTCTTTTTCTTGATGAAATTCATTTGGATCAGGATCTCAAATCTTTTCTTTATCTTGACCCTTCTTGGGAACTTTTTAAAGGACACTTTCCTGAAGAAAAAATTTTTCCAGGAGTTTTGCAAGTAGAGTTTTTAGCTCAATCAAGTTTTTTTCTTTTTTATCCACAAGAATCTGTCTCTATTCGTTTAGTTTCTGTGGAAAAATCAAAGTTTAAGCAACCCTGTTTTCCAGAAATGACCCTAGAAGGTAGGGTTCATCTTGATCAACAAAGAGGCTCTTTGGAAAAAGGTCTTTTTGCCTCTTTTTCTGGGCAGATTTATCATCATGAAAATCTTATGATGGAAAGCTATTTTATGGCTTTTTTAAAAAAAATCGGCTAATTTTAAAGGCTTTCTCTTGCCGTTATCTTAAAAATTGTTTATAAAAGGGACATATTTTTAATAGAAGAGGTTTTCATGAAAAAAAATGTGGTTCCATCCTGGGCAAGTAAATTAAATATAAAAATTGAAAAAAAAGATCAGGAGCCACTTGAAAAAGTTGAAAGCAGTGAATTTCAGCAACTGTTAGATGATAATAGTCCTCAAGATTTCCAAATTGGAAGTATTAAAAAAGGTATTGTTGTTAATATTACTCGTGATAGTGTCTTTGTTGATTTAGGATTAAAACAAGAAGGAGTCATTTCTCTTGAAGAGTTTAAAACTGTTGAGGGAAAAATTGATGTTTCCTTAAAAGAAGAAATTGAGGTTCTCTTAGAAAGATTTGATCGTCATCAAGGTCAGCTAATTTGTTCAAAAGAAAAAGCTGTCTTTAATAAATCTTGGGATAAGATGAATGAGTATTTTGAACAAAAGAAAGTTCTCACAGGAATTGTTGCTGAAGTTATTCCTGGTGGGTTAATGGTTGATATTGAAGGTGTGAAAGCTTTTTTACCATCTTCTCAAGTTGATATTAGACCTGTGAAAAATTTAAAATCTTATCTAGGTAAAGCTATAGAATGTTTAATTTTAGATTTTAATAAGAAAAAAAGAAATATTCTCTTAACAAGAAAGGCTGTCGTTGAAGAAGAAAGAAATAAGTTGAAAAGTACAACTTTAGATCATTTAAGAGAAGGTATGGTTGTTGAAGGTATTGTTAAAAATATCTTAGATTACGGAGCTTTTATTGATCTAGGTGGTATTGATGGTTTACTTCATGTCACAGATTTATCTTGGCAAAAAATAAAGCATCCTTCTGATCTTTTACAAGAAGGACAAAAATTAGCTGTTAAAATTTTAAATTTTGATCTAGAAAATGAAAAAATATCTCTAGGTTTAAAACAACTACAAGAAGATCCTTGGTTGAATCAATTAAAAACTTTTAAAGTAAATCAAGAGGTTATAGGAACGATAACTAGCAAAAAAGACTATGGTCTTTTTGTAGAGCTTGTTCCAGGTTTAGAAGGGTTAATTCATGTTTCTGAACTAGATTGGTCAAGTAAAAAAAGAATTTCAGCTAAAGATTATAAAATTGGTGATCAAATTCAGGTTGTTATTACTGAAATTCAACCAGAAGAAAAAAGAATTTCTTTAAGCCATAAAAAAACATTACCTAATCCTTGGGATGAATTAAATCTTAAACATCCTGTGGGTTCAAAAATTAAAGGTCGTATTACTTCTATTTTAGACTTTGGTCTGTTCTTAGATGTGGGAGAATTTGTAGATGCTTTTATTCATGTGACAGATATTTCTTGGTTGAAAAAAAATATTCAACCTCAAAAAGAATTTCAAGTAGGTCAAGAACTAGAAGCTGTTGTTCTTATGATTTCAAAAGAAAAAGAAAAATTCTCTCTTGGTCTTAAACAAATGGAAGGAGATCCTTGGTTGGATTTTCAAGCAAAATACCCTGTAGGATCTATTTTCCAAGGTAAAGTCAGTAATTTAACAGATTTTGGAGCTTTTATTGAATTAGAACCTGGTGTAGAAGGTTTGGTTCATGTTTCAGAAATGTCTGAGGAAAGAGTAGACAAACCTCAAGATCTTTTAAAAGTAGGAGATGAAGTTCAAGTTATTATTTTATCTTTTAATAAAGATTCAAAAAAGATTTCATTATCTATGAAAAAAGCTAATGAAAATTATTCACAAAAAATTGTTCAAGAAGCTCCAAAAAATGATAATAGATTTATGGAACAATTGAAAAACTTTCATTTGAAAAAATCTTAAAAGGTAATGTATGAGTAAAATTTATGTTTCTGGTTTATCTTTAATTACCAATGAAGATGTTTTGAAAGAAGGTTTTAAACAATTTGGTACTATCACTGAAATAAAAATTATTTACGACAAGGAAACAGGTTATTCTAAAGGATTTGCCTTTATTACTTTTAATGATCAAGAAGCAGCTCTTATGGCTGAAAAATCTATGAATCAAAAAAGTTTTGATGGAAGAATTCTAAAAGTTTCTTTGGCTAAAGATAATCAAGTTAATTAAAAGAGGAGTTTATGGAAAATTTATTAATGCAACTAGGAACTTTAATAGTTACAGCGGTACTATTTTATTTTGTAATATGGCCAAATTTACCAGATAGAATGAGAATATTTTTAAGAGATTTATTCTGGCCGATTCACGGCAAAGCTGAAACAAAAAAATTTATAGGATTAGCTGTTATTATGTTAGCAGTTCTTTTTAATTATTCAATGTTGAGAGGGATTAAAGATACTTTAATTAATACAGCACCAAGTGGTGGAACGGAAGTGATTTCTAGTTTAAAAAGCTTATTAGTTTTACCTTCGGCTTTAGTTTTTTTTGTTATTTATTCAAAATTATCTCAGTGGTTTAATCAAGAAAGAGTTTTCTATATTTTAGTAAGTTTTTTTGCAATTTATTTTCTTGTTTTTGCTTTTGTTATTTTTCCAAATAAAGAAATGTTACATGCTTCAGATGCAACTATTGCTGCTTTAAGTGCTAAAGCTCCTAGCTTTCGATATATCATTTCTATGATTGGTCTTTGGGGTTTTTCTTCTTACTATGTTTTAGCCGAGTTGTGGGGAAGTGCTGTTCTTTCTTTGCTTTTTTGGCAATTTGCTAACGAGATTACAACAACTACAGAATCAAAAAGATTTTATCCTATGATTGCTCTTTTTTCTAATATTGCTCTTATTATCACAGGAAAGGTTTCAAATATTTTTGCTGAAATGACTAAAACTGATGCTAATGCTTGGCAACAAGTAATGTATTATGTCGGTCCAACAGTAGCTTTAGTAGCTGTTTTAATTATGGTTGTTTACTACTTTATGAGAAGAGATAAAGATTGCAGAAAAGAAGAGGTGACAGTAAAAAAACAAAAAGTAAAATTATCTTTTTTTCAAAGTATGGCTTATTTAGTTCGTAATCCTTATTTACTTCTTTTAGCAACTCTTGTTCTTTCTTATGGAATTAGTATTAATCTTATTGAAGCTGTTTGGAAAAATCAGTTAAAGATTTATTTTGCTGGAAATGAAGTAGCTTATTTTAAATTCATGGGAGACTTCTTTATTGTTCAAGCTTGGACAAGTATTGGAGTTGTGTTCTTTACTAAGAGTTTAGTTAAAGTTTTTGGTTGGACTGTTGGAGCTATTATTACTCCTATTGTTATTGCTGTTACGGGTTTATTATTCTTTGTTTTTATTCTTAATCAATCATCTTTTGATCAGTATTTAGCAGCATATTCAGTTTCTGCTCTTTATGCGGCAGTTTTTATGGGAATGTATTTAAATGTTTTCTCAAAAGCTTTTAAGTACGCTCATTTTGATCCAACTAAAGAAATGGCTTATATTCCTCTTGATGAAGAATCTAGAACAAAAGGAAAGGCAGCTGTTGATGTTATTGGTGGTCGTTTAGGTAAGGCTTTAGGTGGTTATACTTTAACCTTTATGTTTATGTTTTTTACTGGAGCAAATATTACAACAGTAACCCCTTATCTTGGAGTGATTATTGGTATTATTTTAACTATTTGGATTCTTGCTGTACTTGCTTTGGCTAAAAAATACAAAAAACTTACGGGTGAAGCTTGATGCTGTTAAGCTTTACTTATAACTTAATCATGAGAATCACTTTGGCAGTGGTTCTCATGATTGCTACTTCTCAGGTTAAATTCTTTATTGGAACCATTCCTTTTACATTTCAAACTTTAGTATTTTTTTTATTAGCTTTGATTCTATCAAAAAAAGAACTAAATATAGCTCTTATAACTTGGTCTCTATTAGGTTTTACTAACTTGATACCAAGTGCCATGAATTCTTTCTTTCTCTCTAGCTTAACCTTGGGTTATATTTTTGGTTTGATTTTAGGATCAGTATTTATCTCTTATGCTAAAAAATATTTATCTCTAAATTCTTTATGGTTTTTGTTTTTAATTATTGTTTTTGGTGCAGGTGTTTTTTATCTTCCTATGAATTTAAACCAAGCTTTAAAAATAGGATTTTATCCTTTTTTGATCGGGGAAATTATAAAATATCTTTTTCTTAAATATCTTCTTCTAAAAGTTGATTTCCAGTAAGAGCTTCTAAGTCTCCTGATATTTTTGAGGTAGAAAGAAGAGCTAATTCTAAAATTTTTTCTTGTTTTGCCCAATATTTTTGTTGATGAATTTTTTCTTTTTCTAGTTCTTCTTTTAAAGAAGAAAAAGTTTGAGCTATTCTTTTCAAGTGATTTTTAAAATCTGTTCCAGTTAAATATTGAAAAAAAAATTGAAGTTTTTCATCTTGGTAAGAAAAAAGCTTTTTTTCTAAATAAATTTTAATAAAACTTTCTCGTAATATTTTAAAGATAGTTAATGCTAGTGAAGGATCTAAAATATATATAGATTCTCTCTGGTCAAAAAATTTAATATCTTTTGGAAATGTTTTTGTTACTAAACAAGAAAAAATAGCTTTTTCTTGGAGCATATTTTGCTCTAGTTTATCAATCCATTTTTCTGAAAAATTTTTTGTTTGTTTAAGCTCCCATAAAACTTTTCCAATTATTTTTCCTTCATAAATAATTGAATGTTTTAAATCAGCTCCTTCTCTTCCTATAGCTACTTCTTCTATTAAATCTTGTGGAAAATTTTCTTTTAATTTAAGAAAAAAGTCTTTTTCAAAAGCCTCACCTTGTCTTTGTTGAGAATCTTGATAAACAGTTCTTTGAGCTTCTTGAAGTTTTTGTTCAATGTCTTGAATTTTTTTATCTTTTTCTAAAATTTTATAATAAAATTCTTGTTGAACTTGTTTCATGACTTGAAGCTTTTCTTCTTCTAGTTTTCTTTGAATTAGCACATCTATGTTTTTTTCTTTTTCTTTGATCAGATCTAATTGTTTTCTTAATTCAAGTTCTTTTTCATAGAAATCTTGAATTTTTTTGTCTTTTTCTTCTAAGTTTTTTTCTAAGAATTTTTTTTGATAAAGAAATTCCTTTTCAAAAGATTCTTTTAAAGATGCTTTGTAAGAAAGAAGTTTCTCTTCTAGTAAAGAATCTTCTAGGGGAAAAGAATGATGACATTTTGGACAAGTAATCATAGTAATATCCTTTGAATAGAGGTAATAATATTTTTTTTCTCTTTTTTAAGAGCATCATTTTTAGGAAAAAATGAAAATCTCTCACTGAGCCAAAAATAAACTTCTAGACATTTGAGATTAATTTCAAGTCCAGTGAGATCTTCCCTTTGAAGAAGATAATGAATGGGGTTAATTTCTTTTTTTAAAGAATAAGATTTTACTAATTGTTCAAAAAAATAAAAGATTTCTTTGTAATCTAAATTAATAGGAGTAAGGGTAAAAACAAACTGCTCTTCCAAGTTAAGATGATATTTTTTCTTTTCTAAGTAATCGGAAAGATAAATTTGATCAGATAAATCAGCACAAAGAAAAGGTTTTGGAAAATATTCATTAGAAAATAATCTTAAGAAGTCACTGAGTTTTAAAGGTTCAAAAGATGATGCTTGAAGTCTTTTATTAAGATTTAAAAAAAGGTCATAAGTAGGAGCTAAAAGAGCTAATTCTTTTTGTTTTAAAGTTTTTTCTAGAGATTTTTTTAAATAATTAAAGTCTTGTTTAGATAAACAAGTCACTTCTCCTTCTGGATATTTTAAATAGCGCCCAGCCCTTCCAGCAATTTGTTTAATTTCTGAAAAAGATAAAGGGACTGAAATTTTATTGATCATTTTTGTGGTCGTTGTAAAAACAATTCTTTTAATAGAAAGATTTAATCCCATAGCAATAGCATCGGTGGCAACAAGATAAGAATCAGCTTCTTTTTCAAAAAGAGCAGCTTGCTCTCTTCTGATTTCAGGGGAAGCCATACCGTAAATGACATAAGCTTTTTTACCTTCTTTTTTTAATTGTTCTTGATAAGTAAGGACATCTCTTTTTGAAAAAGCAATGAGGCAATCTTTGGATTTTAAATTTTTCCATTGAATAGATGGAGTAACTTTTAAAGGAACAAGACGATTGTATGTTTTAATCTCTAGATCATCACCTATCATAGTACAGAGTTTTTTAATGAGTTCTAAAACTGAATCATCACCACAAAGATGAATAATGGGTGATTGAAGATAAAGAAAAGCTCTTGTCCAAGCAAAGCCTCTATGAGAATCACCTATAAGTTGGATTTCATCAATAACAGCTTCATCAAAAGTTAAATGTAGTGGACACATTTCTACTGTACAAGAAAGATGTTTTGCTTCTGCATCACCTAAAACTTCTTCACCTGTAATCATCCTAGCTTTGAGATTAAAACTTAAAAATTCTTCATATCGTTCATAGGCTAGAAGTCTAAGAGGAGCTAAGTAGCAAGCTTTAGAAGAAATGACTAAGGATTGAATAGCTTGAAAAGTTTTTCCAGAATTAGTGGGTCCCATGTGGTAAATAATCTTTCTTTTTATTTTTCTAGCTTCAGATTCTTGCCAGAAAGTTTGAAGATAATTTTTTAAAAATGAACTTAAAGTATAGTGGCGTTCTTGTTTCAGAAAGAATTTCTCTTCTTTTAAGAAAAAGTCATAAAGATTTTTTTGAAAAAAAATCGTAGATTTTCTAGAAAAAAATCTTAAAAAAGTTTTTGTGCAAAGAGGAGTTGTTTTTAAAAAATCTTTAGTAATTTCTTTTTGAAATATTTTTAAAAGAAATTGTTTGTATTGAATATTTTTTTTAAGAAAAGATTCAAGAGTGAGAAAAAAATCTTTATGATTATTAAGAAAAAAAAATTTTTTAATCTCTTTTGAATAAAGACTTTCACATTGAGCACAGGTGCAGAATATTTTTTTCCCTTTTTGAGATTCATGATGATCATGAATTTTTTTCTTTAAAGAAGAGAGAGCTTGAGTATCTTTGGAAGTGGGAAAAAGAGTGAGATCTGAATAAGTTGATTCTAGAAAAGGAAAAAAATGATTGTATTTTTTAAATTGAGAAAAGAAATCGGCGTGTTCATTAAAAATAATTTTTATTTGATCAATAAGTTTTTTTCTTTCTTCTAAATTAGTCAATAGATCCCCTTAAAAAGGAAGGATATTTTTCTTGATCTTTCTTTTTAAAGAAATCTAATAAATCATTTTTAGACAAAGTTAGAGGATCTTTTTCTCCATAAATCTTTAAAGTAAAAATTTCTTTTTCTATTTCTTTATCACCAACAACAATAGTGTAAGGAATCTTTTGAGTTTGACTCTGCCTTATTTTTAGATTCAGAGTTTCAGAACGATGATCAATTTTAGTTCTTAAAGGAAGTAGAATTTTTTTTAATTTTTGAGCATAATCTAAGTGCTGTTCTTTTAAGGGAATAAGATTAACTTGTTCAGGAGTGAGCCAAAAAGGAAGAATTCCTGCTGTATGTTCAAGATAAACTCCAATAAAACGTTCAAAAGAACCTAAAACTGCTTTATGCACCACAATAGGTCTAACTTTTTCATTTTGATCATTAATATAGTGAAGATCAAAACGCTCAGGAAGGAAAAAATCTAGTTGAATCGTTCCTAATTGATGAAACCTGCCTGAGGCATCAGCAATTTCTAAGTCTATTTTAGGTCCATAAAAAGCACCATCTCCTTCTTTTAAAAAAGCATTCATGCCTTTTAAAGATTCTTTCAAAAGAGCTGTGGCTTCATCCCAGAGTGATTGTTCTCCAATGGAATCTTTAGGTTGAGTGGAGAGATTGATACGAATATCTTTAAATCCTAAATGTTCATAAACTTTAAAGCAAAGATCTAAAGTTTTTTTTACTTCAGCAATAATATGATCTTTTGCAAGAAAAATATGACCATCGTCTTGGCAAAAAGTTCTTACTCGTGTGAGTCCTGATAATGTTCCAGATCGTTCATAACGATGTAATCTTCCAAAATCAGAATATCTTAAAGGGAGTTGTTTGTAGCTAATGTGTTGATGTTTATACATTAACATATGACATGGACAGTTCATGGGTTTAAGAGCATAGTGTTTTTTTTCACTTTCAAAAAAATACATGTTTTCTTTGTAGTGTTCAAAATGACCACTATCTTTCCAGAGTTTTACATCAAGAATTTGAGGAGTGATCACTTCTTCATAGTCATAATAAGCATAAATTCTTCTTAAAAACTGAATAAGTTCATGGTAGATGGTGGCTCCTTTAGGGAGAAAAAAGGGAGAGCCTGGAGCGAGTTCATCGAAAAGAAAAAGATCTTGATCTTTTCCAATTTTTCGGTGATCTTTCAATTTGGCTTCTTCTTGAGATTTTAAAAAAAAATCTAAAGCCTCTTGAGATTCAAAACAAGCAGCATAAACTCTTTGAAGCATAGGGCGAGATTCATCTCCTTTCCAGTAAGCTCCGGATATTTTAAGAAGTTTAAAATAAGGAAGGATTTCCTTGGTTGAGGAAAGATGGGGTCCTCGGCATAAATCAAAAAAAGAGCCTTGTTGATAGTAGGTAAGGGATTCTTTAGGGCTAATTTCTTCAATGAGTTCTTTTTTAAAGGGTTCATTGATAAAAATTTTTAAAGCTTCTTCTTTGGTGATTTCTTTCTTGGAAATAGAGTCATTTCTAAGAATAATTTCTCTCATTTTTGCTTCAATTTTAGAAAAATCTTCTTCTGTAAGACTAAAAGAAAGAGAAAAATCATAGAAAAAACCATAGTCAAGTACTGGACCAATACCCAAGTGAATAGTTTCTGTTGGATAAAGCTCTTTAAGAGCTTGAGCCATGAGATGAGCTGTGGAGTGTCTTAAAACATTTAAATCCAGCATAATAGTGGTAGTTATAAGGAAAATCTTACTAAAAAACAAGCTTGTCATTTACAAGAATGTTTTTTTTTGATATACCTATGAGACATTCCCAAAATGTGACTTAGTCTTCTTCTTTAGTGATCAAAGTCACTAGGAGAGAACTATGAGATTTGAAGAATTAGCTTTAAAAGTTACAAAAAAAATGAATTACTCTCTTTATGATGTAGAGATCAAGGGTTCTTTATTAAGAATTTTTATTGATCAAGCTAAGGGGATTTCTATTGCTGATTGTATGGCTTTTGATAAAGAATATACTAAACATTTGGAAGAGGAAGGTCTTTTAAATGAGCAATTAATTCTAGAGGTATCTAGTCCAGGGATCTATCGAAAGTTAAAAAAATATGAGCATTATGAAAATGCTGTTAATGAATGGATAAAAATTATAACAAAACAAAATGAAGTTTTTGTAGATATTTTAAAAGAAGTGTCAAATAATATTCTCTTCTTAGGAGAAAGAGAAATTTCTTTTGAAGAAGTTCAAAAAGGTCAAATTGTTGAAGGAAAGAAAAAATGAATTTTTTAGAATTAAAAAAAGTAATTAGTGCTATTAGTGAAGAAAAAAATATCGCTAAAAAAAATGTGATTCAAGCTGTTGAATATGCTTTTGTTTTAGCTTCAAAGAAAAAATTTGGAATGCATGCTGATTTTGAAGTCAAGTATCATGATGAAGATGGAGAATTAGAAATTTTTCATTATAAAAAAGTTGTTAAAGAAGTACATGATCCTATTATTGAAATTCAGATAAAAGAGGCTCATGAATTAGATTCAGATAGTCATGAGGGAGATTATCTTGGTATAAAGTTAGAAAATATTACTTTTTCAAGAGTAGATATTCAGCAAATTAAACAAGTTATTTTTCAAAAATTAAGAGATAGTGAAAGAGATATTCTTTTTTCAGAGTTCAAACCCAGAGAGGGTGAATTAGTGAGTGGAATTGTTAGAAAAAATGAAGGTTCTACTCTGATTGTTGATTTAGGAAAAACAGAAGCTGTTCTTTATCGTAGAGAAACTATTTACGGAGAAGATTTTAAAATTGGAGATAAGGTTCAAGCTCTTTTGTCTGAAGTTCTTATGACCAATAAAGGTCCTGAAATTAGATTGTCAAGAACAAGTCCTTTATTTTTAGTTAAATTATTGCATATAGAAGTTCCAGAAGTTCAAGATGGAACAATTGAGATTAAGGCAGTGGCAAGAGAACCTGGACATAGGGCTAAAGTTGCTGTTTGGACTGCAGATAAAGACATAGATCCTATTGGAACTTGTGTTGGAGTGAAGGGTTCAAGAATTCAAAATATTGTTAATGAGCTTCAAGGAGAGAGAATTGATGTCATTCGTTATGATGATAATCCTGCTATTTTTGCTAAAACAGCTCTAGCTCCTGCGGAGATCCATTCTATTAGAACAAAAAAGAATGATCATCTTTTAGAAGTAGTGATTGAAGATGATCAATTAGCTTTAGCTATTGGTAAAAGAGGACAAAATGTAAGATTAGCTGCCATGATTGTTGATTGGAAAATTCATCTTGTAACTAAAACACAGATGCAACAAGCTCAAGAAAAGTATTTAAAAAATTTAATGCAAATACCAGCATTAAAAGAAAACTATGCTCAAGTCTTGGTGCAAAAAGGAATTATTTCTTTAGGGCATTTTAAGCAATTAAATCTTGAACAGTTATCACAATTTTTAGGAATTGATGAAGATGAGTGCAAAAAAATTATGGACAGTTTTGAGGGTATTTACGATCAATCAGAAAAAGAAGTAGAAGTAGCTGAAGATTTTATTGCAGCTTCGGCTTTGCCTGGTTCAAGAAGTTATTTAAAAAAAGATGGTGAAAAAGTAGGTCAAAAAAATCAATCTTCAGAAAAGAAGAGTAAATTCTCTGAAGCAGAGAAGAGATTAAGAGAAGAGCTTGCTGCATTTAAGATATAAAGGTGATGAATGAAAGTTTTTGAATTAGCTAAGGAATTAGATATAAGATCATTGGATTTAGTAGATCAATTAAAAGAAAAGGGTTTTTCTATTAAAAATCACATGTCTAGTCTTACAGATGAAGATGTTTTAAAGATTAAAAAATTATATGAAATAAAAGAAGATATTATTCCTGTTAAAAAAATTGTTAAGAAGAAAAAAGAAGTTATTTCTGTTGAATCTGAAGTCAAAACTTCAAGAAAAAAGATTATTAGAAAAACTCAAGATAAAGAAGAAGAAATTCAAGAAGTTTTACCTCCTGTGAAAGAATTTTTGGAAGAGAAAAAAAATGAAGAAATAGAAGAGCCTATTGCTCCGCAGTTTGAACTAGAAGAGCCTGAGAAAACTATTAAAGAAGAAAAAGTAGAAATTTTTAAAGAAAAAATGCATTCTTTTACACCTATTTTTGTTCCTAAAGAAGAAGAAGAGTTAATTGTTCAGGATAAAGAATCTTTAGTTAAAAATACTGCAGTTGTAGATCCTTTGCATAAAAAAGTTGTTAAAGTAAAAGATGTTGCACAGATTAAAGCTGACGAAGAATTAAAATTTGCTACAACTATTGTGGGAAGATCTATTTATACTCCCATTAAGAAGAAAAATATTTATTTAGGTCCAAGTAAGAAAAACACTTTGACAGAAAGAAAAGATAGTAAAAAAAACATTAAGATTGATGGGGCTATTTCAGCCTTAGACTTTGCTCAGCAATTAAGTCTTAGTTTTGATGATTTTGCTGCTCAAGTAACAAAATTAAATCTATTAATTAAAAAAGAAGATTTCTTTGGTTTTATTTTAGCTGAAAAGATTGGAAAGCTTTTTGATTATAATGTAGAAGAAATTTCTTTAAAAGTTGAAAATTTTGTTGAAGAGGGAAAAAATTTAAAACCACGTTCACCTATTGTAACGGTTATGGGTCATGTGGATCATGGTAAAACAACTCTTTTAGATTTTTTAAGAAAAACTAGAGTCGTTGATAAAGAAGCTGGTGGAATTACTCAGCATATTGGTGCTTATCAGGTTTATTATCATAATCAACCTTTTACTTTTTTAGATACTCCAGGTCACGCAGCTTTTAGTTCCATGAGAGAAAGGGGAGCAAAAGTTACAGATATTGTGATTCTTGTTGTGGCTGCTGATGATGGACTTATGCCTCAAACTATTGAAGCTATTAAGGTGATTCAAGAATCAAAAGTAGAAGTTATTGTAGCGATTAATAAAATAGATAAAGAAGGGGCTGATCCCTCTAGAGTGAAACAAGCTCTATTAGAATATAATTTAGTGGCTGAAGAGTGGGGTGGTCAAACTCAAATGGTTGAGATTTCTGCGTTAAAAGGTCTTAATATAGATAAGCTTATGGAAGCTATTCAGTTACAAACAGAAATGATGGATTTAAAAGCTTCCTTTGAAGGTTTTGCTAAGGGGATGATTATTGAATCTCATCTTGAAACTGGTAAAGGCGTTGTTACTACTGCTATCGTTCAATCAGGTGTTTTAAGAGTTGGAGATGTTATATTTTCTAATGATCAATACGGAAAAGTTCGTCTTTTAGTTAATGATGTGAATAAAACTTTAAAAGAAGCTACTGTTTCTATGCCTATTCAAATTTTAGGTTTTTCACAAGTCACTCAGCCTGGAGAGCTATTTCAGGTTCTACCTTCAGAGAAAGAGGCTAAAATTCTTGTTGAAAATTCTTTAAGAGAAAAGAAAGAACTAGAAGGGTTAAAAAAGAAAACAACTCTTGAAGATTTTTTTGCAGCTCATGATTCTACAGAAAAAAAGATCATGAATCTTATTATTAAATGTGATGTTCAAGGATCTTTTGAAGCTATTAAGCAGTCTTTAGAAAATCTTGGTAACGAAGAAGTGGCTTTAAAAATTTTAACAGGAGGTGTTGGTGCTATTAGTGATAGTGATGTTTTAATGGCAAAAAATTCCAATGCTTATATTATAGGTTTCAATATGAGACCAACTACATCAGCTAAAAAATTAGCTGATGAAAAAGGTGTTGATATAAAAACTTATTCCATTATTTATGAGCTGATTCAAGATGTCACTCTTGCTCTTCAGGGATTACTAAGTCCTGTTTTTGAAGAAAAATATTTAGGTCGAGCTGAAGTTAGAAAAGTCTTTAAATTACCTAAAGTTATTGTAGCAGGTTGTCTTGTTGTAGATGGTAAATTAGAAAGATCAGCTAGCATTAGAATTTTAAGAGATGAAAAGATTTTACATGAAGGTAAAATTGCATCTTTAAAAAGATTTAAAGATGATGTGAAAGAAGTTAGACTTAATCAAGATTGTGGTATTAGTATTGAATCTTACCAAGATTTACAAGAAGGAGATGTTTTTGAATTCTTTACTAAAGAGAAGAAAACAAAGCTTTTATGAAAAAACCTTCTTACAACAAAAGTAAATATGAAGATAATATAAAATTAAAAGCTTCTTACTATCTTCATCAAAATTTAGGACCAAAAATAACCATTGTTATGGTTATTCTAAATGATGATTATACTTTAGCAACTTTATATTGGGATACTTTATTTGATGAAAAAGAGTTATCTCTTAAGATAGATGATCATAAAAAATCTTTAAGATCTTATTTGGCAAAAACATTACAAGTGAAATCCATTCCTGAAATTAGATTTATCTATAGTTCTCAAATGGAAGATCAAAAAAGAATTGAAGAACTCTTAACTAAATGATTTATGCTACTTACAAGCCAAGAGGGCTTTCTACAAGATCTTGGTTGAAATCTTTAAAATTTGCTCATTTTGGTCATTTTGGAACCTTAGATCCCTTTGCTGAAGGGCTTATCCTTTTTGGACCTAATTCAAAGCTTGCTTCTTATGTTCATGATTTTTGTCCTAAAACTTATTTAGCTAAAGGACTATTGGGATCTTCAACCCTCACTCATGATAACACCTCAGCTATCATTCAAGAAGATCATTCTTCTTATTTTCAGTCTTTAAAAAATATTTCTAGACAAGATTTAGAAAAAAGATTTCAAGAGCTTTTTTACTCTTCTTATGAACAAGAAATTCCTCTTTATTCAGCTACAAAGTATGAAGGAAAACCTCTTTATCTTTGGGTAAGAGAAGGTGTTGCTATTAAAAAAAATCCTGTTCAAAGAAAAATTTACTCTTTAAAAATTCATGAATTTGATTTTCCTTATATAGAATTTGAAGTAACTTCTTCTTCTGGTACTTATGTAAGACAATTATTTGTTGATATGGCTAAAGATTTGTTAACTCTTGGACATTTAGTAGGACTTAAGAGAACAAAGATTGGTTCTATTGAAGTTCAAGAAAAAGATTTTTGGACTATTCCTGTAGAAGAAGTTTTTTCTTTTTCTAGAAAAGAATTAAGTGAAGATCAATGGAGACAACTCCATTATGGTGAGAGATCTTTTTTACAAGAGGAATTTTATTTTTTAGAAAAAGATCGTGAAGTTAAGGCTTTTGTTGATGGTTATAAGAAAAAAGTCATTTTTATCAAATCTTAAATAAATCTTCGGTAAAAGGGAGTTCATAAGATAAAAATTCAGAAAAAAAACTTGGAATTGCCCCTGTTGGCTTTAGATGTCCTTTATTTTTATTCTCTTGATGCCATTTAAATAAAGAAGTGACTTTAAAGTGCCCTGTTTCAGTGAGTCCTTGAACTTCAGCAATTTCTGTAATTCTTCTATGCCCATTTTTATGTCTTTCTGCTTGAATGACTAAGCATAAAACACTGCTAATCATTTCTCTTAAAATGTGAGCAGGAATAGAAGTTTTTCCCATTAGGCATAAGGATTCTAGTCTTAAGCAAGCCTCTAAAGCATTATTAGCATGAAGGGTTCCCATACTGCCCTTATGCCCAGTGTTAAGAACTTGAAGAAAAGAGAGGGCTTCTTCTCCTCTCATCTCTCCTATAATGATACGATCAGGTCTTAATCTCATAGCACTTCTTACTAAATCATTCATGGAAACATAAGGATCTTTTTTTCTTTCTTCTAACATAATTAAGTGAGGATGATGAATCATGAGTTCGCTAGCATCTTCTATAGAAACTAGTCTCTCTCCTTTTGGAATTCTTGAAGCTAAAATATTAAGAATAGTTGTTTTTCCTGAACCAGTTCCCCCTGAAATAAGAATATTTTTACTGAGATAAAGACAGCAGTCTAAAAATTTTGCAGCGATTTCAGAAAGTGCTCCCGAATGTATAAGATCTTTGAGACTAACTTTTTCTTTTTTAGGTTTTCTAATTGTAACAGTGAGACCTTTTTTTGCTACAGGAGGTAAAATAGCATGAATTCTTTCTCCAGAAGGGAGTCTAGCATCTAAAACAGGAGATTCTAGAGAAAAATCTTTTCCTACAAATTGAGCAATAGCTCTTAAGGCAGCTAAAAGGCTTTCTTCATCTGGAAATTTCTGATTCGTTAAGCTAAGGAGTCCTTTTTTTTCTATAAAGATTTCTTCATAGTTATTGATCATAATCTCTGAAATTTCTTCATTGCTGAGTAAATCTTCAATAGGGTTTAAATGATCTTTAATGGCTGATTTAAAAATACTTGTCATATTTTTTTATCTTATGTAAATTTTTAAAAAAATGAAAGCAGAGATAGAAAAAATTTTTAAAGAAAAAAAAATATTAAAAACTCTTTCTAGAGAAAAAATTTTAGAAATTTTTTTAAAATATAAAAAACCTATGACTTTGCAAGAAATTAGAAAAAAATTAAAAGATTTTCAGTGTGATGAAGCTACAATTTATAGAACACTAAATTTATTTGAGGAAAAAAAGATTCTTCAATCTTTTACCCTTAATGAAAAAGCTTCTTATTTTGAGATTTATCATCAAGAACATCATCATCATATTCTTTGTAGAAAATGTTTAAAAATAGAACATTTAGATGACTGCTTTGCTGAAAAAATAGAAGAAGATCTTCTAAAAAAAGGATATACTCAACTAGAACATAAAATAGAGTTTTTTGGTTTTTGTAGTAAGTGTTCTTGACGAAATTCATTAAATTTTTTAATGATCAAAAATGTTAAATTTATTTTTCATCTTAATTTTTGATGTACAAGCTCTTACTAGAAGAGAATTTTGCAAAAAAATAGCACTACTTGGATTAGCAAGTACTAGTATTTTTGCTGGTTGCCAAATTGATCAATTTACATCTGAGTTTGATCCAAGTTTTAAAATGCCTAAGACTAAAACAGATTCAGTATTACATGATCAATCTGATAAACTTATTTTAAAATCTTTTTTTTCTCAATCTAGTTTAGAATTTTTATGCTATAATAAAACACTTTATTATCATCTTTATAGTAGAAGTACTGATGAAAAAATAGGAGGTTTTCATTATCAAAGACAACCTAATCATCAATCTGTTGTAAACGGATTGGGAACGTGGTTGAAAAAAACAATACTTAATTTAAAGATCATAAGATCAAGTTATGGTATGACACATAAAGATATTTTTTCATCATTTGAAAAGTTTTCTGAAAAAAATCAAAAAGAAATGGAAAAATTTATAAATGTTTTGAACCTTAAATCAGTTCGATCATTAGATGAATATAAAAGAAATGTTGTTAATGAAATTAAAAATAAATTTAAATTAAATGATTTTAATGAAAAAGAATTTAAGATTTTTATTCATTTTTTTAAGAATAGAAGTAAATTATATAGCATTAGCTATGATGTTGCTTGGTCTTTGTTTTTTTATAATTTAAAATTTGAATTAATTAAAGAAAAAAAGTTAAAAAATAAAGAAAAATTGTCAGAAGTAGAAAAAAAAAACAAGTATGAGGATAGATATTTAAAAGAAATATTAGATGATGGAAGTTTTAAAGAACATTGGCAGTATTATTCTGAAAATATTCAACTCTCAAATCAAGAATATGATGAATTTAATATTTTTTTCTATGTAGAGAATTTTTTTTATAATATTCATTTAAAATGGAAAGATTATCTTGAAACAGCTTTAAAAAATTTTAAAGGAGATGAAGCATTATTAAAAAAATATTTTGAGTCAAATTTATCTATAGAATATGAAGATTCTCCTGATTTTGTTTTGGCTAATACAGCAACTATGTACAAAGAAAATAATTCAAGAAAGATTAGAAAGCCTGCTGATTTATTTGAAGATCTTGTTGAACACTTTAGACAGTATCAGTTTGGTGGTTTTCATGTTTTAACTAGTAATATTCATAATCCTTTGAATAATTTAAAAGGTAACTATTTTAAAGAAATTCATGATTATTCTTATAGAAATATACATTTATTTCATAAGGGTGATTTTTTTCCTTTTTTAACTGTTTTAGAAAGGATTGAACAATATATTAAAATTTATTTAACAATTGGTGGAGATAGAGATTATTTATTGTCTTTAATCCCTTTTTATCTTTTTCATAGTATTTATTTAGATAAAAAAGATAAATTTTTTTTACAAGATAATGTTTTAGTACCACAAAGGATGTTATTAAAAGATGAAAAAGACTATAAACAAAACATAGAATATTCTAAAAAAAATTTTTCATTTGACTACATGAAAAGTTCTTTTGTTAAAAAAAATTTTTTAAATACAAGAATAGAGTCTAAAAATTCAAGTAGAAAACATATAGGTTTAAATGATTGGGATTATATGAGTTATATTTCTTTTTATTTGAACAATAATAAAAATTTATCTAATTTAGAGAATTATTTGGTTGAAATTGAACTCTTTTTAAAAGATCAAGAAGGTGATGATGCTGCGAACTGGATAAATAGATTATTAAAAAAATATAAAAGATTAAAAGAAATAAAAAACAAAAATTCTGATCATTTTTTGCAATCTTTAGTTTTTTTATATGCTTATATTCATAATCCTTTTCAAAGAGAATTTATTTATGAAGAATTTTATGTTAAAAATTCCAATGAAAAAGATATAGATAAAAAAAGAAGATCAGAAAAAAATACTTTTCATTATTTTTATAATGTCTTTACCACAAAAACATTATAATAAATATTTTTTATCTAAAATTTTATTGGCTAATTCGTCAACTAGATTATTTTCTAATGATTCATGATGTCCTTTGATCCATTTAATTTTTAAATCTTGAAATTGATCAATGAGTTCATCTAGTTCTTGCCAAATTTTCTTATTAAGAACTGGTTTTTTATCACTTTTTAGCCAATTATTTTTTTTCCAATTAAACCTCCAATGATTAATCCCTTGAACAGCATAATTTGAATCAGAAAATAAAAGAATTGAATCTTTAAAATTACATTTTTTTAAACCCTCTAAAATAGCTGTTAATTCCATCTCATTATTAGTGGTTTTTTCTTTAAATCCACCATCTTTAAAAATAATTTTTTTATTTTTAAAAGCTATAAAAGCATAAGATCCTGGGCCTGGATTACCTCGACAAGCTCCATCTGTGTATAATTCAATCATTTTATAAATTTTATCACATTAACAGGACAAGCCTCAGCTGCTTCTTCAATTTTTATTCCATTTTCTAAGGGAGCATTGTCTTTAATGACACAAGTGGGTGGTTTTACATCAAAAACTTCTGGAATAATGTTTTCACAAGCGTTGCAAACAATACAACCTGGCTCAATCCATACTTTTTGAACCTTAAAATTTTCTATTTGAGGGGTGTTTTGAGTTATAGTATTTTGTTGATTTTGAAAAAGATTTTTTAACTTAGGATGAGATTCAAGGACAAGATAAGATCTTTTTTCAACAGGGACTTCATTGATAAATTTTTGAATAGGGCGATTATATGAAGGAGTATCTGAGAGTAAATATTTTTCTTCATATTCTTCACAAGTAATTTTTGCTTTCATCATGTTTTGAAGAAGTTTTTTAGCATTATATTCAAATTTGAAGAAATGAGGACCGGTAGATTCAAATTGAAACAGAATAATTTCAGTGGGATTTTTTTTTAGAAAATCAATGAATTTGATTTCTTCTTCTTGAAAAGGAATTTCAAGACAAAAAGATTCATCTTTGACAGGAAAAGTATAATAAAGATCTTTATCTTTATGGCTTAAAATAGAAATTTTTAAAGCATGAAAAAAAGCTTCTTCAGTAAAAGCAAGAGCTAAAGCAAAAGCTCCTTGAGGGGATGAAGGTTTTAAAAAAATCATTTTTTCTTTAAGAAGAATTTTTTGTCTTAATTGAAGAAGAAAATAAAGGAAAAAAATGAGTCCTAGAGTAAGCAGTGTTATATTAAAAGCAATCCACAGAGGGAATAATTTAGTTGACAAGATTTTTTCCTCCTGAAAAAAACAATAATATGTTTTTATTTTTTAGACAAATATTTTTAATTATACTCATTTTAATCTTATTTATCTTCATGTTGATTCTGAGTTGTATCGGATTTTTCTTAGAAAAGAAAAAAGCCTTTGCTTTAGTTCACCCTTTTTGGGAAAAACTTTTTCATTTATTGTTAGTCTTTTTAAGGGTGAAAGCTGATTTCTCAGGTCTTAAACCTCAAGGAAGATATCTTTTTTATTCTAATCATCAAAGTTTTTTAGATATTATTTTAGTAGGAGCTTATCTCCCTATTCCTGTTCTTATGAAAGAAGAACTTAGCAGAATCCCTTTTTTTGGTTTTATGACAAAAGTAGCAGGATCTATTCCAGTTAGTCGTTACAATATAGCTTCTAGGGAAGGAGCAAAAGAGGGTGTCATGAAAACTTTAAGAGAAGGTTTTTCAGTACATTTTTATCCCGAAGGAACAAGAAAGCAAGGAGATCAACCTACTTCAATTTCTTTTGTAAAAAGAAGTTTATTTGACTTGGTTTATAGAGAAAATATTGGTGTAGTTCCTGTAACTTTGAAAGGAACAAATAAAATGAAATTAGCTTGGAGGAATGACCCTATAAATGTAAAAATTCATTTTGGTGAGGTAATTGATCCAAAAGATTATGCAAATGAAGATTTATTTTTTGAACAAGCGTGGTCTCGCTTAATAAGTGATTTTAACGCTTTGTAGTTCCTTTTTGAAAGAATTGTTTTTGATGTCTTGCTTCTATTTGATGAAATAGAGTTTGAGGCTTAGCTCCTTTGGTAGGTAGGGTTAAGTTCTTTTTTGGAGAAGAAGGTGATGAGCTGATTTCTCTACTAATTTCTTTCTCAGGATTAGAATTAAAATTCATATTAGTAAAATCACTAGAAATTTGTGTGATGGGTGAAAATGAAGGAGATTCAGGATAGTCTTGAAAAACTTTTTGGGTTTCAGGATTAATAGATTTTTTAAAAGATTCCGCCTCTTTATTATAGGTAGCTAAAAAAGGATCTAAATTGACTGATTCAGGAGGAGTTTCTTGATTGAGAAGTTTTCTTGTCCCTTCTTTTAAAGAAGGGGAAACAGAATTTAAATCACTATCTGTGATCTTAGGTAGTCCAGGAATGTTTTCTTGAGTTAAATCACAAGGAAGATTGTTGCAAAGACTTAATCCTTGTTCTTGAGCTAAATATTGGACTTGTTCTAAATAAATTTCTTGACGATTTTGAGCCTGATTTTTTAGTTGATTAAAGGCTAAAATGGACATGGTTGTTGCTGCTGTTTGAGCACCAGCAAAAGCAGTTCTGGTTCCACTACTATTAGCTGATAATTTACTCAATTTTTCTTGTGCTGGAAAAATATTTTTTATTTTAAAAAGGTTCATCATAGAAGAAATACTCCCTATGGTTGAAAAAAAATCATTGTTTTGAGCAAAAGCGTAAGGAAGTAAAAAAAATGTTGAAGAGATGGCAGAAGGACTTGTTTGAACACCAGAACAAACTCTAGAGGGTTCATTGATTGGTTCCACTAAAGGAGCAATGGTAGCTGTTACAAATAAGGCACCAGCTACAATATAATAAATTATTTTATTCTTAAAATATTTTTTTGTGAGTTCTTCACTAGCAATGGCTGATTTTAAAGCTTGAAGTCTAAAAGATTCTTCTTTTTTTTGATCATTATTAAATTTTTTTTCTAAATTTTCTTTTAGTTTTTTTAGTTGATTTTGATATTTTAAGTATTCAATGATTTCACCAAGGGTAATACTCAGACATCCTGCAAAAGTGGCACCATAGGCAATACTTAAACAAGGTTTTTTTGAGTAATGATAAACTGTTGCAGCACAACTAGCAATAAGAGCTCCTGTGACAATCTTATTTTGAATATTAGGAAAAGCTTGCTGAAAGGCTGATACATCAAGTTTATATTCTTGTAATAAAGCACTTTTTTGGCACGCAATATCTGTGTCTGTACAATTAGCTTGAAGATAAAAAAAAATGAAGTTCATAGAAATTCATTTTAGCATACTCTTGTAAAAGATAAAAAAATCTTTTAAAGACAAATGATGATTATTACCATTGATGGTCCTTCGGGAAGTGGTAAAACAACTCTAGCTAAAGCTATCGCTAAAAGAATGAGCTATGTTTTATTAGATTCCGGTTTGATTTATCGAGCTGTTGCTTATCTAGGCTTAGTTGATTTTGAATATAAAGTTATTGATCATGAGTCTAGGATTTTTTATCAGAATCAAGATTTTACTTCTAAGTTAAGGTCATTAGAGGTAGCACAAAAAGCATCTTTATTATCACAAAACAGTGAAGTTAGAGATTTTGTTAATGAAAAACAAAGAAATTTTGCTAAAGATCATTCTTTGGTAGCTGAAGGAAGAGATATGGGAAGTGTTGTCTTTCCTGATGCTGATCTTAAGATTTTTTTAACAGCAGATTTAGAGATAAGAGCTCAAAGAAGAGCTCTGGAAATTAAAGAAGACGTAGAAAAAGTCAGACAAGCTTTGAAATTAAGGGATGAGCAAGATCAACAAAGAAGTCTTGCTCCTTTGGTGATTCCAAAGGGGGCTTTAGAATTAGATTCAAGTCAATCTAATTTGGAAGAGCTTTTAGACAAGGTTCTTTGTGAAATAGACTCTTGTGATCATTGCTAAAAATAGCTATAGTCTAGCCTATGACTCTTTATGAAGAAACAATAAAGGAGTTAAAATCTTGTAAGGATTTAGCTCATTTAGCTGAAATCAAATCTAAGACTTTTCAAAAAATTTCTCAAGAATTTGAAAAAATGAAAGCTATGCTGCTTGAAGAAAAGAAAATTCAAGGGCCAAAATTACAAAAGTTAAAACAGGAATTAGAACAACTTTTTGAAGAAAAAAACGAAGAATTTTTACTAGAAAAAGATGCTTTATTGGAAGAAAAACAAAAAGAATTTTTAGCTTTTAAAAAAAGCTATTTTTTAAAAGAAGAATATCAAGGTGGATTTCATCCTTTAACTCAAGTAAGAGAAGAATTAGAAATCTTATTTCATTCTATGGGATTTAAAATTTTAACAGGGCCACATATAGAGAAAGAATTTTATAATTTCACAGCTTTAAATATTCCTGATGATCATCCAGCTAGAGATAGTCAGGATACTTTTTGGATTGATGAAAACACTGTTTTAAGAACTCATACAAGTAATACTCAAGTTAGAGCTATGGAAAGTTTTGGAGCTCCTTTAAGAGGAATTTCTCCAGGAAGAGTTTTTAGAAATGAAAGAGTAGATGCTTCTCATGAGATCTCTTTTTATCAAATGGAAGGTCTTTTAATTGATGAGAATATTCATGTAGGACATCTTTTATCTATGACAGAGATTCTGTTAGAAGAAATTTTTCAAAAAAAAATAACTTATAGAGTTCGACCAGGTTTTTTTCCTTTTGTTGAACCTGGTTTTGAAATTGATGTCGAGTGTAGTCTTTGTAATGGTGGTGGTTGTTCTGTGTGTAAACAAACAGGTTGGGTTGAAACACTTCCTTGTGGTCTCGTTCATCCAAAAGTTTTAGAGTATGGAAAAATCAAAAAAGAATATAGTGGATTTGCTTTTGGTTTAGGTTTAGATCGATTGGTGATGATGAAATATAAAATCCCTGATATTAGATTAATTTATTCAGGTGATCTACGTTTTTTAAAACAATTTTAGGATAAGAAGATGATTTATTCATATCAATGGTTAAAAAAAATTATTAATTTACCTGAAAGGATTGAAAATATAAAAGATTTTCAATCTTTAGTCAGTACAAGAATTGCTGAAGTGGAAGAAGTGATTTCAGTTAAAGATTATTTGTATGAAGTTGAAGTGGTGGAAATTCTTGCTTTTGAATCTCATCCACAAGCTGATCAATTAAGACTAGTGACTATTCAAACAAGAGAAGGACAAAAAACTTTAGTGTGTGGAGATTTAACTCTCAAACAACATGATTGTGTTCCTTATGCTAAAACTGGGGTGAGATTACCTGATTTTACTTTAGAGGCAAAAAAAATTAGAGGAATTTTATCTGAAGGAATGCTTTGTTCAGCTAAAGAGTTAAGACTTCATGGTGATGAAGATGGGGTGATGAGATTAGATAAAAAATACTTTGGTCAAACATTAAATCAAATTTTTTCTCATGAAATAGATTATTTGCTTCATATTGATAATAAATCTATTACTCATAGACCTGATTTATGGGGTCATTATGGTTTTGCTAGAGAATTAGCTTTAGTTTTTAATCTTGAATTTAAAGAAGAAAAAGTAGTTTTTGTTCAAGAAAAAAAATCTTCTTTAGTGAAAATTTCTGATAAGGATTGTTTAGCTTTTTACGGCATAAAAGTTGAAGGTGTTCGTAATGAAGAGAGTCCTTTGTGGTTAAAAAAAAGCTTAGAAAATTTAGGTCAAAAAAGTCATAACAATCTTGTTGATTTATCTAATTATATTTTATTTCATTGGGGATTACCTATTCATTTCTTTGATCAAAAAGAGTTAAAATTTCCCTTAGAAGTGAGAAAGGCTCAAAGAGGTGAAACTATTGAGTTGATGGATGGTGAAGTTAAAACATTAGAAGGTTTTGAAACGATTTTAGTAGATGAAAAACCTTTGATTTTATCTGGTATTAAAGGTGGTAAAAAAAGTTCAATTTCGGATGAAACAAAATCTTTATTTATTGAAGTGGCTAATTGGGATGCTTCTTCTATTAGAAAAACATCTTCTTATCATCATCTTAGAACTGAAGCTTCTACAAGATTTGAAAAAGCTCAGGATTCAAGATGGGCTCATTATGTTCTTCAGGATTTAGAAAAAATTTTAAAAGATTGGTTTCCAAAAGCTCATATTGAAGTTGTTTGTGCTTATGAAGAAAAAAAAGAAGATCTTTATCTTCCTTTTAAAAAAGAATTTTTTGAATCCAAATTAGGAATTAAAATTGAAGAAAAATTATTAAATCATATTTTTTCATCTTTAGGTTTTGAAGTTCAAAAGGACAGAGTTAAGGTTCCAAGTTTTCGTGCAACTAAAGATATTACTCACGAGATTGATCTTGTAGAAGAGTTTGCTAGGCATTATGGATATAATAATATTACAAGTTCTCCTTTAAAATCTATTTTAAAACCTGAAAAGTTTTCAGATCTTTATCTTTTAAAGAAACAAATACGTTCTTTTTTGGTTCATCATGCTCGTGCTTATGATATTTTAACACCAAGCTTTGTTTCCAAAGAAAGAGTTCAAGAATTGTCTCTTGAAAAGAGTGTAAAAACTTTAAATCCTGTTTCTAAAGAGGCTGAATTTTTAAGAGAAAATCTACTCGTCAGTCACCTAAAAGCCTTAGATCTTAATGCAAAGCAAGAAAATTTTTTTCAATTTTTTGAAATTGGTAAAGTGTACAATCAAGATAATGAGCAAGAGCATTTAGGATTCATGATGTTTCATGAAGAAGAAAAAACTTTTTTAACATCTTTATCTGTTTTAGAAAATCTGTTAACTTTTTTAAGAAAACCTTATATTTTAAAAGAAAACAAAGAGGTGGATGATTATAAGCATCAAGAGGTAAAAATTCTTATTGCTGGGAAAGAAAAAGGTTCACTTTTTTCTTTAAAACCTTCTTTTTTAAGAAAGAAAAAAATCAAAGGTTTTGCCACTTATTTAGAAATGAACTTAGAAGACTGGGTTGCTAGTAAGTTCATAAGCTTTAAGGCTTTTCCACACACTCCTCAAGTACATTTTGATTTTACTCTTATTCAGAGAGATCAAGATCCTTCTATCGTTGAATTTTTGGAGAAGGAATTTAAAAAAGAGATTGAAAAAGTAAGATTATTGATCAAATACCCTTTAGCTGAAGAAAAATATGCTGTAACTTTAAGAGTTTTTTTTAAAAATGAAGGAAAAACTTATACAAGTGAAGAAATTAAAAGTCTTGAAAATCGTTTACTAGAAGCTTGTTCCAAGAATCTTTTTGAATTAAAAAAAAATTAATTTTTTTTTAAAAAACTTCTTGACGACTCTCATCACATCTCTTATAAAGGGAAAACTTGATCGCAAGAACAAGTATTTGAAACAAGTAAAAAAGAGTTAGCACATAGCAATATGTGCCTAGAAAAAAGATAAGAACCTGTCTGTCAGTTTTTTGAGTAAAAAAACAACAAACAACAAAATGTAAATTTGAGTCAATTATATGACAAACTTGAAGAGTTTGATCCTGGCTCAGAACGAACGCTGGCGGCACGCTTAATACATGCAAGTCGAACGGTAACAGCATTGAAGCAATTCAATGGCTGACGAGTGGCGCACGGGTGAGTAACACGTGGGTGACCTGTCCTTTGGTGGGGAATAACAAGGAGAAATCTTTGCTAATACCGCATAAGTCCATGAGTATTGAAAACTTATGGAGAAAGATTTATCGCCGATGGAGGGGCTTGCGGGGTATTAGCTAGTTGGTGAGGTAATGGCTCACCAAGGCTACGATACCTAACCGGTCTGAGAGGATGATCGGTCACACTGGGACTGAGACACGGCCCAG